>NZ_JAFREG010000001.1:0-740759 GCF_017377615.1 Faecalibacterium sp. Marseille-Q4896
GTCAGATCGGTCGGTGTCGATGACGGTGAGGTTCCACCTGTTCCCATTCCGAACACAGAAGTTAAGCTCACTTGTGCCGAAGATAGTTCGCTGGAAACGGCGCGTGAAAATAGGTAGTCGCCGACTTGAACAAAAAAACGCTTCAGAAGAAATTCTGAGGCGTTTTTCTTTTGTCTTGAAACTGTTTTAGGAGAAAACAGAAAGGCAGGTATGCTTTGAAAATGATGTGAGCATTGAAGATGAAACAGACTGGAAGAGAAGGGCACAATTTCATGCAGAGTGAAGCGAAAAATTTTATGATGTGTTTGTGCCTTATCTATTGAACAAACAAAAACCTTAACTAAATTCATGGTGGCTCGGCTGTGCTGACCTTTTGGCACGACCGGGCCGCTTTATTGTAATAAAACCTTGACTCTTCAGTCGTTGTAGGGTTTACTATCTATAATGGAAAGGAGCTGCCCGGTCTGGCAGTGTAAGCTCTGTACATTCGGCAGAGAAGAGGGAAGCCGGGCAGAAAACATTATGGAAAAAAATCTGACCAGAGGCAGTGTGTTGAAAAGCATTTTGTTTTTTTCACTGCCCTATCTGTTTTCGTACTTTTTGCAGACGCTGTACGGCATGGCGGATCTGTTCATCATCGGGCAGTTTGAAGGTGTGGCCAGCACAACGGCGGTGTCCATTGGCAGTCAGGTGATGCATATGATCACTGTGATGATCGTGGGCCTTGCCATGGGAGCAACGGTCACTATTGGCCGGGCCGTGGGCGCAGAGAACAAACCTCGTGCGGCGCGGCTCATTGGCAACACAGTCACGCTGTTTATGGCAGGATCTGTGGTACTGGCAGCTGTGCTGGTAGGGCTTGTGGACCCGATCGTACGCATTGTCTCCACACCGGAGCAGGCCGTGGCGGGCACTCGTACCTACCTGATCATCTGCTTTATCGGCGTTCCATGCATCACGGCGTATAATATCATGGCATCAATCTTCCGCGGGCTGGGCGATTCCAGAAGCCCGATGTACTTTATTGCGGTGGCCTGTGCAAGCAACATTGCGCTGGATTATCTGTTCATGGGCGCGCTGCATCTTGGCCCTGCCGGTGCAGCGTTGGGTACCACTCTTTCTCAGCTGGTCAGCGTGATCATCTCGCTGGTCGTGATCCTGCGCCGTAAGAGCGGCATCCACCTTTCGGGTGCGGACTTCAAGCTGGAACGCAGTGCACTTGGCGAGATCCTTTCCATTGGCATACCGGTGATGATGCAGGACGGCTTTATTCAGGTATCTTTTATGATCATCACCATCATTGCCAACCACCGAGGCCTGACCGATGCCGCCGCCGTGGGCATCGTGGAAAAGATCATCAGCTTTTTGTTCCTGGTGCCCAGCTCCATGCTGTCCACTGTATCGGCACTGGGCGCGCAGAACATCGGCGCCGGCAAGCACGACCGTGTGGATGCCATTCTGCGCTACGCCATCGGCATTGGCCTGACCTTTGGACTGATCGTGGCAGTAGCAGTGCAGTTCATTGCACCGTCGGTGGTGCGGCCCTTCACCTCGGACGAGGCTGTGGTGCTGGCCGGTGCATCTTACATCCGGGGTTATATTTTTGACTGCCTGTTTGCAGGCGTGCAGTTCAGCTTCAGCGGCTATTTCTGCGCCTATGGCAAGTCCGGGCTGTCCTTCCTGCATAACACGCTGTCCATTCTGCTGGTGCGCGTGCCGGGTGCCTACCTCGCATCCAAGTTCTTCCCGCAGACGCTGCTGCCCATGGGTCTTGCTTCGGCCTGCGGTTCGCTGTTTTCCATTCTGGTGTGCGTGATTGCTTACCACTGGCTCAAGCGGCAGCAGAAAGCGGTGCTGTATGGCTGAGCGGGAACCGTTCCAAATCGGTGAGATGGCATAGATGTACCGCCTGAGTGCGGGTGCGTTGCGCCACTATGAGCTGCTGTCAAGCGTACAGCAGTTTTTTTGTTGCACAAAAACCGGCCCTGCGGTACAATAGACCTGTTATTTATTATGCAGGAAAGAAGAGAGAACAGATGCGAGACCACCATATCGACCTGTGCGGCCAGATCGATTTTACCCGTACCGAGGCAATGCCCCTGCTGGCGCGGGATGCACATTTCAGCTTTGCGTGCAATGGCTGCGGCGACTGCTGCCGTGGCAGAGAGGACATTGTACTTTCAGGCTTTGACCTGTGGCGCATTGCAGCCCGGCTGCGCCTGCCGCCGCAGATCGTGGCGCGGGGATATTGCCGGGCCAGCATTGGCACTGTGAGCCATTTGCCGGTGCTGCGTCTGGCCCCGGTGAAGGAGAACCGGAACAACTGCCCCTTCCTTACGGGAGACCGCTGCGCCATCCACGATGCCGAACCGCTGGTGTGTGCTCTGTACCCGCTGGCGCAGGAGATCAGCAGGAAAGGACGGGTGAGCTATTTTCTGCAGCCAACCGACTGCGGCGGGCAGGTGATCGAGGCAAGGGTGGAGGACTATCTTGCTCGTTACGATGTCCCGGCCCGGGAACAGACCGATGTGCGCTGGGCGCAGACCTGCATGACACTGGAAGACACGGTGGAACAGCTGGGTGCGCAGCTCAGCCCGGTGCTGGTGCGCCGGATGCAGGACAAGCTCTGGCAGGCGCTGTATTTTGGCTACGACTATGCCGCACCGTTCTTGCCGCAGCTGGAGAAAAACCTGCACTGGCTGGATGCTGAATTTGCAAAACTGACGGAATATCAGCAAAAACGGAATAATGCATCAAAATAATCGATCGATATATTTGATGCAATCGATAATAAAGACCGTTTTAGGGCAAAAGTGAGTTGTTTTACCGTGAAATGTGTGATATACTTCACGAGTGTAAAGCAAGACTGTACGAGCCTTGCATACAAAACATAGCTTTCCGGTGCGGTACCTGTAGGCCGCACACGCAAAGAGATAGAGGAGATAAACATTATGCGTAAAATCACTCGTCGTTCGTTTCTGGCTGCTGCCGCTACCTGCGGCGCAGCTGCTGCCCTGACTGCCTGCGGCGGTTCTTCTGCATCTTCTGCAGCTGCTTCTTCCGCTGCGGCTGCATCCTCCGCTGCTGCTTCTGCTGCAGCCGATGGCCAGAAGTTCACGATCGGCATCTGCCAGTTGGTGCAGCATGCCGCTCTGGATGCCGCTACGCAGGGCTTTGAGGATGCTCTGACTGCTTCCTTCGGCGAGAACGTCACCTTCGATTTCCAGAATGCACAGGGCGATTCCGCTACCTGCGCTACCATCACCAACGGCTTCGTTTCCTCTGGTGTGGATCTGATCATGGCCAATGCTACGCCCGCTCTGCAGGCTGCACAGTCTGCTACCGACAGCATTCCGGTGCTGGGCACCTCTGTTACTGAGTACGGTGTGGCTCTGGGCCTGACCGATTTCGACGGCACCGTGGGCGGCAACATTTCCGGCACCTCTGATTTGGCCCCGCTGGATCAGCAGGCTGAGATGATCGTGGAGTGGATGCCAGAGGCCAAGAAGGTTGGCCTGCTGTACTGCTCTGCTGAGGCAAACAGCCAGTATCAGGTGGATGAGGTCCAGAAGTATCTGGAGGAAAAGGGTGTCACCGCTACCCAGTACGCTTTCTCTGATTCCAACGACCTGTCCTCTGTCTGCCAGAAGGCTGCCGACGAGAACGACGCACTGTATGTGCCCACCGATAACACTGTTGCTGCAAACACCGGCATTGTGGACGGCATCTGCCGCCCGGCCAAGAAGCCTGTGTTCGCTGGCGAAGAGGGTATCTGCGCCGGCTGCGGCGTGGCTACCCTTTCCATCAGCTACTACGATCTGGGCTACACCACTGGTGAGATGGCAGTGAAGATCCTGAACGGCGAGGCTGATATCTCCACCATGCCCATCGAGTACACCGATGTGACCAAGAAGTACAACAAGACGATCTGCGACGATCTGGGCCTGACCGTTCCCGACGGCTACGAGGAAATCGAGGGCTAAAATACTCCGGGAAACCAAACAGAAAATCAGCGGAGAAGGGTAAAAAGTGCTCTTCTCCGCTTTCCCGTATCAAACGGGAAGAAAAAAAGTGTAACGTTTAGGAGGAATTGTTTTGGAAATCATTGCAAGACTGGCAAACCTGCCGGGCGCTTTGCCGGGTGCCTGTGCACAGGGCCTTATCTGGGGTATCATGGCCATTGGCGTGTACCTGACCTACCGTATTCTGGATGTGGCCGATCTGACCGTGGACGGCTCCTTTGGCACCGGCGGTGCAGTGTGCGTCATGTGCCTGCTGTCCGGCCAGAACGTCTGGGTCTCCCTGCTCATGGCGCTGCTGGCAGGCCTGCTGTCCGGCCTCGTCACCGGTGTCCTGCACACATTTATGGGCATTCCGGCCATCCTTGCCGGCATCCTGACCCAGCTTTCGCTGTATTCCATTAACCTCAAAATCATGGGCAAGGCCAATCAGGCCATCAACGTGGACAAGTACAATCTGCTGATCTCCCTGCGCTGGGTCAAGGAGTTCGCTCTCCACAACCCTATCGTTATGATCATCATTGTCACAGCGGTGCTGATCGGCATTCTGTACTGGTTCTTCGGCACCGAGCTGGGCTGTGCCATCCGTGCCACCGGCTCTAACCCCGCCATGTCCCGTGCGCAGGGCATCAACACCAACTTCAATATCGTGCTGGGTCTGGCTGTGTCCAACGGTCTGGTGGCGCTGTCTGGCGCTCTGCTGAGCCAGTATCAGGGCTTTGCAGATGTCGGCATGGGCCGTGGCGCGATCGTCATTGGTCTGGCTGCTGTCATCATTGGCGAGGCTCTGTTCAGCCGCATCTTCCACAACTTTGCACTCAAGATGGTTTCTGTCTCTCTGGGTGCCATCATCTACTACATTGTCATCCAGCTGGTGCTGACTCTGGGTTTCGATGCCAACCTGCTCAAGCTGCTGAGCGCTTCTGTGGTGGCTGTTTTCCTTGCCGTGCCGTACTGGAAGGGCAAGTACTTCTCGAAGCCGGTGAAGAAGGCAAAGGAGGATGCAAAAAATGCTTGAGATCCAGAATGTTTCCAAGACCTTTAACGCTGGCACGGTCAACCAGAAAACTGCCCTGAACGGCCTGAACCTGAAGCTGAACGAGGGCGATTTCGTTACCGTGATCGGCGGCAACGGTGCAGGCAAATCCACCATGCTGAACGCAGTTGCCGGTGTGTGGCCGGTGGACGAAGGCAAGATCATTATTGACGGTGTGGATGTGACCCGCCTGAGCGAGCATCAGCGTGCCGCTTACATCGGCCGCGTGTTTCAGGACCCCATGACCGGCACTGCTGCCACCATGCAGATCGAAGAGAACCTTGCCCTGGCTGCACGCCGCGGCAAGCCCCGCACCCTGCGCATTGGCATTACCAAGGCAGAGCGCGAGCAGTACCGTGAACTGCTCAAGACGCTGGATCTGGGTCTGGAAGACCGCCTGACGGCCCGTGTGGGCCTGCTTTCCGGCGGCCAGCGTCAGGCACTGACCCTGCTGATGGCTACCATGAACAAGCCCAAGCTCCTGCTGCTGGACGAGCACACCGCTGCGCTGGACCCCAAGACCGCGCTCAAGGTGCTGACCCTCTCGGCCAAAATCGTGGAGGAAAACCATCTCACCACCATGATGATCACCCACAACATGAAGGATGCCATTAAGTATGGCAACCGCCTGATCATGATGTACGAAGGCCATATCATCTATGATGTTTCCGGTGAGGAAAAGAAGAACCTGCACGTCTCCGACCTGCTGGCAAAGTTCCAGATCGCCAGCGGCGGCGAGTTTGCAAATGACCGCATGATTCTGTCCTGATAAATTACAAGGTTAAAATGCAAAGCGCCTGTCCCGGAAAAAAACCGGGACGGGCGCTTTTTATGTATGTTTACCAATTCAAGAGCAAGGCGGTTAACTGGAGTTTTTGAGAGATGATTTTCTTTACATCTTTTGAAGAATGCGGGGCACCGTCCTGAATCGCAAAGAGGAACAGCGAGTAAAGTTCATTATATTTTGGAATAGCCATTTTTTCAAACCTCACACCTTGGAAAGGCTCAGCACACATTCGCAATGCCGTGTTCTTGGAAACAGATCCACCGGCTGCACCTTCTCTGCGTGATATCCATTTTGTTCCAGCCATGCAGCATCTCTTGCGGCGGTGGCGGGGTTGCAGCTGACGTAGACCACCCGGCGGGGAGACATGCGCACGACAGCGGAAAGGGTGGCTTCGTCGCAGCCCTTGCGGGGAGGGTCCAGCATTACGATGTCCGGGTGAAGGCCCTCAGCGGCAAGGCGGGTGGCGGCCTGACCGGCATCTGCGCAGAAAAATCGGCTCTTTGCGGCCACATCTGTACCCATGCGGGCAGCGTTAGCCTTGGCACTTTCAATGGCTTCCGGTACGATCTCCACACCGATCAGCTCACGGCAGTGCGCTGCCATGGAAAGACCAATGGTGCCCATGCCGCAGTAGAGGTCCAGCAGCAGGTCGTCCGGGGTAAGCTGAGCATACTGGGCGGCAATGCCGTAAAGCTGCTCGGCAGCAAGGGTATTGACCTGATAGAAGGAAAGCGGGCCAAGCTGCACCGGAACGCCGCACAGGGTGTCTTCAATATACCCCTGCCCATACAGGGTGTGGGTCTCGGTGCCAAGGATCACGTTGGTGTTTTTAGCATTTACGTTCAGCAGGATCGTGGTGATCTCTGCAAATTGAGCTTTCAGCCGGGTGCAAAGCTCTTCAGCGGAGGGCAGCTTGGCACGGGTGCAGACAAGGCAGACCATGATCTGGCCACTGTGAGCGCCGCGCCGCAGAAAGATATGACGCACAAGGCCCCTGCCGGTCTCCTCGCTGTACGGCTGGATGCCCTTTTCTGCAAAAAAAGCGCACAATGCGTTGCCGATCTCATTCAGCACACCGGGCTGCAGGCGGCAGTCCGGGCAGGGGACGATGCGGTGGGTGCGCCCGGCGTAGAAGCCGATACAGGGCTTACCGCTTTTGTCTACGCCCACCGGGAACTGCACCTTATTGCGGTAGCGGTTCACTTCCGGCGAACCCACAATGGGCAGCACAGGCACATCCAATCCTCCGATGCGGGCAAAGGCATCTGCAACATTCTCCTGCTTGGCGCGCAGTTCGGCAGCATAGTCCAGATGCCGCAGGCTGCAGCCGCCGCAGGGGCCTGCCACGGCACAATCCACCGGGATACGGTCCGGCGAAGGAGTGAGCACCTCGTCCAGAATACCGAAGGCGTAGCGCTTGCAGTCCTTAACGATGCGCACCCGGGCTTCGTCGCCGGGGGCGGCACCGGGAATAAACACGGTCTCACCGTCGGGGCTGTGTGCTACGCCGCTGCCATCGCTGGAAAGACGCTCTACGCGCAGGGTGAGAACTTGATTTTTCTGTAAGGGCATGAAGGGTCTCCTTTACTGGTGGTCAGGGCCGTCGGCGGGAGCATCAGCCTGCGCCGCGAAATACTTGCTGGGCGGCACGCCCTTGGCGCGCTTGAATACCCGCGAAAAATAGAACTGGTCAAAGAAGCCTACCGACACCGCGACCTCGGCAATGGAAAGGTTGCCTGCGCGCAGCAGCTTGCAGGCTTCGTTGATGCGGTATTCGGTAAGATAATCGATGGGGCTTTTGCCTACGTTCAGCATGAACACGCGGTACAGGTGACTGCGGGAGACACCTACGCTTTTTGCCACATCATCAATGGAAATATCGTGTGAATAATTGAACTGGATGTACTTGATGGCGTTGAGCACATACTGGCTGGAAGAGGAAGCCGTGTGCGGTTTGCCAGCGCTGGTCTCCTTCATCAGAGAAGCGATGAAGAGATAAAGGTAGCCCACCATGGCGGCTTCATCCTGCGGCTGCAGCCCGCGGGAGGAATAAATGTTGGCCAGAGCGGCACGCATCCCATCGGGGTCGTGGGTGTGATGCACCGGCGAGTCGTCGGTGAAGGGAAGCTGCGCGGCCAGTTTGTGGGCACACGCACCGTTGAAGCCTACCCAGCTGTACTCCCAAGGCTGCTGCTCATCGGCAGTATACCGGATCAGCTGGCTTGGCCGGGCAAAAAACAGCTGACCCTGGCTCACTTCCCAGGTGCGTCCGCCCACCTCGAATACGCCCTTGCCGGAAAGTACCAGATGGATCAGGTAATGGTCGCGGATACCCGGCCCCCATGTTTGGCCCGGAGCACAGCGTTCGATGCCGCAATTGAAGATGGAAAGCTCAATATTATTGGTATAATTTTGTTTGAAGGATTGCTTATATACATCTGCCATAGCCGCGTTTCCTCCGCTCTGTCACGTTGCGGGCAGCTTTGTGCCCGATCTTTGGTATAGTATACCACACATCTGCCCGCAAATTCAACAAAAGTACATCTTATTCTTTGAACTGGGTGCCAAAATTCGCGTTTTTTCGGCGTTGGAAATTGAAAAAAGCGGTTGGATGCATTACAATAGACGTAACATACCCATCTATCCCAAAGCAGCATATTGAGGGAGGAATCGTTATGGCAAACAGTGCGCAGCTCCGAAATGAGATCGCGGCGGGCAAATGGGACGATAAGCTCCGGGCACTGTATGGCGATGCGGCGCAGGAGATCTGTCGGCAGCGGGCACGCTACTGTGCTGCGCTGGAACAGTTTGAGCTGTACTTTGGGCCGGGCAGGCAGGTGCAGGTTTATTCGGCACCGGGCCGCGCAGAGCTGGGCGGCAACCACACCGACCACCAGCACGGTTATGGCCTTGCGGCGGCTGTCACGCTGGATCTTGTGGCCGTGGCTGCGCACAATACAGACGGCTACGTGCGGGTCAAATCCCGCGGGTTCAACAAGCTGGATGTGATCGACCTGACCGTGGAGGGGCCGCAGGAAGGGGAGAGCACCCACTCGGCCAGCCTGATCCGCGGCATTGCCGAGGGCTTCCGCGCGGCAGGCAAAGCGGTGGGCGGCTTTGATGCATACACGGCCAGTGATGTGCTGCGCGGCAGCGGCCTTTCCAGCTCTGCTGCCTTTGAAATGGGCATGGCTGCCATCTGGAACGGAGAATATGGCTGCGGTCTGGCCCCGGCGGAGCTGGCAAAGATCTGTCAGTATGCGGAGAATACCTATTTTGGCAAGCCCAGCGGCCTGCTGGATCAGCTGACCAGCGCAGTGGGCGGTATTATCTTTGCGGATTTTGCAGATCCCCAGCAGCCGGTTCTGGAAAAGATCCACGTCGACGGCCTGCTGCCGCCGGGCATGAGCCTGTGCGTTACCGATACGCGCGGCAGCCACAGCGAATTGACCGGTGAGTTTGCAGCCATCCGGCAGGAGATGGAGCAGATCGCAGCGTTCCTTGGCAAAAAGGTGCTGGGACAGGTGACGGAGAGCGCATTCTGGGCAGCACTGCCTGCGCTGCGCAAAGCCTGCGGCGACCGCGCGGTGCTGCGCGCCATCCACTATTTTGAAGAGAACGCTCGCACCCTTGCCCAGAGGGACGCGCTGCAGGCCGGGCAGTTTGCTGCCTTTGCAGCGCTGGTGCTGGAAAGTGGACGCGCATCCTTTGCGCTATGCCAGAATGTCTACTGCAGCACCGATGTGCGGCATCAGGGGCTTTCGGTGGCACTGGCGCTGAGCCAGAGTATCCTGCAGGGCAGCACGGGAGCCTGGCGGATGCAGGGCGGCGGCTTTGCAGGCACCATTCAGGCGTATGTTCCCCAGAGCCTGCTGGAACGCTATCACAGCGAGATCGAGCGGATATTCGGCAAGGGCAGCTGCTACATTCTGCGTCTGCGGGAGCAGGGGGCAGTGAAAGTGATCTGAAAACAAAAACGCATCTGCAAGATTTTGCAGATGCGTTTTTTGCTATGCTTTATACTGCTGGGGAAGTTCAGAAAACCGGTTTCGGGCCGGGAGCGGACTGAGCCTGCTCTTTCTCTTCTTCCCGGCGCTGCTGATCCGAGATATACTGCACCATGTCCCGCTCCTCGTGGGAAAAATGGAACAGGTCTGCGATGGTATCGTAGGCGCTCACCACGAAGTTGAAGCCTGTCTTTACCACATTGAACAGCAGCATGGGCACAAAGGTGAAAGAAAGTGAGATCAATCCGCCGCTAAAGAAAAGATCGTCCAGACGCAGATTGCTGAAGAAAAGATCCAGCGCATCGCCCAGCGGCCCGCCGCCGGAAATACTGCGCAGCTCTTCTTCGGAAACAGAAATGTATGAATGCGGCATCTGAAGGTTTTTCATGGAGAAAGCTCCTTTCTGACAAGATCGTTCCGGGAATGGGGTCAAACTCAGGCGGCAGCGGTTCCCTCGGCCTGAGCGGCATCAAAGCTCGGCATGGGGTTCACGATCTGATCGTAGATGCTTGTAACGGTACGAATGACGTTCATGACCTGCGAATAGACATAGACACCGGCCAGACCGGCAACGCCCACAGAAGCGATACGGCTCCAGGTGTTCATCTTATCCCAGGTGTGATAGAAGGTGCCGGACAGGCTCAGACCATTCGACAGACCGGACTGCACACGGCCTGCGATGTACCGGAAGGAATAGTTGGTCATCAGCACGAACAGGTTGATTGCTGCATTCTGGCAGAATGTAGCAAACTGATCGGTGTTGAAATAAATATCGTGATTAAAGGCTGAGCCAAGGTAGATGGACTGACCGCCATCCAGATAGGTCATTTCCTCTTCGGAGATAACGGCATAGGAAGCCGGTAAAAGCATGGTATTCTGATTGGGATGATCCATGGTGGAAGAACTCCTTTCCGTAGTGGAATCTGCACAAAGGCAGACAATAATACTATCTGAATTGTAACATAACTGTGTCCAAATAACAAGAGCAGAGATGCGCAAAATCATGATACATTTGTGAATAAACTGTTACAGAAAGGCGGCAAAATCACGGATATCAGCCCAAAAATGCGCAATATGTCCAGAATCTGGTCCTGAAAAAATGTTCTGTAGAAAAAACAAAAGCGCCTGCACATTCCGGGTGCAGACGCTTTTACGAGGAGAAAATGATCGGGGAATTACTGTGCCCGTTCGTAGAGCACGGTCAGCTGCGCAATGTGCCCGGCCAGTGCTTCTGGCAGGGGACAGGCGAGCCGCCACTGCCAGTTGGAGCCTTGGGTGCTGGGAGTGTTGATGCGGGCCTCACTGCCCAGATGCAGCCAATCCGCCAGAGGGATCACAGCGGTATCCGATACACTGGCAAGGCAGGCACAGATCATGGCCTCGGTCAGCTCTTCCGGCTGGCAGCGCAGGTAGCGGCAGGCATAGGCCACATCCTCGGCACTGGCGTTGGTACGCCAGCCTTCGGTGGTCACATTGTCGTGGGTGCCGGTGTACACCACGCTGTTGCGGTGGTAGGTGTGGGGCAGATAATTGCCGGATTCCCGGCTGTCAAAGGCAAACTGCATGATCTTCATGCCCGGGTAGCCGCTGGCAGAAAGCATGGCCTTGACCTCCGGGGTCAGGTAGCCAAGATCCTCGGCAATGATGCCGCCCTCGCCAAGGTTTTCGTGCATGGCGTTGATAAAATCGCGGTCAGGGCCTTTTTCCCAGTGACCGCCCGCCGCCGTTTTGTTCCCGGCGGGAATGGAGTAATAGCTCTCGAAGCCGCGGAAGTGGTCGATGCGCACCACATCGTAAATGGAGGTGGCGTGCTTCATGCGCTGCTTCCACCACGCAAAGCCGGTGGCCTTGTGAACAGGCCAATCGTACAGCGGATTGCCCCATAGCTGACCATCCGCTGCAAAGGCATCCGGCGGGCATCCGGCAACCTGCGTCAGGTGCATCTGGCCATCGGTCTGGAACAGCTCCGGGTGGGTCCACAGATCGCTGGAATCCGGGCTGACATAGATGGGAATATCGCCCACCAGACGGACGCCCTTGCCGTTGGCGTAAGCCTTCAGGGCGTTCCACTGGGTGTAGAAGAAGAATTGCACAGCCTTGTAGTAATCCACCGCACCGGCGAGACGCTGTTTTGCGGCAGCAATGGCTTCCGGTTTGCGGCAGCGCAGGTCATCCGGCCAGTCGGCAAGGCCGGCCTGCCCCTGTTCGGCCTTGACAGCCATAAACAGGGCGTAATCCTCCAGCCAGAAGCTCTGCGCCTCGCAGAAGGCTTCATAGGAGGGGGAGGGGGCTGCCAGCAGGCGGTCGGCTGCCTTTTTCAGGATCACAGGCCGCTCGTTGTACAGTGCGCCGTAGTCGATGGGGCCTACAGGCCGTGCGGCGGGCACTTCATCGGCCGTCAGCAGACCGACGTCGGCCAGCAGGCGGTAGTCAATGAAGTAGGGGTTACCGGCAAAGGCGGAAAAGCTCTGATAAGGGCTGTCGCCGTAGCCGGTGGGGCCGATGGGCAGGATCTGCCAGTAGGTCTGCTTTGCATCGGCCAGAAAATCCACGAATGCAAAGGCCTCTTTTCCCAGCGTACCGATGCCAAAAGGCCCCGGCAGACTGAAAACGGGCATCAGAATGCCGCTTGCACGCATAGTGTGCGCACCTCCTTAGCCCTTCACGGCACCTGCAACCACGCCCTCGATGATGTACTTCTGGCAGGTGATGTACAGGATGATGATGGGGATGATGGCAATGATGATGCAGGCCATCATGGGAGCCAGCTCCACACGGCCGTAGCCGCCGCGGAAGTACTGGATGGCCATGGGAATGGTGCGGTATTTCTTGATGTCCAGCACCAGAGTGGGCAGCAGGTAGTCATTCCACACCCACATGGTCTCGAGGATGGCGGTGGAGATCATGGTGGGCTTGAGGATGGGGAATACGACCTTGAAGAAGATCTGAATGGGGTTGCAGCCGTCGATCATGGCCGCTTCCTCAATTTCCATGGGCACGCTCTTCATGAAGCCGGTGAACATGAACACGGCCAGACCGGCACCGAAGCCCAGATAGATGATGCAGATGTTCCACGGGGTGTTCAGATTGAGCTGGTCAGCGGTCTTGGACAGGGTGAACATGACCATCTGGAAGGGCACGACCATGGAGAACACGATCAGCAGGTTCATGAACTTGCTCAGCTTATTGTTCACGCGGGTGAGGTACCAACCGGTCATGGAGCAGCACAGCAGGATCAGCACCACACTGGTAACGGTGATGACAAGGCTGTAGCCAAGGCTGGAAAGGAAGCCCATCTTGGTGACACCGTAAACGTAGTTGCTCAGGCCCGCAAAGGTCTCGGCGGTGGGCAGCTTGAACACGGTGGAGGTGGTAAAGCTGCCCTCGATTTTCAAGCTGTTCAGCAGGATCAGCACGATGGGGTAGATCCACAGCAGACTCAGCAGCGTCATGATGACGGTGAGGATGTTATCCCACATTTTTTTCTGTTTAGGCATTACTGCTGCACCTCCTTGGAACGGGTAAAGTGGAGCTGGATCAGAGAAATGACCACGACGATCAGGAAGAACACCACAGCCTTCGCCTGACCAATGCCCTTCCACTGGGCACCGGAACGGCCATAGAAGGTGTTGTAGATGTTCAGGGCCAGCATTTCACTGGCGTTGGCGGGTTCGCCTGCGGTCAGGGCAACGTTCTGGTCGAACAGTTTGAAGCTGTTGGTCAGGGTCAGGAAGGTGCAGATGGTCACGCTGGGCATGACCATGGGAATTTTGATCTTGAACAGGATCTCGCGGTCGTTGGCACCGTCAATCTTGGCGGCTTCGATCAGGTCGCCGGGCACGCTCTGCAGGCCGGCAACGTAAATGATCATCATGTAGCCGATCTGCTGCCAGCACATCAGGATGACCAGACCGACGAAACCGGCCTTGGCATCCAGCGCCAGCAGAGGTTTCTGCAGGTTGGCCAGCACACCGTTGAGCAGGATCTGCCAGATGTAGCCCAGCAGGATGCCGCCGATCAGGTTGGGCATGAAGTAGACGGTACGGAAGATGTTGGTGCCGCGGATGCCGCGGGTGAGCACCAGCGCAATGGCAAAGGCGCAGACGTTGATGAGCACGGTGGATACTACAGTGAACGCTGCGGTAAAGCCGAAGGCGTGCAGGAAGGTGGAATCCTGAAATACGTTGATGTAGTTCTGGATGCCCACAAAGGTGGTCTTGCTAACAGTAGTGAACCGCTGGAACGAAAGGTAAATGCCCCAGATAAAGGGCCAGATAAAGCCGATGATGAACGCGAGCAGCGTGGGCAGCACGAATACCGGCCAATATTTGCTGATGGCTTTTTGCATGATGTACCTCCTATATGCGGAGTGGTTAACAAAAAAGGGGAGGCGGGGCGAACTTCTTCGCCCGCCTCCCTGTTCAGTTCTTTTTTATAGACCGATCAGGAGCTTAGCCGTTTGCCAGCTTGTATTCCTTAGCCCAGCCATCAACGAAGGCGGTCACAACGCCGTCCCAGTCGCCGGTGCCTGCTGCGTAAGCGGTCAGAGCGCTGCCCAAGCCGTTCTTCCACTCTTCAGAAGGCATGGTGGAGAAGCACCAGTCCACACTGGTCTTGCCGTCGGCCACATACTGGTTTGCAATGCCGATCAGGGGGTTGGTGGAGTCCTTAGCCTTCTTGAAGGGGATGACGAAGCCCATCTTGTCAGCCATCGCGCTGGTGCCGGCCTCAGAGGTGACACACCAGTACAGGAAGTCCAGAGTAGCCTGAATGTCGGCATCAGAAGAGTTGTTGTTCACGCACCAGAAGTTCTCGGAACCGGTGCACAGGCCCTGATTCTCCTCGCCATCCACGCCGATGTAGATGGGCAGCATACCCAGGTTGTCGTCGCCCAGATCCTTCACGTCATTGTAAGCCCAAGTGCCGTTCTGGTAGAACACAGCCTTCTTGCCCACAAACTCAGCCACAGCGTCGTCGCCGGTCTTGGAAGCCAGCAGGGTAGGATCGCAGGTGGAATCGGTGATGTACAGATCCCAAATCTGCTTATAGTTGTCCAGATAGGTGCCCTTGATGGCGTCGGTGGAGCCGATGCCGTCTGCCTTGTACTCGTAATAGATGGGCAGGTTTGCCAGATGGGTCTTGAAGCGCCAGTCAGAAGAACCGTCCATGCCAGCGGAGGTGAAAGCACCGTCCACACCCAGCTCAGCCTTGCGTGCCTGAATATCGTCAGCGACCTTCTTCAAATCAGCAAAGCCCTTGATATCGTCCTGCGTGTAGCCGGCGGCGCTCAGCAGTTCCTTGTTATAGATGATGCCGTAGGTCTCGATGACATATGCGATGCTGGTAACAGCGTCGCCATCCTTCAGTGCGAAGGAATCGCTGGTCAGCTCACCGTACAGCTGGCTGCCGGACAGATCGTAGCAGTAATCCTTCCAGTTTGCCAGACCCACAGGGCCGTTCACCTGGAACAGGGTGGGAGCCTCGCTCTTCTCCATCTCGCTCATCAGGGTGGTCTCGTACTGGCCGGAAGCGGCGGTGACAACGGTCACAGGCACGCCGGTCTCCTTGGTGTACTCAGCGGCCAGATCCTGCCAATCCTGATCCTGCTCGGGCTTGAAGTTCAGGTAGTAGACCTTGCCGTCTGCCTTTGCAGCGGTGCTGGAAGCAGCGGTAGAACCGGCAGCAGAGGAAGCGGTGCTGCTGGAGGAGCCGCCGCAGGCAGCCAGACCCAGAGCAGCGGCGGAAACGCCAGCGGCCTTCAGGAAGTTACGACGAGTGATCATTTTCTTCATAATAAGTTCTCCTTCTTATTAAAAATAAACTATTTCAAAATCTCCGTCCCCTGACGGAGGGAAAACAAAATTTAAATCGCCCTTACGCTTTCGCCCTGCTGCAACTCCGGCTGCAAGGTGATGGTCTGGGCCGGTGCACCGTGCTCGATCTGCCGCACCAGCAACTCAATGCTCTGCAGCGAGATCTGTTCACTGGGCTGCACAACGGTAGTCAGAACAGGCACACAGTAACGGGACATCGTGATGCCGTCAAAGCCGATCACCGAAACATCCTCCGGCACCCGCAGCCCGGCGCTCGCCAGCGCGCGGATGGCACCTAAGGCAATCACATCGCTCATGGCGAACAGGGCGGTGAAGTCGGCCCGGCGGGCCAGCAGGCTGTTCACGGCGTGATAGGCAGACTCAAAATCGTAGTTGGACAGGCCGTACAGCTTGTCGCTGAACAGGATGCCCGCATCCTGCATCGCCTGCTGTGCACCCTCGCGGCGCATCACGCTGGGATAACTGGTGACCGGACCACCCAGCACTGCGATCTTACGATGCCCTTGCTGGATGAGGTAGTCCACAGCAGTGTAGGCTGCAGCGCGGTCATCCACGCCCACCATGGAAAGATTGGGAAAGTCCAGCTCGTCGGAGACCAGTGTGGTCAGCACCGAGGGGACTGTGATGTTGGCAAAGCCTTTTTTGAAGTTGGCTACGCTGCCGCCTAGAAAGATCATACCTTTGGGCTTGATCTCCCGCAGGATCTTTTCGGCGGCATCGATCTCGTTGGCGTTTTCATCCAAATAGGAAACGATGCCATTGTAGCCATACAGGGTGGCGGCCCGCTGCAGCTGGACTAAGAAGTCCGAGAAGAAGAGATTGCGGGTGCCTTTGACCACGAACACCAGACTGCGGGACTGCTGGATCTTCAGCTGCCGTGCATTGGTGTTGGGCACGAACCCGGCCTCCCGCATTACCTTGAGTACATGCTCCTTGGTCTCGGGCCGGACATCAGGCCGGTCGTTGATGACACGAGAAATGGTGCTTACCGAGCAGCCGCTGATCCGGGCAATGTCCTTAATGGTCAGATTCGGCATTTTGTCGGAGTACCTCACTTTCGGTAATAGATTCGGGAACGTTGTCGGGAACGTTTTCAGTGGCTATAGTATGGCATAATTTGCATAAAAAATCAATAACCCAAAAGTGTTTTCGTGAAAATTGTATAGCATTCTGAGCTGCTTTTGTGCAGATTGAATTGCGCGCAAATCAAAATGTGCCGACAGTTCCGCAAATTCCCGGTACAAATCAGAAACAACCGGTAAAACCGTACCGATTTGTAACTTTTCAACATAGAGCAGTGGTTTTATAAAAGGAGAAAGAAAAAAAGCAATGCCCGGCAGATAACACAGCCTGCCGGGCATTGCATAGTTTTGAAATGGTTTATCCGCTTTTTCAAAAATACGGGTGCTGATAGGGTTCGGGTTCCGGGCCGCAGTACAGGCCAAACGCATCGCAGATCCAGTAGCTGCCGTCCTCCATGGGCACGCGGCACCACTGGTGGCTGTACTGGTTCTCGTTCACATGCTCATATGGGATGCCCAGAATGTCCAGACACAGAGCGGTGGCCCGGGCACACCCGGCACAGGATGCTGTGCGCAGTACAAAATAACCGTAGGGGTCGTTGTAATGGTTGGCTTCCATAGAGTAAGCCATGGAGCCATCATCCACCACCGCACGCAGGGCAGAGGCAATGCCGTAAAGCTGGTCTTCCCGGCTCATGAGCGCCAGCGGTGTGACCACCTTCAGCGCTTCCTGATATGCCTGCGCAAACTCCTCATCGGTGCATTTGCGCTTGAGAGACTTGTAGTGGGCCAGCTTGTTGATGGCCACCGGCGACCAGACGGAAGAAAACTGCGCTTCGGTCAAAGAAAGCTCGTCATCACCGGCAATGCCGTCCGCAGAAGGCTTGCGGCCTTCGTCAATGCCGTGATCCAGATAATGACGCAGCAGTGCACCCTCGTCATTGCCGCATACGGCCGCAACATCCGGATACTGTGCAGCGTAGTATGCTGCATCAAAGGTAGAAAGCGCAGCAGCGGAAAGACCGGTCTGTGCGGCCAGCAGCACACCGGCTGTCAGCGCCGCAAGTCTAAGATACCGTTTTTTCATGACAAAAACCTCCTCAAAAAAGAATAAAACGCCTCCTGAGCTCAGTATAGCACATCCGGGCCGGAAGAAAAAGACAAAAAAGCGCTCCCACCTTGTCATCGGTGAGAGCGCTTTGCTGATTGCTGATTATTTTGATTGAGTTGATTCTTTAAAGATTAGTCACTGACGTAGGGCATCAGAGCAACGTGACGAGCACGCTTGATGGCGATGGTCAGTGCGCGCTGATGATAAGCGCAGGTGCCGGTCACACGGCGGGGAATGATCTTTGCACGCTCAGAGACGTACTTACGCAGACGGGGCACGTCCTTGTAATCGATGGTGTCGATACGATCGACACAGAAGCTGCAAACCTTCTTGCGGCCGCGACGCATGGGGCGTGCGGGGCGAGAGCCTTCGGTTCTTTCAAAAGCCATTGCTTATTACCTCCTATTGGATTTTTAACGGATTGACCGTTTCGTGTCAGAACGGCAGGTCGTCGCTGTCGTCGATGACGGCGAAGTCGTCTGCATTGCCGGCAGAGTAGCTGGGAGCTGCCTCCACAGCGGCCGGGCGGGCAGGCGCTGCGTTCTGGTAGGCGGGAGCAGAATGATTCTGATAATTTGCTCCGCCGCCTGCATTGCTGTTTTTGGAGCCTGCAAAGTTGATATTGTTGGCTACCACTTCCACAGCGGTGCGGTTGTTGCCGTTCTTATCCTGATACTGGCGGGTCTGAAGACTGCCTTCAATGGCGATCAGACTGCCCTTTTGGAAATACTTGCAAACAAACTCGGCCTGCTGACGCCATGCAACGATATCGATGAAATCGGCCTGACGCTGCTCGCCCTGACGCGCAAAATTGCGGTCACAGGCAATGCGGAAGCTGCACACATTGGTACCCTGCGGGGTGGTGCGCAGTTCGGGATCCGCCACAAGACGGCCCATGATGGCAACAACATTCAACATTTTACGGTCTCCCTTTCTGTCACAGAAGAATTACTCCTCGTGAGCAATGATCAGGCTGCGCATAACACCTTCAGTGATCTTGTACACACGGTCCAGCTCAGCAGGGAAGCTGGGCTCGCTGGTGAAGTCGATCACGGTGTAAACGCCTTCCTCCTCGTCGTTGATGGGGTAGGCCAGACGGCGCTTGCCCCACTCGTCGATGGAATCGATCGTACCGTTAGCCTCGATCAGGGACTTGAACTTACCAACCAGAGCGGCGGTAGCCTCCTCGTCGAGAGCGGCGCTGGTAATCAGCATGGTTTCGTACTTTGCCATTTTGTAGCACCTCCTTTTGGACTTAAGGGTCCTGCAATCACAGGACCAAGGGTACACACAAAACGCGGCATCGCGCCTTGTGTGCGGCGTGTCTGTTCAGACAGCAATTTATTATAGCAAGCTGTGTGGATTCTGTCAAGCTTTTTCCGAAAAAAGATATAATAAAAAATATTTTGATTTTTTTGTGAAAGAGGAATATAATATAGTGGCTTTCAGAGGATGAACGGCAGGGCAGCCGGGGATCGGCCGTCTCTCTGCTCTCTGTTATCCATCTTCGGAAGGAATGTATATATGGTTCTGGGAATTTTATAGTAAAGGAAGGATTCTTTGTGTATTCGGTTTTCCGTAACCTGGCAATCATCATCCTCAGCGCAAAGTTCTTTGGTCTGGTGGCCCGCAAGTGCAAGGCCCCGCAGGTGGTGGGTGAGATCCTTGCCGGTTTGATCATCGGCCCCTGTGTGCTGAATCTGGTGCAGACCAGTGATGCCATCTCCACCTTTGCAGAGATCGGCGTGGTCATGCTGATGTTCACCACCGGCCTTGGCACCAATCTGAAGGAACTGATCAAAGCCGGCCCCATCGCCACCCTGGTCGCCTGCGTGGGCGTAGCCGTTCCGCTGGTGGGCGGCACCCTGCTGTACAGTGCGTTCTACGGCTTCTCTGCCGTGGGCAGCCCTGAGTTCTACCGTGCCCTGTTCATCGGCACCATCATGACGGCCACCAGCGTGTCCATTACGGTGGCAACCCTGCAGGAGCTGGGCCACCTGAAGAGCTTTCTCGGCACCACCATCGTCAGTGCCGCCGTCATTGATGATGTCATCGGCATCGTAGTCCTCACCTGCGTACTGGGCGCAAGCTCCGGCACCGGCACGGGTCTGGGCAAGGTGCTCATTAATACGGTGCTGTTCTTTGCCACTGCCGTGGGCGTGGGCGTTGTGGCTCACTTTGCTATGACATGGCTGGACAAGCGCAATCCCCACACCCAGCGCATCACCATCGTGAGCATGGCGTTCTGCTTTGCCATGGCCTACATCGCCGAGGAATACTTCGGCATTGCAGATATCACCGGTGCCTATATCGCCGGTATCGTTCTGTGCACCATGGACGATGCCCCCTATGTGGAGCGCCGCGTGGATATCAGCAATTATATCATTTTTGCACCCATCTTCTTTGCATCCATCGGCTTGAAGACCGACATCAGCGGCCTGACGCCGGAAATCTTCCTGTTCTGTGTCTGCTTCGTCATTGTAGCACTTATCACCAAGATCATCGGCTGCGGCCTTGCGGCCAAGATCTGCCGCTTCAACTGGGGCGACTCCCTCAAGATCGGCGTTGGCATGATGACCCGCGGCGAGGTGGCGCTGATCGTGGCCCAGAAGGGCCTGGATGTCGGCGTGGTGGACTCGGTCTACTTTACCGCTGTGATCCTGCTGATCGTGGTGTCCAGTGTGGCAACTCCGCTGGTGCTGAAGGCACTCTTTACCAAGATGCCGCCGCAGAAGCACCCCAGTCAGGTAAATGGGTAAACAATAAAAAAGATCCTCCGACAGGTCTGCCGGAGGATCTTTTATTTTCAGGATAAGTTACAGTGTCTTGCAGAACTCCTTCAGGTAAGCGCGGAATTCTTCGCCGATCTCCGGATGCTGCAGGGCCAGCTCCACCTGAGCTTCCACCACCTTGAGCTTGTTGCCCATGTCGTAGTGCTTGCCGGTGAACTCTACGGCCGTCATGCCGCCGCGGGTGCGGGCATACTCGGCCATGGCATCGGTCAGCTGGATCTCGCCGCCTGCGCCGGGCTTGGTGTGGGCAAGAATATCGTAGATCTCCGGGGTCAGCAGTACGCGTCCCAGAATGGAGTAGTTGCTGAACTCCTGTCCCTTCTTGGGCTTCTCGATCATGTCGTCCACAAAGAAATAGTTGTCGTGGATGGGGGTGGTCTTCAGGCTGCAGTACCGGCTCACATCTTCCCATGGCACTGCGGAAACGCCTGCCACCGGGCGGCCGAACTCCTCATAGGCGCGGATCAGCTGAGCACAGACCGGATCCTCACCCCAGATCACGTCATCGCCGTAGATGACAACAAAGGGATCATCGCCGGTGAAGGCCTTGGCGGTGTTCACAGCATGGCCCAGACCCAGCGTTTGCTTCTGGCGCACAAAGAGGATATTTGCCATGTTGGCGATGCCAAGGCACTCTTCCAGAGCCTTTTCCTTGCCGGGCTTTGCCAGCTTTTCTTCCAGCTCAGGGCTGCGGTCAAAGTGATCCTCAATGATGCTCTGGTTGCGGCCCAGAATGATGAGGATATCGGTGATGCCGGAACGCACAGCTTCTTCCACCAGATACTGGATGGCAGGCTTGTCCACAATGGGCAGCATACCCTTGGGCATGGCCTTGGTAGCGGGCAGCACGCGGGTGCCAAGACCGGCGGCAGGGATGACGGCTTTGGTGACTTTCTTCATCATGATCCATATTCTCCTATTACTATTTTGAAATCCGCAATGCCAGCCTTTGCAGGCGGCATTGCAGATCAGAGCATCCCGGCCAAAGCGTCCAGATTCGGACCCATCAGCACGGTAGCGCAGGCACCCAGCACCATCAGCAGTACAAAGGCACCAATCACACCGGCGATGCTCACGCCGCCCTGCGCAGACAGGACCGCACGGCGCTGGGCAGCGTCCGGGAACTCGGCACGGATGCGCCGGATGCGCTCGGCTGCGCTTTTGCGGTACAGCCACTTGGCGTACAGGGTGCGCAGCATCACCAGTGCAAAGCTGAACACTGTCATAATGCGGGAAAGCACGACGATGGCAGTGCTGCTGATGCCCGCAGTGAGCGGACTGCCGGTGGCCTGCATCATGCTCAGCAGGGTGGGCAGGGCCACCACCAGCTCTGCGGCCAGAAAACCAAAGGCCGGCTTCCACGCCTTGCGGTAGAAGAAATAGAACGGGCCGAACACCAGCGCCGAGAAGCACATGGAAATTTTGGTGTGCTGCAGCTGCATCCGGCTGTAATCGTTCAGGTAGACGGGCGCGGCCTTGCCAATATAATCGTTCCAGTCGCTGTAAGGGATGCCGTCGATCAGCTCTTCCTTGCCAAAGGCCGCCTGCACGTTGCGGCGGGTGGGCTCCTCCACCGTCTGCTGATACTGGCGGTAAAGGTCGTTGTAATCAAAGCGTCCGTCTGCGTCGGTGCCGGGCTGGCTTTGGGTGGGCGGCTCCGGGCACTGGCTCTCCGGCGGAAGAACGGCACCGCAGCAGCGGCAGCGCTCTTCGGTGCGCAGGGTGCGCTCACCGCAGCTGGGGCAGGTGCGCAGAGCATCGTCTTTGTACGGGAACGTCCATTCATAGCCCGCGCCATGGGCGGGGGTGTGGATGCAGCGGCCAAGCTTTTCGTAGCACTCGCGGTGATAGGGTGCGCCGCAGTCCGGGCAGACCACGATATCATCGGTCAGCGCCAGCGGTCTGCCGCAGCCTTCACAGGGACAGCCATAATATTTCGGCATGATTTCCTCCTGTTGTATGGTTCATACTGGTATTATACTCCCCTGAAAGAGAAAAGAAAAGGTGAAAATCTTCAAAATTCCAGCAGGATAATCCATTTACCCCTTTACTTTAGCATAGATTCTCGGTATACTAATGAAGTATCTGTGTATAAACTGTGTCTTTTGGCAAGTACAAAGGACTTTACCTTATTTATCATTTCGAGAGGGATTTAGAGAATGATCACGATTGACGAACTGAAGGTGCAGCTTGCCGATTACGGCAAGGCGGTCAAGGACTTGGAAGAAGCCCTTGCCATTGATGCCTCCCGCAAGCGCGTGCAGGAGCTGGAGCACACCATGAGCCGCCCCGGCTTTTATGATGATGCAGACCTGAGCAAGAAGGTCTTTGACGAGGTGGGCGACCTGAAGGGCAAGCTGAGCCGTTTTGAAAAGCTGCAGGGCCTGTACGATGATGCCGAGACCATGCTGGAAATGCTGGATGAAGAATACGACCCCGCCATGATCCCCGAAGCAGAGGAGTCTGTGAACGCTGTGGGCAAGGCAGTGGATGAGCTGCAGCTGATGACCATGCTGAACGGTGAGTACGACCACAGCAACGCCATCCTGACCTTCCATGCCGGCACCGGCGGCACCGAGGCACAGGACTGGGCCGAAATGCTGTACCGCATGTACAACAAGTGGGCTTCCAACCACGGCATGACCGTGGAGGTTCTGGATTATCAGGACGGTGATGAAGCCGGCATGAAGAGCGCCTCCATGATGGTGAAGGGTGCCAACGCCTACGGCCTGCTCAAGAGCGAGAACGGTGTGCACCGTCTGGTGCGCGTGTCGCCCTTTGACGCCAACGCCCGCCGCCAGACCAGCTTTGCTTCGCTGGAAGTGATGCCCGAGCTGGATAACACCATTCAGGTGGATATCCGCCCCGAGGACATTGAGATGCAGGTGTACCGTTCCTCCGGTGCAGGCGGCCAGCACATCAACAAGACTTCTTCCGCTGTGCGTCTGATCCACAAGCCCACCGGCGTCGTGGTCAGCTGCCAGACTCAGCGCAGCCAGTTCCAGAACCGTGACTACGCCATGGAAATGCTGAAGGCAAAGCTGTATCAGATCGCAAAGCAGCAGCACATGGATAAGATCGACGACATCAAGGGCGTGCAGAACGAGATCGCATGGGGTCACCAGATCCGCAGCTATGTGTTCATGCCCTACACCATGGTCAAGGATCACCGCACCAACTACGAGACCGGCAATGTGGATGCCGTGATGGACGGCGATCTGGACGGTTTCATCTTCGCATACCTCAAGGCTGCAAGCCGCGGGGAACTGCAGGATACCTGATCTTGAACGTATAAAATGCAAAGGCCGTGCTTCCTTTTATGGAGGCACGGCCTTTTTTGTGTTCTTACGCCAGATCAGGCAGAATGGTATCCCAGAGATTTTCCTCCTGCCGCAGGGCGTTGAAGCAGCAGTCCAAGTACATTTTGTTTGCCGCTGCAAGGATCGTGCTGCGCAGAAGCAGCTTTTCATCTGCGGCATCCACGGCAAGGTCGCGGATCTCCCTGGTGCAGCCGAATACGAATGGCAGGCAGTTTTCCATCTCGTCGCAGAAGTAGTCGTAAGCTGCCCCGGCGGAACAGTGCGCCCGCTGCATTTTAAACAGGGCATCGATGTTTTCCATTGAGAGCACCGTTTTGGAGACTGCAATGTACATCAGGGATGCGATCTGATCGCGGGCGTACTTCTTGCGCACCGGGTGGGACAAAATGCCCTTTTTAACGTAGTTGCTGACCATGGAAGAGGTGAGCTCCACGCCGCAGAAGGTGCGAAAATAGCTGTTGACGTACTGCACGGTCTGGTCAAGATAAAGCCCCATCTGCGGGAGATCGGCGTACCGGGGCAGGGCAAACCCGGCGGCGCAGGCCGCAACGCGGCATTTGGTTTCAGTTTTCATATCGTAAGCAGTTTTCTAAGGTTGGTGCAGCAGGGCTGCGCGGGATACAGAAAATGGTTTTCTGGCGGTATTATAGCGCAAATCGGTTCTCTGGTCAACGGATTTTTAAAACTTTTGAAAGAATGCATAAAATCCCTTGACAGGTTTTTGAAAAACTGCTATGATGTCTGCAGTGAACCGAAAAACCATGCAGGCGGAAGTGCGTGTAAGGCACGGAAAATAAAAAAATGACCTGCTATCACAAAATAGATTTGGAGCGTGCATTTTATGAAAACCAAGATCGTTGTGGATTCTTCGTCCAACCTGTATGCCCTGCCGGGCGTGGATTTTGCCTGTGTGCCGTTGAAGATCGTCACGGATGAACAGGAATATCTGGATGACGGTACTCTGGATGCTGTGGGCATGGCCCGGTCTCTGCGTACTTACAAGGGCAAGACCAGCACCTCCTGCCCCAATGTGGCAGACTGGCTGGCTGCTTATGAGGGTGCGGAGCAGATCTTTGTTGCCACCATCACGGGCACACTGTCCGGCAGCTACAATGCTGCACTGCTGGCAGCGGAAGAATACAAGGAAACGCACCCGGAGGCCCGTGTTTTTGTTCTGGACAGCCTGTCCGCCGGGCCGGAGCTGCGTCTGCTGGCAGAGCGTCTGCGGGATCTCGTCCGGATCGGGATGGAGTTTGACGAGATCTGCGAGGCGATCCTGGCTTACCACAAGCACACACATCTGCTGTTTTCGTTGGAATCGCTGGCCAATCTGGCCCGCAATGGCCGTGTGAAGCCTGCTGTTGCCGCTGTGGCACGGATGCTGGGCATCCGGGTCATCGGTCAGGCCAGTGAGAGCGGCGAGCTGGAGGTGCTGTGCAAGACCCGCGGCGAGCACGGTGCACTGGAGCGCATCGTGCTGGAATTGAAGGATCACGGCTTTACCGATGGCAAAGTGCACATTGCCCACTGTGATAACCCGGAAGCGGCCAAGCGCCTGAAGCTGATGATCCACGCGGTGTTTGCAGGGGCGCAGGTGGATGTGACCGAGTGCGGCGGCCTGTGCAGCTACTACGCTGAGCAGGGCGGCCTGATGGTGGGCTATGAGGACGGAAAAACAGAGTAAAAGAGTTTTTGATATTGCAAGCAAGCCGGGCCTGCGGGTCTGGCTTGCTTTTTTTGAACAACGCAAAACTTGAAAAAGTTGTAAAACCGCGCTATACTTACACATAATTATAAATGGGAAAGGAGGGCAGGCCCATGCTTTTTCGTTCACCGATCGTGCGCTTTTTCAGCCGCATTCTGAACCGCATCACCATCACGGTGGTGTTGGTGGCATTGCAGCTGCTGTGGCTGTGCTGGGTGGCGTTTGCCATCACCACCGGCACGGGCCGCGTGTGGGTGAACGGCCTGCTCAACGCACTGAGCCTGCTCATCGTCCTGTACCTTGTGCGCAAGGATGAGAACAGCGCCTACAAGGTGGGCTGGATCGCGCTGATCGGCATTCTGCCGCTGCTGGGCGGTGCGCTGTATCTGGCCTTTGGCAACAAACGCCCGGCCAAGCGTCTGCGCCTGAAAATGCAGGCGGTGGAGGATGCCCACAAAAAAGACCTTGTACAGGAGCCGGGTGTGCTGGAAGGTCTGGATGCCCGCGAGCAGGGGCAGAGCCGATATGTGGCAAAGTACGGCCCCTATCCGGCGTGGCAGAACACTCGCACGCAGTATTTTGCCTGCGGCGAAGCCATGTATCCGCAGCTGCTGGCCGATCTGGAAAAGGCTGAAAAGAGCATCTTTCTGGAATTTTTCATCGTGAGCCACGGCTGCATGTGGAACGGCATTGAAAAGATCCTGCGCCGCAAGGCTGCGCAGGGCGTGGATGTGCGCCTGATCTACGATGATTTTGGCAGTCTGCTGGGTCTGCCCGCCGATTTCATCGTGCGCATGGAGCGGGCGCACATCCGCTGCATCCCGTTCAACCCGGTGGTGCCGCTGCTCTCGCTGGTGATGAACCACCGCGACCACCGCAAGATCGTAGTCATTGACGGTACGGTGGCCTACACCGGCGGCGTGAATCTGGCAGATGAGTATATCAATGCGGAGCAGCGCTTTGGCTACTGGAAGGATGCAGCCCTGCGTGTGGAAGGCGATGCCGCGTGGAACTTTACGGCGATGTTCCTCAACTTCTGGAACGCCTTCCGCCCCAGCGAGACGGATTATGATGCATTTCGTCCCATGCCGCTGGTGACGCCGGTATCGGACGGCATCGTGCAGCCCTACGCGGACAGCCCGCTGGACGAGGAACCGATGGCCGAGACGGTGTACCTGAACATCCTTGCGCAGGCACAGCGGTATGTTTATATCTACACGCCCTATCTTGCCGTGGGCGAGGAAATGCTGGACGCACTGAAAAACGCGGCCAAGCGCGGGGTGGACATCCGGCTGGTGCTGCCGGGCATCCCGGACAAAAAGCTGGTGTTCCGGCTGAGCCGGTCGTACTATCTGCCGCTTGTGAGGGCAGGTGTACGCATTTACGAATATACGCCCGGCTTTCTGCATGCCAAGTGCTGGGTAAGCGACGATGTAACTGCCGTAGTGGGCAGCATCAACATGGACTACCGCAGCCTGTTCCTACACTTTGAGTGCGGTGTACTGCTGCAAAAGAACAGTCAGGTGGCAGTTCTGCGGGACGATGTACGGGCCACGCTGCCGCAGTGCCGCGAGATACAGGTGACGGAATGCCGCACCAGCCTGCCCGGCACGGTGCTGGACAGTGTGCTGCGGCTGCTGAGCCCCTTGATGTAAAGAAACTCCCTCAGTCACCTCCGGTGACAGCTCCCTCGGAGAGGGAGCCTCTGGCGAAGAAGAAAAGCTTTCTGCACTGCCAAAGCCTCCCTCCGGGAGACAGACTTCCCCCGGCCGGGGGAAGATGTCACGTAAGTGACAAAAAGGGGAACAGGTGGATGCGAACGAAGTGAGCAGACGGAAGGAGTTCCGTTTTATAAAACGTTCCTTTTCCGGGTAAACTAGCCCAAAAGCCTCTTTACGATGGGGGCAGGAAAGGGAGCGTTTTATTATAATGAAAAAGATACCTCGCATGATCCTGGGCTGCACGCTGGCGGCAGCTCTGGCCCTGACCGCCTGCAGCCGAAGCGATCCCGGTTCCTCCGGCAGCATGAGCACGAACATGGGCGGCAGTTCATCGCAGACGGGGCAGGCGGGCCAGAACGCCGCATACCGCACCGGCCTTGGCATCCTGACCGAAGCGTCTGATCAGGAACGCACGGGCAAGATCGATACCATCGCAGCTGCCGTTCTGCTGGATGCCGAGGGCAGGGTGGCAGATGTGATGCTGGACGAGGTGGAGATCTCGGTCACGGGGGACAGCACCGGCAAGGTGACGATGCCCACCGACAATCGCACCAAGCGCCAGAAGGGCGATGATTACCCGCTGGCGGCGGTGTCCTCGCTGAAAAAGGGCTGGGCAGAGCAGGCGGATGCCTTTGGCAATTATCTTACCGGCAAAACCCCGGATGAGGTGAAGAAGCTTGCCACCGACGATGACGGCAAGCCGAAGGATGCTGACCTGCTCTCCACCTGCACCATTGCGGTGGACGGCTATCGGGATGCTGTGGTGCGCGCCTGCGAGAATGCAAAGGCAGTCGGCTCGGCCCGCGGCGACCGCGCTGTGCTGGGCGTGTCAGTGCGCAATGACACCAAGGAACTGACCGCCGACGATGACCACGATGTGACCGCGCAGGTGGACATCACAGTGACAGCCCTGACGCTGGATGCTGACGGCCGTGTGACCGGTGCAGTGGCGGATGTGGCAGAGCCTGCCCTTACCGTGGGCGCGGATGGTACGGTGTCGGCACCGGAGCTGGTGAAAACCAAGGTGGAACTGGGCGACAGCTACGGGATGCGCGGGGCATCCAGTCTGGACAAGGAATGGTACGAGCACAGCGAGGGCTGGTGCGATTACCTGAAGGGCAAGACCCGTACTGAGATCGCAGGCATCCCGGACGATGGTTCGGATGCCGACCTTGCGGCACTGTGCACCATCTCGGTGACGGAGCTGCAGAAGGCTGCGCTGGCGGCGTTTGCGGAAGAGTAAAGCAGAGAAAAGAGGGAAGGCGCAAAGCTTTTCCTCTTTTCTTTGTGCAATCAGACCAAAGAATTGGCGCAGAAAAGCCTTGAAAAAGACGAACTGCACTAACTTTTGCATTTCCTCTTGCCAAATGGCTGCAAACGCGCTATTCTATAGTCACAGTTTAACACTTTAGCATGATAAAATGCTAAACCGAGAGGGAGCACATTTGGGAAACAAAAAGGGGAGGAACCTTTTATGAAACGTCTTGTCTCTGCTTTTCTGGCTGGTGCCATGGCACTGAGCCTTGCCGCCTGCGGCGGTGCCGCATCCACTTCCACCGTGGCATCTTCTGCCTCTGCATCCGGGAGCGCAGCCGCCTCCGAGACCGCAGCCAGCGATCTGGACTACATCAAGGAAAAGGGCAAGATGGTCATTGGCTACACCGTCTATGAGCCGATGAACTACACCGATGCCGACGGCAACTTTACCGGTTTTGATACCGAGCTGGCAACTGCCGTGTGCGAAAAGCTGGGAGTCGAGCCGGAGTTCGTGGAGATCAACTGGGATACCAAGGTGGTGGAGCTGGATGCCAAGAGCATCGACTGCATCTGGAACGGTATGACCCTGACCGATGACATCATGGCAAACACCGCCACCACCAAGGCCTACGCCAAGAACGCACAGGTCGTGGTCGTGAAGGACGGCACCGACTACAGCTCCACTGCGGATCTGGTGGGCAAGACCGTGGTTGCCGAGGCTGGTTCTGCCGGTGAAGCCGCCATTGAGGGCGACGAGAACCTTGCACAGGCCGATTACGTCTCCAAGAGCGTGCAGACCGACTGCCTGATGGAAGTTGCCGCAGGCACTGCTGATGCCGCTGTGCTGGATCTGACTCTGGCCAACGCCATGATCGGTGAGGGCACCGACTATGCAAGCCTGAAGATCGTGGACGAGCTGAACGCTGAAGAGTACGGCGTGGCCTTCCGCAAGGACAGCGATGCCGCCGCAGCTGTGGATGCCGCCTTTGACGAGCTGAAGGCTGACGGCACCATGCAGGCTCTGGCCGACAAGTACGATCTGGCTCTGGCCGACTGAGTTCTATAAGAATGTAATTACTCCTTCCGACATCGCTGCGCGATGCCACCTCCCTCGGTGAGGGAGGCTTTTTGTTGCCGATATGCGTGAGGCTCCCTCATTGAGGGAGCTGTCACCGAAGGTGACGGGAGGAGTTCAAAAAACGGATTGATGGGTGTGTTCTTGTGTCTGTGATTCTGAGTCGCCTTTCCGGCGCGTTTCTGCTCAACTGTGAGCTGTTCGCTCTGACCCTGCTGTTTGCGCTGCCGCTGGGTCTGGTGGTGGCTTTCGGCTCCATGAGCCGGTGCAAGCCGCTTTCCGGCGCGGTAAAGACCTTTGTGTGGGTCATCCGCGGCACGCCGCTGATGCTGCAGATCATCGTGATCTACCTTGGCCCCGGCCTGCTGGGCATGAATAACCCGTGGCCCTCCGGCTCCGGCGGACGCATGGTGGCGGCGGTGGTGGCTTTTGCCATCAATTACGCCTGCTACTTCTCCGAGATCTACCGCGGCGGCATCGAAGCCGTTCCCAAGGGCCAGACCGAGGCCGGTCAGGTGCTGGGCATGACCAAGACCCAGATCTTCTTCAAGGTGACGCTGCTGCAGGTGGTCAAGCGCATTCTGGCCCCCATGGGCAATGAGGTGATCACCCTCGTCAAGGATACCTCGCTGGCAAACACCATTGCCAACAAGGAGATCATCATGATGGCCAAGGAGTACAGTGCAAAGGGCTTGATCTGGCCGCTGTTCTCCACTGCCATCTTCTTCCTGGTGTTCGTGGGCGCACTTACCCTGCTGTTTGGCTGGGCCGAAAAGAAACTGGATTATTTCCGCTGATGAAAGGGAGGAAATTAGATCATGGCACTGCTTGAAGCCTCCGGCATCGGCAAAAACTTTGGCGATACCAAGGTGCTCAAAGATATTTCGCTGAACCTTGAGCAGGGCGAAGCGCTGGCGATCATCGGCTCGTCCGGCTCCGGTAAGACCACCCTGCTGCGCTGCCTGAACTTTCTGGAACGGCCGGACACCGGCATCATCAAGGTGAACGGCGAGACCATGTGGGACGCTGCCGACCCCGCCACCCAGCGCGAGAGCGAGATCCGCAAAAAGCGGCTGCACTTTGGCCTGGTATTCCAGAACTTCAACCTCTTCCCGCAGTACACCGCCCTGCAGAACGTAATGCTGGCGGGTGAACTGCTGGCGAAGGAGCGCCCGGACTACAAGGCGAACAAAAAGGCCATCCATGCCGAGCTGGAACAGCAGGCACAGGAACTTCTGGCCCAGATGGGCCTTTCTGCCCGGGCAGGCCACTACCCGCACCAGCTTTCCGGCGGTCAGCAGCAGCGCGTGGCCATTGCCCGCGCACTGGCCCTGCACCCGGACATTCTCTGCTTCGACGAGCCGACCTCGGCCCTCGACCCGGAGCTGACCGGCGAGGTGCTGCGCGTCCTGCGCGACCTTGCCGACCGCAAGACCACCATGATCATCGTCACCCACGAGATGCACTTTGCCCGTGACGTGGCCGACCGCATCATGTTCATGGATGGCGGCGTGGTGGTGGAGGAAGGCCCCGCCAAGCGGCTCATTGAGCACCCGCAGGAGGAACGCACCAAACAGTTCCTTGCGCATTACTCGGAATAAGCAAAATCACCAATTCTTGCGGCAAAAATTCGTAAATGTTGATGCAATGCAAATCTTGTAAATCCTGCGTCACTCCACTATAATATCATTCATGAATGTACACGACGTCCTGCCCCTTTCCGGCAGGGCGTTTTTCACGGCAAAAATCACGACATCAAGCCGGTTCCCAGTGTGGCAGGAGGATTTTATACTATGACAAAGGATATGACCCAAGGCAGTCCGCTCAAGCTGATCCTTGCGTTTGCGGTGCCGCTGATGCTGGGCAGCCTGTTCCAGCAGTTCTACAATCTGGCCGATACCATCATCGTGGGCCGCTTTGTGGGCGTGGAAGCGCTGGCCGCTGTGGGCAGCGTGGGCGGTTTGAACTATCTGGTGCTGGGCTTTGTGAACGGCATCGCCTGCGGTTTTTCCATCCCCATCTCGTGGACTTTCGGCGCAAAGGACTACAAGGAGATGCGCCGCTACACTGCCAACACCGTGTGGCTGTCCATCTTCTTTGCGGTGGTGCTGACCATTGTCACTGTGGCGCTGACCCGCTCGGTGCTGGTGTGGACGAACACCCCGGAAAACATCATCGACCTTGCGGATATCTATATCCGCACCATTTTTGCAGGCATCCCCTTCACTCTGCTTTATAATGTGACCAGCGCGCTGATGCGTGCACTGGGCGACAGCAAGCGCCCGCTGTATTTCCTGCTGGTGGCAAGCTTTTTGAACATCGGGCTGGATCTGGTGTGCATCATCATGTTCCATATGGGGGCATTCGGTGCGGCATTTGCCACTGTGGTCAGTCAGGCTGTGGCGGGTCTGGGCAGTCTTTTGTACATCCTGCGCCACTACCCGGAGCTGCGCTGGAGCAGGGAAGAGGGCTGTTTCAGCCTGACCCACTGCGCAAAGCTGTGCAGCATGGGCATTCCCATGGGCCTGCAGTGCAGCATTACGGCCATTGGCAGCGTGGTGCTGCAGGGTGCGGTGAACGGTCTGGGCAGCGACATCGTGGCCGCGCAGACCGCCGGCGGCAAGGCGGCGCAGTTCCTGTGCGTGCCGCTGGAGAGTATCGGCACAGCGATGACCACCTATGCCAGCCAGAATATGGGCGCAAAGGACCTGGACCGTGTGGACCGGGGTGTGTACACCGCCCTCGGCATCGGCTGCGTATACAGCATTGCGTCCTTCCTCATCCTGCGCGTGACGGATAAGCTGCTCATCGGCCTGTTCCTGGATGCCAGCGAGACCGCCATTATGGCCAATGCCCAGAGCTTCATCTTCTGGAACAGCGTATTCTACATCCCGCTGGCGGTGCTCATTATCTACCGCTACACCATTCAGGGTCTGGGCTTCTCCGGCCTTGCCATGTTTGCCGGTGTGGCCGAGATGATCGCCCGCGCCATGGTGGGCTTCTGGTTCGTGCCGCTGTGGGGCTACTTTGCGGCCTGCATCGCAAGCCCGGTGGCATGGTTCTTTGCCTGCTTCTTCCTCATTCCGGCCTACTTTGTGGTGCGCAAACGTCTGCAGAAGGAAAAGGACGTCGAGAAGGAACACGATGCCCGCACCGCAAACGCTTAAAGAATGTTCGCAAGCTCTCCTGCAAAGGGGAGCTTTTTTGCTGTTCGGGCTGTAGAGTAGGCCGCGTGCTGGGAGCTTTCTCCGCGAACAGCCCGGAACCCACGGTTCCGCCCCTGTGCTTACGCACGGGGCCCCACTTCCCGGACATTCGCTGGAGAAACTCCCAGCCCTTGGTTTCAGGGAACTTTATCAGGTGCTACTGTGGGAGCGTTATCTGAGAAAGTTACTGATTTTGAACGATATGACGATTAAAAAGCAACTTTGTCAATGTGACAAGGTTGCTTTGTTCTGAGAAAGTTCCAACTTTGCCAAATGTCCGAACTTTGTCAAGTTGACAAACATCGAATTTATGACGTAGATGGGTTGTTAAATTGGAAGTTTGTCGGATATTTCTCCACGGTAGGGCTGCACTGCAGTCTGCCCGGATGATTTACAAATCCCGCCAAAAGCGTTATACTACTTATGATTGTGTAATTTGGCAGGAGGTGAGCGCATGGCAGAGCAGCAGCTGGAACAGATCGAGGGCACCGTGGAGGACATCATCTACGAGAACACCGACAACGGCTATATGGTGTTCGAGGTGTCCGGCGGCGGTGTGGTCACGGTGGTGTGCGGCATTGTAGGTGAACTGCACGCGGGCGAAAGCGTGGTCTGCCGCGGCCGCTACGAGAACCACGCCACCTATGGCCGCCAGTTCCACGCACAGGAGTGCGAGACCGACATGCCCAAGGATCTGGAAGCGGTGTACGCCTTCCTTGCCAGCCGGTCACTGCCGTACATCGGGGCCAAGACGGCGGATAAGATCATCGACCTGTTCGGTGCCGAGGCGCTGGAGGTGATCGCCAACGACCCGGCCCGGCTCACGCAGGTGCCCGGCATCTCGGCGGACAAGGCCGACCGCATCCAGCAGGAGTTCAAGCGGATGTTCGGCATGCGGGAGCTGATCGCCTATCTGGCGCAGTTCGAGATCAGCCCGCGCCGCGCGATGGAAGTGTTCCGCACCTTCGGCCCCGGGGCCATGCAGGCCATTGCGGCAAATCCCTATCTGCTCTGCGGCGAACCGCTGCAGCTGGATTTCCGCCACGCGGACAGCATTGCCCAGTATTACCACATGGAAGGCGACTGCGCCCAGCGGCTGGAAGCGGCCCTGCTGCGCACCCTGCGCCACAACGCGGGCAACGGCCACACCTGCCTGCCGCGCACCCAGCTGCTGGAAACGGCATCCAATTTTATCCATCAGCCGCCGGAAAAGCTGGCTGCTGCGCTGGACGAGTGCATCCGCACCGAAGAACTGCGGGTGAAGCTGTTTGACGGCACACCGTATATTTATCTGCCCGACCTGCTGGAAGCCGAGGAGGACATTGCCGCCCGGCTTGCCATGCTGACAAAACGGGGCAAGAATACCGCCCACGGGCTGGATAAAAACATTCAAATTCTGGAACTGACGCAGGGCTTTGCCTATGCGCCCCTGCAGAAGGAAGCCATCCGCAAAGCCATGACCGAGAACTGCCTTGTGCTCACCGGCGGCCCCGGCACCGGCAAGACCACCACCGTCAACGCCATTCTGCAGCTGCTGGAAGATCAGGCGGAACGGGTGGCCCTGTGTGCGCCCACCGGCCGCGCGGCTAAACGGCTGAGTGAGCTGACCGGCCGCAAGGCCAGCACCATCCACCGTCTTTTGGAGGTGGACTACACCGGCGGCGTGGTCAGCTTTATCCACAACGACAAGAACCTGCTCAAGTGCGATGTGGTCATTCTGGACGAAATGAGCATGGTGGATGTGAAGCTGTTTCAGGCCCTGATCGCAGCGCTGCGCTACAGCTGCCGCATTATCATGGTAGGTGATGCCGACCAGCTGCCCAGCGTCGGCCCCGGCAATATTCTGGGCGAGATCATCCGCTCCGGGCTGGTGCCCACCGTGTGCCTGAACGAGATCTTCCGGCAGGCAAAGCGCAGCCTGATCGTGGAGAACGCCCACCACATCATCTCAGGTGAACCGCTGCAGAAGGGTGGTAAGACCGACGACTTCTTCTTTTTGGAATCGGATGGCGATGCGGCCCAGCGGTTGGTGTGTGATCTGGTCACCACCCGCCTGCCGCGCAGCTACGGCTTCGATCCGATCCGGGACATTCAGGTGCTGTGCCCCACCAAGCTTGGCCCTACCGGCACACAGGCACTGAATGTGGAACTGCAGAACCTGCTGAACCCGGAACAGACGGGCAAGCCCCAGCTGCAAAGCGCCGCCCGGGTGTTCCGCGTGGGCGATAAGGTGATGCAGGTGCGCAATAATTACGAGATCATCTGGAACCGCATTGGCGGGGAGCAGGGCGTGGGTGCCTACAATGGCGACATCGGCATTGTGGAGAGCATCAACACGCGGGATCGCTCCATGGTGGTGCGCATGGATGACAAGCGGCTGGTCTACCCGGCAGAAAACCTCAACGAGCTGGAGATCGCCTATGCCATTACGGTACACAAAAGTCAGGGCAGCGAGTTCCCGGCGGTGATCCTGCCGGTGGCGCAGGTTCCGCCGCGGCTGTGCTACCGCAACCTGTTCTACACCGGCGTTACCCGTGCACGGAAGCTGTGCATCGTGGCGGGCCGCAGGGACGTTGTGAACCGCATGATGGGCAACATCCGCCAGAACCTGCGCTACAGCGGCCTTGCCTATCTTTTGCAGGCAGAGCTGCCGCCGGAACAGACGGAAGCAGAATAGGGCAGGCCAGCAGATAGCTTTCTCCGCGAACAGCCCGGAACCCACGGTTCCGCCCCAATACTTCGTATCGGGGCCCCACTTCCCGGTCATTCGCTGGAGAAACTATCTGCCGTCCTGATGGCATCGGCACCGTTCGCTCCGGCAAGATGCGCGAAGCCATGTCTAAAGTGTAGGCTGCGACTAAAATCGACAGAAAAGCCCGACGGGAAGTGCGAGGACTTCTCACGCTGGTGGTCTGGCGAGCGCAGGCGGGACGGAGTGAACGGTGACAATACTGCATTGCGTCAAAACCGGTATACTTTTTACGGCAACTATGCTATACTGTAAGCTGGTATGATTTCCGGCCTGCATCAACAGGCCGTTGTTTCGATAGAGGAACCAGAGAAAGGAAAAAGAAAACTTATGGCACAGAACGATATCGGTATCGATCTTGGTACCACTACCATTATCATTGCGCAGGAGGGCAAGGGCGTTGTGCTCAACCAGCCCAGCGTTGTGGCAATGGATACCCGCAAGAAGACCGTGCTGGAAGCAGGCGATAAGGCCCTTGCTATGGTGGGCCGCACCCCGAACTATATTTCTGCCATCTTCCCGCTGAAGGACGGTGTGATCAGTGACCATACCATGACCCGTGAGCTGATCTGCCGTTTTGTCAAGCAGGTGTACAGCTCCCACATGGTCAAGCCCCGCGTGGCCGTCTGTGTGCCCGCCGCCATTACCGGCATTGAAAGCGATGCCGTGGTGGAGGCTGTGGTGGCCGCTGGTGCCCGTCAGGTGTACCTGATCGACGAACCCATTGCCGCTGCCCTTGGTTCCGGCATCGACATCACCCAGCCGGAGGGCCGCATGATCATTGATATCGGCGGCGGCACCACCGATATTGCAGTGCTTTCTCTGGGCGGCAAGGTCAAGGCCACCAGCGTGCGCGTGGCCGGCAACCACTACGACGAAGAGATCCTCAAGTTCGTGCGCAACAAGTACAGCGTTGCCATTGGCCAGCGCACCGCCGAAGAGCTGAAAAAGAACGTGGCCTGCTGCCCCCAGAAGACTGATTTCCACGAGACCATGGAGATCAAGGGCCGCAGCCTGCTCACCGGCCTGCCGGTGCGTGTGAATGTTTCCACTGACGACCTGTACGACCCGGTCATGATGCTCAGCGAGCAGATCGGCACCGCAGCCCATCAGGTGCTGGAAAAGACCCCTCCGGAACTGGCAGGCGATATCTTCCGCAATGGTGTCATGCTGACCGGCGGCGGTGCACAGCTGCACGGCCTTACCGAATACCTGAGCGAAGAGCTGAAGGTGGAGGTGACGGTTTCGCCCGATCCCGTCAACTGTGTGGCACTGGGCACTGCCATGAGCCTTGGCCTGAACGACAAGCTGGAAACCGGCTTTTTGGATGCAACGCCCCGCATTGGCCGCAGATAATCAAAGCTGCACCATTTATCCATGAATCTGAACAAAAGCGCCAAAAAGAAAAAATATCTATTTTTGTTGAAATAAATTGGAAAATAAGGTATAATGTACCCAAATTGATTTTCTGCTGACGATCTTGTATCGGACGCAGTATACAAGAAACAGGAGGAAAACCATGGATTTAGGTTTTGACGTGGTCGTTACCATTACCGGCATCGTACTGGTGTTCTTGATCCTTATCCTGCTGATGGCGATTATCACGCTGGAAGGCAAGATCTTCGATTCGATGAACGCAAAGAAGAAGGCTGCCAAGGAAGCCGCCAAGGCTCCCGCTGTACAGCCCGCTGCACCCGTGCAGCAGGCCGCAGCTGCTCCCGCTCCTCAGGTGGAAGAGGGCATTCCCGGTGATGTGATCGCCGCCATTATGGCAGCAATCCATGCAATGGGCAACGGCAAGTACACCCTCAAGGCTGTGCGCCGCAGCAAGAACGGCTGGGGCAATGCGGGTGTAAACGACACCACCGCACCGTTTTAACAGAGGAGGAAGAGCATGACACAGTTTATTGATACTCTGGTCGGTATTTTCCAAAGCTCCGGCTTTGCGAAGTTTGGCGAGCCGGGCGGCTACCTGTACGCAGTTATGATCTGCGTGGGCTGCTTTTTGCTGTACCTGGCCATCGTCAAAGAGTTTGAGCCGCTGATCCTGCTGCCCATGGCATTCGGCATGATCCTGGCAAACCTGCCCGGCAGCGGCGTTATCCACATGCAATATTTCGTCGGTGACGGTCTGGAACACCCCATGTGGGTGGAGATCCTGAACAACGGTGGTCTGGCCGATATGCTCTACATGGGCGTTAAGCTGGGCATCTACCCGCCGCTGATCTTCCTGGGCATCGGCACCATGACCGACTTCGCACCCCTGATCTCCAACCCCAAGAGCCTGCTGCTGGGCGCTGCCGCTCAGTTCGGCATCTTCGGTACTTACATGGGCGCTCGTCTGCTGACCGCTACCGGTCTGGTGGACTTCACCCAGAAGCAGTCCGCTGCCATCTCCATCATCGGCGGTGCAGACGGTCCTACCGCTATCTTCGTTACCTCCCGTCTGGCACCTGAGCTGCTTGGCTCCATCGCCGTTGCAGCATACAGCTACATGGCGCTGGTGCCTGTTATCCAGCCGCCCATCATGAAGGCACTGACCACCAAGAAGGAACGTACCGTCGTGATGAAGCAGCTGCGCACCGTCTCCAAGACCGAGAGGGTCATCTTCCCCATCATGGTCACCATCATCGTTTCCCTGATCGTTCCGGATGCCGCCGTTCTGGTGGGTATGCTGATGCTGGGCAACCTGATGAAGGAGTGCGGCGTGGTGGATCGCATCCAGAAGACTGCCGGCAATGAGCTGATGAACATTATCACCATCTTCCTGGCACTGTCCGTTGGCTGCACCACCTCTGCAAACACCTTCCTGAACACCCGCACCCTGTTCATCATCGTGCTGGGCCTGATCGCATTCTCCTTCGGCACTGCCGCAGGTGTGCTGTTCGGCAAGCTGATGTATGTGCTGACCGGCGGTCAGGTGAACCCGCTGATCGGTTCCGCAGGCGTTTCCGCTGTGCCTATGGCCGCTCGCGTTTCCCAGAAGGTTGGCCAGAGCGAGAACCCCTCCAACTTCCTGCTGATGCACGCAATGGGCCCCAATGTGGCCGGTGTTATCGGCTCTGCCGTTGCTGCTGGTATCCTGATCAACATTTTCAGCTAAGCGCTTTCTGAAAAGCATTTTTTCCGCCCGTCGGTTCGCAAGAGCTGCCGGGCGGTTTTTGTTTTACGATTTGAAATGCCCGCCGCGTTTGCTTTGGGCATAAAATAAGGAAATTATATTATTTATTTCGTGTTTGTCGCAGCCTGCGGGCTGCTCCAAACACATTTTCACAAAAAGGCCGTAACGAAAAACGGCTGCTGTTTCATCAGACGCAATTTTTCTCTACGACCTCTTTCGTGAAAAAGTAACTCCGAAAAGCCCGCAGGCTTTTCGGAGTTATAAATTATAAAAATATTTTTTCCGCTGAAAATAGCCAGAGCGAACGCGGCGGCTATTCTCAATCGTTTTGAAATGTGGTATACTGTATTTTGATAGTATAAACATAAAAGGAACAGGGGAAACCATGGCAACAGATCTCACACAGGAATTCTGCGCTCTGCGCGATACCTATATCGAAAAACAGTTTGGCCGCCTGAATGATATGCAGCGGCAGGCAGTGTTTACCACCGATGGCCCGCTGCTCATCCTTGCTGGTGCAGGCAGCGGCAAGACCACCGTGCTGGTAAACCGCATTGCAAACCTCATCCGGTTCGGCTCGGCCCACGGCTCCAAACAGACACCGCGCCCAGCCACGGAGGACGATATCAAGGCTCTGCGCAACGCCATCATGACCGGCACTGCCGCCCCCAGCTGGCTGGACGGGATGCTGCGCCAGAACGCTGTGCGCAGCTGGAACGTGATGGCCATCACCTTTACCAACAAGGCAGCAGGGGAGCTGAAGGAACGTCTGCGCCGGATGCTGGGCGGCGAGGAGGGCGACGAAGTGTTCGCTTCCACCTTTCACTCGGCCTGTGTACGCATCCTGCGCCGCTGGGCGGAGGAGATCGGCTACCCGCGCAGCTTTACTATCTACGATACCGATGATTCCCAGCGTGTGATGAAGGCTGTCTACAAAGACCTGAATGTGGACGATAAGTTCCTGCCCATCAAGGCTGCGATCAGCCAGATGAGCCGATGGAAGGATCAGCTTGTCAGCCCGGAACAGGCCCTTGCCAGCCCCGCAAAAGATACCAAAGGTGCGCTGACGGCCCGCATCTACGCGGCCTACGAAAAGCGCCTGAAGGAAGCCGGAGCATTCGACTTTGACGACCTGATCTACCAGACTGTGCAGCTGCTGGCCGAGCACAAGGATGTGCGGGATTTCTACCAGAACAAATACCGCTATCTGCTGGTGGACGAGTATCAGGACACCAGTGTGGCGCAGTTCCGTCTGGTGAGCCTCCTCACCGGCCCGGAAAAGAACATCTGCGTGGTGGGCGATGATGACCAGAGCATCTACCGCTTCCGCGGCGCTACCATTGAGAACATCCTTAATTTCGAGCGCATTTACCCGGGCACCAAGACCATCCGTCTGGAACAAAACTACCGCTCTACGTCCAATATCCTGAACGCGGCGAACTGTGTCATTCAGCACAACACCGAGCGCAAGGGCAAGACCCTGTGGACCAGCAATGGCGAGGGCGATAAGGTGCAGGTGTACACCGCCGAGAACGAGCAGGACGAGGCCAGCCACATCGCGGATGTGATCGGCCAGCACCTGAGAGAGGGCGGACATCTGGCCGACCACGCTATCCTCTACCGCATGAACGCCCAATCGGCCCCCATCGAAAGCTACTTTACCCGTGCAGGCATCCCCCACAAGATCGTGGGCGGCCAGCGCTTCAACGACCGCAAAGAGGTCAAGGATATCCATTCCTACATGTCCATCGTGGCGAACCCCCGCGATGATGTGCGCCTGCGCCGCATCATCAACGAGCCTGCCCGCAAGATCGGTGCCACCACCGTGGAGGTCATTGCCGATCTGGCCGCGCAGGAGGGCGTGAGCATGCTGGACATCATCGGCCATGCCGACCAATATGCAAAGCTCAGCCGCGCCGTAATGCCGTTGCTCAAGTTCTGGCAGATCTATCAGCGCCTGCAGGATTCTTTGGAGACCCGCACGCTGGACGAGTTTGCAGCCGATGTGATCGAGCTGACCGGCTATAAGGCCATGCTGGAAGCCGATGCAGCCAAGGGCCACGAGGATGCGGCTGACCGCCTGCAGAACCTTGGTCAGCTGGTCAACAACGTCAAGAACTACTGCGACCAGCACGGTGAGGAAGCCACGCTGGAAGGCTATCTGGAAGATATCGCCCTCATCAGCGATATCGACAGCTATAACGAGAGCGCCGATCAGGTGGTGCTCATGACCATCCACTCCGCCAAGGGTCTGGAATTTCCGTATGTGTTCCTGATTGGCATGGAGGAGGGCGTGTTCCCCAGCGAGATGAGCAAGTATTCCGAAGCTGATCTGGAAGAGGAGCGCCGCCTTGCCTACGTGGGCATCACCCGCGCCAAGAAGGAGCTGTACATCTCCAACAGCGTTTCCCGGATGCTGTATGGCCGCACCCAGCGCAACGAGCCGAGCCGCTTTTTGCGGGAGATCGAGCCGGAGTATATCGAGGAGACCCGCAGCCCGGTACTGGAACAGCGCTCCCGCTTTGGCGGCTGGGGCGACAGCTATCGTGATACGGTGCCCGGTGGTGCGTCCGGTTACTCCGGGCCGTCCGGATGGGGCCGCAGCGCCAGTGGGTACGGTTCGGGCGGTTACGGAAGCGGCTATAGCAATCGCAGCGGCTACCTGAACCGCGAATACAACGCGGGCGAGGGCCGCGGCTTTGGCTCGGCCTATGCAAACCGGGGCCAGAGCCAGAGCGGATACGGTTCCGGCTATGGCCGCAGCGGCGCAGGTACGGGATATGGCTCTGGTTACAGTTCTGCATATTCTGACGGAACAGCGCAGAAAAAGCCTGCAAAGCAAATCTCCTTTACAGGCACACCGGCAGCAAAAACCGCTGCAAAAGGCGCAAAACACTATGAGCCGGGCGATCTTGTGGAGCACAGGGTGTTCGGACGCGGTCAGGTAGTGGCTGTGAAGCCCGCCGCCGGAGATCAGATCGTGGAGATCAACTTTGAAAAGGTGGGCATCAAAAAGACCATGGCCAATTTTGCGCCCCTGACCAAAATCACTGCGGAGGAATAACACACTTATGATGACTGTTCGTTTGATCGCACATACCCCGGAACCGGAAAAGGTGGTGGCTGCAGCGGCAAAGCTCTGCTATTCTGATGCGCACATCACCGACCTGCTGGACGGTCTGACCGAGGAAAAGACCGCGAAGTTCCTGACCATGCTCAGCGATCTGGGCCATGCCAGCCCCATTGAACATGCCAGCTTCACCTTTGGCATCGAGGGGGTCAGCCGCACTTTACTGGCGCAGATCACCCGCCACCGCATTGCATCCTTCAGTGTGCAGAGCCAGCGCTATGTGCGGCTGGATGATTTCCGCTATGTGGTACCGCCCGAGATCGAAGCCATCCCGGAAGCAAAGGAAGCTTTCCTTGCCAGCATGGAAGAGGACGCAAAGCGCTACCTCGACCTTGCCCACAAGCTGGAAGAAGGCCACACCGCCCGCCTGATGGCTGAAGGAATGCCGGAAAAGCAGGCCCGCGCCAAGGCCAGCAAGCAGGCCAACGAGGATGCCCGCTTTGTACTGCCCAACGCCTGCGAGACCAAGATGGTGGTCACCATGAATGCCCGCAGCCTGCAGAACTTTTTCCACCTGCGCTGCTGCAGCCGCGCCCAGTGGGAGATCCGGGAGCTGGCCGAAAAGATGTTTGAGCTGGTGTATCCGGTGGCACCGCATATCTTTGCAAAGTCCGGCCCGGCCTGTGTATCCGGCCCCTGCCCGGAGGGAAAAATGTGCTGCGGCAAAACCGCTGAGGTGCGCGCAAAATATGCATCCATCAAGGAGGCTGCAGGCGTATGAGCAAGGGAAAACTGATCGCCATTGAAGGACTGGACGGCAGCGGCAAGGCCACGCAGGCAAAGCTGCTGGCCGGGTATCTGGCTGCACAGGGCCTTGCGGTGCGCGAGGTGAGCTTCCCGGACTACGGCAGCGACTCCAGCGCCCTTGTAAAAATGTATCTGGCAGGGCAGTTCGGCCAGCACCCGGACGATGTAAACGCCTATGCAGCCTCCAGCTTTTATGCGGTGGACCGCTATGCCAGCTACAAAAAGGACTGGGGCAGTTTTTACGAGAATGGCGGCATCATCATTGCCGACCGCTACACCACCTCCAACGCGGTGCACCAGTGCTCCAAGCTTCCGCCGGAGCAGTGGGAGAGTTTTCTCGGCTGGCTGTTTGATTTTGAGTTCCATCTGCTGGGCCTGCCTGCGCCGGATGAGGTGATCTACTTACAGGTAGACCCCGCCGTGAGCCAGAAACTTATGACCCAGCGTTACCACGGCGACGAGAGCAGGAAGGATGTGCACGAGAAGGATACCGAGTATCTTGCCCGCAGCCGCTGCGCCGCCGAGTATTGTGCCGCGCACCTTGGCTGGGCCGTCGTGCATTGCACCAGCGGGGACAACATACGCAGCATCGAAGACATTCAGGCCGAAGTGCAGGAGATCGTGTTGAAGCAGCTGACATAATTTTCGATAAGAGGGGGCATCCTGACAGATGTATCGTTTGATGCAGCCGGAAGATAAACCGGCAGTGCTGGCTTTATGGCAGAGCCAGCGCAATGAATCAGAAGAATTTGCCAAAAAGGCCATTGAGCAGTTTGCAGGCGAGCAGAACGTCTATGTGGCCGAGGAAAATGACGAGATCGCTGCGGTGGTGCTGGCTGTGCCGGTCACGCTGCAGGGCCGCAGCGGCACCTACCTGTACGGTCTGTGCGGCGAGGGCAGCCTGATCCTGGCGGGCCTTGTGGACTATCTGTGTGCCCAGCAGAAGCTGCGCGGCGCGGGCTTTACGGTGGCGGTGCCCACCAGCCCGGAGCAGGCCGCACTGCTGCAGGATAAGGGCTTTGCATGGGCCTTCGCCCTGCGCTGCCTGCCGCGCGAGGTGGAGCGCAACCTGTGGAGCCAGGCGGAGTTTGATTCCGTCACCGCCAAAAAGCTGTGTGAGCTGCGGGAGCGCTTCTGGCCCGATACCGTGCAGCTGACCCCGGAGCGCATGGCCGTGGTGCTGGGAGATCTGTACTCCTCCGGTGCCACCATCGTTTCCAGCGCCCACGGCTATGGTATTTATTTCCGCAAGGAGGATACGCTTTACTTTGTGGAGCTGCAGGCCGACAATGACCGCGCCGCCGAAGTACTGATGGAAGCCGCCCGCGAAAAGGAAGTCATCGTGGAAAAGGCGGTCATTACCGTGGGCGCATCCCAGCCGCTGTTCCTCGGCGAGGGCACCCGGCAGGACTACGGCATGATCCGCTTTGATGCCGAACCCTTTGATGTAGCCGAAAGCTACATGCGCCTGATGCTGGAAAACTAAGATAAAAGGAAGGTGCTTATGGCACACGAAAAAAACACCCGCAAAAAAGGCGGTGTAGGGAAGATCCTGCTGGTGCTGGTGGTACTGCTGGCGCTGGCCGTTGGCGGGGCGCTGCTGTTTGCGCACAACGAGATCAGCGGCAATGGCAGACCCGGCACGGAGGTAACGGTGAGCATCCCGCAGGGCAGCGGCGTTTCCGTCATTGCGCAAAAGCTCAAGGATGCGGGTGTGATCCGCTCGGCCTATCTGTTCCGCTGGTATGTGGGGCAAAAGGGCGCGGCATCAAAGCTGCAGTATGGCGATTTTACCCTGCAGAAGAGCGCCTGCTCTTACGATGCCATTATTGCGGTCCTGTCCACCTACGCCAAGGCCGAAACGGTGCGCGTGACCATCCCAGAGGGAACCACGGCCATTGCCATTGCCCAGAAGATGGAAGCCGCCGGGCTGTGCAGCGCCGAGGATTTCCTGAAGGAAGCCAACGAGGGCGATTTCAGCGAATACACCTTCTGGCAGTACGTGCCGGACGATGCCGACGCGCCGGATCGCTTTATGAAGTGCGAGGGCTATCTCTTCCCGGAGACCTACGAATTCTTAAAGGACGACACCGTGCACAATTATGTAGCCACCTTCTATGCCCAGTTCGATGCACAGATCACCGATGAGATGTATGCAGAACTTAAAAAGCAGGATATGACCCTGCCCCAGCTGATCACACTGGCATCCTTTGTGCAGGAGGAAGCGGGCAACAGTCAGGACTCGAACGTGGCACAGGTGTTCCGCAACCGTCTGGCTGCGGATTCACCCTACCCGCGCCTGCAGAGCAACACCTCCAGCTATATCCAGAGCGACAGTGACAACAATTACCTCTGGAACTGGGTGGCACCCTACTATGGCGGCTGGGATAATATCCCGGAAAATATCGTGGCTGCGTATGATACCTACAGCTGCAAGGGCCTGCCTGCCGGGCCGATCTCGAACCCCGGCATTGCGGCCATCAGGGCAGCGCTGGCCCCCCAGCCCAATGAGGAAGCCAAGGATGCCTATTTCTTTGTGACCGACCTCAAGGGCAGCTATTATTATGCCCGCACCCTGAGCGAACACAACGCAAACTGCCAGAAGGCAGCACAAGTGAACAAAACTGTGAATACGGAAAAATGAGAGGAATTTGAACTATGCTGCAAATCCCGGAACTGCTGGCCCCGGCAGGCGATCTGGAACGCCTGCGCTATGCCATCAACTACGGTGCCGATGCCGTTTACTGCGGCCTGCCTGAATTTGGAATGCGGTCTGCTCCGGCCAACTTTACGCCGGAACAGCTGGCCGAGGGTGTCATCTACGCTCACGCCCGCGGCCGCAAGGTCTACCTGACCATGAACACCCTGCCCACCAACGAGGAAGCCGACCGTCTGCCCGAGGCCATCAAGGAAGCAGCCAAGGCCGGTGTGGATGCCTTTATCGTGGCAGACCTTGGTGTGCTGGATGCCTGCAAGACCTTTGCACCGGACATCGATGTGCACATGTCCACCCAGACAGGCATCACCAACTGGGCTGCGGCCCGCGCCGCCTACAACATGGGCGCAAAGCGCGTGGTGCTGGCCCGTGAGATGACCCTGCAGGATATTGCGATCCTGCGCGATAAAACACCGCCGGAGCTGGAGATCGAAGCCTTTGTGCACGGTGCTATGTGCATGAGCGTTTCGGGCCGATGCCTGCTTTCCAACTACATGGCGGGCCGCGACGCGAACCGCGGCCAGTGTGCCCAGCCCTGCCGCTGGAAATACTATCTCAGCGAGGAGACCCGTCCGGGCCAGCTGTACGAGATCGGCGAGAACGAGAACGGCAGCTACATCCTCAACGCCAATGATATGTGCACCGCGCCTTTCCTTGATCTGATCTGCAAGGCCGGTGTGGACAGCCTGAAGATCGAGGGCCGTGCCAAGACCTTCTACTATGTGGCAAGCGTTACCGCCGCCTACCGCAGGGCGCTGGACGCTTATCTGGCCGACCCGCTCAACGACAACTTTGAGCTGCCTGCTGAAGTGTACGAGGAGCTTACCCGTACCAGCCACCGCCACTACTCGCCGGGCTTCTACTTTGGCCGCGAGCAGGCCAGACAGGCCACCGACAGCGCTACTTACATCCGCGAGTGGGAGTTTGTGGGCACGGTGGACGGCTGGGAGAACGGCGTTGCCTCCTGCCAGCAGCGCGGCAAGTGGAGCCTAGGCGACACTCTGGAAGCCCTCTGCCCGGATGGCCGCAGCATTCCGCTGAACCCTGAGTGGATCGAAAACGAAGCCGGTGAGCGGGTGGAGAGCACCCCGCATGCCATGGAAAAATACACCATTCCCACGCCGGAGCTGCCGCCCATGAGCCTGCTGCGGCGCAAAACGGTATAAGGAGACCACAATGGAAGCAACACGCCTGTGTCCATACTGCCTGCAGCCGCTGCCCGGAGCAGCACAAAGCTGCCCGCACTGCGGCAAAAGCTTTGCCGGGCGCAACCCCGGCGGCACCCTGCCGGTGGGCACCGTGCTGGCCGGGCGCTACACCGTAGGGGAAATGCTGAGCATCGACGGCGAGGGCATCCTCTACCGCGGCGCAGAGAATCTGGGCCGTTTCCGGGTGACCATCAAGGAATATCTGCCCATTACCCTCACGGCGGAGCGCACGGCAGAAAGCACCCTGCGGCCCAAGACCGGCAGTGAGGTGCTGTTCAAAACCACCCGCATGGATTTTGCGGACCTGTACCGCTCCATCCAGCGCATCACTCCGGCCAATGGTCTGGAAGCCGTGCTGGATGTGGTGGAAGCCAATAACAGCGTTTACGCCATTCTGGAAAATCTGGGCGGCACCCCGCTGGATCAGTGGCTGGAAAACCACCCCGGCACCATCCGCCCGGACGATGCCTGCACCATGCTGCAGCCGGTGTTTGAAGGCGTAGCCGCCATGCACAAGATCGGTCTGGTGCACCGCGGTATCTGCCCGGAGAACATCCGCGTGATGGAAAACGACCGCTGCCGTCTGGCAGGCTATGCCACGGTGGGCCTGCGCACGGCGGGCAGCGGCCTGCACGAACAGCTGTACGAAGGCTATTCCGCCCCGGAGCAGTATTCCACCGCAGAGTTCGAGGGCCGCTATACCGATGAATACAGCCTTGCGGCCGTGTTCTACCGCATGGTGTGCGGGCAGGCCCCGGTGCCTGCAGCGCAGCGCATAGTGGCAGACTCCAACCCACGCGCAAAATCGGTGAACGGCAGCCTGCCGCTGTACGTCTCGCAGGTGCTGCAGCTGGGCCTGCGCCTGCGGCCCATGGAGCGCATCCAGACCGTGCCGCAGCTGTATCAGGCCCTTTCTTCCAAGGAATACACCGCCGAGCTGACCCGCACCATGAAGCCGGAGACTCCGGTGCGCACAGCCCCGCCGGAGCCGGAACGCAAGGAGCATCTGCTCAGCTTAAAAGCGCTGCTGGCGGGCATCGTGATCCTGCTGTCCATCCTCATTCTGCTCACGCTGTGGAGCGTGCTGAGCCAGCACATCCACCGGCCTGCCGCGTCGGCTGCGGAGTCGGAACCGGCCAGCAGCGAGGTGATGGTGCCGCAGAACCTTGTGCCGAACTTTATTGGCATGGACTACACGCAGGTGCAGAACAACCGGGAATATACTAGCATGTATCTGTTCTACGTCACCGAGGAATACAGCGATACCGCCCCGGCGGGCCAGATCATCCAGCAGGAGCCGAGCGCGGACACTGTGCTCAAGGCAGGGGAGACCATACGGCTGGTGGTGAGCAAAGGCCCGCAGATGGCCGAGATGCCCAATATCATCGGCTTTACGCAGGATGGCGCGGTAAAGGAACTGGAAGCCCGGGGCCTTGTGGCCAGCTGCTTTATGGTGGTGAACGATGGCTCCTATGCATCCGGCTGCGTGGTGCGTACCAGCGAGGAGCCGGGCACCAAGGTGGAAGTGGGCACGGTGATCACCGTGTATATTGCGGCAGACCCCAGTGTGCAGATCACGGCAACACCGGAGGAACCCGCCGCTACCGAACCCACCACGACAGAGCCGGCCCCTCCGGAAACAACAGATCCTACCCCCACGGAACCGGAATACAATACAGACTAAAAAACAAAAGCAGAAGCGGGAGCCTTGCAAAGGCCCCCGCTTCTGCTTGTTTAGGATAGGAAAGAGAATGGCTTAGTTAGAGGTTGGTGTAGCCCATCAGGTAGCGGTCTACCTCGGCGGCGCAGTCGCGGCCTTCGCGCAGGCCCCACACCACAAGGCTCTGGCCGCGGCGCATATCGCCGCAAACGAACACCTTTTCCACGTTGGTCTTGAAGCTGTGGTCTGCCACGTTGCCGCGGGCGGTCAGCTCCACACCAAATGCATCGGCCACGTAGCTTTCGCAGCCGGTAAAGCCTGCGGCGATGAACGCCAGCTGGCAGTTGTAGGTAAATTCTTCACCGGTAGGTACCATGCTGGTACGGCCGGTCTCGGGGTTCCGCTCCGGCTTCAGGTAGGAGATGATAGCACCGGTCAGATTGCCTGCATCATCCTTCAAAAATTCCTTCACGGTGGTCTGGTACACGCGCGGGTCCTTGCCGAACTTTGCAAGACACTCAGTCTGACCGTAGTCCACCTTCAGCACACGGGGCCACTCCGGCCACGGGTTGGAGGCTGCACGCTCCTTGGGCGGCTGCGGCATCATTTCCAGTGCCACCAGATCGGTGCAGCCCTGCCGCAGGGCCGTGCCCTGACAGTCGTTGCCGGTATCACCGCCGCCGATCACCAGAACATTCTTGCCCTTGGCATCGATGGCCTTGCCGTCCGCGAACTGGCTGTCCAGCAGACTCTTGGTCACGCTGGTCAGGTAGTCCACGGCAAAGTGCACGCCGTTTGCATCGCGGCCGGGCACATTCAGGTCGCGGGCCTTCTTGGCACCGCAGCACAGCACCACGGCATCGTAGCCGTTCAGCAGCTCTTCGGCGGCAACAGCCCCGCCCACATCCATGTTGGTGCGGAACTCCACGCCCTCGGCCTGCATGATCTTGATGCGGCGCTCGATGACGGATTTGTCCAGCTTCATGTTGGGGATGCCGTACATCAGCAGGCCGCCCACGCGGTCTGCACGCTCGAACACAGTCACGGCGTGGCCGCGCTTGTTCAGGTATTCGGCCACCGAAAGGCCGGAGGGGCCGCTGCCCACCACGGCTACGCTCTTGCCGGTGCGGGAGGGCGGCGGTGCGGCGTGCAGCCAGCCCTTGGCGTAAGCCGTTTCGATAATGGCGTGCTCGTTCTCGCGCACGGTCACGCTGCTGCCGGTCACATCGCCGCAGGTGCAGGCCGCTTCACACAGGGCAGGGCACACCCGGCTGGTGAACTCCGGAAAACGGTTGGTGGCCATCAGCCGATGCATGGCCAGCTCCCACTTGCCATGATAAACAAGGTCGTTCCACTCCGGGATGAGGTTGTTCAGCGGGCAGCCGGAGGCCATGCCGCCGATCATCATGCCGGCCTGACAGAAGGGAACACCGCAGTCCATGCAGCGTGCTGCCTGCGTCTGCTGCTCCTCGCGGGAGAGCCAGACGTGAAATTCGTTAAAGTTTTCAATGCGTTCCAGCGGCGGAACATCCGTGCTGGTTTTGCGCGTATAGTCGATAAATCCAGTTGTCTTACCCATAACGCTGCCCTCCTTACTTCTTCTTCTGCACCGTGTAGAATGCTTCGATCTGTGCCTGCTCGCCGTCCAGACCGCGCTCCTCAACGGATGCGATCACACGCAGCATACGGTCATAATCGTAGGGCAGAACTTTCTTGAACTTGGGCAGGAATTCGCTGAAGTTGTCAAGGATTTCTTTGCCGCGGGGAGAGCCGGTGGCCTCCACATGTTCGCGGATCAGCTCTTTCAGGGTGGCAACATCGTACTTGTGCTCCACAGGCTCCAGGCTGACGGTCTCCTTGTTCACGCGCTGGTAGAAGTCCCAGTTCTCGTCCAGCACGTAGGCGATGCCGCCGGTCATACCGGCTGCAAAGTTCTTGCCGGTCTGGCCCAGAACCACCACCGTGCCGCCGGTCATGTACTCGCAGCCGTGGTCGCCAACGCCCTCCACAACGGCGGTGGCACCGCTGTTGCGCACGGCGAAGCGCTCACCGGCCACGCCGGAAATGAACGCCTTGCCGCTGGTAGCACCGTACAGGGCCACATTGCCGGTGATAATGTTCTCCTCGGGCTTGAACGTGATGCCCTTGGGCGGGCGCACGACGATCTTGCCGCCGGACAGGCCCTTGCCCATGTAGTCGTTGCAGTCGCCCACAAGGTCCAGCGTCAGGCCGTTGGGGATGAAGGCACCAAAGCTCTGGCCGCCTGCACCCACACAGTGGGCGGTGTAAATATCATCCGGCAGGCTGTTGCCGTATTTGCGGGTGATCTCGCTGCCAAAGATGGCACCAAAGGCGCGGTCGGTGTTGGAGACATCCAGCGTCACGCTCTGGGCATTTTTGCTGCTGAGCTTGAACTTCTTCATCAGCACCTTCATATCGAGGGTGTTTTCCAGATGAAAGTCGTAGGTGTCCTCCTTCACGAAGTGAACATTGCTGTTCTCGATGGCAGGGTTGTGCAGGATGCAGTCGAGATCCATCTTGGAAGCGCGGCTGCCGGGTGCGGCAGGCTTGACCTTGAGCAGGTCGGTGCGGCCCACCAGTTCATCGATGGTGCGCACGCCCAACTTTGCCATGTACTCGCGCAGCTCCTCGGCCACAAAGGTGAGGTAGTTGATGATGTATTCCGGCTTGCCCTTGAAGTTCTTGCGCAGCTCCGGGTTCTGGGTGCAGATGCCCATGGGGCAGGTATCCAGATTGCACACACGCATCATCACGCAGCCCTCGGCCATCAGCAGGGTAGTGCCGAAGCCGAACTCCTCTGCGCCCAGCATACAGCTGATGGCAACATCGCGGCCGGAGAGCAGCTTGGAGTCGCTCTCGATGCGCACGCGGGTGCGCAGGCCGTTCAGGATCAGGGTCTGATGGGTCTCGGCGATGCCCAGCTCCCACGGCAGGCCAGCGTGCTTGATGGAAGTACGCGGTGCTGCACCGGTGCCGCCGTCGTAGCCGGACACCAGAATGACCTGTGCGCCGCCCTTGGCAACACCGGCCGCAATGGTGCCAACGCCGGCCTCACTGACCAGCTTGACATTGATGTTGGCGCTGCGGTTGGCGTTCTTCAGGTCGTAGATCAGCTCTGCAAGGTCCTCGATGGAGTAGATATCGTGGTGCGGCGGGGGAGAGATCAGGCCCACACCGGTGGTGCTGTGGCGGGTCTTTGCGATCCACGGATATACTTTGGCACCGGGCAGATTGCCGCCCTCACCGGGCTTTGCGCCCTGTGCCAGCTTGATCTGGATCTCTTCCGCAGAAACGAGGTATTTGCTCGTTACACCAAAGCGTGCGGAAGCCACCTGCTTGATCTTGGAATTGCTCTCGCTGTGGTAGCGCTCTTCGGGTTCGCCGCCCTCGCCGGTGTTGCTGCGGCCGCCCAGACGGTTCAGGGCGATGGCAATGGTCTCATGGGCTTCACTGCTCAGGGCACCGTAGCTCATGGCTGCGCCCTTGAACCGCTTGACAATGGAGCTTACCGGCTCCACCTCTTCCAGCGGGATGCCGCCGTCAGGAGCATAGTTAAAGTCCAGCAGGCTACGCAGATGCACGCCGTCAGCACCCATATTGTCCACGGTGCTGGTGAACTGCTTGAAAGCCGAGTAGTCGTTCGTCCAGCAGGCTTTTTGGAACAGGTGGATGGTCTGGGGGTTGAACAGGTGTTCTTCCTTGCCGCTGCGGAACTTGTGTGCGCCGCTGTCGGCCAGCTCCATGTTGATGTCCAGACCCAGCGGGTCGAAGGCTGCGTTGTGCTGGGCTTCCACATCGGCCTGAATATCCGAAAGGGTAATGCCGCCCACACGGCTCACCGTGCCGGTGAAGTATTTGTCGATGACATCCTTGGAGATGCCCACAGCCTCAAAGATCTGGCTGCTCTGGTAGCTCTGGATGGTGGAAATGCCCATCTTGGAGGCAATCTTCACAATGCCGCTGAGGATGGCGTTGTCGTAGTCCTCCACGGCTGCATAGTAATCTTTGTCCAGCAGGCCTTCGTCGATGAGCTGGCCGATGGTCTCATGTGCCAGATAGGGGTTGATGGCGCAGGCACCGTAGCCCAGCAGAGCGGCAAAGTGGTGCACCTCGCGCGGCTCTGCACTTTCCAGGATCAGGGCCAGTGCGGTGCTCTTCTTGGTGCGGATCAGGTACTGCGAAACCGCGGAAACTGCCAGCAGGCTGGGAATGGTCACGTGGTATTCATCCACATCGCGGTCAGAAAGGATGATGATATTTGCACCATCCTTGTAGGCGCGGTCGACCTCCAGAAATACACGGTCGATGGCCTTTTCCAGACTGGTATTCTTATAGTAGTTGATGGACACCGTGGCTACCTTGAAGCCGGGCACGTTCATGTATTTGATCTTGAGCAGGTCGGTGCTGGTCAGGATGGGGTTGTGCACCTTGAGCACCTTGCAGTTCTCGGGCTTGTCCTCCAGCAGGTTGCCGTGTGCGCCAATATACACGCTGGTGGAAGTGACCACCTTTTCGCGGATGGCATCGATGGGCGGGTTGGTGACCTGCGCAAAGCGCTGCTTGAAGTAATTGAACAGCGGCGGATGCTGGTTGCTCAGCACAGCAAGCGGGGTGTCGGTGCCCATAGCGCCGGAAGGCTCTGCGCCTGCCCGTGCCATGGAGAGGATCATGGTGTTCACATCCTCATACTTGTAGCCGAACACCTTCTGCAGGCGGGTGAGCTGATCGCCGGTGTAGCTTTCCACCTTCACGTTGGGAATTTTCAGCCTGGCCAGCTCCACAAGGTTGCGGTCGATCCACTCGCCGTAAGGCTCACGGCTGGCGTAGAACTCCTTGAGCTTTTCGTCGTCCACCACTTCGCCCTTCACGGTGTCCACCAGCAGCATTTTGCCGGGGCGCAGACGATCCTTGACCAAAATATTATCCGGCTCGCATTCCAGCACACCCACCTCGGAGGACAGGATCATGCGGCCGTCCTTGGTGATGTAATAGCGGCTGGGGCGCAGACCGTTGCGGTCCAGCACAGCGCCCATCACGTCGCCGTCCGAGAAGAGGATGGCAGCGGGGCCATCCCAAGGCTCCAGCATGGTGGCATAATACTGGTAGAAATCGCGCTTTTTCTGGCTGATGTTCTTGTTGTTCTCCCACGGCTCGGGAATGGTGATCATCACGGCCAGCGGCAGATCCATGCCGTTCATCACCATGAATTCCAGCGCGTTATCCAGCATGGCGGAGTCGGAGCCGGAAGTGTTGATGATGGGCAGGATCTTGTTCATGTCGTCCTGCATGATGGAGCTGGAGATGCTCTCTTCACGGGCCAGCATGGCATCCGTGTTGCCCTTGATGGTGTTGATCTCGCCGTTGTGCAGGATGAAGCGGTTGGGGTGTGCGCGCATCCAGCTGGGGTTGGTGTTGGTGGAGAAGCGGCTGTGCACCATGCCGATGGCAGACTCGTAATCGGGGTCCTGCAGGTCGGTATAGAACAGGCGCAGGTCGTGCACAAGGAACATGCCCTTGTACACGATGGTGCGGCTGGACAGGCTGGGCACATAAGTGCCGTTGCTGGCCTGCTCGAACACGCGGCGCACAATGTACAGCTTGCGGTCAAAATCGATGCCCTTGCTCACCTTGGCGGGCTTTTTGATGAAGCACTGCCAGATAGCAGGCATACAGTCGCGGGCTTTCTGGCCCACGGCATCCGGATTCACGGGAACCTTGCGCCATGCCAGAAATTCGAGGCCTTCCTTGCGGGTGACCACCTCGAACAGCTTCATGGCCTGCGCACGCAGGTGTTCACTCTGGGGGAAGAAGAACATGCCCACACCGTACTCGCGCTCGTTGCCAAGGTTGATGTTCAGTTCTTCGGCCACCTTGGAGAAGAACTTGTGGCTGATCTGCAGCAAAATGCCCACACCGTCGCCGGTCTTGCCCTCGGCATCCTTGCCGGCACGGTGTTCCAGCCGTTCCACAATAGCCAGTGCATCGTCCACGGTCTGGTGGCTTTTGCGGCCCTTGATATCCACCACAGCGCCAATGCCGCAGGCATCGTGCTCAAACTGTGGATCGTACAGACCAAGGGTGTTTTTCTGCTCTGTAAAGTTTTCCATAGACTTTCCCATCCTTATCTAAAATCCTCACCGGTGCGGCACCCTCCGCATTTTGACAAAAAAGAAAAGCGCCCCGCAAGGGCATACTTTACCCTTGCAGAACGCCTTTGTTCCGGTAACTATTATTATACTGAACGCTGAAAAATCTTCAAGTGACAGCTGCACCAAATATGACAACTGCTTTACACCACTTCTTGTGCGAAACGCCGCGTATGGCGGTCAGTTGTAGCTATAGTGAGAACAGTGCAGGCTCAATGTCTGCCCAGAATGGCCTGCAGGTCATTTTCCGGCGTTGTTACGGCTTTTAAATCGTACTTTTGCTGCAGGGCAGCCACAACGACCGGCGAGAGGAACGGGGGCAGGGTAGGCCCCAGCCGGATGTTCCGGATGCCCAGCGCCAGCAGCGCGATGAGGATGCACACGGCCTTCTGCTCAAACCAGCACAGCACCAGCGAGAGGGGCAGGCCGTTGACGCCGCAGCCAAAGGCGTCGGCCAGCGCCAATGCGATGCGGATGGCGCTGTAGGCGTCGTTGCACTGGCCCACGTCTAGGATGCGGGGCAGGCCGGTGCCCGGCACGGTGCCAAGGGGCAGGTCGTTCAGGCGGAACTTGCCGCAGGCCAGGGTCAGCAGGATGGTGTCGGGCGGGGTAAGGCGGGCAAACTCGGTGTAGTAGCGGCGGCTGGGCCGGGTGCCGTCGCAGCCGCCCACCAGAAAGAAGTGCCGCAGCTTACCGTCCCGCACCGCCTGCACGATCTCGTCCGCGTGCTGCAGCACGGCGGTGCGGGCAAAACCGGTGGTCACCGTGGAGCCGCCGTTCAGGCCGGGCAGCAGGGTGTCCTGCGCGTAGCCGCCCAGCTCCAGCGCCTTTTCGATCACCGGGGAAAAGTCGCGCCCTTCGTCGATGTGGGGCACGCCGGGGTAAGCCACCACCGAGGTGGTGAACACCCGGTCGGCGTAGCTGGCGCGCAGGGGCATGATGCAGTTGGTGGTGAACAGGATGGGCGCGGGGATGTCCTCGAACTCCCGCTGCTGGTTCTGCCATGCGGTGCCAAAGTTGCCCTTGAGGTGGGGGTAGCGGCGCTTCAGCTCCGGGTAGCCGTGGGCGGGCAGCATCTCCGAGTGGGTGTAGACGTTGACGCCCCGGCCTGCGGTCTGTTCCAGCAGCTGCTGTGCGTCGTAGAGGTCGTGGCCGGAAATCACGATGAACGGCCCCTTTTCAATGGTCAGGGGCACCTGCACCGGTTCCGGATCGCCAAACGCGCCGGTGTTGGCCGCGTCCAGCAGCTCCATGCAGCGGTAGCTGGCTTCTCCTGTGGCCTGCACCAGCTGCCACAGGGCGTCGGTGGTCTGGCCGGGGTCGCCCACGGCCTGCAGGGCGGTACAGAAGAACCGGTCCAGCTCCGGGTCGATGCGGCCCAGCACCCGGGCGTGGTAGTTGTAGGCGGCCATGCCCCGCAGGCTGAACAGCACAAAGCATTTCAGGCTGCGCCGGTCGGCGTCCGGTTCCCGCCAGAGGGCCTGCATGTCGTAGTCCGGGCCGGTGCCGGGGCTGGCGTCGTGCACCCGGCGGGTCAGCGCGTCCACGGCGGCGGGGTCAAAGTTCACGTTGGTAATGGTGGTGAACAGCCCCTGCATCAGCAGCCGGGCCTGTTCCGGGGTCGGGCCGCGCCCCGCCGCGATGAGTTGTCCGGCAAACGCGATGAGCGCCCCGGTGAGCCGGTCCTGTGCGGCGGCTGTCTCGGCCGACTTGCCGCACACCCCCGCTGCGCCGGTGCAGGCGGTGCAGCCCGCCGCCTGCTCACACTGAAAACAAAACATCTGCTCGTCCATACAAAACTCCCTTTCTGCCATAAGATACTGCCAGTGTGGGCAGAGCGGGGCGGGGTTATACCAAAAAAGAGCCGCACCCCTGCGGGCGCGGCTCTTAGACGACGCGGTATGACTTAGTAGGTGATGCCCTGTGCCATCATGGCGGTAGCAACCTTCAGGAAGCCGGCGCAGTTTGCACCGACCATCAGGTTGCCCTCGGAACCGGCAGCCACAGATGCATCGTAGGAAGCGTGGAAGATGCCCTCCATGATGCCCTTCAGCTTGGCATCGACCTCTTCAAAGGTCCAGCTCAGGCGCTCGGAGTTCTGGCTCATCTCCAGACCGGAGGTGGCCACGCCGCCTGCGTTGGAAGCCTTTGCAGGTCCGTACAGGATGCCGTTGGACAGGTAGACCTCGATGGCCTCCGGGGTGCTGGGCATGTTGGCACCCTCGCACACGACGGTGCAGCCGCCCTTCACCAGAGCCTCAGCGGACTCCTTGTTGATCTCGTTCTGGGTTGCGCAGGGCAGGGCGATGTCGCAGGGGACAGTCCAGACCTTGGTGCAATCTGCAACATAGGTTACACCCTCGTGGGTCTCGGCGTACTCCTTGATACGGCCGCGGCGGACTTCCTTCAGATCCTTGACGTAGGCCAGATCAATGCCGTTGGGATCGTAGACGTAGCCGTTGGAGTCGGACATGGTCACGACCTTGGCACCCAGCTGGGTAGCTTTCTCGCAGGCGTAGATCGCCACGTTGCCGGAACCGGAGATGACCACGGTCTTGCCCTCAAAGCTGTCGTTGCGCATGCACTTCAGTGCCTCAGCAGTGAAGTAGCACAGGCCGTAGCCGGTAGCCTCGGTGCGGGCCAGAGAGCCGCCGAAGGTCAGGCCCTTGCCGGTGAGCATGCCGCCCTGGAAGCTGTTGGTCAGGCGCTTGTACTGGCCGAACAGATAGCCGACCTCACGGCCGCCGACACCGATATCACCGGCGGGGCAGTCCACGAACTGGCCGATGTGGCGGTACAGCTCGGTCATGAAGCTCTGGCAGAAGCGCATCACTTCCATGTCGCTCTTGCCGTGGGGGTCGAAGTCAGAGCCGCCCTTGCCGCCGCCCATGGGCAGGGTGGTCAGGCTGTTCTTGAAGGTCTGCTCAAAGCCGAGGAACTTCAGGATGCCCTGATTGACAGAGGGATGGAAGCGCAGGCCGCCCTTGTAGGGGCCGATGGCGCTGTTGAACTGCACACGGTAGCCGCGGTTCACCTGAACCTTGCCCTGATCGTCAACCCAAGGCACACGGAAGGTGATGATGCGCTCCGGCTCGACCAGACGCTCGATCAGAGCGGCCTTCTCGTACTCAGGGTGCTTCTCCACAACGGGCTGGATGCTCTCCAGAACCTCGCGCACAGCCTGCAGGAACTCAGGTTCGTTGGCATTGCGCTTTTCCAGACCTTCGTAAACGCGCTTCAGGTATTCATTTGTCAGCATAGTAGAATACTCCTTTTCCCAATTACTCTATAAAATTTGAAAAAGACGAAACCGCCCGGCCCGCCGCACAGCGGACGCGCTGCTAAAACGCTTTGGGACGATCCCGGATTTCCGTTCTTACACACCGGCCTGCTTATGGCTGCAGACCGCTTTATTATTATAAAGCATTTCTGTGGGTTTGACAATAGCGAGAAAGCAGAAAATGCTTCAAAAAAACAGATGAAAAGTTGAGACCGCTTCACAAAACGAAAAATAAAAGAAAAAAACGGCACAGAACCTTGTTTTTTAAAGCGCTGGCAGAACAAAAGAAATACGGAAAAGAACGTCTTTTCTCCATTTTGCTGCATTCTGCAGGCGCAGAAAGCTATATTTTCTGCAACCAAAAAGCCCTGCACCACGCAAACGGCACAGGGCAGAGAAACGATTTTTACTTCTTCAGCAGCTTTTCGCAGGCGTCTGCGGCACCTTCCAGATACTCGCCGCCGTAGGTCTCGATCATGCCGGCATCGGAAAGCGCAGCCAGCTGGGGATCGATGGGGCACTTGGCCAGCACGGGCAGGCCGTGCTTTGCAGCCACCTCATCCACATGGCTCTCGCCGAACACATTGATGTGCTTGCCGCAGTCGGGGCAGACGATGTAGCTCATGTTCTCCACAATGCCCAGCATGGGCACCTTCATCATCTCAGCCATGTTCACGGCCTTGGCCACGATCATGCTCACCAGTTCCTGCGGGCTTGCCACCACAACAATGCCGTCCACCGGCAGGCTCTGGAACACGGTCAGGGGCACATCACCGGTTCCCGGAGGCATGTCCACGAACAGGAAGTCCACGTCCTTCCAGACCACATCGGTCCAGAACTGCTTGACGGCACCGGCGATCACCGGGCCGCGCCACACAACGGGATCCTCCTCGTTTTCCACCAGCAGATTGATGCTCATAACATCAATGCCCATGCGGCTCTGCAGGGGCCAGCAGCCCTTGTCGTCGGCCATGGCACGGCCATGGATGCCGAACAGCTTGGGAATGGACGGGCCGGTGATGTCGGCATCCAGAATGCCGCAGTGGTAGCCGCGGCGTGCCATGGCGCAGGCCAGCAGAGCGCTGGTCATGCTCTTGCCAACACCGCCCTTGCCGGACACAACGCCAATGACTTTTTTGACGCTGCTGTTGGGGTTGGGGGCATCGTGCTTGGGCGCTGCATCGCGGGAAGAACATGCTGCTCCACAGCTGGAGCAGTCATGGGTACATTCTTCGCTCATTCTCTTTTTGCGCACGGCTGGCTCAGAGGCATTGGCCGTGTGCTTCCTCCTTGATCAGAATACGGCTGCAAAGGCCGCCCCTTTACTATACCATAAAAGCGCTCAGGAAACAACCCGCCGCGCCGCTCTGCTTTTGCATATCCTGTTCCGCCGCTTCATATGCTGGAACCGGAACATTCCGGCAGGAGGTGCGCCATGCGGCAGAGCTATTTGAAAAATGCGGCGCTGCTCACCGGTTCAGACGTGGTGCTGCGGCTGGCCGGCATGGGCCTGCGCATCTGGCTGGCAAACGAGCTGGGCGGCGAGGGGATGGGCCTTTACCAGCTGGTGCTGGCGGTGTATTCACTGTTCGTCACGCTGGCAACGGCGGGCGTTTCGGTGGCGGCTACCCGGCTCATGGCCGAGGAACTCAGCGGCCCGGCTTCCGCCCATGGTGCAGCCCGCGGCATGCTGCGCCGTCTGCTGGCGGCAGGACTTGTGCTGGGGCTGTTTGCCGCCGCGCTGCAGCTGGCGACAGCGGATCTTGCGGCCCGGTTGTGGCTTGGCGATGTCCGCGCCGTCGGTGCTTTGCGCGTTTCAGCGCTGGGAATGCCATGGATGGCGGTCTCGTCGGTGCTGCGCGGTTTTTTCATCGCCCGACGGCATGTAGCTCCCAATGTGTTCAGCCAGCTTACGGAGCAGACGGTGCGCATCGCGCTGGTGGCACTGGCGCTTACCCGTACCGAGGGCCTTGCGGTGGGCGTGCGCTGTATGCTGGTGTTGGGAGCTACCGCCGTCAGCGAAGCGGTGTCGGCGCTGTGCATGCTGGCCTTTTACCGGCGGGATGCCCGCAGTGCCTTTGCGGGGCAAAAAGCCGTCCGCCCGGCAGACCCGGCCCGCCGTCTGTGGGAGATCCTGTGGCCGGTGGAGGGCGGGCGGGTATTGGCAAGCGCCCTGCACACGGCGGAGAATATGCTGGTGCCCGCCTGCCTTGCGGTCTATCTGATCAACGCGGGCGGGCGCACCGCCGCGCTGGAGCAGTACGGAGAACTGAAAGGCATGGCTCTGCCGCTGCTTACGTTCCCATTTGGCCTGCTGGGCAGTCTTTCGGTGCTGCTGATGCCGGAGATCACGCAGGCTCATATTCTGGGCCAGACCGAACGGCTCAAAACACTTCTGGACCGGATGTTGCGGCTCACCGGCTATTTTTCCGCGCTGGCAGGGGTGATGTTTTGGGTGTGGGGACGGCCGCTGGCACAGCTTTTGTACCAAAGTGCGGATGCCGGGTTCTATCTGGAAACGCTGGCTCCTGCCATGCCGCTGATGTATCTGGAAAGCATGGTGGACGGTGCCATGAAAGGGGTAGGAGAGCAGAAGGCGGCCTTCCGCTACAGCGTGTGGGATTCCATCCTGCGCATTGGCGGGGTGGTGGCGCTGCTGCCGCGCTTTGGCATGAAGGGCTTTTTGACAGTGATCCTGCTTTCCAGCCTGTACACCTGTGCGGCCAACACCGGGCATCTGCTGTTTTCCAGCGGCACGCAGCATGCATTCCGCCGCTGGCTGGGTGCACCGGCACTGGCAGCTGTGCTGGCCGCGGCGGCTGGCATGGCGCTGCGGAAGCTGCTTGCGGATGGGTTTGCGGCTCGGCTGCCTTTGCAGCTGGCCGCGTTGGGCATAGGCGGCTGCGCTACCACAGGAGTGTTCCTACTGGCGGCATGGCCGCTGGGCCTTGGAGAGGAAGCAGCCGCGCTCTGGGCTGCGCACCGGCCCGGCAGGCCGAAAAAATAGAGGGAGTTTGGCAGCGGATTCAAATTTTCTGGACATTCTGCAGTGTTCTGAGTATAATATAAAGATAGGGCTGTCCGGTGCGCCGGGCAGGACGGAACGCCGGAAGCTCCTTCCGGCAAAAACAGCGGCGTTTTACGCCGTGTGCAAAAAGAGGACTTTTTTGTGAAAGATAAAAAGAACACACCGCAGGTGCTTGCGCGCCGGGCGCTGCTTGTGCTGCTGGATGCAGCCATTGTTGCATTCAGCTTTTATTTTGCGCTTCTGCTGCGGGCAGACGGAGCAGTGGAAGCTGCTTGGTGGCCGCATAACCGTGAGCTTCTGTACGAAAATCTGCCATGGATCGTGGCGGTGTACATTGCCAGCTTTCTGTTCAGCGGGCTGTACTCCGTACTGTGGAAGTATGCCGGTGAACGCGACCTGATGCGTCTGGCGGGAACGGTGGCTGTGCCTACCGTTGTCGTCTACTGTGTTAACCGTCTGTGCATCCACGGCGTGCTGTTCAACTCCGCCAACTGTATGGCGGCGGTGCTCATCTTCCTGCTGGTGGGCGGCAGCCGTCTGGCATGGCGGCTGTTCCTGAACCACCCGCTGGGCGAAAAGCTACGCGGCGCTGCCAGCAAGGACCCCAACCGCCCGGTGATGATCGTAGGTGCAGGCGAAGCCGGTGCATGGGCCATCAACGTGTGCAAATCCAATAAGGAATATGGTCACGCGGTGGTGGCGGTGGACGATGACCCCACAAAACTCAACCAGACCATCCACGGGGTGCCGGTGAAGGGCACGCTGGAGGATATCCCGGACCTGTGCAAGCGCTACGGCATCCACAGCATCATCATCGCCATTCCTACCCTGAAGGGCAGCAAGCTGAACCATGTCATCGATCTGTGCGTCAGCACCCATTGTGCGGTGCAGCTGCTCAGTGACCCGCAGCTGGTGGGCAGCGGTACACCGCAGCAGGGAGCCTTCCGCGAGTTGAACCCGGCGGACTTCCTTTCCCGCGATGAGGTGACGCTGGATACCGATCAGATCTCCGGCTACCTCACCGGCAAGACCGTTCTGGTCACGGGCGGCGGCGGCTCCATCGGCAGCGAACTGTGCCGTCAGGTGATGCGCTTCAAGCCCGGCAAGCTGCTTATTTTTGATATCTACGAGAACTGCGCCTATGAGCTTTTGATGGAGCTGCAGCAGAAGTACGGCCGGGATATCCCGGTAACGGTGCTCATTGGCTCCATCCGCGATAAAAAGCGTCTGGATGAGGTTTTTGAAACCTATCATCCCACTGTGGTGTTCCATGCGGCAGCACACAAGCATGTGCCGCTGATGGAGGTCAGCCCTGCAGAAGCGGTCAAGAACAATGTTCTGGGCACCAAAAACCTGCTGGTGAGCGCCAGCGAACACGACGTGGAGCGGTTCGTGCAGCTTTCCACCGATAAGGCTGTGAACCCCACCAGTGTGATGGGCTGTACCAAGCGCATCTGCGAAATGCTCATCCAGACCTTTGCGGGCAACACGGATATGAAGTGTGTGGCTGTGCGTTTTGGCAATGTGCTGGGCAGCCACGGCAGCGTCATTCCGCTGTTTGAGGCTCAGATCAAAAAAGGCGGGCCTGTCACCCTGACAGACCCCAACATTGAGCGCTACTTTATGACCATTCCGGAAGCGGCCCAGCTGGTGCTGCAGGCTGGTGCGCTGGCTGAAAGCGGCAATATCTATGTGCTGGACATGGGCGAGCCGGTCAAGATCATGGATCTTGCCAAGCAGCTCATCCGCTTTTACGGCTATGAGCCGGGCGTGAATATGGAGATCAAGATCGTGGGTCTGCGCCCGGGCGAAAAGCTCTACGAAGAGCTGATGATGGACGAGGAGCAGGATAAGATGCGCCGCACCCAGCACAATAAAATTTTTGTGGCTTCGCCGCGCAGCATCGATCTGGCCGAGTTCTACGGGCAGCTGCAGGAGCTTGCCGCTGCGGCAGAGCACAACGATGAGGGTGTGGTGCAGCAGCTGGCAAAGATGATCCCGACCTTCACCCCCACCCGCCAGAATCTGAAGCTGTAAACTCCCCCAGTCTGCTGCGCAGACAGCCCCCTCAAAGAGGGAGCTTGTCCGTGCGGCAAAGCCTCCCTCATTGAGAAAGACTTCCCCCGGCCGGGACAGATTCTCCCCGCGCCGGGGAGAAATGTCACCACAGGTGACAAAGAGAGGAACAGATGTCGCGCCAGCGACAAAAAGGGGAATGGGTGGCATCGCATCAGCGATGACGAAAGGAGTTTCTACTGATGCCACTGCGGCGATCGGCCGCGTGCATATAAAATGAGAGGGATGTTACTATGGAAAAGAAACCGTTTCTGACCGAGGCGATGGCACAGGAGATCATTCAGGATGTGCCCACGCCGTTCCATGTCTACGATGAGAAGGGCATCCGTGAAAATGCCCGCCGCATCAACAAGGCATTCAGCTGGAACAAAGGCTTCAAGGAGTATTTTGCCGTCAAGGCTCTGCCGAACCCTGTCATCCTGCAGATCCTCAAGGAGGAGGGCTGCGGCGTGGACTGCTCGTCCCTGACTGAGCTGATGCTCAGCGAGGTGTGCGGTTTCTCCGGCAGTGAAATCATGTTCTCCTCCAACCAGACTCCCGTGGAGGATATGAAGAAGGCCTACGAGCTGGGCTCCTACATCAATCTGGACGATGCCACCATGGTGGAATTTCTGGAGCGTGTCGCCGGCGTGCCGGAGAACATCTTCTGCCGCTATAACCCGGGCGGCACCTTCAGTCTGGGCGAGAGCGAAGAGGGCTTTCAGGTCATGGACAAGCCCGGCGATGCCAAGTACGGCATGACCGAGGAACAGATGATCGAAAGCTACAAGAAGCTGGCCGCCAAGGGTGCCAAGAACTTCGGCATCCACGCTTTCCTTGCTTCCAATACCATTTCCGATGAGTATTACCCGGAGCTGGCAGGTATCCTGTTCCAGCTGGCTGTCCGGGTGCAGAAGGCCACCGGTGTGCACATCGGTTATATCAACCTGTCCGGCGGTGTGGGCATCCCGTACCGCCCGGAGCAGACCGAGAACGATATCATGGCCATCGGCGAGGGTGTGCGCAAGAAGTTTGAGGAAATTCTGGTGCCCGCAGGCATGGGCGATGTGGCCATCTTTACTGAGATGGGCCGCTTTACCACCGGCCCCTACGGTGCTCTGGTGGCAACGGCCATCCACGAAAAGCACATCTATAAGGAGTACATCGGTCTGGATGCCTGCGCTGCCAACCTGATGCGTCCCGCCATGTATGGCGCATACCATCACATCACTGTGCTGGGCAAGGAAAACGAGCCTTGCGACCATATGTACGATGTGGTGGGCGGTCTGTGCGAGAACAACGACAAGTTTGCCATTGACCGGATGCTGCCCAAGATCGACATTGGCGACATCGTTTATATCCACGACACCGGTGCACACGGCTCTGCCATGGGCTACAACTACAACGGCAAGCTGCGCAGCGCCGAAGTGCTGCTGTGCGAGGATGGCACCCACCGTTTGATCCGCCGTGCCGAGACGCCGCGCGATTACTTTGCAACGCTGGATTTCCTGCCCCTGATGAAGCCGCTGTTTGAAGATTAAGAGGTATCATAAATGTTTTTTGGCTTTCAGCTCACCCTTGGTCTGATGATGGTATTCTACGGCTATTCGGTCATGAAAAATCCCCGTGTCTGGGGAGATCAGGGCCGCCGTGCCGTCAAGGCGGAGCACTTTGAGGAATACTGCCGCCAGAACGGCCTGTTCTTTTTGAAGGCAGGCTGTGTGGTGGCGGTGATCGGTGCACTGGATGCACTCATCACGCTGGATGCCCTGCTGTACGCTCTGCTGTACCTCTTCGGTCTGGCTTTTGCCTTCTATCCGCTGGTCAAATGGTGCCGTGAGAACGAGGGCTTCAGCTGGCCATGGCCCCATGTCCAGAGCGAGAGAAAGCGCATCAAAGAGCTGCGCCGTGAACAGGAATCGCAGGAAAAGACGGAGCAGGACTCCGACAAAAAGTAAAAAACAAAGAGAAAAACGGCTGCTGTACGGTAAAGTACAGCGGCCGCTTTTTTGTTTCCACTTTATGCAGGGTGGTTTTCCTCGCTGTTCTTGCTCTTATCCAGCGCATCGAACTGCTTTATGATCTGCGGGTCCTTCAGCTTGACGACCTTGCCGGAGAGATAATGCAGGGTGTTTTCCTCGGGAATATCAAGGAAAGTGACCCGCACAGCGCACAGGGCCTGCGTTTTGGTGCCGGTGCGCTCGTTCATCTTGCGGTTGCCGTACTTGATGTCGCCCAGAACCGGACGGCCCAGATAGGCCAGATGTGCACGGATCTGGTGGGTACGGCCGGTGACAAGGCCGATCTTGCACAGGGCGAACGGCCCGGCGGTGCGCAGTACGTCCACGTCCGTAATGATCTGCTTGCGGCGCTCGTCCTGCGACTGATGTGCATGGATGCTTACCTTGTTGTTCTTCTCGTCGTGCTCCCACCATGCGGTGAACCGCCCGGACTGCGGGATACCCACCGTGATGGTGTAGTACTCCTTTTTGAGTAGGTCAGTGCGGATGATCTCGTTCATGTCCCGCAGGGCGGTGTAGCTCTTGGCGGCGATCACAAGGCCCTCGGTGCCGCGGTCCAGCCGGTTGCAAATGCCGGGCTTGAACCGGTTCTCGCCGTGGGGGTCGTACTCGCCTTTTTCGGCCAGATACTGGGTAAAAGCGTCCACAAGGTTTGCATCGCCGGTGCGGTCGCTATGGCACAAAAGGTGGGTGGGTTTGTACAGCACAGCAATGTTTTCGTCCTCATAAATGACATTGACCTTGGGCTGATTCTGCTTTTTTTTCGGCGCGGCTTTCTGCACGGTTTTTGCGCCTTCCGGCGGGAAAAACTCGTCGTTGATGTACAGCTCGATCAGGTCGCCTGCCTGAATGCGGTACTCCGGCACGGCCTTTTTTCCGTTTACCTTCACGCGCTTATTGCGGAAGCTCTTGTACAAAAGGCTGGTGGGAAAATCGCGGGTCACGCTCTGCACAAAGCGGGAAAGACGAACGCCGTCGTCGTTGGCGGTTGCGGTATATTGTTTCATAAATGTTCCTCAATTTTCAAGAGATACCTTTATAGTAATACAGCCTTGGCTGCAAGTCAACGCGGAAACGCCCCGGATCAAAACTATTTTACCGCAAAGCCTTGAGTTCCGGGCGCAAAATGGGTACTATTATAAGGAATGAATCAGAAGGAGAGTACCGCAATGGCAGAACACAAACGGCATCAGGGACACCGCCAGCGGATGCGCGAACGGGTGCAGAACTACGGTCTGGACAGTCTGGCCGAGCACGAAGCGCTGGAATATGTGCTGTACCTCACCAACGCCCAGAAGGACACCAACGGCATCGCTCACGACCTGATCGACCGCTTTGGCGATTTTGCCGCTGTGCTGGAAGCCAGCGAGGAAGAGCTGTGCACTGTGGAGGGCGTAGGCCCGGCCACAGCCCGGATGCTGCATCTGCTGCCGGAGATCAGCCGCTACTATGGCCGCAGCCGTACCAGCACCACCCGCTGCATCAGAACTACCGAGCAGATGGGCAGCTATCTGATGGCGAAGTTTGCGTGGTCGGATTACGAGCGTGCAATGCTGGTCAGTCTGGACAGCCGTAAGCTGGTGCGCGCGGCGGTCTGGCTGCGGGAAGGCACCACCGACCGGGTAAGTCTGGACATCAAGGATGTGGTGTCTGCGGCCATCAAGGGCGGCACCGACACGGTGGTGCTCAGCCACAACCACCCCAACGGTGCGGCCTTGCCCTCCATGGAGGATCTGGAGGCCACTGGCAATATTGCCCGGGCATTGGGCCTTGTGAACATCCATCTGCTGGATCACTTCATCCTGACCGATACGGAGTATTTCTCCATGCGGGACGCAAACCGCCTGCCGATCTATGACTTTAAAACAGGTACGCTTTTCTGGCCTTGATCTGTGAAACAACAAAAAAGTGTTTACATTATAAAACTGGTGTGCTATAATCAAACCGTAAAATACAACTGATTGTGGTTCTTTGCGCGAGGGCCGGAGAGGAGAGGGAAGATGGCAGACGAAAAATTTGAACTGGTATCCTCTTACCAGCCCACCGGCGACCAGCCGCAGGCCATTGAAACACTGGTGAAAGGCGTGGAGCGGGGCGACCGCTGCCAGACCCTGCTGGGTGTTACCGGCAGCGGAAAGACCTTTACCATGGCAAATGTTATTGCAAAATGCAACCGGCCCACGCTGGTTCTGGCCCACAACAAAACGCTGGCGGCCCAGCTGTGCACCGAGTTCCGGTCGTTTTTCCCCAACAACGCGGTGGAGTATTTCGTCTCCTACTACGATTACTACCAGCCGGAAGCCTATATCCCCAGCACGGATACCTATATTGAAAAGGACAGCGCCATCAACGACGAGATCGACCGCCTGCGCCATTCGGCCACGGCGGCGCTTTCGGAGCGGCGGGATGTGATCATTGTAGCATCGGTTTCCTGCATCTACTCGCTGGGCGACCCCATCGACTACCGCAGCATGGTCATCAGCCTGCGCCCCGGCATGCAGATGGAGCGGGACGAGCTGTGCCAGAAGCTGGTCACTCTGCAATATGAGCGCAACGACGTGAATTTTGTGCGCAACAAGTTCCGTGTGCACGGCGATATCGTGGACATCTACCTTGCCTATATGAGCGAGCTTGCCATCCGTGTGGAATTTTTTGGGGACGAGATCGACCGCATCACGGAGTTCAACCCTCTCACCGGGGCCAAACAGAATGTAGTCAAGCATGTAGCCATCTTCCCGGCCAGCCACTATATCGTCAGCGCCGAGAAGAAGGCCGCAGCACTGGAAAAGATCCGCGCCGAGTGCGACGCACAGGTGAAGCAGTTCACCGCCGAGGGCAAGCTGATCGAGGCGCAGCGCATTGCCCAGCGCACCAATTACGACATTGAGATGCTTAACGAGGTTGGCATGTGCAAAGGCATCGAGAACTATTCGGCGGTGCTCTCCGGCCGTGCGCCGGGCAGTATGCCCACCACTCTGCTGGATTATTTCCCGGATGATTTTCTGCTGTTTGTGGACGAGAGCCATGTTACCCTGCCGCAGGTGCGCGCCATGTATGGCGGCGACTATGCCCGCAAAAAAACGCTGGTGGAGTACGGCTTCCGCCTGCCGTCCGCCTTCGATAACCGCCCGCTCAAGTTCGAGGAAGTGGAGTCCAAGCTGAACCAGATGATCTTCGTTTCGGCTACGCCCGGCGACTACGAGCGGCAGAACAGCACGCAGGTGGCGCAGCAGGTCATCCGCCCCACCGGCCTTTTGGACCCGCTCATTTCGGTGCGCCCGGTGGAAGGGCAGGTGGTGGATCTGTTGGGCGAGATCAATACCCGCATCCAGCGGCACGAGCGCGTTCTCGTGACCACCCTGACCAAGAAAATGGCCGAAGACCTGACCGACTACCTTACCGAACAGGGCATCAAAGTCAAGTATATGCACCACGAGGTGGACACCTTTGAGCGCATGGAGATCATCAAGGACCTGCGCCTTGGCTCCATTGATGTTGTGGTGGGCATCAACCTGCTGCGCGAGGGTCTTGACCTGCCCGAGGTGAGCCTTGTGGCCATTCTGGATGCCGACAAGGAGGGCTTTCTGCGCAGCGAGACCAGCCTGATCCAGACCATTGGCCGCGCGGCCCGCAATGCCGAGGGCCTTGTCATCATGTACGCGGATGTCGTCACCGACAGCATGGACCGCGCCATCACCGAGACCGAGCGCCGCCGCGCCATCCAGATGGCCTACAATAAAGAACATGGCATCGTGCCAAAAACCATCGTCAAGGCCATTGCAGACAGCATCGAGATCAGCGATAAAGCGGAGAACGCTAAGCTGAACACCCGCCGCATGGGCAGGATGGAGCGGGAGGCCGCCATCGAGCGCCTGACCCGTGAGATGAAGGAAGCGGCGAAGCTGCTGGAGTTTGAGCACGCGGCCTTCCTGCGTGACCAAATCGACCGACTGCGCCGGGGCGAGAACCCGACGGTGGACTCTGCGGCAGAAACGGAGCGCAAACAGAATCATTCACAGACACAACGAAAAGGGAGAAAATACCTTGGCAAACGATAAAATCGTCATCAAAGGTGCCCGCGAGCACAACCTGAAAAATGTTAACCTGACCCTCCCGAGGGAAAAGCTGATCGTCATGACCGGCCTTTCCGGTTCGGGCAAGTCGAGCCTTGCGTTCGACACCATCTATGCCGACGGCCAGCGCCGCTATGTGGAAAGCCTTTCCAGCTACGCACGCATGTTTTTGGGCCGCATGGACAAGCCCGATGTGGACGAAATTACCGGCCTATCACCGGCAATTTCCATCGACCAGAAAACCACCAGCCACAACCCGCGTTCCACCGTGGGAACCGTGACGGAGATCTACGATTATCTGCGACTTCTGTACGCCCGCGTGGGCGTGCCCCACTGCCCGGTGTGCGGGCGGGTGATCAGCCAGCAGACCGTGGACGAAATGGTGGACGCGGTGCTCAAACTGGACGAAGGTACGAAGTTTCAGGTGCTGGCTCCTGTGGTGCGCCAGCGCAAAGGCACCCAGCAGAAAGAGCTGGATGCTGCCCGCCGCGGTGGCTATGCTCGTGTGAAGATCGACGGCAACCTGTATGATCTTGACGAAGAGATCAAGCTGGAAAAGAACATCAAGCATACGGTGGAGATCGTGGTGGACCGCCTTGCCATGCGCAAGGGCATCCGGGGCCGTCTGGCAGATTCGCTGGAAACCGCGCTGGCGCTTACCGGCGGCATCGCCGAAGTGGACGTGATCGGCGGCGATTATATGACCTTCAGCCAGAACTTTGCCTGCCCGGAGCATGGCATTTCCATCAGCGACCTGTCGCCGCGGCTCTTCTCCTTCAATAACCCGCTGGGAGCCTGCGAAAAGTGTACCGGCCTTGGCACTTTTATGCGGGTGGACGAGGAACGCATCCTGCCCAACCGGAACCTTTCCATCCGTGAGGGTGCCATCAAGGCCAGCGGCTGGTACTATGCCGAGGGGTCTGTATCCGAAATGTATTACCTTGGCCTTGGCAAAAAGTACGGTTTTACGCTGGATACGCCCATCAAAGAGATGAGCACCGAAGCTGTCAATGCGTTGCTGTACGGAACCAATGGCGAAAAAATTGAGATGCACCGCACGAATGAGTTCGGCAGCGGTGTGTACTATAATACCTTTGAGGGCATCGTGGAGAACCTTGAGCGCCGCTTCCGCGAGACCAACAGCGAGTGGATGAAGGAAGAAATCGGCAGCTTCATGTCCGGCGTGGAGTGCCCGGACTGCCACGGCAAGCGCCTGAAACCCGTGGTGCTGGCTGTGACCATCGGGGATAAGAACATCAGCGATTTCTGCGAGATGTCCATCCGGGACGAGCTGAAATTCATTGCCGAGAACGAACCGAACCTGACCGAAAAACAGAAGCAGATTGGCGGGCAGATCATAAAGGAAATCCGGAATCGCCTGCAGTTTTTGCAGAGCGTGGGTCTGGATTATCTCACGCTGGCCCGCTCAGCAGGCACTCTTTCCGGCGGCGAGAGCCAGCGCATCCGCCTGACCACTCAAATCGGCAGTGCGCTTTCCGGCGTGCTCTATGTGCTGGACGAGCCGTCCATCGGCTTGCATCAGCGCGATAACGACAAGCTTATTGCCACCCTGAAAAATCTCCGCGACCTCGGCAACACAGTCATTGTGGTGGAGCATGATGAAGATACCATGCGCAGCGCGGATTATATCGTGGATGTAGGCCCGGGCGCAGGCGTGCATGGCGGTGAGATCGTAGCCGCTGGCAGCGTGAAGGACATCTGCAAGGCAAAGCGCAGTATCACCGGCGATTATCTCTCCGGCCGCAAACGCATTGCCGTACCGCAGACCCGCCGCACCGGCAACGGCAATTACCTTACTGTACGGGGTGCACGGGAAAATAACCTGCGCAATATCGACGTGAAATTCCCGCTGGGAGAGTTTATTTGCGTTACCGGCATTTCCGGCTCCGGCAAGTCCAGCCTCATCAACGAAATTCTGTATAAGACGCTTGCCTGCGAGCTGAACGGTGCGCGTTCCCGCGCAGGCAAATGCGATGGGGTAGAAGGGCTGGAATTTGTGGATAAGGTCATCGGTATCGACCAGCAGCCCATTGGCCGTACGCCGCGCTCCAATCCGGCCACTTATACCGGTGTGTTCAATGATATCCGCACGGTATTCTCCCAGACACAGGATGCCAAAATGCGCGGTTACGGCCCGGGGCGTTTCAGTTTTAATGTCAAGGGCGGCCGCTGCGAAGCCTGTGAGGGCAACGGTATTCTGCAGATCGAGATGCACTTCCTGCCGGATGTGTACGTGCCCTGCGAGGTATGCAAGGGGGCGCGTTACAACCGCGAAACGCTGGAAGTGAAGTATAAGGAAAAGACCATCTCCGATGTGCTGAACATGACCGTGGAGGAAGCAGTGGTATTCTTTTCCAACCAGCCCAAGATCGCCCGCAAACTGCAGACCCTGTTGGACGTGGGTCTTGGTTATGTAACACTGGGCCAGAGCGCCACCACCCTTTCCGGCGGCGAAGCACAGCGCGTGAAGCTGGCCAATGAGTTGGCCCGCCGCAGCACTGGCAAGACCGTGTATATTCTGGACGAGCCTACTACCGGCCTGCATATTGCAGATGTGCACCGCCTGATCGAGGTGCTGCAGAAGCTGGTAGATGCGGGCAACACGGTTATTGTCATCGAGCACAATCTGGATCTTATCAAGTGCGCCGACCATATCATTGACCTTGGCCCTGAAGGCGGCAGCGCAGGCGGCGAGATCGTGGCCGAAGGCACGCCCGAACAGGTGGCAGAGGTGCCAGGCAGCTTTACCGGTCAATATCTGAAACCGCTTTTGGAAAAAGACAAGCTCCTGCAAGAAAAAGAGCAAAATAAATAAAGCGCGTACTTTCGCAAAAATCAGACTTTTTACGAAAAAAGCAAAGAAAATTGTAAAAATCTGTTGACAAAACTGCTGTATCTGAGTATAATATTTCATGTCGCCACGCTTCGGTAGGGAAGCGGCGGTCGATATCCGGGTGTAGCGCAGTTTTGGTAGCGCGCTTGAATGGGGTTCAAGAGGCCGTGAGTTCGATTCTCGCCACTCGGACCATAAATCCAACGATTTCACGTTAGAAATCGTTGGATTTTTTTGTTTATAGGCTGGCCTCATTTGGTTTTGACCACAATTTTGACCACAATGCCAACGATTTTATCTGGTCTAATTAGTGACGTTCCGTCCAATTTTCAGGCCGAAAACGCCTCACTGAACAACTGGATCGCACTCTGCCGAATGGATTCCTGAACATGGAGATAATGCTCAGTCATCTCGGTGTCGGCATGGCCTACGATGCTCTGGATGGTCTGGATGTCCACGCCCAACGCCTGCATCTGCGACACATAGGTGTGGCGGCAGCTGTGCGGTGTGAGCAAGCGGACATCGCCCGCTTCTTCCAGAGATTTGCGGAACACATCTCGGAAATGGGTGGGGTTGCAGGGCAAGCCGGTCTTGGGGCTTTCCCAGATGAACTGGTCGGTGGTATCCCGCAGCTTGATGGCACACGGGCGAACATTCAGCGGCACCGGAATATCCCGGATTCGGCATCTTCTGTCCCCGCAGCTCCTGTCGGATGGCACGGAACTGCTCCGGCACGTCCGCATCGGTCATCGCACCGGGGACATCCACTGTCCCAGCGGCTTTGGCGGCTTCATAGAACCAGCACTTGTATTCCACAGTTTCTAGTGTGTGCTGTAACTGCTGGATTTGCTGGGTGAGCACCTCGCGCTGATGCCGGAACATTTCCAGCCGGGTGTCAATGGTGTCGTCTCCCTGCATGGAAAGCTCAATATACTGCCGGATATCCTTGATGGACATTCCGGCTTTTTTCATGCAGCGGATGACCTGCAGCCACTCGAAGTCGTTTTCCCGGAACATCCGAATGCCGCCGGAGGAACGCTCCACAAAGGGAAGTAACCCTTCTTTGTCGTAGTAGCGCAGGGTGGAGGCAGGTACGTCCAGCTTTTGTGCCATTTCACCTACGGTATAGATCATCTGAAACCTCCGTTTTTTCAAAAAGCCCTTGACTTAAAGTGCGCTTTAAGTTGTATGATAAAATCAAACTTTATCAACATCATAATGCGGATGCACTCCGCTGTCAAGGAGGTTCCTATGAGCAAGAAGGTATTGATTTTGTCTGGCAGTCCCCGGAAGGGCGGTAACTCTGATATTCTATGCGATGAATTTCTGCGTGGAGCGCAGGATGCCGGGCACAAAGCAGAAAAGATCCGGGTCGCTGAGAAAAAGGTAGCTCCCTGTTCCGGCTGCTACTACTGCAGCACCCACGGCGGAGCCTGCGTCCACAAGGATGATATGGCAGACATCCTGCAAAAGATGATCGATGCCGATGTCATTGTGCTGGCAAGCCCGGTATACTTCTACTCCATCAGTGCCCAGTTGAAGGCAGTAATCGACCGTACCGTGGCACGGTGGCTTGAGGTCAAAGACAAGGAATTTTACTACATCACCACCATGGCAGACGAGGAAAAAGCCTCTGCGGACACTACGCTGGCCTGCTTCCGGGGCTATGCAGACTGCGTGGAAGGAGCCGTGGAAAAGGGAGTCCTTGTAGCGGGCGGTGTCTATGAGCCGGGTGCGGTGCGAAACACCTCTGCAATGGCACAGGCTTACGAGATGGGGAGGAACGTATAATGGCAGTGAAACAGACAGCAGGGCGGGATGCTCTGGGCGAATTTGCGCCCAAATTTGCGGAACTTAACGATGAAGTACTATTCGGGCAGGTGTGGAGCCGAGAGGATAAACTCTCCCTCCGGGACCGCAGCCTTGTGACGGTGATAGCACTGATGGCGCAGGGACTGACGGACTCCTCATTTCAGTATCACCTGACGGCAGCAAAAAACAATGGTATTACCCGGACTGAGATTGCAGAGATCCTGACCCATGCGGCGTTTTATGTAGGTTGGCCCAAAGCGTGGGCGGCTTTCCGCATGGCCAAGGAAGTCTGGGCAGAGGACGCTGCAGAGGATGCCAAGGCAAAGCACCAGAGTGAAATGGTGTTCCCCATCGGTGCATCCAACGACGGTTTTGCACAATATTTCAGCGGAAAAAGCTATCTGGCACCCTTGTCCACCGCACAGGTTGGCATTTACAACGTCACCTTTGAGCCGAGCTGCCGGAACAACTGGCACATCCACCATGCCGCAAAGGGTGGCGGGCAGATCCTTATCTGCGTGGCAGGCCGGGGCTACTATCAGGAATGGGGCAAGGCGCCGCTGGAGCTGCATCCGGGCGATGTGGTGAACATTCCCCCGGAGGTCAAGCACTGGCACGGTGCTGCACCCGATTGCTGGTTCTCTCATCTGGCAGTGGAAGTACCCGGCGAAGGCACCTCTAACGAGTGGTGCGAGCCGGTGCCGGAAGAAACCTATAAGGAGTTGCGGTGATGCGGTTTGATGTACACCCAACCACGATGAAACAAAAACAGGGTGCGTCCACCCGGACGCACCCTGCCAAAAGCTACAGACGATAGCGATATGTACAACAGGGAGTTCCCCAGAGCAGAGTTCCCATAAAACAGTATTTGCAAAAGTTCCCTAAATGGGGAAGATTTGGCGTGACTTCGGTCACGCCTTTTCTTTTGCTTCCAGTTCATCCAGAGGGATGTACCCCAGCCCGTCGTACTTGATATGGATGTGCTGCACCCGCTTTCCGCTGGACTTATCCGGGGCATCTACATAGATAGCCGACACCAGTTCACGGAGAGCATAGGGGGTGAGCTCTTCAATATGAACGTACTTGTGTGCTTTCTGGACGAATTTTTCAATATTTTCGATTTGCTGTTCCTGTACTTCGATTTCCTGTTGGATAGAGAGAGCTTCCTCTTCTAGATGCTTCTGTTCGGCATCGTAGCTCTGGCTCATCATGTCAAAACGTTCATCGCTCAGCTTTCCGCTGGCGTTGTCCTCGTAGATTTTCATGAACAGCCGTTTGAGGTCTGCAATCCGCTTCTCATTCCGGGCAAGCTGCTTCTTCAGGACGGTCAGCTTTTCGGTGCTTTCCACCCGAAGCTGCTCCTCCATGACCTTGCGGAAGTAGTCCTCATGACGGAGAATGTAGTCCGTCACCCGCTGAACATGGCTCAGCACACGTCCTTCCAGAACCTTTACCCGGATGAAGTGTCCCTTGCACTTGCTCCCGTTCTTCTTGTGCAGAGAGCAATCAAAGAAGTCTTGACTGAAGTCCCTGTTATTGGACGAACCATATTGCATCTTGGAACCGCAGTCAGCGCAGTAGACCATACCGGAGAAAATGCTGCTCTTGCCTGTCCGGGTCATGCGGTGACGCTGGTTACGAATCTCTTGAACCTTTTCAAACACATCATCGTCAATAATGCGCTCATGTGTATCTGGGAAGATAGCCTGATTTTCCACAGGATTCAGATGTCTCTTTTTATCCCAGATAGAGTTAGTATAGGTCTTGAAGTTGACTGTGCAGCCAGTGTACTCCCGGCGTTCCAGAATCAAACTTACTGCTCTTTTATCCCAGCGGTAAGGGTCTTCCGGGGCAGGTGCGTTTGTACTCCGGCCATGGCTCAGCTTGTAGGCGGTGGGAGTCAGAACTTTGTCCACCCACAGTTGGTTTGCAATTTGGGTCGGGCCACGTCCCTCCATGCACATGGAGAAGATGCGCTTCACAATCGCAGCCGCTTCCGGGTCAACAAGCCAATGCTTCGGGTTTTCCGGGTCTTTTACATAGCCGTACGGAACATTGACCGTCAGCGGCACTCCACGCTCTCCCTTGGCCTTCTGGACAGCCCGAATCTTGCGGCTGGTATCGCGGGCGTAAAACTCGTTGAACCAGTTCTTAATACCCGCAAAATCGTTGTTCACGCTGTTCGGGTCAATGGTGTCGTAATTGTCGTTAATGGCAATGTAGCGAACGCCATACTGGGGAAAGGTAAAGTTTGTGTACAGACCCGTCAAGGCAGAGTTACGCCCCAGTCGGGACAGGTCTTTCGTGATAACGATTCCTACACGCCCTGCTTCGATCTCGACCAGCATACTCTGAAAGCCGGGGCGGTCATAGTTCGTGCCGGAGTAGCCATCATCCACAAAGAACACTGGGTTCGGGAAGTGGTTCTTTTTGGCGTATTCCAGAAGGATAGCCTTCTGGTTCTCAATGGACAGGCTTTCGCCGAGCCGTGCGTCCTCTTGCGACAGTCGGCAGTAAAGTGCGGTGATCTTATTCGTTGCTCCAGACATTGTTGTGTCCTCCTTACTCTGTGGAGCAACTGTCAGTACAGGATTGGTTAACGGGTCAAGTATAGCAGAATTAGGCGCAGTTGTCATTCGTCTGCACCCTCATCTTCAAATTTTTGCTGGGCGTTCTTGGCAACAATGCGCTCCAGCTTCTTCAAAAAGGATTCCTTGCCCTCATAGCTGCCGGTCACGGTGTAGGTGGTGTGACCGACTTTCTCCGTGGTGGTCAGTTCTGGAATCCAGAAAGCGGACAGGTTCTTGACATGGAGGTTGCCGTTCTCGTCCACATAAGAGCTGTGTTTCTTCTGCTCTTCGGTCAAGGGCTTCCGCTTGAAATAGATTTCATTTTCGGAGATGCTCACGGTTTCGCTGGCCTGCTCCTTCGGGGTATCGTCATACAGCTGGGCGAAAAATGCCAGTGCATCTTCGGGTGAGTCTTCCTCCATGAGCTGCTCGAAAATCTGCTGTTCCTCTGCCGAGAGGTTATTCCATGCGGCTTCCAACTCCTGCTCGTTGGCTGCGTTGACAAAGGCTTCGATCTCTTTTTTCATGGTGCATCCTCCTTTGGCTGCGAAAAGCGTTTTTTCAAAAAGTATGGGTTTTCGTGAGAGCAAGAATCGTCCCGTGGCCACAAATTTTCAATTCCTGAAAATTTCCTGCCCCTTTGGACAGCTTCTTGTTGGGGCGTGCCTGCCCCAAACCCTGCTAGAAACAAGTACGGCAAACTGGAATTTATCTGCTACCACTTTCTTCTCGTTTTCCAATTCCTTTTCTGTAATTTTCCATAAGCCTAACACAATGGTCTGCTATATTCTTCATTCCAAGTTTCTCGAAAAAAGCAACCTGCATTCCCATCATTTCTTCACAAACAACCATTTTCTGCTCATCTGCATTACTAATAGCGAGCCATGGGAATGCCTTATATCTTTTAGTGTCACCAATGAGAAAATTGTACCCTATCAACTTTTCTTCGCGAAAAACAAAATAGAATTGAGGTCCTGAACCCGGAACCGATTTTTCCATAATTCGCTGCATTGTTTTCACTCCGCCGTATGCTGGAATAAAACCTATTTGCGCAAGAGCGTTTAGAATATCAGTTCTTTTATCTGTAGGTATGTCTCTATAATTGATGATCTGCTCCATTTGCTTTGCCCTTGTTGGATTCCGATTTTTTGCTCTATTTGTTCTCCGCTAAATAGGAAATTAGCTTTCTGTTTAAAAGGCTGGAAGCTGTCACTTTATTTTTTGTTGAATCTTAGCCAAAATACTTTCTATTACAAGTGTTACCGTTATAAAGGCTCCTACAAAGGTGTAGTAGTTTAAACCATACATCAACGGCAAAAGAGAAACAACTACTGTAATAATTGAAAGGACAAACAATGCTTTGAGAACACTGTTCTTCTTCAATGAAAACAATGAAAGCAAGAAGATGGCAACGGTAAGTATGGCTGTAATAAGTGGGGCAAAATTTGCATAGCCAAACGGTGTAAGGCTAAAGTATGAGAATGTTTCTTTTACTCTTTCTGTTGGAGATGTTGCAAAAATGCAAACTGCTCCCAAAGGCAGCGATTCTAACACTATTGTTAAAGCCGGCAAAACCACTAAGCAAACTTTCTTCATGTTGTACATCTCCTTTACAAATTCCGATTTACTGGGCCAAACCAAGTATACCATATTCTCCAATGAAAGAATACCCCTATATAGGAGAATTTGGCCGATTTACTGCGTACATACGTACCAGAACCCTGTACGCACGTACGTAGCGATTTGCCCGAAACGCACTCTATACAGCCGTTCCCCCTCGGAGAGCCCACTACACTTTGCAGACCGCAGGGATGAAAGCGTCATAGTGGGTTATTACACTTCCGCAGAAGTGCCTTTTCCTCGCCGCAGACAGCCCGGTGCACCTTTGTGAGAGCTTTCTGTGCGGCGAATCCACATCGCCCACAGGCGATGTGAGCAGGGATTCCAAGGGGTGCAGCACACCCTTGGCACACGACTTTGGTACAAAGTCTAGTGTGTTACACCTTGCCAGAGGCGTACACATTCCTGAAATGCAAAAGCCCCATGCCCAACACCTTGACGGTGCGGACATGGGACTTGGTGCTTCCTCGGCCTAGCCGGGTACTCGTAACCAATCCTGACAGGCAGTTGCCGTGTCATTTCTCGAAAACTGTTTTACGAATACCCAGCAAGCGGGAACTTCCTGTTTTTCGTTGTTTGCATGATGAGCCTGCTCTGCCTGCCATAGGCAAGCTCGCGTTTTCGCAGCGCAGCGGAGCAATGAAAGCCCCAGTGGGGCTTTTAAGCGACCGAACGGTCTTGCGTTAGCAAGATGGAGGGGCCTCCGCCCCGACAAGTGACCGCTGGCCTTCCGCGCTGTTCCAGCAGACAAGGATGGCCGGGTAGAATGCCCGCGCCAGACGGTCAATGACTTCATCGGGATAAGGGGAAGTATTTATGGACTTTTTCTTTTTGTTCAAACGCACGCTCCTTTGATCGTCCCACCGTGGCAAAGTCGGGCGAGAAAATCAAAGTTCCAATTTTTATCAGGCGCAAGGGCGCGGAAGTTTTCCACCCTGCACTTGCGGCTGGTGGCTCATTGATGGCTTAAAGCAAAAAGCTCTAGGCTTAACCCCTCTTCTTTGCGGATCTTTCTGATTCGTTCTCCAACAAGGGATGCTAGTTCGGCTGGTTCAGATTCAGGCTGATCTTTCGCTTTTTTCACAGAGAACACCTCATTTGCGGGCAATCATCAGATGCCACGGAACGTAAAGGTGAACTCCACAGGCTTGGTCACATCAGGAATATACTCCGGGTGGACATTGGCGCCCCAGCTGTCATCGCCGCCAACGCCCATCTGCTCGCCCATAGCACGGATGACCGTGTAATGGACCGGGGGCAGCTCGTAGGGATGCTTGGCACTCTCCATTTCATGGGGAGTGTAGGGCAGCGCAGAGAAGAACATGGGCTTTGCGGCATCTGCGGTAAACAGCAGCCCGCGACCCTTGCGGTCCACTACCTTTGCCCAGCGCACAGCGGTCTTTGCACCGCACTCCTGCGGCACAAGGTACTGTGCCATGTTGTCTGCGACCTTGTTCTGGTAAATGCCCAGCTTTGCACCATGCTGACGATCCCAGTAGGTCTCCGCAGGGCCGTTTCCGTACCACTCCACCGTGTCGTAGTCAGCGTCGATCTTGAACAGTACGCCGAACTCCGGCATTGCTGCAAGTCCTTCCACCGGGTCATAGTGCAGGGTGGTCTGGATGCGGCCATCACCGAACACACGGTACTGTAAGCTGCACTCTGCTGCGGGGCTGGTCTGGAGGTTATAGAGATAGGTCACGACCACGCTGTCGGTTTCCACCTCGCAGGTGGGGTTCTGGAGGATGGTGCCGCCATGAACAGACGGAATCTCCTTGCCGACACCCTTGGCGGTAGCGTACAGGCTTGCCAGCTTCCACTGACCGCGAACGCCGCCCATGTTGTTGCCGCAGTCGTTGTCGGTGGGAGCGCGCCAGAAGTTGGGACGGGGAATCTCCTGAATCATCTCCTTGCCGGCATAGCGGTAGGAAGTCAGGCCGCCGTTCAGATCGGAGAACAAAACATCGAAATTTTCACCCCGGACACCGATGTTGTGGGTGCCGTGCATGACGGTAAACGGCGTGACCTTCTTGCTGGGAATGGAACGAACCACAGCGATCACACCCTGTCCAAAGGCGACTTCGTGGCCTTTCTTTGCCCAGCTGGTGTCCTCCTTCAAACGGAAGCTGATGGTCACTGCATATTCACCGGGGAGCGCAGGAACCACAAACGGCAGCGGGAAGCTGGAACGCTCTTCGGGAGCAACATCAATATTGGTCAGTTTCTGCTGCTGATACAGCTTTCCATCACGATGCAGCAGAGCAACGCAGTCGAAAGCATCCGTAGAGGTGAACAGGTTCTTATTCCAGACTTCGAAGCCAGAGTTGTCGATGGAAATGGCGATGTTCTGATAGCAGAACTTGACCTCCTGCATCTTGGGAGAAGGAGCACGGTCACCACCGTAGGCAATGCCGTTTCCGCTGAAATTATAGTCGGTAGGACGCTCACCGAAGTCGCCGCCGTAGGCTTGGAACCACTTGCCGTAGCGGTCTTTTTTCCAGATGGACTGGTCGATATAATCCCAGATAAAGCCGCCCTGATAGCCGCAGTTCTTCTGGTCGGCAAGTTCCGTGTACTTGTGCAAAGCACCGTTGGAGTTGCCCATAGCATGAGAATATTCGCACTCGATATAAGGCCGCTTATCGCCCTGTGCCAGATACTCTTTAATGTCCTTCACAGTGCTGTACATATGGCTCTCGATATCGGTGGTTTCGAGGAAGCGGGGATCATTGACCACACCTTCGTAATGCACCAGACGGGTGTCATCAAAGCGGCGGACCATCTCTGCCATCTGGAGCAGGGTCTCACCACCAAACGATTCGTTGCCCAGAGACCAGATCAGAACAGCAGGATGGTTTTTGTCACGCTGGTAAGTGGAATTCATACGGTCAAACAAGACAGCTTTCCACTCCGGCTTATCATTGGGCAAAACGCCCTCGATGCCGCGAATGCCAGCCTGATGAATATCCCATGTGCCATGGGATTCCAGATTGTTCTCTGCAATCAGATACAGACCATACTCGTCGCACAGGTCGTACAGTGCATCCTGATTCTGGTAATGGCTGGTACGGATGGCATTGATGTTGTTCTGCTTCATGGTGATGATATCCCGAAGCAGTTCCTCATGGGTGTGTACGCCCGCAGCACGACCCGTAATGGAGCTGAACTCATGACGGTTGGCACCCTTGAACACGATGCGCTTGCCGTTGAGCAGCATCCGATTGTTCTTCAACTCGAACTTGCGGAAACCGATTTTCTGCCCGGTCACCTCTACCAGATGGCCTGCATCGTCCAGCAGCTCGATTTCCAGTTCATACAGAGCCGGGTCCTCTGCACTCCACAGGTGGGGGTTCTCCACCGCATGGCTGAACAGAGCAGAACCGCCGTTCAGTGCGATTTCTTCGGAGAACACTTCCAGCTCACTGCGGCGCAGGGTCAGACGGGCCGCGCCCTTTCCCTCCACCTGCAATGCAACTTCCAGCGTGGAATGAGTAAAATCATCCCCGGCAAACAGCGCTTTGACGGATACATCTTCCAGATGCACGGTGGGGATGGCGTACAGCCACACGCTGCGGAAGATGCCGGAGAAGCGGAAGAAGTCCTGATCTTCGCACCAGCTGGAGGAAGTCCACTTGAACACCTGCACAGCAAGTTTGTTCACGCCCGGCTGGAGATAGGGAGTCAGATCGAATGCGTGTGCGGAGAAGCTGTCCTCGGTGTAACCCACATAAGACCCGTTCAGCCAAAGAGCCATGCCGCTTTCCACACCCTCGAACTCGATGTGGACGGGCTTGCCCTGCATGGATTCCGGCAGCTCGAAGTATTTTACATAGCTTGCCACCGGATTGAACCGCTGCGGGATCTCACCCGGCTGTACTTCTTCACGGCCATCCCACGGATACTGAATATTCGCGTACTGGGGAATGTCGTAGCCCTCCATCTGGATGTGTGCCGGAACATGAATGTCATCCCAGCCGCTGCAATCGTAATCCGTCTTTTCAAAGCCGGGGATGGCACTGGTGTAGTTCTTTGCGTAGGCGAATTTCCAGATACCGTCCAGCTTCAGCGCCAAAGAAGAGGAGCCTGTCCGATATTCTTCGCGGGAAGCGTAAGTACGGAAACTTGCATGAGCATTCAGCACGTTTTCCTTGAAAAAGGTGGGGTCTTTTACTTTTGCAAAATCAAATGCAGCCATAGTATTTCCTCATTTACCTTTTATAATTTTATAATATTTCTCCAGCCTCCCCGGAGGAATCGCTGGATTCCTCCGGGGAACAGCAGATGAAGGAGAAATGATAATGGCTTGTTATCAGACTGCTTCACGCAGTTTTTCATTTGCTTCTTCAACTTTCAGATGAGACAGAATGAAGGTGATGATGGCATCCAGAGCAAACGGGATCACCAGATACATGATCTTCAGCATATTGATGCAGGAATCAGGCTGAACGGTCAGAGCGCTGTCAAAATGGCTTGCTGCCAGCAGCCAGCCGGTGATAGCGGTGCCAAGGCCGCCGCCAAGTTTTACGCCCAGAGAAGTGCAGGAGTACATCGTTCCGTCCACACGCTTGTGCTTCGTCAGCCAAGTGTACTCAGAGCAGGCTGCGATCACGGCGTTCATGTCGCCCTGCCAAGGACCCTGACCCAGAGCTGCGATTGCAGTAAAGAGCAGCATCAAAGTCACATTGCCGCTGCCCATGTAACCAGCTACAGCAACCAGTGCACGAGAAATCGTTGCCAGAGTATAGCTCATTACATTCAGCTTATACATTCCATTCCACTTTGCAACCAAGGTCGGGGTGAACACCAGTGCGATGATCAGAGGAATGTTGATTGCCCAAGAGAATACACCGAACAGATTCTGGTTGCCAAGGATGTAGGTTGCATAGTAGGTGCCCATGCTGATCATGGCACCGTAGATCTGCTGCAAAATGTAGGTGACGCAAATCATCATATAATATTTGTTACCAGCAAGCAGCTTTGCAGCCTGAACCAGATTGTACTTTTCGTCCTGCTCGATTTCCTTTTTGTTGGTGGTATCCACCAATTCGCCTTCCGGCAGTTCCTTCACGGAGAAAACGGAGAGGGTGTTGACAAGCAGACCGATGATGGCGTAGATGATTGCAACAGTGCGCCAACCGGCAGCACCACCGCCCAATGCCGTAACAGCACCCAGCGTGATGGACTGGATGAGCAGGCTGGTGGCAAAGGCGAACATGAAACGCCAAGAACCCATCTCGACCTGTTCGGCACTGTTCTTCGTGACGAGAGCAGTCAGTGCAGAGTAAGCAATGTTGTTGGCAGTGTAGAATACAGCGTTCAGCAGAGTATATGCGATCAGGAACCATGCGTACTGTGCAAACTGTCCCAGATTGGTCGGGATGGCGAAAATTGCCACCAGCGTAATGGCACAGCCAATGTAGCCGTACAGCATCCAAGGACGGGCTTTGCCCATCTTAGAATGCGTTTTGTCAATCAAAGAACCAAAGAAAATGTCCGTCACACCGTCCAGCAGTTTGGAAACTGCAATCAGAGTGCCGACAATACCGGGGTTCAGGCCAACGGTGTTGGTCAGATAGATCATGACGAAGGAGGACAGGAATGCATACACCACGTTGCCTGCAATATCGCCTGAACCATAGCCGACTTTATTATACCACTTTAGATAACGTTTTTCAGTCATTGTGCTTTCTCCCATCTTGCTTGTTTTGTGTGGGCGCGACCAATCTGCTGCGCACTTCAGACTGGAATTCTCATTACGCAAGTTGCCCAAATCTCTTGCGTTCCGTCTGAAAATATTATAGAATCTAATGGAACGAAAAGATATAGACAAGATGGAACAGAATATGCACAAAATCAAAGAGTTTGTAATTTTTTGATAGAACATTTACCAAATCGCTGTAAAATCTCTGAAGATGAGGAGGACGCAGGGATGTATTTCAACTCAGGATATTTGAACAACTCCCGTTTGGATTTCAAAGACTACTCAAAGCCGCTGGTCGTAGGCAGCTGCGGCACTTATCGCTTGAAAAAACGCCCTAAGCTACCTACTTTTTGGGCAAAGGGTCGCAGAGACTATCAAATCCTCTATGTGGCATCTGGTAAAGCACACTTCTGGTTCGATGGTGTCGAGGAAGTGGTGACTTCTGGACACATGGTGCTTTATCAGCCGAAAGAAATCCAGAAGTATGTCTACTATGTAGAAGATCATCCAGAGGTGTTCTGGATTCACTTTACAGGATACGATGTCAAAAACATCCTGAACTATCACGGAATACCCTTGGACAAGCACGTTTTTTACAGCGGCACACTGCCGGATTACAAAATGCTGTTCCGAAAGATCATCCGGGAACTGCAACAATGTGAATATGGCTATGAAGACTATATTGCTTCTCTCTTCAACATCATTCTGCTTTTAGTAAGCAGGCAACAGCAGGAAAGCGAGAAAACAACTACAAGCATCCCGGAAGAAATCGAAACCGCCGTTGCCTACTTTAACGAGAACTATAACACAAAGGTCAGTGTGGACGATTACGCAGAATCGCTGCATATCAGTACGAACTGGTTTATCCGTAATTTTAAGCTGTACATGAAAATAAGCCCTGCACAATACATCCTGTCCCTTCGGATGGTAAATGCACAAAGCTTATTGGAGAACACCGAATACAATATTGGAGAAATTGCAGAGATCGTAGGGTATGATAACCCACTCTATTTTAGCCGGGTATTCAAGAAAGAGTATGGTGTCAGTCCGGCACAGTACCGAAAGAATCTGGAAGAATCTACTGAAAAATGAGAAAGATTCCTTGATTCAGAAGTTCCTGCCTGTTGAGATGTACCTGACATATCAAGTTGACGGCGAACCGTTGGAACAGCTCCCGAATGGATACAGCGACCATTATGTGCCGGATGGCTTTGTACGAGATTAGAGTGTATACAAGGAGGTCTCTTTATGTTGGAGCATTTTTTCAAATCGCTAGTTGCAACAGTTTCTGACCCTTACCAATGCAATCGCATCACGGATGCGTTGGCGGCAGCTGGAATTAAATTCTATTGCAAATCCAAAGATGTCAATCGGCATAACACATTTGACCAAGCGAGAATTGGAACTCTCGGCATAAAACCGAGGTATGTCACAGAGGTGTTTGTGGACAAAGAAAATGCTGATATGGCTCTGCACATTATACATACTCTGTCATAAGCCCGGAGTTCCCCTGCGAACAAAATATTCCGATATAAAAAGGACGCTGCCGCCTCTGGGTAAGAGGTTGCAGCGTCTTTTTGGTATCAGAGGGCGAATGATCTGTCAGATTGGACGGCTCCCAACGAATGCGATGCTTTTAGCTTGCGTCTTTCTGTTCGTCAAGAATGCGCCAGCCGTCCATCAGGTCTGAATTTTCCATAATAAAGGTGTGGGCGGTATCCTGTCCCCACGAGTTGTCGTATTTCAGCATCAGATAATCGCTCAACTCGGTCCGATTTTTGAACTTCAACAAGCGATACGGCTCCTGAAAAGCGACCTTTTCGACAAAATATACCGCATCCGATGTGGGAAGCATAACACCGACATGACCGATCATAAGAGAATTGTCCGTTTCAGAGAACTGATCGTGTAGGACTACGGAGACAAGACGAATCTTATCATCTTCTACGAAGGAGAGACCGCGTTTCTTCCATTCCTGCTGAATCGTTTTCAAATGGGTAGGAATATCGGTCGTATTGGTGGTTTTAACCGGGGCGAACAGCGCATCAAACTTTTGCCGTTCGTCGCCGCAAAGGGATTCCGGGTCAGAATCCAGTGTTTCATAGTCCATAAACAGGGTGTCCTCGGCTGAGTCAAGGTCTGCCTTGCCCGTGACAGTGATAAAATCACCAAACAGCCCACAAGCGGTAATCCGACAGTTCCAGCCGGGGAAGGTGTCATATTTTTCCGTCCATGCGTCCTGCATGGAGTAAGGATCGTATTTCAGATCCGAAGGCTTGGCATTTTCAAACCCTGTGGTGAGCCATGCCGGGTCCACAGCATTGTTGAACTTTTGCACATGATCAAAGAAGGTCTGTATCCGTAGGTCGGATACGCCGGCATCCTGCAAAAGTTTGGAAAGAAGAGCTTGTGTATCCGAATCTGCCAAATTGGAGTATTCAATTTGCTGAAGGACGGGCTGAGAGGTTTTTTGAGTGCAGCCCACTGCCAGAAACGCACTGCAAAAAAGTGCAGCGGTGCAAACAAGAAAAGTTCGACGTTTCAAAAATGGTCACCTCGTTGTGTTTTTCGGAAAGTTTCTTTGAGTGCCGGAGTCTCCACCATAAGCGAAGAGAGCAACGCCGTTGGTCTCGTAACGAATGGTATCACAGATAAACAAAGAAAATCAATGACTTCTGTCGTATTTGACCATATATAATGTTGCAGTATCCATATCCCATACGGCTAACGCCCATTTGGGAAAAGACAATGCGGCAGTTTTCTGAACGATTTTCTTCATGTCGGACACAACAGGAGTATACCCAAGTTGAAATAAGAATTTTCCGTTTTTTCCGAATGGAAGGTTCAAATCGCTTTCCAGATAGACGGAGGATACCAACTTGCGAAGCGCGGCACGGCGATTTCGGCCAACCTCGTTTCCGCCGCCTTGATGGAATCGCCCATGGCATGATAGCGTTCCGTCGCCGCCGTTGCTCGTTCCCGCAGTTCGTCGGCACTGCTGATCTTCTGCTCCTTGCCCTTCGCCGCCGTGTGCTTGCCACGCTTCACCTCGTAGCCCTGCTGTATCAGCTTTTGAAGAAAAACTTCAAAGTCCTTCGGCTGCTCTGCAAGGATGGTGTCGATGATTCCGCACAGGCGGTCACGGTTGCTTTCTCTCGGCGGGTAAACGATCGAGTTGCGCCGAGCACACAAAGTAATCTCTCCAACCCTACAGCTCAGTTTCCACCGCAAGCTGCTCCTGCTTTTCTTTTTCGTCAGCGATTTGGACATCAACATCTTCGCGCATCTTTTTCAGAAGTGCAAGGACTCGCTTGATTTGATCCTTGGTGTTTTCCACCCTGCTCTGTGCCTGATTGATGTGATCCAGAACCGCCCAGTCTGCAAAGAGACCGTCAAAGAAGAAATCTGCAAATTTCAGAAAGCTGTCCACCGTAACCTGAAGGTCTGCGGTGATCTCAACGTCGGCAAGCTCAGTTTTGAACCGCCGCAGTTCCACTTGAAGCTGTTCCACCTGCTCCTGTGCATTGTCCAGTTCCTCATACTTGGCAAGATCAGCCATCAAACCGCCGCCCATTACGTCCCATGTACTCCAGCCCTCGGCATTATCCAGCGTTTCCAGAACTTCATTGACCGTGTGCAAGGCGGTCTTTCCGGCGTTGATGGCTTCCAGCAGCTCCCGCTTTTGGACTTTCAGTGCGGCAATGCGGCTTTCGCTTTCCACAATCTGCTGTGCGGCAGGGTGGGCAGAGACTTTGATGCTTTTGATTTTTTCGGAAAGAGCAGCTTGATACTGCCTTTCGCAATCGGACAGCCGTGCCAGTCTATTTTGAATCTGCTTCAAGTCGGCATCAACGGAAGAAAGATCATGGAGAGCCGCATCGTACTTGACGCGGGCTGCATAGGCTTCCTGCCGTTCTTTGTCCAGCTTTTCATCCATTTTTCCAATCACTTGATAGAAAAATGCGGCAAGGCTGTGTCCCTCCAGACGGTCCACATCAGCCTGCTCTGCCAGCTTGGATTTTTCCAGCTTTTTCAGGCAATCAGCAAGCGTATCTCTCTGGGCGGTCAGTTCTTTCTGTTTTGCTTCGCAGCTTTTCTTTTCAGCGACCTGCTGCCAAAGCTCTTTCAACGTAGAATCACTCATATGGAATGTCCTTTCCCGGCATTACGTTTCTTCGTTCAGAAGCTGGTTCAAAAAATGCTGCCGATTATTTACAAATGTTTTGGTGATAACGTAGCTGTCCGTATCTTCATACTGACAAGGATGAATCGTGCCATTGTCGAAGCTAAAAATCTCAGCATCAGGCATTCCGAGGAGAATGGGTGAATGTGATACGATAATGAATTGCGCCCCTTCTTGGGCACACCGATAAATGTTGATCAGTAACGTGAGCTGCCGCTGCGGGGATAAAGCGGCTTCCGGCTCGTCAAAAATATAGACTCCATCTGCACCCATGTAGTCCTGCGCAATGGCGAGGAAACTTTCACCGTGTGATTTTTGGTGATAGCCTTTGGAGGGATGATCGTCATCGGAATAGTCGATTTCCTTGGTGGCTACATTATAGAAACTCTCTGCTCGGAGAAAATACCCGAACTTTGGTCTGCGATACCCCTTGGAAATCGTCATAGCCTCACATAGTTCCGAATGGGAGTTGTATGTGGAAAATGAATAGTTCTTCGTTCCACCCTCTGCGTTGAAGCCGTAAGCAACAGCGATTGCTTCCAGAAGCGTAGATTTTCCACTTCCATTTTCGCCAACAAAGAACGTAATGGGCTTATGGAATGTAAAAGTGTCGATTCCACTGATGGCAGGAATCTGACGAACATAATTGTATGGGCGAACTCTGTTCCAGTCGATGGTCAGCCCTTGGATAAACAAATCGTTCATACAGCACTCCTTACTATATAGTGTAGGAGAACACTTAGTTCCGCTCAAACCCAAGATAGCGGGTGCCCTGAAAACTCAGCTTTCCGATGTCGCCCTGCACGAGCAGACCATAATCGCTTCCGTCCACTTCAAATTCCATCCGGTCGCCGCTCTCCACCTGAAAAGTCACATAGTACGATGTAAATGTGCTAGTGTCGTATCCGTGCGCACCGGACATATCTCCGGCATTGGCACTGCTGGAATGCGAAACATCGGTGCGCTTTGCTACCACTGTTGCCGGAACGGTAAGCCGCGGCGAGTGGTTGTTTTTGTTCCATGTGCGGAGATTTGAAATTAGAGCAAAGAAAAACATTCCAATAAAAAGCAGGAACAGGATTGGGAAAATGAAGCTGAATATAGCGTCAAACCATCCAAAAAACATTTTACTCCTCCAAAATTTCTTCCAGCAGGTCCTTTACATCGTCCAGAAAAGATTCTTCTCCGAGGGTGTTCACCTTGAAGAACACCGCTTGACTGCCGCCCGCTGTAATTGCAGACAGCCGAATCGGGCTATCTCCATTCTGGAACATGGTCAGTGTCAGACTCAAGCGGTTGCCGCCCATCATGCTGTACCGTTCAAACACACGGACACTGCACCGGGCATCGCCCTCTTTGAAATCACTGCCTGCCTCTAAATCTGCCGACCAACTGCTGTCCGGGATTTCATTTTCCAGCTTCCGAAGCAGTTTGTCAAAATTCTTGTTTCGGATGGTCTTTTCAAAGATTGCCATAATGGTTCCTCCGTTCTGACAATTAAAAATCGGTCCCTTATTTTTGATACGAGCAGAGCCACAGGAAAATTGCGGAGAAATCGCTTGAAGAGAGGAATTTTGTCTGATTTGATTATAGCATATCTTTTGGAAGAACAAAATACTTTATGTACGCCGCCCGCAGGCGGCAAAAGTCAGTCCAGTGGAAATTCCAGCTCGGCAAACTCTGCATCGGTCAGCAGTTTCAGCTTTTCGATAACCACCACCGATAGTTCCCGCAGAGCGGTCTCGTCCGGCATCAGGTAGCACTGCATGAGCCGCAGTTCGTGAATGAGCCCCAGCCGGGTGCCGGTGTTGTAGAACATGGAGATAATGCTCAGTCATCTCGGTGTCGGCATGGCCTACATTGCCTCCATGGGCTGGATCTTGTTTATGCAGAAAAAGGGCCTTTGGCAGCAGCTGATCCACGCAGCCGCCGGATGTGAAAAGCTCTTCTTCACACTGGGTGGTTTAGTGTTGATGATGAGCCTGCACATTTTTTCCATTCATGCTAACCATCTACGATTATTTCCTCAATAGGATGTTTTGCATTTTATGCCATGCAAAAGGCAGAATCAGATATAAAAAGTACTTTCGTATGTAAAAGCCTTCAAAAACAACTTGAAACACTTTTGTTGCAATGGTACAATAATAATGTTATTTTATGGAAGCTCGGCGCAAAGCCCATGCGGACAGGCTGCGGGTGTGTGGATTCCTATGGGATGTGTAAGAATAGCTAGGGCAGCACTGCGCTACTGCACTTTCCGATAATGTGAGGGAGGTATAATTTATATGATGAAAAAGATCTCCCGCCGCTCTTTTTTGCAGGTCTGCGGCATTACGGCAGCCACGGCGGCGTTGACTGCCTGCGGCGGCGGTAAGACCGAAACGGCTAAAAAAGACGATGTGCACGAAGCCATCACCTTTATGGCACCTTATAAGGAGATAGAAGCCTTTATTGAGCAGGTACACAGCGTTTACCCGGAAGTGAACATCGAGGTCGTGCCCTACAGCGGCGATAACACCACCACCTGTTTGCAGAATATGTTTGCGGCGGGCGACCTGCCGGACGTCTGCACCTTGACCTACTACGACCCCCGGATCGATCTGGTCTCCGACAAACTGCTGGACCTTTCCGGCTACGATTTTACGGATAACTATGTGGAGTCCCGTCTGCAGGACGTGTTCGACAACGGTGCCATCTACCTGCTGCCCTCGACCTACAACTGCTACGGCATCACCTACAACAAGACCCTGCTGAAAAAATACGGCTGGGAGCTGCCCAATTCTTTCGCTGAGCTGGAAGAACTGGCTGCAAAGGCCAAGAAAGCAGAGGTCGATCTCTGTCTGCCGCAGATCCAGTATCCGGGCTATGGTTTCCAGTATCTGTGCAACATTGCGGACGCCGATTTCCTCGGCACACTGGACGGCAGGCTGTGGCAGCGGGATTATCTGTCCGGTAAGGCGAATGTCAGCAATACCCCCGGCATGATGCGGGCGATGGCCTATGTCCAGAAGTGGAAGGACATCGGGATGCTGAACGACACCGGCGATGCTCTTGACGACAATGTGACCCGGCAGAGGATGACCGAGGGCAACACCCTGTTTCTGATGGGCGGCACCAACGGCATCGTGGAGGCAGACGGCAACGCCGATAAATACGGGCTGATGCCGTTTCTCTCGGAGGACGGCACCCAGAACGTTTTTGTGCTGAATGTGAACCGCTTCTACGGTCTGAATAAAAAGCTGGAGCAGGACCCCCAGAAGCTGGAAGATGCGCTCAAGGTGATGCGTGTGCTTTCCACCGTTGCAGGCACCAGCGCTCTGCAGCCCGCAACGGCGCTGAAAAGCAGTCTGCTGCCCTTCAAGGACGCAAAAGCGGACGGCACCTACTATGCCGACATCGCCGATGCCCTGAATGCAGGCAACACCGCGCCCTTTATCTATTCCGGCTGGGAAAACACCATCGTGACCACTGGCCTTAAAATGCTGGACTTCATGAAGGGCAATGCCACCATGGAAGATGTGATCCGTCAGCTGGACGAGGATCAGGATAGTGTGGTGAACAACACCCCGGATACCATCACTACCGTTACGGAGGAGCTTTCGCAGGAGGACTGCGCCATGCTGGTGGGCCGCTGCTTTGCACAGGCTACCGGCAGCGACCTTGCGCTGGTGTCGCTGAGCACATGGATCCCCGGCAACCCCACCGATCAGAACCATCACGGCGTAGCGGCCAAGCTGTATGCCAAGGGCATTACGGATTACGACCTTTCGGTGATCCTGCCCACCGGCTGGAACCGCACCATCCAGACCGTTACTCTGACCGGGCAGCAGATCAACGACCTGCTGGCCACGGGCTACGATGCCTACGGCAACGGCAAGGGCTACCCCTATGTGCTGGTGAGCCCGGTGCAGCCGGATGCGGGCAAGACCTATCAGGTTGCCATCTGCGGTGTGAGCGACCAGTTGGCTGCGGAGACCACGGTCACAGACAGCGGCGTGGTGGGCATGGATGCCGCAAAAGCCTTCTTTGGTGCATACACCACCATCAGCCGGGCAGACACTGCATGGAGCTGAACAGAACGGACAGGAGATACCGGATGTGAACAACAACCTATATAAAAAGCTGCTTTGGGGCACCGGCTTTGTCATTGTTGCGGTCATCCTGACCCTTTTTATCATGAGCCAGACCTACATCCAGAACCTTGTCTACCATGAGCGGCTGAACCAGATGGAAGAGGTCACCCACCAGATGTTCCGCAGTCTGGAGGATGTCATCGACACCCATTGGGACGATGTGAATGTACAATGCAATTATTTGTACTGCACTCCGTTAAAGACCGATACCGAGTTCTATCGCTATCTGCAAAAGCTGTCGGAGCTTTCCAATTACCATGAAAGACAGATCGAACTGATTGCCGTGGACTCTGCCGGACATTACTATACTGAGAATGGCCGCATGGGGCTGCTGCGGGAAATGAACTATCTGGAAGACTCTCCGCAGCGGATTAGCTATGTTTCCAACTCCCTGACTGTGGACGACTCCCGGATGGTGTTTCTGGAACAGCTCTCCACCCCCATCACACTGCAAAGCGGAGAGAAAGAGATCACCCTGCGCTACTTTGGCATTTCGCAGAGCATGACCCAGCTGAACGATTATTTCCGCTGTGATGCCTATGAAAATAACAACAGTGTCTATGTGCTGGACGACAACGGTTTCAAGCTGTTCAACGCCAATGATACCGAGCTGTTGAAGGGGCATAACGTATACACCGTGCTCTCCCGGATGTCCTATTTGCACGGTTCTTCCTTTGCGGTGGCAAAGGAGCGGCTTGACCGTACAGGCTCCTGCTATTCCAACGCCGTGCTGGACGGGACCGAGTATTTCTACGCCCTGAAGCAGATGGAAAACGCCCAGTGGACGCTGGCGTTCCTTGTTCCGGCAAAATATGTGGCCGTGAATACGCAGAAGCTGGTCAGCATCGTCATGATCATCATCATCGTCATTGCAATGGTGTTCTCGGTCATAACAGTTTTTGTCGGTTGGTCTCTCCTGCGGCAAAAGCAGCAGCAGGAGCTGCAGGCAGAAAAAGAAGCGAACCTCCGTCTGGAGCAATACAACATCCATCTGACGCAGGTAAACGATGAGCTGCGTCAAGCACAGGACATTGCCGCAGAGGCGTTACAGTCCGCCGAGCGCGCCAGCAAGGCCAAGACGGACTTCCTTGCCAACATGAGCCACGATATCCGCACCCCCATGAACGCCATCATCGGCATTACCACTCTGATGAAAAACGAGCTGCACCAGCCGGAAAAGCTGGCCGAACATCTGGACAAGCTGGAAAATTCCGGCCAGTTGCTGCTGGGCATCATAAACGATATTCTGGACATGAGCCGCATCGAGAGCGGCAAGACCACCCTGAATGTGGAAAAAATGAATCTGCCCCAGCAGATCAGCCAGCTGGACAGCATCATCCGCCAGCAGGCAGGCCAGCGCCGCCAGACCTTTACGGTAAACACCCACCTGCAGCACGAAAACGTGCTGGCAGACCCCAACCGTCTGAATCGGGTGCTGATGAACATCCTCTCCAACGCAGTCAAGTATACGCCCACCGGCGGGCATATCCGGTTTGAGGTGGACGAGCTGCCCCGAAACGAGCACTACGCCCGATACCGCTTTGTGGTGCAGGATGACGGCATTGGCATGAGCGAGGCCTACCAGAAGACCCTTTTTGACCCCTTTACCCGCGAGGAGCGCTCCGGCACCAACAAGGTGCAGGGCACCGGCCTTGGTATGGCCATCACCAAGAACATTGTTGACCTGATGGGCGGCTCTATCAATGTGGAGAGTACCACCGGCAAGGGCACTCGCTTTGAGGTGGTGCTGGAATTTCCCGTTGATGCTGAAGCAGATACGGTGCCAGAGGCACAGGTGCTCCCGGAGGAAGAGGAAGAAACTTCTCCTCTGTCCGGCATGAAGTTCCTCTGCGCCGAGGATAACGCCATCAACGCCGAAATTCTGGAAATGCTGCTGGAAGCCAATGGTGCAAGCTGCACCATCTGCTCCAACGGTCAGGAAATCGTGGATGCCTTTGCCAGCGTAAAGCCCGGCGAGTACGACATGATCCTGATGGATGTGCAGATGCCGGTGATGGACGGCTTGGAAGCCACCCGCCGCATCCGCAGCGGCGAAAACCCGCTGGGCAGGATCATTCCCATCCTTGCCATGACCGCCAATGCCTTCCTTGAGGATATGCAGAAGAGCAGGGAAGCCGGCATGGACGAGCACCTGTCCAAACCTGTGGATATTGCTGCGCTGGAGCAGACGGTAAAACGCTTCCGTGTTATTCCCCCGAAAATAAATAGCGGACAAGCGCGTTTCCGCAGAGGAAGCACACAAACGATGTGAATGATGCAGGAGAAGATTAGAACGTGAATACACTTTCCGAGATCGAGGAGTATTACAAAGCGCGTGAGCAGCAGCTGTTGGAAAAACTTCATCAACAGGAAGCCGCTCTTGCCGCAATGCCTGACGGATATCCAAGCTGCCCTGAAAGAAGAATTACAGCAGCACAACTGAGCTGCGGATGCAATCAAAACAGGAGTATAAAAAGCCCGAATGAAACACAGAATCTCACGCCGTGCATTCCTGAATGGATGCACGCTGCTGGCGGCAGCTGCTGCCGTAAGCAGTCTGACTTCCTGCGGAGAAAAGGAAGCGAAAGACAGCGGTCTTGCACAAATCGTTGTGGGAAGCGACAGCTATCCACCTTATATCTATCTGAATAATGACGGTGTTCCCACCGGGATCGATGTGGAGATCGCCACCGAGGCGTTCCGCCGCATGGGGTATGCTGCCCGGTTTGAAACGATCAACTGGGAGCAGAAAACAAATCTTGTGGAAAGCGGCGCCATCGACTGTATCTGGGGCTGCTTTTCCATGGATGGACGCGAAGAGGTATACCGCTGGGCGGGGCCTTACATGGTGAGCCGTCAGGTGGTTGCGGTGGATGCCCACAGCAGCATCCGATCCCTCAGCGACCTTGCCGGCAAGACCGTCGCCGTGCAGAGCACCGGCAAGCCGGAGGAGATCTTTCTCAGCGGCTCCGACCCGCGCATCCCGCAGACGGTGGAGGTGCTCAGCATCGAAAACCGCAGTGTGCAGTACGCAATGCTGGCCTGCGGCTATGTGGACGGCATCGCCGCCCACGAGACAGGCATCCTGCAATATATGAAGGACAATGCCATAGACTTCCGCATTTTGGAGGAACCGCTGCTGGTCACCGGGCTGGGCATCGCCTTTGCCAAGAACGACACCCGCGGGCTGGACAGCCAGCTGACCGATACCCTTGCGCAGATGCGCGCGGATGGCACGCTGGAGCGGATCATTGGCCGATACCTTGAAAATGCTTCGCAGTATCTGGAGGTGGACATAATTGGCGCGTAAAAACAGAACCACCCCGGATAAAAGGATATGGACAGCCTATCTGATCATCGGCGTGCTCTTGATGGCCGGTGTTGCTTTTTTCTCCAGCTGGCGGGCAATGCGCACAGCAGAGGAACGCTTTTGCCAGACCCTTGAGTTTGTCAAATCCCAGTCCACCAGCTTTGAAAAGCACAACGATACCATCACGGCAAAGGCACTCCGCCGCACGGCGGTCGCAGTCCATCAGCTGGCAGAGAATCCTGCGCTTGACCTCTCCGACCCGCAGTGCCTGAACAGGCAGACAGAAAAGCTCTGGCTCACCGGCATTTCGGTTCTGGGACCGGATGGCACGCTCCGGTGCGAGTCCACGACCAACGGCATCGGCTATGACCGGTTTGGCGACCAGCTGAAAAATGACGCTGTTCTGGACGTTTTATCTTACCCGCGAAAGACCTATGTGAAGCGCGTCCTGCTGGAAGATGGCTCTGCTGTGGATGTTGCGGCACACCGGGCAGAAAGCACAGAGCTGCTCCTGCTTGCCTACCGGTACACCCCGGCGGAATTTGTGGAGGAAACGGCGCTGTCCATCCAGAGCATACTGGATGGCTACCCGGCAGAAACCAGCGGCACGCTGTTCATCGTGCAGAACAATCAGGTCGTTGCCGCAAACCGCCCGGAGCTGATTGGGCAGGATGTTGCAGGCAGTCCGCTGGCGCAGGGAATCCGCAAAGCCGGGGCCGCAGAGAAGCTGACCCATACCCGGGACTGGAACGGCTCCGGCTGCTATTTCGGGATGTTCTGCCATGGCAGATCCTTCGATCTCTATGCGTACACGGATGAAAAAATAATCTTTCGGGAGTCGCTTTTGCTGATCCTGACGGTACTGGTCAGCTACATCCTGCTTGTAATGATCCTTCAGCTGCTGCGCCGCCGCTCCGTGCAGGAGATGGAGCTGCAGAAAAAAGAGCAGGAGAGGAAGTACCAGACCCAGCTGGAGGAACAGAACCGCAAGCTGGAGATTGCGCTTCAGCACGAAGGGGCGGCAAACCGCGCCAAGCGGGAGTTCCTGTTCAATATGAGCCACGATATCCGCACCCCCATGAACGCCATCATCGGCTTCACCTCGCTGGCTGTGACCCATATCGACAATAGGGAACAGGTGCTGGACTACCTCAAAAAGATCTCCACCTCCAGCCAGCATCTGCTTTCCCTCATCAATGATGTGCTGGATATGAGCCGCATCGAGAGCGGAAAGGTGAAGATCGAGGAAAAAGCGGTGCATCTGCCAGACCTCGTCCACGATGTGCGCTCCATCATTCAGCCCAATGTTTCGGCAAAGCGGCTGTCGCTTTTTATTGATACCATGGATGTGGAAAACGAGGATATCATCACCGACCCGCTGCGGCTGAACCAGATCCTGCTGAACATTTTGTCCAATGCCATCAAGTTCACTCCCACAGGCGGCATGATCAGCATTCGCATTGCTGAGAAAAACGGTGCGCCTGCGGGCCGGGCCTGCTATGAGTTCCGCATCAAGGACAACGGCATCGGCATGAGCGAGGAATTCCAGAAGCACATCTTTGAGGAGTTCGCCCGTGAGGAAAACTCCACCGTCAGCGGCATTCAGGGGACCGGCCTCGGCATGTCCATCACCAAGAACATTGTGGACCTGATGGGCGGCACCATCGCCATTGAGAGCGAGCCGGGCAAGGGCAGCGAGTTTATCGTGAATCTCTGCTTTGCGCTCAGCGGACAAAAGGTGGAGCTCAGGCAGCTCCCGCAGCTGGAAGGGCTGCGGGCACTGGTGGCGGACGACGATACCGACACCTGCCTGAGCGTCAGCACCATGCTGTCCAAGATCGGGATGCGGCCGGAGTGGACGATCTCCGGCAGGGAAGCGGTGATCCGCACCCGGTATGCCATGGAGCAGGGGGATGAATTCAGCGTTTACATCATCGACTGGCTGATCCCCGATATGAACGGCATCGAGATCGTGCGGCAGATCCGCAAGGTGATTGGAAAAAGCCGCCCCATCATCATCCTGACCGCCTACGACTGGGCCGATATTGAAGAGGAAGCCCGCGCTGCCGGTGTTACCGCCTTCTGCGAAAAGCCGCTGTTCCTCTCGGAGCTGCGCAGAGTGCTGGCAGAGCCGTTCGGTGCAGAGCCTGCCTGCAGGCCGGTGCAGCTGAATGCGGAGGCCTTCAAAGGGAAAAAGATCCTGCTGGTGGAGGACAACGAGCTGAACCGTGAGATCGCAGTGGAGATCCTGAAGGAAGCGGGCTTTGAGGTGGAATCTGCCGAGGATGGCGAGATCGCCGTCCGGAAGATGAAGCAGGCGGCAGACGGACAGTATGACCTGATCCTCATGGACATCCAGATGCCCAACATGGACGGCTACGAGGCAACGCGGCAGATTCGTGCGCTGCCGGATGCCGCAAAGGCTGGCATCCCCATCTTTGCAATGACGGCAAATGCCTTTGAGGAAGACCGTCAGAACGCACTGAAGGCCGGTATGAACGGCCATATTGCAAAGCCGCTGGATATTCCACACCTGCTGCAGGTCCTTGCAGATGTACTGAAATAAACAGCGCCCAAAAGCAAAAGCACCCACAGCAAGCGCCACAGAGGTTTTGAATCTCCGGTGAGCAAATTGCTGCGGGTGCTTTATTTTTTTATGCCTGACAGGCGGCTTGTTACAAAATTTTGCGCAGCTCCTGCACAAGGTCGCCGATCACGATGGGTTTGGACAAAAAGCCGGTCATGCCGCTTTCCAAGGCATTGCGGCGGTCGTCATCGAATGCGTTGGCAGTCATGGCAAGGATCGGGATCTTTGCCAGTGCAGGGTCGCCCAGTGCGCGGATCTGCCGGGTGGCGGTATAGCCGTCCATCACCGGCATCTGCACATCCATCAGCACCAGATCATAGCTGCCCGGTGCGGCAGTGCTTACCTTTTCCACCGCCACGGCACCGTTTTCCGCCGTATCGACCCGGAAGCCGTACTCGCACAGGATCTCCTGCGCGATCTCGCGGTTCAGCTCGTTGTCCTCTACCAGCAGGATGTGCCTGCCCTTGAAGTTGGTGTTCTTTTTCGGCAGAAGCTCCTGCGCCGCATCCGTCTGTGTCTGGCCGATGGCGCTCATCAGGGTCTCGCGCAGGTCGGACATGAACATGGGCTTGGAGCAGAAGGCGGTCACACCGGCAGCCTTTGCCTCCACCTCAATGTCGGACCAGTCGTAGGCAGTCAGGATGATGATGGGCGTATCATTGTTCAGGCTGCGGATCTGGCGGGTGACTTCGATGCCGTTCATATCCGGCAAGCGCCAGTCGATGATATAGGCATGGTAAGCATCGCTCATCTCGATGGACTGCCGTGCACGCAGCACCGCTTCCTTGCCGGAAAGGGTCCACTCGGCACGCATGCCCACCTTGACCAGCATCTTTGTCACGCTGTCGCAGGTGTTGAAATCGTCATCCACCACCAGTGCCTTCAGGCCTTCCAGTTCGGTGATCTTTTCCACCGGACGGTGCTCTGCCTGCGCACGCATGGGCACACGAATGATAAACTCGCTGCCCTTGCCCTGCGCCGTCTGCACCTCGATGGTGCCGCCCATCATATCCACGATGTTTTTGGTAATAGCCATGCCAAGGCCGGTGCCCTGGATCCGGCTTACCGTGGAGGTGCGCTCCCGCTCAAACGGCTCAAAAATCTTTTTGGCGAACTCTTGGCTCATGCCGATGCCGTTGTCCTTGACGCGGAACTCGTACTGCCCGCAGCCGCGCACCGCTCCGGCAAGCTGCCGCACCCGCACCGAGACCGTGCCGCCCGCCGGGGTGAACTTGATGGCGTTGGACAGCAGGTTCAGCAGTACCTGATTCAGCCGGGTCTTATCGCAGTAGACGTCCTCATCGGTCACATCCATGGCATCCATATAAAGCTCCAGCTGCTTTGCGTAGATCTGCCCACTGACGATGGTTTTCAGGTCGTGCAGCACATCCGAAAGGTTGACTTCCACTTCTTCCAGATGGATCTTTCCGCTTTCGATGCGGCTCATATCCAGCACATCGTTGATGAGGGAAAGTAGATGATTGCTGGAAGCGAGGGTCTTGGCAAGATAATCCTTCACCCGGTTTTTATCGTCAATGTTGCTGAGTGCCAGCGTGGTAAAGCCGATGATGGCGTTCATGGGGGTGCGGATGTCGTGGGACATATTGGAAAGGAAGGTGCTTTTGGCGCGGTTGGCAGTCTCGGCCGCTGCAACGGCATCCGAAAGTGCCTGATTCACCTGCCTGTCGGCGGTGCGGTCGGACAAGACAAGGATATACTTGGTCCTGCCCTCTACCTCGCTGCCCATGGCGATGTTATGGAACCAGCGCCGCTCTTTGGTCTCCCGATGCTCAAACTCGAAATCCCATTCGCGTTGCTGCCCGCTGAGCAGTCCTTCCAGAAAGTTCTTGTCGCGATCCGGGTCATCTTTCGGGTGCAGCGCTGCCAGAGCACGGGCATCCTGCCGCACTTCTTTCCACGGGATGCCCAGCAGCCGTTCGACGTTGGGGCTGACATAATCCACCTTGGAGGTCTTTGCGTCCAGCATCAGGAAAACGTCGTCCACGTTCAGCGAAAGCTTTTGGAACAGCTCGTCCCGGTACAGAATCTCAGTGTCCTTCCGGCGCAGGGTCGTATGGCTTCTGCGCAGGATCAGCAGGATGATCAGCACAGCAAGGCCAAAGGCGATGCCCGCCACGATCTGCACCGTGTGGAACCACAGCTTATCCAGACTGGCATTGACGATGCTGACCGGCACAAGCCCCACCATCGTCCAGTTCTGGACCGCGGTATCCTCGTAGACCAGATAATAACTGGTGTCGCCCAGTTTGACCCGCAGGTTTCCGCTGCGGCCCTGCGCAAAATCATCCGAAAGGGCAAGAATCTGTTCCTCGGAAAGGTCGGAATGGTCGCGCAGCATCGCAATGAAGTTGTAAATGATTTCCTTGCGGTTTACGGAATTGTCAATCACCACCCGCCCATCCGGGTAGATCACATAGTTGCTGGCATTGCCCTGAAAAGCAGAGCTGTCCAGCAATCTCAGCACAGCATCATTATAATAGGTGATGGCAACGGCATCGTAGGCAAAGCCCCGGTAGCTGCCCTGCGTTTCGGGGCAGATGAACGCAAGCATTGGGGCTTTGCCGGGCAGCGCCGTATTTACGACGATATCCTCGCCATCGGAGAGCTTTTCGTCCAGATTGGTCTGCAGGCCAAGGTAGCCGGTTTCCCCGGTCACGGTCGTGTAGTTGCCGTCATAGGAAAGAAAGTAGAAGTTAACAAATCCGGTTACCTGCTGTGCTTCCTCGATATAGGCCTGAATTTCATCCTCATTCGAGGTGTTTTTCAGAAAGCCGTTGCACAGATGCAGATAGGTCAGGTTTTTGCGCACCATCTCTTTCAGCATACTATTGGATTTATACAGTACCTCTTCCAGATGCGAGGTGCTTTCCTGATAGATGGTCTGCGACATAAACGAGATGTACCGGAAGCTGAAACCGGCTGCCAGAAAGACCAAAAGAAGGATGGCAGCGGCGGCAGGCAGCCACTTGTGCCGGAAATAGCAGCTGCGTTTGGATTCGTGCTTTTCGTCTGCCATTCCGCTCACCTCAGTGTCATGTAGTTTTCCGGCTCTGCAAGCGCTGCGCCGCCGGAGATATAATCGCGCCATGTGTTTCTTACCCACGTATCTTCGCCCGCAGACGTGCCGCTGTCGCTCGCAAGCAGCGCTTCCATCTGCTTTTCCGTTGCAAGGCAGGTCACGGTAACGGTGTCGTTATCTCCCAGCGGCTGCCCGTTCCGGGTGATGCCGGTCAGGGTATAGCTGCCGTTATTCTCTTTTACCTCCACAGCAATGCCGCTGACCACTGGCAGAGAACCACGGTTGAAGGGCACAAAACCTCCCTCGCAGCCTTCCACAAAGGCGTGGACGGTCTCTTTCAGCTCCGCACCGGTCATGGTGCGCTGGCGGGACATCAGACCGTTCGGCATGATCATGGAAGCTGCCATTTTCTGGTTATAATCCGCCTGCAGCACACTGCCGGTAAAGCTGTTTGCGGTGGCAAGCAGCACATCGGTGCCATACACGCCGCGCAGCGTGTTTGCCATCACGGAGAAGGCAGCGCTGCCGCCGTTTGCGTGGAATACGTTGGAATAGGCCTTCCCGGAGGTCAGCACGGTCTCGTTGTCGGCAGGCTCCTCATCGGCAAGGAGCTGGGCATTGAAGGCCTGATACGCCTGCTCAGCGGTAAGCTCGCCTGCGATCATTTTGGAGACCACATCCTTGGAAACGGCAAAGAAATCGTTGGAGGCGATGCGGATATACATGTGGTTTTCTTCCACCACGCTGCGGACGTCCTTCAGATACTCGGTCAGGCGCAGGGGAACGTTCTGGCTGTAGCTCAGTATGTCCTGCCCCTCCGAGACGATGCGGTTCTGCGCCTGTTCGGAGAGCATGACGTTCAGCACCTTCATGGCTTTTTCGCGGCGCGCGGTGTCCTGCTCCAGATCCCGGTTCAGGGCAACTTGGAAATAGGGGGTGGTCATGATCCACGGTTCGCCGTTCTGGCTGAAGAAGGGCAGAAAGATCGTGTCGATGCCCTCATCCTGAAACATCTTCACGCCGGCAGAGCTGCCAAAGTACATGGCAACTTCTCCGTTCCGGAACATCCCGGTCACATCGTCGTAATTCAACGCAAGATCATCTGCTGTAAGGTGGGTATCCTGAATGAACTGTTCCATCCGCTCAAACGCCCCCGGCCATACGGTGTCGTCCAGACCCACCCGCGCGGTGCTGGCGGGGTCGCTGTAGGTAGTGCGCCACTTGCGCCCCGCGGTGGTGGTAAGCTCGGCAGCGGAAAGCCCCTGCAGGGTTTCCATGCAGGTGTAGTCGTAGGTATAATCGGAGGTAAAGCCGCGGATGCCTACCTTTTCAAAAGCCTGACAGGCCGCTACAAAGCTTGCGTAATCGGTGGGCAGGGGAATATCGTACTGCTCAAAAAGGCTGCGGTTGACCACAAAGCCGTGGGCATCCGCGCACACCGGCAGCCAGTTCACACTGCCATCCTCGTTTTTGAAGCTGTTGAGGTAGGTGTTGTACACAGCGCCCGCCTCATTGGTCATGGCAAGGTTCATCAGGCTGTCCTTCAACGGTGCCGCATCGTGCAACGAGAAGCGGCAGCAGGTGATGATATCCGGCAGACCGCCGTTTTGCTGCAAAAACTTGTAAAAATCCAGATCGTTGTTGCCTACGATGAATTCAATGTTCACGTCCGGCAGCTGGGACTGGACATAGGGGGCATAGTTTTCGTACAGGCTGGTGCTCCACAGATACACCTGAATAGTCTGAGCGTCTTCCTGCTCCTGTGTTCGTTCCGCATTTTTTTCGCTGCATCCGGTGAGCAGGGATAGCCCCATCACCAGTGCCGCAAGCATGGAAAATAGGCGGCGCAATGTTTTTGTTTTCATCCGATCCTTCTCCTCACACTTCTTGGGCAGCCATCGTTTTGCGGTTGGCTGCTTTGGCTTACTGATCATACATCACCGCCCGCAAGAGTGTGCGCTGTAAAACCCACCCACGGAAAGGATGCCGCAATTTTTGCGTCTTTTCTGTTTTGCGCTCTCCCTCTACCGCGAAGGGGCACAGAATGACAGAGACATAAAAATATTTTACCACTACCATGAAAAATTTTCAATAAAATTTCATATATTGAACAATAAAAGCTGTGTAGGATTACAATAGATGTGTCACAAAGTGAAAAAAGACGAATGAGCCGTTCTGTGATACAGTTAAATTGCTACACCAAACATCACAGAAACACATCATTGACAAACCTACATTGTGAACTCAAGGAGCCTGTCCAAAAGAAAGCATAAAAATGCGTATAACGCCCTATGAAATGGTGTCACGGGGCGTTTTATTTTGTCTTGTTTTGTGGGCGATGTTGCGGTTTATGTTGCGGTTTTGCGAAAACTTGCGAGACTAAATAAAAAATCCTACGAAATTACGATTCTAAACGTAAATTCGTAGGATTTTTGGAGCTACTGACCTGATTCGAACAGGCGACCTGCTCATTACGAGTGAGCTGCTCTACCAGCTGAGCCACAGTAGCAGATAAAATTTTCTTGCATGTTCTGCAACGAGAAATATTTTATCATACTTCCTGTGCGCTGTCAAGATTTGATTTTGCGGCAGAACAGGTGCAAATAGTCTGTGACGCAAAAATATAACTGCTCTCCGAGAAAAAAACTCGAAGAGCAGCCTTGCACACAAGAAAAATCAGTTGAACAGCTTACGGCCGATCCAGATGCAGATGCAGGCACCCACAACGGAAACGAGGATCTCACCCACGATGCCGGTAGCGCTCAGACCGATCAGGCCGAACACGATGCTGCCTACAAAACCGCCCAGAATGCCCAGCACGATATTGCGCACGGTGGAAGTTTCGCTGCCCATAATGCGGCCGGCGATGTAACCAGCCAGAGCGCCGATCAGCAGACTGAAAATAAAACCAAACATAATATTCTACCTCCTGAGTTTTAAAGCTCTGCGCTCTGCCCGGCGGTTTCCCGGGCAAAGCGGCAAATATCCTTCAAACAACATTTTTCGCATTCTGGTTTGCGCGCATTGCACACTGCCCGACCATGCATCACAAAGCGGTGGCACAGGTCGCTGCCTTCTTCCGGAGGAACGATCTTCCACAGGGCCATTTCCACCTTCTGCGGTTCCTTGATGCCGTCCACAAGGCCGATCTTGTTGCACAGCCGGATGCAGTGGGTGTCTGTTACGATAGCAGGCTTGCCAAACACATCGCCCATGATAAGGTTTGCGCTCTTGCGGCCTACGCCGGGCAGGGCGAGCAGCTCTTCAAAGGTGGTGGGCACCTGACAACCGTATTTATCGCGCAGCACCCGCATACAGGCGGAGATATCCCGCGCTTTGGAGTGTCCCAACCCGCAGGGCTTGACGATGGCTTCAATGTCTTCGGGTTCCGCAGCAGCCAGCGCAGCAACATTGGGATATTTGGCAAACAGGTCTTCCACCACAATGTTCACGCGGGCATCGGTGCACTGGGCTGCCAGACGCACGCTGACCAGAAGCTGCCAGGCGTGGTCATAATCCAATGTACAGCCGGCATCTGGGTATTCTTTTTTTAACCGGTCGATCACTTCCAGCGCCAGCGCCTTTTTTGCAGTAAGGTCTTCTGGTGCTTTTTTGCGAACAGGCATTTCATCCACTCCTATCGACAAAAGCTGATACGATAATACCATGTTTTGCGTTTTTTGTAAACTGCGGGTAAAAATTATCTGAGAATGATTTTCAGATAAAACCTTGCTCTTACTGCCAAAATGCGATATACTATAGAAAAATGCTGGGGGAATCGCGCCTCGGTACGGGAGGAGGAAAACACGATGAACGAACCACTGGCACAGCGTCTGCGGCCCAAAACACTGGCAGATGTCTGCGGTCAGCAGCATCTGTTGGCACCGGGCAGGGTGTTCCGCCGTACCATCGAGAGCGGACGCATCCCGAACATGATCTTCTACGGCCCGTCCGGTACCGGAAAAACGACGGTGGCACGCATCATTGCAGAAAACAGCGGTATGACGCTGCATAAGCTCAATGGCACTTCCTGCGGCACCGGGGACATCAAGGCGGTGCTCAAGGATATCGGCACGCTGGCAGGTGCGGGAGGCATCCTGCTGTATCTGGACGAGATCCAGTACCTGAACAAAAAACAGCAGCAGAGCCTGCTGGAATGCATTGAGGACGGCTCGGTGACGCTCATTGCATCCACCACCGAAAATCCATACTTCTACATTTATAATGCGCTGCTGTCCCGCTGCACGGTGTTTGAGTTCAAATCACTTTCGGCAGCGGATGTGGAGCGTGGGGTGCACAATGCACTGAAAAAGCTTTCGGAAGGGGAGAGCACAAAGGTCTGCATGGATGAGGATGCCTGTGCCTACCTTGCCGAGAGCGCAGGCGGCGACCTGCGCAAGGCGCTGGGCTGTCTTGATTTTGCGGTGACGGCAGCTCCCATTGAGGAGGGGGAAAAGCACATTACGCTGGAAATGATCCAGCAGGTCACCCGCCGCACTGCCATGCGGTATGACCGGGAGGGCGATGACCACTACGACATCGTGTCAGCCTACCAGAAGTCCATGCGCGGCTCCGACCCGGATGCGGCGCTGCATTATCTGGCCCGTCTGCTGGAAGCAGGAGATCTGCCCTCGGCCTGCCGTCGCCTGATGGTATGTGCCTGCGAGGATGTGGGCCTTGCCTATCCACAGATCATCCCCATTGTGAAGGCGGCAATTGATGCCGCCAACATGGTGGGCCTGCCGGAAGCACGGCTCCCGCTGGCAGATGCCGTCATTCTGGTGGCCACCAGTCCCAAGTCCAACAGTGCCCATGATGCCATCAACGCGGCCATTGCGGATGTGCAGGCGGGCCGTACCGGGCCGATCCCGCGCCAACTGCAGAACAAGCACTACGACGGTGAGGATGCTCTGGTGAAGGGCCAGAACTACAAATACGCCCATGACTACGACCATCACTGGGTGGAACAGCAATACCTGCCAGATGCCATCAAGGACGTGAAATATTACACCTTTGGCGATAACAAAAATGAGCAGGCGGCCCGTGCCTACTGGGCAAAGATCAAGGGCGAAGAGAACGTCTGAGCCACGCCTTACACCCAAAACCCAAAAACAAAGAAAAAGGAGAACGATATGCGATATTCCAAACAGCGCGAGCTGGTCATGCAGACGGTGCAGAACCTGTGCGACCACCCCACCGCCGAGGAAATTTATGATGCTGCGGTCAAGGAATGCCCGGGCCTGAGCCTTGGCACCGTATACCGTAACCTGAATAGTCTGGTGGATGCGGGCCGGGTGCGCCGGGTGTCCATTCCAGGCAAGGCTGACCGCTTTGACCACACGCTGCCCTGGCACAGCCATCTGTACTGCACCGTGTGCGGCAGCGTGACCGATGCCGAGGTGGACGAAAAGCAGGTAATGAAGCTGGTGAAAAACCAGAAGGGCCATGTGCAGGACTGCGCTGTTGTGCTGATCGGCGTATGCGAGGCCTGCTGCGAGAAGCAGGCGCAGGAAAACGCCCACTGAACCATAAAATTTGCACGGAACCTCTTGCCCGGAGCGTATAAACAGGGTATACTATAGAGAAGGCTCTTTTCAGAAAGTGCAAGTAGATTTTCGCCGCACAGGGCGCTTCGGCCCGGCGGAGAAGGATGGTTTGATTGGAATACATTAGTTTTGAACATAATAACATTGCCGCTGAGCTGGTAAAGCAGTTCTATGATACGCCGCCGCTGGCCTTTGTGCACAGCTATGGCTGTCAGCAGAACGTGAACGACGGCGAGCGGATCAAGGGTGTGCTGATGGACATCGGCTATGGCCTGTGCGATAAGCCCGAGGATGCAGACCTGATCCTCTTCAACACCTGCGCCGTGCGTGAGCATGCCGAGCAGCGTGTGTTCGGCAACGTAGGTGCCCTGAAGGGACTCAAGGAAAAAAAGCATGATCTCATCATCGGCCTGTGCGGATGCATGGCCAACCAGAAGCACGTGGTAGAAAAGCTGCGCCAGAGCTATCCTTACGTTGACCTTGTGTTTGGCGTGGACGGAATCGATACCCTGCCGCAGCTCATTGCCCAGAAGCTGCAGAAGCATAAGCGTGTGCTGATGGAGCCCGCCCAGCGCCCGGTCATCGTGGAGAATATCCCCATCCGGCGTGAGAGCGAGTTCCGCGCATGGCTGCCCATCATGTACGGCTGCGACAACTTCTGCACCTACTGCATCGTGCCTTATGTGCGCGGCCGCGAGAAGAGCCGCAAGCCCGGCGATATCCTTGCCGAGTTCCGCGGTCTTGTGGAAGCAGGCTATAAGGAGATCACATTACTGGGACAGAACGTCAACAGCTACGGCAAGGGTCTGGAAGAAAAGGTGGACTTTTCTGATCTGCTCAACCTGCTGTGCACGGTGCCCGGCGATTATCACATCCGCTTTATGACCAGCCACCCCAAGGATGCCAGTCACAAGCTGATCGACACCATTGCCGCCCAGCCGAAGCTGTGCAAGCACCTGCACCTGCCGGTGCAGTGCGGCTCCGATGAACTGCTGAAGAAGATGAACCGCCACTACACGGTGGAGCAGTATCTTGAGCTCATCGAATACGCCCGCAAAACGGTGCCCGGCATCACTTTTTCCAGTGACATCATCGTTGGCTTCCCCGGCGAGACCGAAGCGGACTTTGTAAAGACGCTGGAACTGGTGCAGAAGGTGGGCTATATGCAGCTGTTCACCTTTATCTATTCCAAGCGCACCGGCACCAAGGCTGCCGAAATGCCGGACCCCACCCCCCGTAAGGAAAAGACCGACCGCATGACCCGCCTGCTCAAGGTTCAGGACGAGATCGCCATGGCACTGGTCAAGGCGCAGGTTGGTCAGACTGTGAAGGTACTGGTAGAGGGCTTTGGCCGCAATGAGGGCACCCTCTCCGGCCGTCTGGACAACAACCTGACGGTGGAGTTCACGGCAGACGCTTCCCTGATGGGCAGCTATGCCAACGTACATCTCACGGGCGCACGGGCGACTGTGCTGCTGGGTGAGCTTGCCTGAGTGATTCCGGGGCAGTGCCCCTGAACGTATAAATAAGAAGGAGACCATTCAAATGGATTGCATTGATCTTTTCAAGCGCGCAGCCGTTGCGCTGCAGACCGATAGCCGCTACCTCGTTCTGGATCAGACCCGCAAGGCAAACGATAAGGACGAAGAGCTGCAGAACCTGATCGGCGAGTTCAACCTCGCCCGCATGGATCTGAACAATGAGATCGGCAAGAGCGAGCGCAACGATGCCCGCATCGCCGAACTGAACGAAAAGGTGAACAGCCTGTACGGTCAGATCATGGGCAACGAGGGCATGGTGGCTTACAACGAGGCCAAGCGTGACTGCGAGAACCTCGTGAACTATATCGATGCCATCATCAACACTGCCATGAATGGCGGCGACCCCATGACGGTACAGGAGCCTTCTGCTTCCTGCACCGGCAGCTGCTCCACCTGCGGCGGCTGCCACTAAAACCGGCAAAAACAAAACGCGGCTGTGCAAAACAGACCGCGTTTTGTTTGCAAAAGCGGTTACAAGCCGCAAACTTGTGCACAGAACCATAGAACGGGAGAGAGGGTAAACCATGGCAGAGCTGTCGCCCATGATGCAGCAATATCTTGAGATCAAAAAACAACATAAGGACGAAATTCTGTTTTACCGCATCGGCGATTTTTATGAGATGTTCTTTGACGATGCCCTGACGGCATCCAAGGAACTGGATCTGACCCTGACCGGCAAGCAGTGCGGCATGGAAGAGCGAGCACCCATGTGCGGCGTGCCCTTCCACAGCTACGAGGGATATGTGGCGCGGCTGATCGCCAAGGGCTACAAAGTAGCCATCTGTGAGCAGGTGGAAGACCCGGCCAAGGCCAAGGGCCTTGTCAAGCGGGACATCATCCGCGTGGTCACACCCGGCACGGTCATTGAGAGCAGTATGCTGCAGGATGACCGCAATAACTACATTGCCAGTATCTTCCTCAAAGGAAAGAAAGCAGGTTTGTGCTTTGCGGATGTCTCTACCGGCACGGCCCATATCACAGAGCTGAATGCAGACAAGATCGCCCCGGCGGTCATTACGGAGCTGTGCCGCTACCATCCCAGCGAAGTGCTGATGAATCCGGGTCTGCTGGACTGCCGCGAGGTGACGGCGTACATCAAAAAGAATATGACTTGTTCGGTGGAGCTGATCGAAGAGGAGCGCTATGCACCGGGCCTTGTGGCGGCATCGCTGGAAAACCAGTTTGGCCGCGACTGGGCGCAGACCACCGGCATTGCAGCGGACGGCCTTGTGCGCTTTGCCATGGCGGCACTGCTGGAATATCTGCACGATACCCAGATCAAGGGCGTGGAACGTCTGAAAACGGTCATAACCTATAATAAGGCCCAGTTCATGCGTCTTTCGCCCGTAACCCGCGCCAATCTGGAGCTGACCGAGACGCTGCGCGGCCGCGAAAAGCGGGGCACGCTGCTCTGGGTGCTGGATAAGACCAGTACATCTATGGGCAAGCGTATGCTGCGCAGCTGGATCGAGCAGCCGCTTATTTCCAGTGCACTCATCAACCACCGCCTGAACGCTGTGGAGAGCCTTGTCAAGCAGACCATGGCCCGCGGCGACCTGACCGAAGAGCTGGGTTACATTGCGGATATGGAACGCCTGATGACCCGCACGGTTTACGGCTCTGCCACACCCAAGGAGATCTATACGCTGGCCCAGACCTGCGACCGGCTGCCCGGCCTGCGCAGGCTGGCTGAGGCCTGCGGCTGCCCGGAGCTTGCTGAACTGGCAGTACAGATCGATCCGTTGGAGGACATCAAGGCCCGTATTTATGCGGCGGTGGACCCGGAAGCGCCCTCTACCCTCAAGGATGGCGGTGTCATTGCCAAAGGCTACCATGCCGAGGTGGACGAGCTGCGCTCCATTCGCGACAATACCAAAGGCGTTCTGGCGCAGCTGGAAGCCCGCCTGCGACAGGAAACCGGCATCCCCAAGCTGAAGATCGGCTATAACCATGTGTTTGGCTACTTCATCGAGGTAAGCAACTCCTATAAGAACATGGTGCCGGAGACCTACATCCGCAAGCAGACCCTGACTTCCGGCGAACGCTACATCACGCAGGAACTGAAAGAGCTGGAAAGCAAGATCTTAGGTGCCCACGAACGGCTCATCACGCTGGAGCACCGCCTGTTCAGCGAACTGCTGGAAAGCATCAGCGCTCAGCTGGACCGCATCCAGCGCACGGCCAATGCGGTGGCCCAGCTGGATGTGCTCACGGCGCTGGCGCAGGTGGCAGCGGAAAACAACTACTGCCGTCCCATCGTGGACGACAGTGATGAGCTGACCATCACCGAGGGCCGTCACCCTGTGGTGGAGCAGATGCTGAAAGGCAGCCTGTTTGTACCCAATGATACCACCCTGAACTGTGGTGCAGACCGCTGTCTGATCATCACCGGCCCCAACATGGCAGGTAAATCCACGTACATGCGCCAGAATGCACTGATCGCGCTGATGGCGCAGATCGGCTCCTTTGTACCGGCTTCCAGCTGCCATGTGGGTGTGGTGGATGCCATTTTCACTCGCATCGGTGCGTCGGACGACCTGTCTGCCGGTCAGTCCACCTTTATGGTGGAGATGACCGAGGTAGCGGAGATCCTGAAAAATGCCACCGCCAAAAGCCTTGTGGTGCTGGACGAGATCGGCCGCGGCACTTCCACCTTTGACGGTATGAGCATTGCCCGCGCCGTAGTGGAGCACATTGCAGACCCCGCCAAGGGCCTTGGCTGCAAGACTCTGTTTGCCACCCACTACCACGAGCTGACCGAGCTGGAAGGCGGCGTGGACGGCGTAAAAAACTACAATATTGCAGTAAAAAAACGCGGCGAGGACATCACCTTCCTGCGCCGCATCGTGCGCGGCCCGGCGGATGACAGCTACGGCATCGAGGTGGCAAAGCTGGCAGGTCTGCCCGGCAGCGTGACCCGCCGCGCCCACGAGGTGCTGCGCACGCTGGAAGCAACTGCACCTAAAAATAAAGTAGAGCAGATGGATTTTGATGCCCTGCAGGAGTATAACTCTCCGGCTGTGCCCAGCGAGATGATGGACAAGCTGGAAGCTCTGGATGTGGAAACACTCACCCCCATTGAGGCTTTGAACTTCCTCTACGAGCTGAAAAAGACCCTGAAGGGCAGCCTGAACAGATGAAACTGCTCTACCTGACCCAGACCATACAAGGAGGGAAAACACCATGGCAGTGATCCATGTTCTGGATAAGCACACAGCCGAGCTGATCGCAGCCGGTGAGGTGGTCGAGCGTCCGGCATCCGTTGTTAAGGAGCTGCTGGAAAACTCCATTGATGCCGGTGCCACGCAGGTGACCGTCAGCATTGAATCCGGCGGCGTCAAGCTGATCGAGATCAGCGATAACGGCACCGGCATCGAGGCAGAATATATCTCCACGGCGTTTATCCGCCACGCCACCAGCAAAATTGAAACACCGGACGATCTGACCAACATCCATACGCTTGGCTTCCGCGGTGAAGCACTGGCATCCATTGCCAGCGTGGCCCGTGTAGAGCTGACCACCCGAACAGAGGTGGACGAGTTTGCCACGGTCTACCGCATTGAGGGCGGGGAAGAGGTCTCCCGTGAGCCGGGTGCCAGAGCTGTGGGCACCACCATCCGGGTAAAGGATCTGTTTTACAACACGCCTGCCCGCATGAAGTTCCTCAAAAAGGACTCCTCCGAGGGCACCTTTGTGTCGGATACAGTTACCCATGTAGCGCTCAGCCACCCGGAAGTCAGCGTCAAGTTCATCCGTGAGGGCAAGCTGCAGTATGTCACGCCCGGCGACGGCCAGCTGCGCGGTGCAGCCTATGCGGTGCTGGGCCGGGAGTTCAGCCGGGACCTCATTGAGCTGAAAAATCAGGAGGGCGTGTACCGCATCACCGGTCTGGTCACCCCGCCCAAAAGCTGCCGCGCCAGCCGAAGTATGCAGCATTTTTACATCAATGGCCGCTATGTGCGCAACCGCACCATGATGGCCGGTATGGAGATGGCGTTCAAGGGTACCATGATGCAGGGCAAGTTCCCGGGCGGCATTCTGCTGCTGGAAATGCCGGCCGACCTTGTGGATGTCAATGTGCATCCGGCCAAAATCGAAGCCCGCTTTGCCCGCGAAAATGATGTTTTTGATGTGGTGTATCATGCCGTCAAGCTGGCATTAGCTCAGCCCGGCACCGGTGAACGGCTTTTTACCTTTGAAGCAGACAAAGAAGAAGAAAAAGCTGAAAATTCAAAAAAAGACGCTGATATAATCAAAAATGATGTAAAGAACAATAACTTTACAGGCCTTTCTGCGATCATTCGGGGACAGGCAGACCCGGGCGTTCTGCCACAGCAGCACTGGGAACCGGCAAAACCCGCCGCAGCACCGCAGCAGCCTGCCCCGTCTGCTGCAATGCAAATATCGACAGCACCCAGTGTGCCGCGCTGGAAAGGCAGTGCTCAGAACGAGGATATGCTGGATCCGTTCGTGACCCTTCACAGCCCGAAGCTGGAAACGACAAAGGCACCAGAGCCGTTCCGTGCGGCAGCAAATGAAGCGCAGCTGGATGTGGAACCGGAATTTGGTGAGACAAAACTGCATTCGCCTCAGGACCATATGGCAGCGTGGAACCCTGCGCAGGAAGCACCAAAGGAAGAACCTGAGAGTGCACCCTGTGTAGAAACAGAACCGGATGCGCCGGAAGCGGCAGAACAGGAAACTGTACTGGCCGAGCCGGAGCAGATGAACTTTGATCCGACGGCGGATCAGCCGGAGCCGCTGCGCTATGTGGGCGAGGTGTTCAGAACATATATCCTTGCAGAACGCGGCGACGAGCTGTGCCTGATCGATAAACACGCTGCCCACGAGCGCCAGCTGTACGAAAAACTAGCCGCGAACTACGGCAATGTGCCCAGCCAGATGCTGCTGGAGCCTGCTGCCATCGACCTTGCTGCGGAGGAAAAGCAGGCCCTGCTGGATAACATTCCTCTGCTGGAAAATGCGGGCCTTGAGATCGCGGACTTTGGCGGCAACACCGTGGTGCTGCGCGCGGTGCCCGCAGATGTGGAGCCGCAGAATGCCGAAAGCCTGCTGGTGGAGATCGCAAATAAGCTGCTCAAGGGCGGCCATGATGCGCTGAACGAGCACACCGAGTGGGTGCTGCATTCTATCTCCTGCCGTGCAGCCATCAAGGCGGGGGACAAGTCCTCGCCGCAGGAACTGCTGGCGCTGGCCGAAAAGATCCTTTCCGGCGAGGTGCCGCCGTTCTGCCCGCATGGCCGCCCCTGCGTACTCAAATTGACCCGGAAGGAGCTGGAAAAGCAGTTTGGACGCATCGTATAAACATCCCATGGTGGCCGTCGTCGGCCCTACCGCAACCGGAAAGACAGCGCTGGGCGTAGAACTTGCAAAACATTTTTCCGGCGAGGTCATCAGCTGTGATTCCATGCAGATCTATAAAGGTCTGGACATAGGCACGGCAAAGGTGACACCGGAGGAGACCTGCGGTATCCCGCATCATGGCGTGGATATCCTTACGCCGGACAAGGCTTTCAGCGTGGCAGACTTTACCGCCATGGCCGGAAAGCTGGAAGAAGAGATCTCTGCCCGGAAGAAGCTGCCCATCCTTGTGGGCGGCACAGGGCTGTATGTTCAGAGTTTTCTGTATGGGGTGCGCTTTACAGAGGAAAAAGCACCTGCCGGTCTGCGGGAGCAGCTGGCGGCGGAACTGGCTGCAAAAGGCGGTGCTGCCATGTACGAAGAACTGAAGCAGGCCGACCCGGAAGCTGCTGCGGCTATCCACCCGAACAATCAGGTGCGGGTGCTGCGCGCACTCGAACATTATCGTGCCACCGGCAAAAAGCTGAGCGAACAGAAGGCGGAGTCTCTCCCACCGGAGCGGCCCTACCGCAGCCTGATCCTCGGTCTGGATTTCCCAGAGCGCGCGGTACTTTACCGCCGCATTGACCTGCGTGTGGACAAAATGCTGGAAGCGGGCCTTATAAAGGAAGCGGAGCATGTCTGGCAGAACCGGGAAAGCTTCCGCACGGCAGCGCAGGCCATCGGATACAAGGAGTTCTTTCCGTATTTTGAGCAGACGGCTCCACTGGAAGCCTGCACGGAAAAACTCAAGCAGGCGTCCCGCAACTATGCCAAGCGCCAGTTGACCTGGTTCCGCCATATGGACGGTGTGGTCTGGCTGGATGCCGGTGCACCGGATGCAGTGCAGACTGCCATCCGCAAAACTAGCGAATTTTTAGCGAAAGGATGATCGATATGCCGGATGAGACCCAGAAGGAACGCCATGCGCCGCATGTGCTTACCACTCTGGCAGGCGTGCTGATCGCGTTTCTGCTGCTGGCAGCAATTTATGTGGTGTATCAGGCCGCACATATCCTGTTTCCGCAGAATGTTTATGAGACTGCGCTGCCTGCGGTCATTTCGGATACGGTGGAAGCCGACGGAGTTCTGCTGTTCGACGAAAGCTATGTGGCAGGCAGCGGAAACCTTGGATATCTTGCTGCCGACGGCGAGCGTGTTTCAGCGGGCACTGCAGTGGCAGAGGTGTACAGCAACGCTTCGCAGGCTTCGCTGCGCCTGCAGCTGAACCAGCTGAATGATCAGATCGACCTGCTGCAGAAATCGCAGAACACTTCTGCGCTGCAGCTGGATACCCTTTTAAAAGAACGTTCTTCTGCGCTGTATGACCTGCTGGATACGCTGGACGACAGCGATTATGAAGCGGTGGATGATGATGCCAATGCCTACCTGCTGGCCCAGAACAAGCTCTGGGTGGTAACGGGCGAAGCTGCAAACTTTACCGATCAGATCACCGCGCTGGTCCAGCAGTCCCAGAGCGTGCAGGCGCAGCTGGGCAGCCCGGCGCAGATCACTGCACCGCAGACCGGCTATTTTGTGCGCTCTTCCAGCAGCGGACGGCTCAATGCCAGTGCCGATGATATCCTTGCACTGAACGCACAGGAGCTGCAGGGCTATCTGCAGTCCGACCCGGTGCTGGCACTGGACGGCTGCGCCGGTAAGATCGTGGCAGGGTTCACATGGCGCTATGTGGGCGTGTGCACTGCAAAGCAGGGCGAAAAGCTGCTGGGTCAGAACGGCAAGCCGCTGAGCACAGCGGTGGAGATCAGCTTCCCGGGTCAGGTGGAGAACAGCCTCAAGGCCACCGTCACCGAGGTGGAGATCGATCAGGACAGCGGCCTTGCCCGCTTTGTGCTTGCCTGCAACTCCATCAACGGCGATGTGCTTTGCCTGAACCGGGCTGCAGCACGCATCTCGGTAGGAGAGCGCAGCGGCCTGCGGGTGCCTGCTGCGGCTGTGCACTATTTAAAAGAGGATGGCACCGAGGCACAAACGCAGGGCGAAAACTACATTCCCGGTGTGTACGTGAAACTTGGCAACATTGCCCGCTTCTGCCCGATCGACCCGGTGGACGCAGACCATCCCATCATCACGGACGGCGATTACATCCTTGTTCTGCCCGAAGGGACCGAGGGCTCGGTCAGCAAGGTGAGGCTTTATGACGAAATAATCGTTTCCGGACAAAATTTGTATGATGGAAAGCTTTTGTAGTTATTGACATCTGAGGCAAAAAATCCGATAATAGATAAAGCTATTATTTGCATCTATTTGCAAAGAACGCCAGGCAGCGCCATGCTGCCCGAATGAAAGGAGCAGATTGTATGTCTTTGCTTGACAGCATTAAGAAAGGTCTGTTTGACCAGGAAGACGATTACGAGGATCAGTACATTGACGATGGCCCCCAGATGGTAAACAATAACAATGGCATCGGCCTTGGTGCTGACGACGAAAATGAAGAGCCTGTTGAGGGTGCCAAGAAGAACGGCAAGGTGGTCAACATCAATGCCACCACTCAGCTCAAGGTCGTTCTGGTCAAGCCTGAGCGTTTTGAGGATGCCAGTACCATTGCTGACCACCTGAATAACAAGCGCACCGTGGTGCTCAATCTGGAGTCCACCAACAAGGAAGTGTCCCGCCGTCTGGTGGATTTCCTGTCCGGTGTTGCATATGCAAACAATGGCCAGATCAAGCGCGTGGCCAACAGCACCTTCATCATCACTCCGTACAACGTAGATATCATGGGTGATCTGCTGGACGAGCTGGAGAACAATGGCGCGTTCTATTGATCCGCAGCCCAAGGCGGCACGCGGGTTCATCCCTGCGCGTACCGATGAAGAACGCTATCTCATGCGCCATATCGAGGACTTGGCCCACACGGCCTTTTCCCGGGACATTGCGCGGTATTCGGCTTTCCTGAGTGACCGCGAGCAGGACTTGGCCCGCGCGGCACTGGGCCGTGCCGGTGTGCAGGAGGGCTTCCGGTTTGAGGGCGGCTGGCTGAATGCGGAGCGCAGGGTGCTCTGTATCGAGCCGGAGTACAGCTGCGGCGAAGCACCCATCTGCTGTGTGCGGCTGCAATGCCGTGCACAGGCGGGGGCTGCGCTGCCCGCCCACAAGGATTACATGGGCAGTCTGATGGGCCTTGAGCTGCGGCGCGAGGCGCTGGGAGATATCGTTCTGCCGGAGGATCAGCTGGGCACAGCTTATGTGTTTGCACTGGAACCGGCAGCACAGCTGATCTGCCGGGAACTGTTTCAGGCTGGACACACGGAGCTGACCACGGAACTGCTGACGCTGGACGAGGTGCCGCAGTTTCCGCAGGCGGAGCGTGAGATGCACAGTGCAACGGTATCGTCCCTGCGGCTGGACGCTGTGCTGGCAGCTATGCTGCACTGCAGCCGAGGACAGGCTTCGGAACTGATCGAGGCGGGCAGGGTGGAGATCAACCACCTGCCGGCGGATAAACCTCATGCGCAGGTATATGAGGGCGATGTGTTCACGGTGCGCGGCAAGGGCCGCTTCAACCTGACTGCACTGCCCGGCAAAAGCAGAAAAGATCGGTCAATCATCGAATTTTTTCAATATTAAAAGCAACGGGAGGAAATGACTATGCTGACTCCGCAGGATGTCCGTTCTGTGCAATTTGAGAAAAACCTCCGCGGCTACCGCACAGAGGACGTAGACCGTTTTCTGGATAAGGTGGAAGAACAGCTGCGGGAAGACGATGCGCAGGCGGAACAGCTTCGCAAGCAGATTGCGGACCTGACTGCTGAAAACCAGAAGCTGCACGATGAACTGAAGAGCTTTGAGGCAGATGGTGAAATGCTCAAGAGCGCGCTGATCAATGCACAGCGCATGGGCGAAAATGTCATCCGCGAAGCAAACCAGAAAGCAGAAGAGATCATCCATCGTGCAAATCTGCGCGGTGATGATATCATCCGCGATGCCAACGAACTGCTGCAGAAGGCAAACGACCGTGCAGACGAGATCGAGAACGAAGCAAACGAGAAGCGCCTTGCAGAGGAGCGCGAGTATGACCGCGTGCGTCTGGAAGTGACCCGCTTCAAGTCTGATGTGCTCAACCTGTACCGCAGCCATGTGGAGTCGCTGAGCCGTCTGCCGGAGTTCCAGAAGGAAACGGCTGCACAGGATGCCAAACAGGCAGAGCCTGCTGCAGAGGAAAGTGAGCCTGCCGCTGCAGCCCAGCCGCAGGCAGCGGACGTGCAGGAGCCGGAAGCAGAGCCTGCAGAGCCTGCACAGGAAGATGCAGAACCTGCTGCCGTTGTTGAAAATGACGACGACAAGGCAGCTGACAGCAGCGAGGATTTCTGGGCAAAGGATGAGAGCCAGCTCAAGCTGGACCCGCCGCCCGCGCCTCCTGCTGATTTTAAGCCGGACGAGCCGGACTACGATGCTTTTCAGGGTGTCAAGTTCAGCGAGTAAGGCAACCCCATAAGGAAATATAGAGGAGAGTGTAAACCATTGGCTAAGAACAAATCGCAGTACGATAGTACTCTGAACCTGCCCAAGACCCTGTTTGAAATGCGTGCCGGCCTGCCCAAGAAGGAGCCGGTCATGCTGAAGGATTGGGACGACAACGACCTGTACAATCAGCTCATGAAGCACAACGAGGGCAAGCCGCAGTTCATCCTGCACGACGGCCCTCCGTACGCAAACGGTAATATCCACATGGGTACTGCCCTGAACAAGATCATCAAGGATATCATTATCCGCGATAAGAACATGGAGGGTTTCCAGGCTCCCTATGTGCCCGGCTTTGATACCCACGGCCTGCCAATCGAGCTGAAGGCTCTGTCCTCCGTCGGTGATAAGAAGAAGGACATTTCCAAGCTGGAACTGCGCCAGATCTGCGAAAAGTTTGCTACCGAGCACATCGATATCATGAGCGACCAGTTCAAGCGTCTGGGCGTTATCGGCGATTTCGAGCATCCGTATCTGACCCTGAAGCCTGAGTTCGAGGCACGCCAGATCGAGATTTTTGGCGAGATGGCAAAGAAGGGCTACATCTACAAGGGCCTGAAGCCCGTGTACTGGTGCCCGGACTGCCGCACGGCTCTGGCAGAGGCCGAGATCGAGTACGGCGAGGACGACTGCGATTCCATCTTCGTGCGTTTCCACGTCTCTCAGGATCCCAACGGTGTGCTGGCAAAGCACGGCATCCCGATGGACAAGACCTACTTCGTCATCTGGACCACCACCACTTGGACTCTGCCCGCTAACGAGGCAATCTGCCTGAACGGCCAGTTCGAGTACTCCTTCGTCAAGATCGGCGATGAGTTCCACATCATGGCCACCGAACTGGTCAAGAGCGTCATGGATGCCTGCCACATCGAGAACTACGAGATTGTGGGCGAGCCGGTCCCCGGTACCGAGTTCGAGCTGATGCGCTACAACCACGTCTACCTGCCCAAGGAAGGCTGGGTCATTCTGGGCGATCACGTCACGTTGGAAAGCGGTTCTGGCTGCGTCCATACCGCAGGCGGCCACGGCGTGGACGACTTCAACGTCTGCCAGAAGTATCCGCAGGTGCCCATCACCGTCCCCGTGGACGATGGCGGCTATCTGACCGAGCTGGCCGGCAAGTATGCGGGTCAGCGCGTGTGGGCTGCCAACAAGACCATTCTGGCCGATTTGACCGAGTCCGGTGCTGTCATGGGTCAGGTGCACATCAAGCATCAGTACCCGCACTGCTGGCGCTGCCATCACCCCATCATCTTCCGTGCAACGGAACAGTGGTTCTGCTCCATCGCAAAGTTCCGCGAGGATGTCTATAAGGCCATCGACACCGTTACCTGGATGCCGGATTGGGGCCATGACCGCATGAAGGGCATGGTGCGCGACCGCAACGACTGGTGCATCAGCCGCCAGCGCACCTGGGGCGTGCCCATTCCCGCATTCTATTGCAAGAAGTGCGGCACCTACCACATCACCGATGCCACCATCAAGGCTGTCAGCGACCTGTTCCGCAAGGAAGGTTCCGATGCATGGTATAAGTACGAAGCCGAGCAGATCATCCCCGCAGGCGAAGTGTGCGAAAAGTGCGGTGCTTCCGAGTGGACAAAGGACACCGACATCATGGATGTCTGGTTCGACTCCGGCTCCACCCACGCCGCTGTGCTGGAGGAACGTCCGGAACTGCGCTTCCCGGCTGATATGTATATGGAAGGCGGCGACCAGTTCCGCGGCTGGTTCCAGTCCAGCCTGCTGACCAGCGTTGCAAGCAAGGGCTGCGCACCCTATAAGTCTGTTCTGTGCCACGGCTGGGTCGTGGATGAGCAGGGCAAGCAGATGCACAAGAGCGCCGGCAACGGCGTGGAGCCCAGCGAGATCATCAAGGACTACGGCGCTGATATCATCCGTCTGTGGGTGGCTTCTTCCGACTACACCGTGGATGTGCGTGCCGGCAAGAACATCTTCAAGCAGCTGAGCGAGGCTTACCGCAAGATCCGCAACACCGCCCGCTTCATTCTGGGCAATCTGGACGGCTTTGATCCCAACACCGACTGTGTGGCTGACGATCAGCTGCAGGAGATCGACCGCTGGGCACTGGCTGCTCTGGATGACCTGATGGTCAACACCAGCGCAGGCTACGCTGTGTACGACTTCAACAAGGTCTATCATGCAGTGTACAACTTCTGCGTTGTTGCAATGTCCAACTTCTATTTGGATGTGACCAAGGATCGCCTGTACTGCACCAACGGCGCAGGCCGCAAGGCTGCTCAGACCACCATGTACAAGATCCTTGTGGCTCTGGACAAGATCATTGCGCCCATCCTGTGCTTCACCAGTCAGGAGATCTGGGACTTCATGCCCAAGACCGAGGGCATGAACAAGTACGTTGTCTTTGAGGAGATGCCCAAGGCTGGCCAGTATGCCGCCGATGAAGCCTTCAAGGCAAAGTGGGCTCAGCTGATCGCCGTCCGTGACGAGGTGAAGAAGGTTCTGGAGCAGGCCCGTGCCGAAAAGGTCATCGGTGCTTCTCTGGAGGCTGCCGTCACCCTGTACTGCAATGATACTGTGTACAGTCTGCTCAACAGCATCCCCATGGACGAGCTGGCCGACCTGATGATCGTCTCTCAGGTAGAGCTGGTCAAGGGCGAAGGCGGCGCTGCAAGCGCTGTTGAAGGTCTGGGCGTTGCTGCTGCACATGCCACCGGCGAAAAGTGCGAGCGCTGCTGGAAGTATTCTTCTTCCATCGGCAGCCATGCCGCACATCCCACCCTGTGCGCACGCTGCGCCAGCGTTGTGGAAGCCTAAGCGTTCCGCATAAAACAATGTTTTAAAGGGCGGCGCTCCCTTATACCGGGGAGCGCCGTTTTTTATACTGAATGATTTTGGGAGTATCCTATGGCATTTGTTGTTTTTAATCTGCTCGCGGCTGCGGCACTCATTGGCATCGATCAGGCCATCAAGCTGTGGGCCACAAATGTGCTGCAGCCGGTGGGAGCCATGCCGCTGATCCCCCATGTGGTGGAGCTGCGGTTCGTGCTCAACCCGGGCATGGCGTTCAGTCTGCTCAGCGGCAAGCAGCTGTTCCTCATCATCGCTACCAGCGTAGCGCTGATCTTTGTGGCCTACGGGCTGTTCTTCCGCAGCCGCGGCAGATACCTGCAGCAGGCCGCACTGCTGCTGATCCTTGCCGGCGGCATCGGCAACCTGATCGACCGTGTGCTCAACGGCGAGGTGGTGGACTACATCAATCTGCTGTTCATGCAGTTTGCGGTGTTCAATTTTGCGGATATCTGCGTGTGTGTGGGCGTGGGCCTCTGGGTGCTGGTAATTTTTCTGGAAGAGTTGCACGCTGAGAACGGGCAGTCCCCGAAGGAGCAGTGAGCCATGGAACAGCGTGAATTTGTGGTGGAGCAGGAGACGGCGGGCCAGCGCATCGACCGCTTTCTGAGCGGCGAGGACACCGGCCTTTCCCGGTCTGCTCTGCAGGCGCTGGTGGCCGACGGTCATGTGTTGTGCAACGGCAGGCTGGTTGCCAAAAGCCTGAAGCTCAAGGCGGGCGACACCATCGTTTTGGAAATTCCGGACGCAAAGCCCATTGAGGCCGTGCCGCAGGACATCCCGCTGGAAATCGTCTATGAGGATGAGCATCTGCTGGTGGTCAACAAGCCCAAAGGCATGGTGGTGCACCCGGCTCCCGGCAACCCGGACGGCACGCTGGTGAACGCGCTGCTGTGGCACTGCAAGGGAAGCCTGTCCGGTATCGGCGGCGAGATTCGCCCCGGCATCGTGCACCGCATCGATAAGGACACCAGCGGACTGCTGGTGGTGGCAAAGGACGATGCAACGCACATCGGCCTTTCCCAGCAGATGGCGGTGCACAGTGTGGAGCGCGCGTATCGCACCATCGTGTACGGCGGCTTTGCACAAGATGAGGGCTTTGTGGAAAGCAATCTGGGCCGCAGCAAGACCGACCGCAAAAAGATGGCGGTCTACCCGGCCAGTGAGCCGCACACCAAATATGCCTATACCGGCTATCAGGTGCTGGAACGGTTGAACAACTTTACCATGCTGGAATGCCGCCTGAAGACCGGCCGCACCCATCAGATCCGCGTGCACATGGCATCCATCCAGCACCCGGTGGCGGGCGACCCGGTGTATGGCCCGCACAATTGCATCACCAGCCTGCACGGCCAGTGCCTGCACGCCAAAACGCTGGGCTTTGTGCACCCGATCACCGGCGAACATCTGCGGTTCGATTCGGAATTGCCGGAATACTTCACTCGTTTTCTTGCAACGCTCAGGAGGGGAACGGTATGAACCATCTTTCTTCAACGCTTGTACTGTGTGATCTGGACCATCTGCTTTTGGGTGCCGACGGCAACCTGACGCAGGTGGTGCGGGATGTGCTGCAGCTGTTCGTCCGCCGCGGCGGACGTTTTACGGTGTTTTCCCAGCGCACGCCGCGGGCAGTGCGGTCCATTCTGGGCAGTGTGCGGCTCAGCGCTCCTGCGCTGGTGTGCGGCGGTGCCATGGCCTACCATTTTTCCGATGGCACCCGCCAGCCGCTGTGCACCTTTGCCGGGCAGGATGCCGACCTGTTCGCCCGTCTTCCGGTGGCAGAGGGCGTGGGCATTGCCCTGCAGATGACCGACGGTACTACCCGCGTGCTGCGCATGAGCGAGGCATTGGAGCGTCATCTGCGGCAGGAATGGACCCCTTATCTGCTGGCAAACGCGGCAGACATCAAGGGGGAAGAAGTGCTGCGGGTGCTGCTGTATCAGGACAGCAAGGCAGTGCCCATGATCTCGCTGCTGGAAAAATCTCTGGGCGACCGCACAGCGGTGCTGCTGGGCGAGCGTGCCGCAGCGGATACGCTGATCCTGACCCCCAGAACCGTCTCCGGCCGTGAAATGCTGGATGCCGTGTGTATGCCGGTGGGCATCGACCCGGAAGATGTGCTGGTACTTGCCGGAGGGCTGCCTATGCTGGACATGGTGCGCGCTTCCAGCCAGAGCACCGCAGCTGCGGATGCCCCGGCTGAGCTGCGTCTTGCTGCCCAAAAGGTCACTTTGACCGATGCTGCGGCAGGTTCTGCAGTGGAAGTGCTGTACCGTATGGTGCGGGATGCTGAAAATTTGGCGTAAAATTTGTGCAAGGCTTCTGCAAATTCTTTCGCAGAAGCCTTTCTTTTTGGAGGAAAGTCAGGTACAATGAGAGAAACGCATCTTCTGGTCCTGCAAAAGAAGGAAAAACTCTTTCTTGCGCTGTCGCTGGCGGCGGTGGTTTTGTGCACGGTGCTGGCCTTTGGCTTTGCCGTGCCGCTGCAGGCTGCCGAACCGCAGGTCCTGCCGGATACGACCGGGCTGGAACAGTATGTGCTGGTGGATCTGAACACTGCTGATCTCTCTGCGCTGTGCACACTGCCGGGCGTAGGGGAAAAGCGCGCACAGACGATTCTGGATTACCGGACGCAGAATGGCCCGTTTGAACGGGTAGAAGATGCAGCCAATGTTCCGGGCCTGACACAGACCATTGTGGATTCCTGGGCAGGAATGGCAACCGTGAGCTGAGCCGCAGCCGGCGGCCCGGCGCAGCAAAAAGGGGAATGATTATGAGTGACGATACCATTTTTATCAACCGGGAACTGAGCTGGCTGGATTTCAACCGGCGCGTTCTTGCGCTGGGAAAGGATAAAAATGTTCCGCTTGCAGAGCGGGTCAAATTTCTTGCGATCTACGGCTCCAATCTGGACGAGTTTTTTATGGTGCGCGTGGGTTCTCTGCAGGAGCGCGCCAATCTGGAACAGGAACAGGGCAAAAAGGTCAAGAGGGAAAACAAGACCAACATGTCCGCGGCGGAACAGCTGACTGCCATCATGCCCAAAACGGCACAGCTGCAGGAGGAGTGCGATAAATACTACGCAAAGGCGCTGGAAGCACTGGCGGAGTGCGGCTGGCGCAAGGTGGATCTTGACCACTTGTCCAAGGAGGACGAGCACTTCTGGAAGAAGTACTTCCAAACGGAGCTGTTCCCTATCCTCAGCCCGCAGATCGTGGATAACCGCCATCCGTTCCCATTCCTGCGCAATAAGGAGATTTACCTTGGCGTTCTGCTCAAGGAAAAACACCCGGCAGGGCAGAGCCTTGGCATCATTCCCATTTCCAGCCAGATGGAACGGATGCACGTTGTGAAAAAAGACGGCGAAACGCAGTTTGCACTTACCGAAGAGCTGGTGCTGCACTTTGCGGCCAGCATCTTTGGCAAAGAGACGATTCAGGAAAAATGTCTCTTCCGTGTTACCCGCAATGCGGATATCGACGTAAAAGAGGGCATGATGGATCATGATATCGACTACCGCGAGATCATGACCGAGCTGCTTAAGCGCCGCCGCAAGCTGGCTGCGGTGCGTCTGCAGATCACGCCTGCCCCGGCCCCGGAGGTAGAACGCCTGCTGTGCAACCGTCTGCTGCTCACCCATAAACGGGTGTTCGAGCAGAAAAGCCCGCTGGATCTGAGCTTTTTCTACAAGCTCACCGGCCGCATGGAAGCGGAGGGGCGGCCGGAACTGTTCTACCCGGCTGCACGGCCCATGCTGCCGCCGCCGGACTACGACCTTGCCGCTGAAGTGCAGAAGCACGATGTGCTGCTCAGCTACCCGTACCAGTCCATCCGGCCCTTCATTGCCATGCTCAAAAAGGCTGCTCATGATCCTGAGGTCATTTCCATCAAAATGACCTTGTACCGTATGGCGCGGGAGTCCCAGATCGTGCAGGCGCTGATGGAAGCCGCTGAGAACGGCAAAGAGGTGGTGGCGCTGGTGGAGCTGCGCGCCCGCTTTGACGAGCAGAACAATATCGACTGGTCGAAGCAGCTGGAAAGCGCAGGCTGTACGGTCATTTATGGCTTTGATGATTACAAAGTGCACTCCAAGCTGACCCTTATCACCAAAAAGAGCAAAGAGGGCTACTCTTATATCACCCAGATCGGCACCGGCAACTACAACGAAAAGACCAGTGAGCTTTACACGGACTACTCCTTCATTACGGCAGACCATGGCATTGGCGAGGAAGCTTCCAATGTGTTCCAGAACCTTGCCGTGCAGAAGCTGACTGAGGAGAGCGACCGGATGCTGGTAGCACCGCTGCGCTTCAAGAGCGTATTGCTGGAAGAAATGGATCGTGTCATTGCCGCCGCCCGCATGGGCCGTCCGGCATCCATGATCCTGAAAAACAATTCCATCAGCGACCGGGATATCATCCTTAAGCTGCAGGAAGCCAGCTGTGCCGGTGTGCGCATTGATATGATCGTGCGCGGCATCTGCTGCGTGCGCGCCGGCGTGCCCGGCAAGACGGAGAACCTGCATATCCGCAGCCTTGTGGGTCGTTATCTGGAGCATGGCCGCATTTACAGCTTCTTCGATGGTGCACATACCCGCATCTATATTGCATCCGGCGATTTCCTCACCCGCAACACCGAGTGCCGCGTGGAGGTGGGCGTGCGCGTGGAGGATCCCGTGCTGGTGCGGAAGCTTACCGACATTCTGCAGCTGCAGCTGCGGGATAATGTCAATGCCCGCGAGATGCGCCCGGACGGCAGCTACCAGAAGGTAAAGCCCGCTGAGGGCGAAGCACTGGTGAACGGCCAGATGGGCATGTATGAGCTGTTGAAAAATGACTGGACGCAGCCGGAGCCTTGGAGGCTTTCTGCCGCTGCGCAGGAAAAACAGCCTGAACCTTCTGCCGAAGCAGAAAAGCCAGAACCTGCGAAAACGGAAGCGGCTCCCGCTGCAAAACAGGCAGAAGCTTCTCACCCGGAATCTGCTGCGGCACCGGAAAGCGGCGACCGCTTTGACCAGCTGGAACAGATGGTCAATCATAAAAAGCGTACAGAGCCGCAGCTTGCCCCTGCAGCCAAGCCGATAAAGCCGGTGGTGGTGGAGACACCCGCCCCCAGAAGCCGCCTGAAACGGATTTTGGATTTCTTCAGGTTGCGCAGATAATATTTGCAAGACCCGACAGAGCAAACCCTCTGCCGGGTCTTTTTGCGTGTTTGCCTGCATAAATAAAAAGCAAACGGAAGGCGGGAGGCAGAAGGTGCGGGCAAAGCGATGGGGACGAGCCGGGCACGGCAGGGAGCAGCCCAGACGGAGGGCGATTTTTCTGGCAGTTTTAGCCGGACTGCTGGTGTGCTTGGTGTTTCCGGTGCGGGCGCAGAAAAAAACGGGGAAGCTTTGTTTCCCGCTGGACACCACACAGTACCGTGTTTCGGACGGGTACGGCTGGCGGCAGGATCCTTTTACCGGGGAAAGGACGTTCCATAAGGGCATTGATCTTGCCTGTGCAGAGGGAACAGAAGTGCTTGCTGCGGAAGGCGGTGCGGTGGTGCAGGCATACCGCAGCACAAGCTATGGCACCTGTCTGCGTGTTCTCCATACAGATGGCAGCGAGTCACTTTATGCCCATTTGCAGTACGCCTATGTCCGCCCGGGCGAGGTGGTGGAAGCGGGGCAGCTGCTGGGCGCAGCAGGGCGCAGCGGGCGCGCTACGGGAGCACACCTGCATTTTGAACTGTACCGGAAGGGAACAGCCTGTGACCCGGCGGATGCGCTGGGCCTTTCCTCATGAAGCTGCATGATTCCCGGCAGCTGGGGCCGCTGGTGTTCCGCGACCCGCTGCTTTTGTGTAGCGCACTGTATTTTTTGCTCTACTTTGATGCAAGCGGCTTTCTGCGGCTGGGGTTGCTGGCGGCGTTCCTGCACGAGTGCGGGCACATTCTGGTGTATTGTGCGCTGCTGCGCCGCTTTCCGGTCATTGAGGTAACCATGACTGGCTTTTGTATGCGGATGGACGCTCCGGCCCGGGGCCTTTCACCGGGGCGGCTCTTCTGGCTGGCTGCTGTAGGCCCGGCGGTCAATTTCATGCTGGCAGGCATCTGGGCACTGCGGCTGGAACAGGAACTGACCATCCGCGGCAGTGCCTTCTGGGCGGCAAATCTGCTGACCGGGGGATTCAATCTGCTGCCCGTTCCACCGCTGGATGGGGCGCAGCTGGCATCCTGCCTGTGCGAAATGTGGCGTGCAGGCAAAAAGTTTAAGGGAAATGATTGAAAAAACAGCTCATTTCGGGTACAATAAAATGACGTGTAAAAATGGACTGTTTATTGGAGGACTCGATGTTTGATCCAAAACTGAAAGAAGCACTGGGACGGGTACAGAAGCCTGGTCGTTATACCGGCGGAGAACCCGGCAGTGTATATAAGGACAAAGAAAAAGTGGATGTCCGCTTTGCGTTCTGCTTTCCGGACACCTATGAGGTAGGTATGTCCTTCCTCGGCGAAAAGATCCTGTATGAGCTGCTCAACAGCCACGAAAACTGGTGGTGCGAGCGTGCTTTTATGCCGTGGCTGGATATGAAGGCCGAGATGGAGCGTCTTGGTCTGCCGCTCTACACCATGGAGAGCAAGGATCCGCTCACCGCTTTTGATGCAGTGGGCTTCACCCTGCAGTACGAGCTTTCCTATACCAATATTCTGGCTATGCTGGATCTGGCGGGCATCCCGTTCTATTCCAAGGATCGCGATGAAAGCTGGCCGCTGATCGTGGCGGGTGGCCCCTGCGCCTGCAACGCGGAACCCATTGCGGACTTTTTTGATGTGGTCCAGCTGGGTGAGGGCGAAAACCAGCTGCCCGGCATCTGCGCCGAGATCGAAAAGGCCAAAAAAGAGGGCGGCGTCTCCAAAAAGGAGCTGCTGCTGCGCATTGCAAAGATCCCCGGCGTCTATATCCCGGCGTTCTACGATGTGGAGTATTACGAAGATGGCCGGGTCAAGGCCATCGCACCCAATGAGCCGGGCATCCCGGCGCGCATCACCAAGGCGATCATCAAGGACCTGAACGAGTTTGCCCCGCCCACGAATTTCGTGGTGCCCATGGTGGGTGCCATTCAGGACCGCGCCAGCATCGAGGTGCTGCGCGGCTGTGTGCGCGGCTGCCGCTTCTGTCAGGCGGGCTTTCTGTACCGCCCCATGCGCCAGCGTGACGCGGGCCTTCTGAACAGGGCGGCGCAGGAGCTGTGCGCCAACACCGGCTATGAAGAACTGAGCCTTTCCAGCCTGTCCACCTCTGACCACGGCCAGCTGGAAGAGCTGCTGGACGATCTGAATGAGTGGGCACCCAAGGAGCATGTGAGTCTGTCACTGCCTTCGCTGCGCGTGGACAACTTCTCCCAGAGCCTCATTGAAAAGACCACCAAGGTGCGCAAGAGCGGCCTGACCTTCGCCGCCGAAGCCGGCACCCAGCGCCTGCGCAACGTCATCAACAAGAATGTCACATGGGATGAGATCGAAAAGACCTGCACCATTGCATTCAACGCGGGCTACACCTCGGTCAAGCTCTACTTCATGATGGGCCTGCCCACCGAGACCATGGAGGACATTGAGGGCATCGCAGAGACGGCGCAGAAGGTGGTCGATCTTTACTATTCTCTGCCCAAGCGCGGCAAGGGAAAGGGCGTTCAGGTGACGATCAGCTGTGCCTGCTTTGTGCCCAAGCCCCATACGCCGTTTGAGTTCGTGCCCATGGACACCGAAGAAATGCTGCGCGCCAAGCAGAAGCACTTGCTGGAAAGTGTGCGCAGCCGCAAGATCAAGGTCAACTATCACGACAGCACCACCAGCTTTCTGGAGGGCGTGTTCGCCAAGGGCGACCGCCGTCTGGCACCGGTCATTGTGGAAGCCTACAAGCGCGGCTGCTACTTTGACGGCTGGGAGGAGTGCTTCAAGTACGATACTTGGCTGCAGACCTTTGCTGATCTGGGCATCGACCCGGCATTTTACTGTCAGCGCCCCATTGGTCTGGACGAGGTAACGCCCTGGTCCCACATGGATTACGGCGTCACCCACGAATATCTGGTGCGGGAGTACCAAAAGGCTCTTGCCGCCCAGACCACCCAGCCCTGCAACCGTGCCTGCCACGGCTGCGGTGCAAATCACCTGTTAGGAGGTCCCTGCTTTGATTACAGTAAGAATCTCGTTTGAGAAAAAGAATGAGGCCTCCTACATCTCCCTGCTGGACCTGCAGCGGGTGATGCAGCGGGTGCTCAAGCGCAGCGGCCTGCCGGTGTGGCATACGCTGGGTTTCAATCCCCACATCTATATGACCTTTGCCTGCCCGCTTTCTCTGGGGCAGGAGAGCGAGTGCGAGTGCGTGGACGTCAAGACCGAAGCGGAAGCCCCGGATTTTGAACAGTGGAAAGCGGCCCTCAATGCCATCATGCCCGCAGGCATCGTGATCACGCACGTTGGCCCGGTGCAGATGAAGGCGGACCTCATTGCCTACGCATGCTATCGCATCACCTACCCGGCGGCAGCGGCAGCGGCGCTGGATGCGTACAACGCGCTGGAAAGCGCTCCGGTGGAAAAGCACGGCAAAAAGGGCAACAAGATCATTGAGCTGAAGGAACATCTGCCCAAGGTGGAGTACACCACGGAGGGGGACAGCCTGCACATGGATCTGTGCATGCCGGCCGCACAGGAACTGAACCTGAACCCCACGCTGCTGACCGGCTTTCTGGAAGAAAAATTCGGCCTGCCTGCCGTCAGCGCCAACATCCTGCGCAAAAAGTTTTTGACGGCAGATAAGCAGCTGTTTGTCTGATCGGAGCGTGAAAGACTGTCTGTTGGGCAAAACAGAAAATTTTTGCATTTATTTTGGTCAGAACGCTTGCATTTACGCAGGTTTTGTGATATCCTATTTAGGCGTTAGTGTCCGCTGAGACCACAGCGGGGTTAATGACAATATCATTAAACGGGCGGTCCTCTGACGGCAAAGTGCCGTGTATGAACGTCTAAAAACAAATGGAGGATTCAAAAATGGACGCACTGAAGATTATTTCTGAAGGCAGCATCAAGGCTGAAAAGCCCCAGTTCAACGTTGGCGATACCGTCCGCGTTGATGTTCGTATCAAGGAAGGCGACCGTGAGCGCATTCAGGCCTTTGAGGGCACTGTGATCGCAAAGAAGCACGGCGGCGTTGCTGAGACCTTCACCGTTCGCCGCGTTGCTTACGGTGTTGGCATCGAGCGTGTCTTCCCCATCAACAGCCCCTTCGTTGAGAAGGTCACCGTTGTCCGCAAGGGCAAGGTCCGCCGCGCAAAGCTGTTCTACCTGCGTGGTCGTACGGGCAAGGCTGCCAAGGTCAAGAGCGATATTTGATCATCCCCGATTTGAAACGGGAGAAAAGGGACAACCTTGTTGTCCCTTTTTTCTTTATCAAAATTTCGGAAAAAATGCGGCTTTTTGCAGGCACCGTTCTTGCGAAGAGCCTGTCGGCTGCGGTATAATCGGGTCAGCAGTGTAAAACCAGAAGGTGAGGTGTACCGGATATGGAAAAACAGGAACAGGCAAAGCCCGTGCGTGGGCAGAACCTGCTGGAATGGTACGAGGCATTGATCTCGGCAGCGCTGGTGCTGGTACTGATCTTTTCGTTTTTCTTCCGCATCATTCAGGTGGACGGCAGCTCTATGGTGCCCACACTGGTGAACGGTGATAAGCTCATCGTGTGGGGAGCAGGCTATACACCGCAGCGTGGTGACGTGGTCATTGTGGACAGCTATACCTCCTACGGTAAACCGCTGGTCAAGCGTGTCATCGCCAAAGGCGGCGATACGGTCTCCATCGATTATGCAACAGGCACCGTGGCGGTGAACGGCGAGGTCTTGCAGGAGGACTACATTGCAGAGCCTACTTATCTTGGCTATGATGTAACTTTCCCGTATACGGTGCCGGAGGGCACGGTGTTCGTGATGGGTGATAACCGCAACCAATCACTGGACAGCCGTTCCACCTATGTGGGCTGCATTGACGAACGGGACATTCTGGGCAGGGTGCTTTTGTGCTTTATGCCCTTTACAGATTTTGGGGTGGTAAAATGAACGAAATGGATACCCGCTTTGCAAACCAGTACAATATTCAGTGGTTCCCGGGCCACATGACCAAGACTCTGCGCATGATGGAGCAGGAGATCCAGCACGTGGATGCCAGCCTTGTGCTGCTGGATGCCCGCATCCCGCTTTCCAGCCTGAACCCGGAGATCGAGCGCATCACGGCCCGCAAGCCGAAACTATACGCGCTGAACAAGGCCGATCTGGCAGACCCGGCTGTAACGGAAGAATGGATCAAGTATTTCCGTGCGGCAGATGCCGGCTGTGTGGCTATCAGCGCCAAGCAGAAGGGCGGTGCCAATGCGGTAAAGGCTGCCATTGAAAAAGAACTGGCGGGCCTGCTGGAACGCCGCCAGAACCGCGGCATGGGCGGTGCCAAAACACAGGTGATGCTGTGCGGCATCCCCAATGTGGGCAAATCCACCTTCATCAACACCTTTGCAGGCTCTGCCCGCGCCAAGGCGGCAGACCGCCCGGGCGTAACCAAGGGCAAACAGTGGGTCAGCACCGACAAATTTGATCTGCTGGATATGCCCGGCGTACTGTGGAAGAAGTTTGACTCCAAGACCATTGCGTCCAATCTGGCCTTTATCGGCTCCATCAAGGATGATATTCTGGATGTGGAAGAGCTGGCCATGAACCTGCTGGACGAGGTGCGCCGCAACTACCCCGACCTTGTGGCCCAGCGCTACAAGCTGGATGCCGAAACGCTGGCCCTGCCGCCCTACGAGCTGATGGAAGCCATCGGCCGCAAGCGCGGTCTGCTGGTGCGCGGCGGCGAGGTGAACACCGAGCGCTGCGCCATTATGCTGGTGGACGAGTTCCGCGCCTGCAAGTGGGGCCGCATCTCGCTGGAGCGTCCGCCGCAGCGGGATGATCTGGCTGATTTTGCCGAGGAGGATGACGAATGAAGCGCCGTTCCGACGAGGAGATCTCGGCTCCGCTGTATGAATACGATGCCGCTGTACGCAGTCAGTATGGCTGCTTTGCAGGCGTGGACGAAGCCGGGCGCGGCCCTCTGTGCGGCCCGGTGTGCGTAGCGGCCTGTATTCTGGACCCGGAGAATCCGGTCTTTGGCATCAACGACTCCAAAAAGCTTACCGAGAAAAAGCGGGAAGCTCTGTTTGATGAGATCATTGAAAAGGCGTTGGCCTACAAAATTGTTTTTGTGGGGCCGGAGATCATCGACCGGGACAACATCCTCAACGCCACCATGGGCGGCATGAAGCAGGCTGTGGAAGAGCTGGACATCGTGCCGAACCTTGTTCTCGTGGATGGAAACCGCACCCCGGCAGGGCTGCTGGTCCCGGCACAGCCGGTGGTCAAGGGCGATGCCACCAGTGCCAGCATCGGCGCAGCATCCGTCCTTGCCAAGGTCAGCCGTGACCGCTATATGCTGGAACTGGACAGACAGTATCCGCAGTATCAGCTGGCAAAGCACAAGGGCTACCCGACCAAGCTCCACTATGAGCTGATCGCCCAGTACGGCATCCAGCCATTCTACCGCCGCAGCTTCCTCAAAAAGCAGGGCTACTGGCCGGAGAACGGAAAGTGAACCGCGCCGAGACAGGGCGCAGGGGAGAAGCAGCTGCGGCCCGCTGGTATCAGAAGCAGGGCTGCAGGCTGCTGGCACACAACTTCCACACCCGGATGGGTGAGCTGGATGTTGTGGTGCAGGAGCCGGATGGGACCATTGTCATCTGTGAGGTCAAGACCCGTGCGGAAGGCTCTCTGGCCAGCCCGGCAGAAGCGGTGGACCGGCCCAAACAGCGCCGCTTGATCCGTGCAGCACAGTATTATCTGCAGCAGAACGGCCTGAGCGATGCACCGGTGCGATTTGACGTGGCAGAAGTGTTCCCTCTTGACAGCGGGCGCTGGATGGTACATATTATAAGGGGCGCTTTTCTCACGTAAAGCAACGGCCCCGGTGGGAAAATGTACGGGCAGAGGGCTTCTCTGCCACAGCAGAAGAGCGTGCTTTGCACGTTCTACGGCGAAAAAGGAGCGACAACAATGCAGTTTTTTAGTACCAGAGACCAAAACCGCAAAGTGACTTCCTCGGAAGCGATCGCACAGGGCCTGTCCAACGAGGGCGGTCTGTTTGTACCGGAAAGCTTTCCGCAGGTGGATGTGAAGGCACTGTGCGAGCTGGACTACCCGGCCATGGCAGCTGCCGTCATCAAAGAATATCTGACCGACTACTCGCGGGATTTCCTGACCGAAGCTGCCCACAAGACCTACGGAGAGGCCTTTGGCGGCAAGGCAGGCTATCTTGCCCCGGTGGAAGGGGACACCTGTGCCTTAGAGCTGTGGCATGGCCCTACCTGTGCATTCAAGGATTATGCTCTGCAGCTGATGCCGAAGCTTCTGGTGGAAGCCAAAAAGAATCTGGGCCGCACGGAAAAGACCCTGATCCTTGTGGCGACCAGCGGCGATACCGGCAAGGCAGCTCTGGACGGCTACCATGATATCCCGGGCGTGGAGATCGCAGTGTTCTATCCCACGGGCGGCACCAGCGAGATCCAGCGCCTGCAGATGGCAACGCAGGAGGGTGCCAACGTGGCAGTGTACGCTGTGCGCGGCAACTTTGATGATGCACAGACCGGTGTGAAGAAGGTCTTTGGTGACACTGCCATTGCAGCAGAGCTTGCCAAGCGGAACATCCGCCTGTCCAGCGCCAACTCCATCAACTGGGGCCGTCTGGTGCCGCAGATCGTCTATTACTTTGCCGCCTATGCCCAGCTGCTCAAGGCGGGCAGGATCACCTTCGGCGATGAAGTGGACTTCTGCGTACCTACCGGCAACTTCGGCGACATTCTGGCAGGCTACTATGCAAAGCGCATGGGCCTGCCCGTGGGCAAGCTGGTCTGCGCTTCCAATGAGAACAACGTGCTGACCGATTTCCTCACCACCGGCACCTATACCGCAAAGCGGGAGTTCTTCAAGACCACCTCGCCCAGCATGGACATTCTGGTGTCCTCGAACCTCGAGCGCCTTCTGTACCATGTCACCGGCAGTGATGCCGAGGTGGCGGGCCTGATGAAGAGCCTTGCCGAGACCGGCAGCTATACTGTGCGTCCGGAGACGCTGGCTGCCATTCAGGAGAACTTCTCCTGCGGCTGGAGCAGTGAGGAAGAAGTGGCAGGGGAGATCCGTGTCCGCTACGAGAAGGACAATTACCTGTGTGATACCCACACCGCCGTTGCGTTCCATGTGGCAGCGCAGAAAAAGCGCGCGGGCGTGCCCATGGTGGTGCTGTCCACCGCGTCTCCCTTCAAGTTCCCGCGCAGTGTGCTGGAAGCACTGGGCCGCACCGCCCCGGAAAATGATTTTGAAGCAATGCAGCAGCTGGAAGCAGCTACCGCGCATACCGCACCGGCAAGCCTTGCCGCGCTGCGCCAGAAGCCGGAGCGCTTTAACACCGTGATCGATCCTGCGCAGATCGCCGAGGTGGCGCTGGGCTATCAGGAATAACACATCCTGCTGCATTTAGAACAGGAGAAAAAACATGGCACTTTTTGTGCTTGGCGATACCCACCTTTCTCTGGGCGCTTCCAAGCCGATGGATATTTTTCCCGGCTGGAATGATTATGTGGAGCGCCTTGAGAAAAACTGGCGCAAGCTCATCAAACCAGAGGATACCATTGTATTGGCGGGCGATATCAGCTGGGCCATGCGCCTGACCGATACCCGTAAGGATTTTGAATTTCTGCAGAGCCTGCCCGGGCAGAAGATCATCATGAAGGGCAACCACGATTACTGGTGGTCTACCGTGAACAAGATGAATGCCTACCTCAAAGCAGAAGGCTTTGATACCCTGCACATTCTGCACAACAACTCTTACAGTGTAGAGGGATATGCACTGTGCGGTACCCGCGGCTGGCTGTTTGATGCAGGCGAGGCCCACGACGAAAAGGTGATGAACCGCGAGATCGGACGGCTGCGCATGAGTCTGGATGCCGCCGAACCCGGGCTGGAAAAGCTGGTGTTCCTGCACTATCCGCCGGTGTATACCGGCACCAGTGCGCCGGAGATCGTGGCCACCTTAAAGGAATACAGCATCAGGACCTGCTACTATGGCCATCTGCACGGCAATGCCATCCGCTATGCGGTGCAGGGCGATGTGGATGGCATCCACTACAAGCTGGTCAGTGCCGATGGGCTGCGTTTTTGCCCGTACCGCATCAATTGAACCGTTAAAACCAATAAAAATTAACAATTTGGGCTGGCAATTGTGTCAGGAGCGTGCTATAATAGTTTTTGACGCGATTGTTGCACCCAATTGAGCGCGCGCGTCCCCGCATATTGCAAAAGCAAGTTCATCCAGGACGCAGTGCGCGGTTGCAAAGGGCAAAAACTTCCTGCCCTGCGCAATAGAATTTTTGAGTGGAGGAAAAACAAATGAATTTCATCAAGTGTGAAAAGCTCGAGAAGAGCATGGCAGAACTGCAGTTCTCCATCGACGCAGAGGCTTTCAAGAAGGCTGTTGCCGATGTTTTCAAGAAGGAAGGCAAGAAGTACGCTGTTCCCGGCTTCCGTAAGGGCAAGGCTCCCCGCGCTCTGATCGAGAAGATGTACGGCGCTGATGTCTTTACCTATGATGCCATCAATGAGCTGTTCCCCGAGGCTTTCGAGGCTGCTGTCAAGGAAGCTGGCGTTGAGCCGGTCGGCCGTCCGGAGGTCACTGTTGACTCTGCTGATGAGACCAACGGTGTCACCCTGACCGTCAAGGTCGCTGTCAAGCCCGAAGTCAAGGTTGGCAGCTACAATGGTCTGACGGTTGAAAAGACTGTCCATACTGTTTCTGACGAGGCTGTTGAAGCTGAGCTGAAGCGTGTGCAGGAGCGCAATGCCCGTGAGCTGACCCGTGAGGGCGCTGCTGAGAACGGCGACATCGCTGATATCGACTTCGAGGGCTTCGTCGATGGCGTGGCTTTCGAGGGCGGCAAGGCTGAGCACTACAGCCTGACTCTGGGCAGCGGCAGCTTCATCCCCGGCTTTGAGGATCAGATCGTGGGCCACTCCGCTGGCGAAGAGTTCGACGTGAATGTTACCTTCCCCACCGAGTATCAGGCTGCCGAACTGGCTGGCAAGGCTGCTGTGTTCAAGATCAAGCTGCACGAAGTGAAGTACAAGGAGCTGCCTGCTCTGGATGACGAGCTGGCTAAGGATTGCTCTGAGTACGACACTCTGGACGAGTTCAAGGCTTCCATCCGCAAGAACAATCAGGAGCAGCTGGACAAGCAGGACGATCTGGCTGTTGAGAACGCTCTGGTGGATCAGGTCATCGAGAGCATGGAGGGTGAGATCCCCCAGGCAATGTATGATGCCCGCATGGACGAGATGGTCAACGACTTTGCATTCCGCGTGGAGCAGCAGGGCCTGCGCCTCGAGGACTACCTGAAGTATATGGGCCAGACTATGGAGCAGTTCCGCGCTTCCTTCATGCCGCAGGCTGAGAAACAGGTCAAGATTCGTCTGGCTCTGGAGGCTGTTGCTGCTGCTGAGAACATCGAGGCTTCCGAGGAGGAAGTTTCCGCTGAGATCAAGCGCATCGCTGACCAGTACAAGATGGAAGAGAACAAGGTTCGTGAGCTGGTCAATGTTGACGACCTGAAGAAGGATCTGGCCATCAACAAGGCCATCGACTTCATCAAGAGCCACGCAAACATCGTGGAGAAGGCTGCTGAGGAAGAGAAGGCTGCAGACGCTGAGTAATCAGCTCCTGTGTTCCTTTGAAGCGGGCAGTATGCTGCACGGTTTCAATCAAAGGTTGTAAAAATTGACCGATACGGCAGAACCGGCAGGGAAACCGTATCGGTCAATTTTGCAAATACTATATTCCATTTCAGGAGGCGAACTTTATGAGTTTTGTTCCTTACGTTGTGGAACAGTCGTCCCATGGCGAGCGTTCCTATGATATTTTCTCCCGTCTTTTGAACGATCGCATCATCGTTCTGAGCGAGGATGTCAACGATACCTCCGCCAGCCTTGTTGTGGCACAGCTGCTGTATCTGGAAGGGCAGGACCCGGATAAGGACATCAGCCTGTATATCAACAGCCCCGGCGGCTCTATCAGCGCCGGCATGGCCATCCACGATACCATGCAGTATATCAAGTGCGATGTTTCCACCATCTGCATGGGCATGGCAGCTTCCATGGGTGCCTTCCTGCTGGCAAGCGGCACCAAGGGAAAGCGTTTTGCACTGCCCAACTCGGAAATTCTGATCCATCAGCCGCTGATCGGCGGGCAGGGCGGTGGCCTTTCCGGCCAGACCACCGATATCAAGATCCATGCCGAGCACATGGTGTATATCCGCGATAAGATGAACCGCATGCTCAGCGAGTACACCGGCCAGCCGCTGGAAAAGATCCAGCTGGATACCGAGCGCGACAACTATATGTCCGCACTGCAGGCAAAGGAATACGGCCTGATCGATGAGGTCATTGCCCACCGCTGAGCCGCCGACATTTAATTTACCCAGGATAAGGAAAAACAGCTATGGCAAATAACAATTCCGGCAGAGACAAAAACGAAAAGGATCTGGTCTGCAGCTTCTGCGGAAAGCATCAGGACGAAGTGGAGCGTATGATCATCGGCCCCGGTGTCAATATCTGCAGCGAATGCATCGGCCTGTGCCACGACCTGCTTTCCGACAAGCCGGATCAGCCCAAAAGCGCCCGACCGGCCCGCGGTGCAAACCGTGCACACATCCAGCCTGCGGACGATCTGGATATCAACATCCTGACCCCGGCCGAGATCAAGGAAGGTCTGGATCAGTATGTGATCGGTCAGGACGAGGCAAAGCGTGTGCTGGCCGTCTCGGTCTACAACCACTACAAGCGCATCCTCAGCGGCAAGGGCAGCGATGTGGAGCTGCAGAAGTCCAACGTGCTGCTGCTGGGTCCTTCCGGCGTGGGCAAGACCCTGCTGGCACAGACTCTGGCAAAAATGCTGGGCGTTCCCTTCGCCATTGCCGATGCCACCACCCTGACCGAAGCCGGTTATGTGGGCGAGGATGTGGAGAACATTCTGCTCAAGTTGATCCAAGCAGCGGATTTTGATGTGCAGAAGGCACAGATCGGTATTATCTATATCGACGAGATCGACAAGATCACCCGCAAGAGTGAGAACCCCTCCATCACCCGCGATGTAGGCGGTGAGGGCGTGCAGCAGGCCCTGCTGAAGATTTTGGAGGGCACTGTGAGCAATGTTCCTCCGCAGGGCGGCCGCAAGCACCCGCAGCAGGAGTTCATCCAGATCGACACCACCAACATCCTGTTCATCTGCGGCGGTGCATTTGATGGCTTGGATAAGTATATCCTGCGCCGCACCGATAAGTCCGCACTGGGCTTCGGCAGCAGCCTGAAGGATAATTCCAGCGCAGCAGAGAAGGCTCTGCTGCGCAAGGTGGAACCCCACGATCTGGTCAAGTTCGGCCTGATCCCGGAACTGATTGGCCGTCTGCCGGTCATTACCGTGCTGGACGATCTGGACGAGGACGCTCTGGTTCGCGTGCTCAAGGAGCCGCGCAACAGCCTTGTGAAGCAGTATAAGGAACTTCTGAGCATGGATAATGTGGAACTGAACTTCACTGATGAAGCACTCCACGCCATTGCCCGCAAGACGATCGAGCGCAAGACCGGTGCCCGCGGCCTGCGCAGCGTGATGGAAAGCATTCTGCTGCCCATCATGTACGAGGTGCCCACCGATGCTACCATCATCCGCGTAACTGTGGATGAAGATACCGTGGAAGGCGGCGAAGCACATCTGGAATACGGCGCGGTGCGCAAGCGCTATAAAAATCAGGCCGCTCTGAGCTGACGCTTTTAGCGTACAGCAGGGGAGCAAAGACCCGGCATTCAAGCTCTGTTTCAAAAGCTTTTTGCTTTTGGCAGGGCTTTTTGCTTTATTATTCTTGTTTCCGAGGGCAAAATGTACTATAATATTAAGGTCTGGAATGGCATGGGGAACGCTCCCTGGCAGGAATGCTCCGCAAAATGCCGCTCTGGCGCTATGGGTAACAGAAAGTACGATAAAGGAGTGTGTTTCCAATGGCAAATTATCTTGCAATGAATCGTGATGAACTCACTGCCGAAAAGGCAGCGCTCGAAGCAGAGTATAAAAAATTTCAGGCCAAGGGTCTCAAGCTGAACATGGCCCGCGGCAAGCCCGGCCCTCACCAGATGGATCTGGCTATGGACCTGCTGAAGATGAATGACTATACCACCGATGCCGGTACGGATGCCCGCAACTATGGCGAGCTGGAAGGCCTGCAGGAGGCCCGCGTGCTGTTTGCGGATGTCTTTGGCGTAAAGCCGGAGGAAGTGTTCGTGGGCGGCAACTCCAGCCTGCAGCTGATGTATAACCTCGTCAATATCGGCTATGTGTTCGGTTTCCCGGAGTCTCCGTGCCCCTGGTCTCAGGTGGAGAAGCGCAAGTTCCTCTGCCCGGTGCCCGGCTATGACCGTCACTTTGCTATTACCGAGGAGTTTGGCTTTGAGCTGATCAGCGTGCCTATGACCCCCAATGGCCCGGATATGGACATTGTGGAAAAGCTGGTGGCCGAGGATCCTGATATCAAGGGCATCTGGTGTGTGCCGCAGTATTCCAACCCCGATGGCTACACCTACAGCGATGAGACCATCGAGCGTTTTGCCAAGATGAAGACCGCTGCGCCTGATTTCAAGATCTTCTGGGATGAAGCCTATATCGTCCATCACCTGACCGATGAGATCATTGAGACTCCGGTGCTGCTGAACGAGAGCAAGAAGTACGGCAACGAAAACCGTGTGTTCATGTTCACTTCCACCAGCAAGATCACCTTCCCGGGCGCAGGTGTCTCTGCCATTGCCTGCAGCGAGAGCAGCATGAAGTATATCTGCAAGCGCTTCTCGGTCATGATCATCAGCTACGACAAGATGAACCAGCTGCGCCACGTCCGCTTCCTGAAGAACAAGGAAGGTGTGCTGGCCCACATGGCAAAGCACCGTCGTCGTCTGGTGCCCTGCTTTGATGCCGTCAAGACCGCGTTCAAGAACAACCTCATCCCCTGCGGGGATATTGCCCACTGGACGGACCCCAAGGGCGGCTACTTCATCAGCCTGTATGTGATGCCCGGCTGTGCAAAGCGCGTGGCGGGTCTGTGCAAGGATGCGGGCCTGACCCTGACCGGTGCCGGTTCTGCATATCCCTATCACAAGGACCCCGAGGATTCTCACCTGCGCATTGCGCCCACCTATCCCAGTCTGGACGAGGTGGAAACCGCTTCCGAACTGCTGTGCATCTGTGTGCGTCTGGCTGTGGCAGAAAAACTGCTGGCTGACAAGGCAGACTAACATTTTTTGATTTTATCTCCTCTGTGCGGCCCGTTTGGGCCGTCAGGGGAGTTTTGTCGCAAGAAAGCCGGCACGACGGCCCCCTTGCGGAAATGATAAGGCCCGCCGGAGCAGGCGGTCCGCACTAGAATACGGGCGGCAGCTGCAAGAACTGCTGCTTTTGGAGGTTCCCTGAATTTTATGAAAACAAAAGGCAAAGCATGGCATCTGATCGCCACAGTGCTGTTGATCGTGGTATTTGTGTATACTGCGTTCTTCGGTGTGTATGCCAAGTACGGCGATACGACCACGACCTACATCAAAGGTGCAAAGGATATCCGCTTCGGTGTGGATATTAAGGGCGGTGTCAACGTCACCTTTGTGCCGTCGGATGGCTACGATGCTACCGAAGAACAGCTGGAAGCAGCCCAGCTCGTCATTGAGAACCGTCTCGTGGCGCTGAACGTGACCGACTATGAGCTGTATGTGGACAACAATTCCGACAGCCTGATCCTGGAGTTCCCGTGGCAGTCCGGTGAGACGGATTTTGACCCGGAAGCTGCGATCGATGAGATCGGCACCACCGCCTATCTGACCTTCCGCGAGGGAAGCAGTGCGGACGGTGAGCTGATCCTGGACGGCTCCATGATCGAGAGCGCCGCAGCTCAGTATGGCCCCGTCAGCAATGGCGGTGCTTCGGAATATTTCGTCTCCTTGAAGTTCACCGATGACGGTGCCAAGGCATTTGGCGATGCTACCACAAAGCTGGCTGCATCGGGCGGCACCATCAGCATCTGGCTGGACGATGAAAACGTGAGCACGGCCACGGTCAATACTGCTATTACCGATGGCTCTGCCATCATTACAAGCTCTGCTTCCAATCCTTTCACGCAGGAGCAGGTCGTCAAGATGGCCCGCCAGATCAACTCCGGCGCACTGCCCTTTGCACTGACGGTGGACAGCTATTCCACCGTCAGCCCCAGTCTGGGCGAGAACAGCCTGAGCGCCATGGTTCTGGCCGGCCTGATCGCCTTTGCACTGATTGTGGTGTTCATGACGATGCTGTACCGTCTGCCGGGCTTCCTTGCATGTATTGCACTGGCTGGTCAGGTGGCAGCAACGCTGGCGTTCGTTTCCGGCTACTTCCCGGTGTTTGAAAGCTTTACCATGACCCTGCCCGGCATCGCAGGCATCATCCTTGCCATCGGCATGGGCGTGGATGCCAATGTTATCACGGCAGAACGCATCAAGGAAGAGCTGAAAAACGGTAAGTCTCTGGATGGCGCGCTCAAGAGCGGTTTTGCCCGCGGCCTGACCCCCATCGTTGACGGCAACGTGACCATCGTCATCGTGGCCATCGTGCTGATGGGTGCCTTTGGCCCCTCGGACGGCATGTTTGCAAAGGCACTCCACTTTGTGTTCTTTGCCTTTGGCCCCTCCACCGCAGGCACTATTTATGCCTTCGGTTACACGCTGCTCACCGGCGTGCTGCTGAACTTTGTGTTCGGCGTGTTCGCAACCCGTGTGATGATCCGCGGTGCGGCATCCATCAAGGCACTGCGCAACCCTTGGCTCTACGGTGCAGAAAAGCCCGGCAAGGAAAAAGCCGAGAAGAAGCCCATCGACTTTGTGGGCCTGCGCAAGCGCTTCCTGACGATCTCCTCCTGCCTGATGGCAGCCATCGTGCTGTGCGCTGTGGTTTTGGGTGTCCATCTGGATACCGAGTTCACCGGCGGTGCCATGATCACCCTGAGCTACGAGGGCAGCTTTACCATGTCGGATGTGCAGAAGGTTGCATCCTTTGCATTGGAGAATAACGGCCTGACCCTGCAAACCGGCGAGAATGTTGCTACCGGTGGCCAGACCCTGAAAATCTCGATGCCCGGTACCGAAACAGTGACTACCGAGCAGGTGGCTAAGCTGCTGGACAGCCTGAACGAAAGCTGCCCGGACAACAATTTTGAACAGCTGTCGCTAAGCAACGTCAGCGCTGCCATGGGCACCAAGTTCCTGCAGAAGAGTCTGGTTGCCGTGGTGTTTGCACTGGTGCTGATCCTGCTGTACATCGCCCTGCGCTTCAAGAACATCGGCGGCCTGACCGGCGGCATGATGGCAGTGCTGGCGCTTGTGAACGACCTGATGGTGGTGTTTGGCACCTTCGTGCTGCTGCGCACCGCGCTGGACGGCAATTTCATTGCCGCCATGCTTACCATTCTTGGCTACTCCATCAACGATACCGTTGTGGTCTACGACCGTATCCGCGAGAACCGCACCCTGATGGGTAAAAAGGCATCCTTTGAAGAGCTGGTGAACCACTCGGTGAACCAGTCCGCCCGCCGCACCCTGATCACCACCATTACCACGGTGATGGCGCTGGGCGTTATGTGCATCGTGGCAAAGCTGTATGGTCTGGACAGCATCTTTACCTTTGCGTTCCCGCTGATGATGGGCATGATCAGCGGCGTGTACACTTCGCTGTGCGTTTCCACCTCTGCGTGGGTGCTGTGGAGTGAGCGCAAGCCCAAGACCAAAGCCTAAAAACACAGCCCGGTCAGACCGGACAGGAGGAACAGAACATGAAGTGTCCCTATTGCGGAGCCGAGGAATCCAAAGTGATCGATTCCCGCCCCACCGAAGACAGTGAGCGCATCCGCCGCCGCCGCGAATGCCTGAGCTGCCATATGCGCTTTACGACCTATGAGGTCGTGGAGACTGTTCCGCTTGTGGTCATCAAAAAGGACAGCTCCCGTGAGCCGTTCGACCGGCAGAAGCTGCTCAACGCCATGGTGCGTGCCTGCGCCAAGCGGCCAGTCAGCTACGAATCGCTGGAGCGTGCGGTAAGCAGCATTGAGCAGACGCTGCTCAGCTCCTACGACCGTGAGATCCCCAGCGTGCGCATCGGTGAGCTGACCATGCAGGAACTGAAAAAAATCGACGAAGTGGCATATATGTTCGCTTTGCATCGGTCTACCGTCAGTTTGCAGACGTGGAAAGTTTTTTCAATGAGCTGAAAAAGCTGATGGGCGACCGCAAGGAACCACAGAAATAATTCGCATCAGAACACCGGCTTTCGCCCAATGGGGCAGGGCCGGTGTTTTTGTTTATACCAGCCGGTGCGAGAGCCATTCCAGTGTTTCCACCTGTACCTGTGCGCGGCGCAGCTCACCAAAGGCTTCCTCTGGGGCACCCATTTCCAGGTGTCCGTCCGCCGCCCGCAGCGCAGCTTCCAGCTCGGTAAAATCTGCTGTGCGCAGCAGGTGGTTCATTTTGGTGCGCATTTGGTTGCACCGGTCGGCACCATCAGCAAGCGCCTGCCGGGCGGCAGGGTAGTCGGCATTGCGGATGGCTTCGGCGGCGGTGTCAAGGTCTGCCGAGATCACATCCGCAAAGCTCTGCACCTTCCAGCTGCTGTAAAAGGCCACGCTCAACAGTACGCCCACAATGGCGATACATGCATAGATCCGCTTCATCCGCTCACCTCAATGGGAGCCGCCGGCACGGCGGTTCTCTTTTTTTAGCAAAAAATAATCCTCGGTCTCGTTGCCGATCAGCAGCAAAATTTCTTCCGGCAGCAGGGTGTTGGCCTGCGCCGTGCGTTCCAGCCACGCGCGGTCCTTGCCGCACCAGCGCAGGTTGTCTTCCAGCACCTGTCCGTCCAACACAAAGGGAATGGTGGCGTTGGTATGGGTCACCTTCAGCTGCAGGTCAGCAAGACGGGCTGGCTCTTTTTCTGGCCGCAGTGCTGCCGAAAGGGTGCCGTTCGTCTCGATCACCGCGTAGGAGACCTCCCGTGGGTCAAAAATATTTTTACCGCGCAGCGCTTCCATCAGGTCAGCTGTGGTCAGCCGCAGCATCCGCAAGGCTTTCTGATCGATCTGCCCGTCCAAGATCACCGTTTTGGGTCTGCCGGAGAGAAAGTTGAAGAATTTCTGGCTGCGGAAGCTCAGCACGGAGCCCAGCAGTTCCAGCGCTGCAATGAGAAATAGCGGGATCAGGCTGGATGTGATGGGCACCTCTTCCGATTCAATGGAGATGGATGCCAGATTGGAAATGAGAATGGTGGACACCAGTTCTTCGGGCTGCAGTTCGCCCAGCTGGCGCTTGCCCATCAGCCGCATGGCAAACAGAACGCACAGATAAATGATGATCGTGCGGCAGATCAGAAGCTTCAAGTAACAAGACCTCCTGTCGTTTCTGGCGGAATGGATGCCGCTGCAGCCGGGCATACTGCTGTGCAAAGGAGTGGTTGGATGCGGCAGTTATCACAGAGCCTTGCGGCAAATCTTGCGGTGCTGGACAAAATGTTTGGCACCTCTGCGGATTATTATGCCAAGGAGATCACGATTTATCATTGCAGGGGAAGCATCCTGCTGTTTGACGGCATGGCAAGCCTGGATTCTTTGTGGGAGCTTTTACTGGATGCGGCCAGCCGTCAGACACCGCCGCAGCAGGCAGGCCAGCGTTGCACCGGGCCGCAGGTCTTTGAGCTGATCCTGCACGGCTCAGCATTTCCGGCAGAAAGTGAGCCGGTAACAGATCTGGCTGATCTGATCAAACGAATGACGGCAGGCATGGCGGTCTTACTGCTGGACGGCTGCGCAAAGGGCATTGCCTTCTCGGTGCAGGGACTGAAGTTCCGCTCGGTAGACGAGCCTTCCGGGGAGGGCAATCTGCGCGGCTCCCGCGAAGGCTTTGCCGACCTGCTGCGGGTCAATCTGAGCCTGCTGCGGCGGCTCATCCGTACCGAACATCTGGTGCAGGAGGTGGCGCAGGCCGATACCGAAATGCAAACGGAATACGCCATCTGCTACTGCAAAAACAGGGCAGACTCCGCCATGGTGATCCGTGTGCGCAAAGCGCTTGCCGCTGCAAAGCCGGAGCTTTTGCTGGATTCCAGTTACTTTGTGCCGTGGCTTCTGCCGGGCAAGGCGCGGCTGTTCACGCCGGTAAGCTACACCGAGCGGCCTGCCGTGGCGGCGGCAAAGATCTGTGAGGGCAAGATCGTGGTGCTGGTCAACGGAAGTCCCTCTGCCATGGTGCTTCCAGCTCTTTTCTGCGAAAATTTTGAGTGCTTGGACGATTATGCATCCACCGCCGTGTTTTCCTCTTTTCTGCGCATCCTCAAATATGTTTCGTTCTACCTCACAGTATTTCTGCCGGGTGTGTTCGTCTGTCTGGCGGTCTACCTGCCGGAGCTGATCCCACCACAGCTTCTGTACAAGATCGAAGCGGCGGAGAAGGCCACACCGCTGCCGCTGTTTGCGGAAATGCTGCTGGTCATACTCATTTTGGAGGTCATCCGGGAAGCAGGTCTGCGGATGCCGCAGTCGCTGGGGCATTCGGTCAGTCTGGTGTCCGCGTTGATCATCGGCGATGCTGCCATTGCCACCGGGCTTATGAGCACGCCGGTGATCTTTGTGGCAAGCATCACGGCCATCGCGGTGTTCGTCACGCCCTCTTTGTACGAGCCTGCTACGCTGCTGCGTCTGGGTGTGGTGCTGGCTGCAGGTCTTGCCGGGCCGGTGGGCCTTGCGGGGGCTTTTTTTGCAGTTCTGCTCAGTCTTTCCGGCACAGCCTGCCTGCAGGTGCCATATCTGGCGGCGCATCCGTTCCCGCAGCGGCCCATGGCAGAGGATGGCATCATCCGCCGCAACTACCGCCGTCTTTCAGCGCACGACTTTAATATCTGGCAGAAACGGGAGGGAAAATGATGCAAAAACAGAAAGGCTTTTCTGCTCCCGTGCTGGCACTGAGCGTGTGGACAGCTGCGCTGGCAGAAGAAATGCAGACCGGTATCTCTCCGCGTGGGATGATTATTCATGGAGCGGTTCAGGCTCTTTTGCTCACATGCATCAGTGGGGTGTTCTCTGCCTGCTGGCAGCGGGCAGCCATGCAGTGGGTCTGGCTGTTTTCCGCAGGAGCATGGTTTCTGGCAGAGTTGTTTGGAACCGTAATGCAGGCCCAGAACATCTGCCAGCAGGAGTTCCGCTCCATGGCGCTGATCGGCCTGCTGCCGCTTTTGCTCTGGGCAGGGTGGTGTATTCCGCCTTCCGGCTGGGATGCTCCGGCACGGGTACTGTGGTGGTTCGTGCTGCTGGGTGGGCTGGTCTGTCTGACAGGGCTTGCCGGGCAGATGGACTGGGCGCACCTGCTGACGGCAGATGCTATGCAACTGGCCCGCTGGCCGCGTGTTCCGCTGTATGCGGAGTATTTGTTCTGGCCGCTTCTTGCAGGTTATGAAGAGCCGCGCAGCATGTCCTGGCTGCCATGGCTCACCTTTCTGGCACAGGCGGGTCTTACTGCCGGGATGTGCCTCGTATTTGGCGCAGCGGATTACCCGGCACAGGAACTGCTGCGGGCATGGAGTGCAGATGTATTCTCCCGCATGGATGCGCTGCTTTTGCTCATCTGGCTCACCTGCGCGATCTTCCGCATCGGCTTTCTCTGCGCGGCAGTGCGTACCGTGTGGCAGCGCGCGGTGCAGTGCGGGAAAGGAGCGGCAAAATGAAGCAGAAGAAACTGCGCTCTCTCAGTGCGGTGCTTTTGATCGGGTGGTGCCTGATTTTTCTGCGCTGCGAGACCACTGAAAAAAGCATGGTGCGTGCGCTGTATCTTGCTCAGAAGGAACAGTCCATCACCGTAGGGCTGCTGTATCAGGCTCCGGAAGCCGCCGCCGATGCATCCGAGGCTTCTGGGGCTGTGCAGCTGCAGTTGGCGCAGGCGGACACGCTGGCAAAAGCGCTGGCGGCGGCTCAAAAGCAACTGCCGCAAAAGGCGGATTACCGCCTGTGCGATTATCTGCTGATCGATCAAAATGCATCGGCAGAGCTGCTTGCAGCGTATGAGCGTACGGTGCTGGAAAACAGGCAGGGCAGGGTATCGGCAAAAGTTTCTGTGCTGGAGATGGACGATGGATTTTTGGAGGAACTTCCAGCGGAAAAGCAGGAATTTCCGAACAAACTGCTTGAGTTGCTCAAGCAGTGCACAGACCAGATGCCGAGGCTTTACCAGTATCAGGACGGAATGCTTCTGCCGCAGCTGCGGGCAGAGAAACAGGAAGTGGCACTTGCAGATACAAGCATCCTCTGGCGAGTGGAAAACAGCATTGAGCTGGAGGCCCGGCAGGCGGAAACAGCGCGGCTTTTGCTGGAAATGGGAGGCGTGCATACTTTCTGGCTGGAAGGTGAGCCGGTAACGGTCCGCCGATGCAGCGTGTCTGTCACCCTGCGGGAAGAAACTGCCAGTCTGCGGCTGGACTGTCAGCGCAGCTATGATACGCCGCAGCCCAGCGCCGCACAGTGCAAACAGCTGGCAGAACTGTGCACGCAGACGGTGCAGTCTTTCTGGCAGCAGGGCATCGACCTTGTGCATCTGCAGCAGCGCAGTGCATTGCAGAACGGTGTGGGCAGAGAAAAGATCACAATAAAAAACGCCTGCCCGCAATTGAAGGCAGACGTGAGATTTTTACCGATGTGATTCAGTTGGCAGTGGGGAAGGTGACAGTAATGGTAGTGCCCACATCCACCTGACTTTCCAGCTTGATACGTGCGTTGTGGATGCGTGCGATATGCTTGACGATGGCAAGGCCCAGACCGGTACCGCCGGTAGCCTTGCTGCGGCTCTTATCCACACGATAGAAGCGCTCAAACACGCTGGACTGTGCTTCTTTCGGGATGCCGATGCCGTTATCGGCCACAGTCAGGGTGCAGTGTCCGTCGCGGCTGCAGGCTGTGGTGATCTGTACCTTACCGCCGGGACGATTATAACGGATCGCATTATCGCACAGGTTCTGGCATAGCTCGTCCAGCAGGGCACGGTTGCCGTGCACAAGAGCACTTTCGCCCAGACAGTTCAGCGAGATGTAAGCCCGGCGGGCATTCAGCTTCTGGCGCTCTACGCAGTCCTTGGCAACGGTAAGCAGATCCACTGTCTCCATCTCTGGCTCAGAACCGGCTTCGCTGGCGTTGTCCAGACTGGAAAGCTGCAGGATATCGTTCACCAGCTGGATCATACGGCTGGCCTCCACATGGATCTTCTGGGCAAAGCCCGGCACATCCTCAGGCTTTGCAATGCCGGTCTCGATCAGCTCCGCATAGCCGGAAATACTGGTCAGCGGGGTTTTCAGCTCATGGCTGACATTGGCAGTAAACTCCTGCCGCATCTTTTCATTGTTCTCACGGAGGATGCGGTCAGAGTGGATGCTTTCGGCAAAGGGGACAAGCTCCTTATAGGGAACATTGTCCTGAATATGATCCAGATCTTCGGTCATGCTCAGCACAGGGGAGACCAATGCACGGGTGAGCAGAGCTGCCAGCACAGCGGCGGCCAGCATGAGTGCAACGCAGCTCAGCACGATGGCAGGCAGGGTCGAATCATAAATAGACCAGACCGTTTCTGCATCCTGTGCCATGCGCAAAATCTCACCGTTGGGCAACAGTACGGCATAGTAATAGGTCTCGTAGCCCATGGTCTGGGAGTCGCGGATGTCCCGGCCCACACCTTCGGTCATGGCCTGACGGATCTCCGGGCGGGAGAGATGGTTCTCCATGGGCTGATCGGTAGCAGATTCAAACAGCACGCTGCCGTCCTGCGAGATCAGGGTGATGCGCAGATCATTGGTAACAAAGGACGAAAGCTGCTGCGGGTCCTGCACCAGATCATAACCGGCGCTTACCAGATCGGCTTCCCGCTCAAGGCTGGTCCATGCCTGAGCCGTGAATGCCTTGTGAAAAACAAAGATGCAAAGCGCCGCCGTGAACAGCAGACCAAGGAAGCCCATCAGGAACAGGCGGTAGCTGATCTTTTCTTCCATGCTGCGCAGCTTCATTCTTCACCGGCCTCCTCTTCATCGGTCAGCTTGTAACCCACCTTGCGCACAGTGCAGATGTATTTGCCGGCATCCCCCAGCTTTTTGCGCAGGGTGCGGATATGCATATCCACAGTGCGGCTCTCCACCGAAATGTCGGTGCCCCACACCACCTGCAGAATGGTCTCGCGTGTCACCACCAGATTGGTGTTCTCCAGCAGCAAACGCAGCAGGCTGTACTCCTTGTAGGTCAGCTCCACCGGCGTTCCGCTTACAGTCACGTTGTGACGGGCATTGTCCAGCAGGATCTCGTGAAAGCTGAGTACGTTGGGACGTGCTTCTGGAGCCGAGCGGCGCAAGGCGGCGCGCACCCGGCTCAAAAATTCCATGATGCCAAAAGGCTTTGAGATGTAATCATCGGCACCGCAGTCCAGCCCGCGCACGGTGTCCAGCTCGCTGGACTTAGCCGTGACCATAATGATGGGCAGCCTGCGCAGGGAAGGGGTGTTGCGCAGCTTTTTCAGGATGGAAAAACCGTCCTCACCGGGCAGCATCACGTCTAAGATCACCAGTTCCGGCTCTGCAGCGTGCATGGCCTGCCAGAACGGCTCAGAGCTTTCAAAGCTGGTCACTTCGTATCCGCTGGACTGCAGGGCATACTGTTCCAGCTCCCGGATGGCGGCATCGTCTTCAACAATATAGATCATTTGTCAAAATCCTCCGCAGATTGATTTTCAGGGAAGAGATAGCGTTCACGGTAACGGTCAAGACGGCGATGGAATTCCTCGCTTTCCTTGGTGTCATTGCCGTGACGCAACTCGTTGAGGTATGCGTGGGTATCAAAGCTGTCCTGTGCAACCTCGATCTGTGCAACGGCTACGTTGCTGCAGTGGTCGCACACACGCTCATAGTTGGTCAGCAGGTCGTCCAGCACAAAGCCATATTCAATGGAGCAGCTGCCGGCCTGCAGGCGGGCAATGTGGTGGGCCTTGATGGCACGTACCAGCTCGTTGACCACGGCTTCCAGCGGTTCCACCTTGCTGGCAAGATGCAGATCACCCTTGCGGAAAGCATCAGTGGTGCGGTTCAGAATATCCTGCACCGCATCCTCCAGCACCTGCAGCTCGTCGCGGGCATCCTGCGAGAACTGGATTTCTTTGGTGTGCATCTCTTCGGCAGATTCCATCAGGTTTACGGAATGGTCGCTGATGCGCTCAAAATCGCTGATGGTGTGCAGCAGGGTATTTACGCTCTGGCTGTCGGCATGGTTCAGCTCACGGCTGGAAAGCTTGACGAGATAGGTGCCGAGAGCGTCCTCGTAACGGTCTACCTGCGTCTCTTCCTCGCGGACTTTCTGCGCAAGGGTGTCGTTCCACTCATGAGTCAGGCTCATGGCCTGCATCACGCCCACACGGGCAAGCTCTGCCATTTCAGCAGTTGCAGAGCGTGCACGCTCCACGGCCACGGCAGGGGTGTTCAGCAGGCGGTCATCCAGCAGCGCAAAGCTTTCCTTTTCCGGCGAATCCGGAATGGTGAGGATGGCCAGCTTCTCCAGCAGGTTTGCAAAGGGCAGCAGCACCAGCGTTGCCACGATATTGAACACCGAGTGCACCACAGCGATGCCCCATGCCTCGATGGTGGTGTTCACAAAAGCAAAGTGGCAGACCGTATTCAGGCCGTAAAAGCCGACAAGGAAGATGGTCACACCGATGATGTTGAAGTACAGATGAACCATGGCAGCACGGCGTGCATTCTTGTTGGCACCCACAGAGGAGATCAACGCGGTAACGCAGGTGCCGATGTTCTGACCCATGATAATGGGAATGGCACTGCCGTAGGTGATCACGCCGGTGGCGCTCAGCGCCTGCAGAATACCCACGCTGGCGCTGGAGCTCTGGATGATGCCGGTAACAAGGGCACCCACCAGAACGCCCAGAAGGGGGTTGGAAAAGCGGGTGAACAGGCTGGTGAACCATGCCTCGTTCTGCAGGGGCAGGACGGCGTTAGACATGGTGGTCATGCCAGTCATCAGCACGGCAAAGCCGATGAGGATGGTGCCCACGCCTTTTTTCTTCTCACTCTTACACATATACAGCAAAATGCCGATAAATGCAAGCAAAGGACTGAAAGAAGTGGGTTTGAGCAGATTGATGAGGAGGCTGTCGCCCTGCAGGCCGGAAAGGCTCAGGATCCAGCTGGTGACAGTGGTGCCCACATTGCTGCCCATGATCACGCCGATGGCCTGATGCAGCTCCATGATGCCGCTGTTGACAAAGCCGACCACCATGACCGTGGTAGCGCTGGAACTCTGGATCACAGCGGTGACGCACAGGCCAAGGAAAAAGCCTTTAAGGGGGTTGTCAGTCAGCTTGCTCAGGATCTTCTGCAGCTGGCCGCCGGCCTGCTTTTCCAGTGCTTTGCCCATGATGTCCATGCCGAACAGGAACAGGGCAAGACCTCCAAGCAGGGAAAAGACATTGAAGATGGTCATAAAGATTTCCTCACTTTTGTTTGACGTGTTTTTGATGTGTTTCTCCTGATTTTGAGTATACAGATGCAATGTAAAATCCAAAATCGAGGGAATGTAAAATCCGTGTAAAGGTAAGAAAAATGTAAAAAATCAGTACATGGCTGCGCTGCTGCGTGCATTCTTGCCGGGCTGCGAAAAAGCCGCCCGCACAATATTGTTTTTTACCGATCGTTCTATTATAATAATAAGAAGGAATCCTGCACGGTACCTGACAGCAGGCAGGGCTGTGCAGCAAAAGGGAGCACAGGAGGAACAAGAATGGGCACATTCAATGTCTCGCTCAAAACGCTGACCGACCGTGTCAGCATGGAAGTTGTCTATACGCCGAAGGAACTGGATCAGATCTGTGTGGAGATCGCCGAAGTGAACCGCCCGGGTCTGTTTCTGGCGGGCTATTACGATTATTTTGATAAGCTGCGTCTGCAGATCATGGGTCTGGCCGAGATGAACTTTCTGTCCGGCCTTTCACCGGAAAAACGCTACGAAGCGCTGGATCAGCTGTTCCGTCAGCAGCCGCCGGCTGTTATCGTCTGCCGCAGCGAAGAACTGACTCCCTTCCCGGAGATGCAGGAGCTGGCCCAGAAGCATGGTGTTGCACTGCTGCGCTCCAACGAGACCACCTGCACTCTGATGGGCAGCCTGATCAGTGTGCTGAATCTGGAACTGGCACCGCGTATCACCCGCCATGGTGTGCTGGTGGAAGTGTACGGCGAAGGCATCCTGATCCTGGGCGACAGCGGCATTGGCAAAAGCGAGCTTGCCATCGAGCTGGTCAAGCGCGGCCACCGCCTTGTGGCAGATGATGCGGTGGAGCTGCGCAAGGTGTCCAACCGTCAGATCATGGGTACTGCCCCGGAGAATATCCGCCACTTCATTGAGCTGCGCGGCATTGGCATCGTCAATGTGGCCCGTGTGTACGGCGTGGGCGCGGTCAAGCTGAGCGAAAGCCTTGACCTTGTGGTTCAGCTGGAAGCATGGGACCCCACTAAGAACTACCAGCGCACCGGTCTGGAAAACGAATACTACGACATTCTGGGCGTCAGCATTCCCAGCACCAGCATTCCGGTCTCACCGGGCCGCAATCTGGCTGTCGTGCTGGAAACTGCAGCCATCAACAATCGCCAGAAGAAGATGGGTTACAACGCAGCGCGTGAACTGCTGATCCGTCTGGGTCTGGACGATAAAATGGATTGATCCCACACCGCAAAAGGAGCAAGTTATCATGGAACGATTCAAGCAGAAACTGCAGGCAGCGGCGATCCCGTTCAGGGAGAATGAACCGCTTGCGGCGCACTGTACCTTTAAAATCGGAGGCCCGGCACAGCTGTTTGTCATGCCGGAAAACGAGCAGCAGCTCTGCAGTGCAGTTGCGCTTTGCAAAGAGCAGGCTGTCCGCTATTACCTGCTGGGCAACGGCAGCAACATCCTGTTTGCGGACGAAGGCTTTTCCGGCGTGGTGATCGATGTTTCGGCACTGGACGCAGAGATCGCGGTGGAAGATACAGTCCTGACCGCAGGCGCAGGTGTCCGCCTTGCGGCACTGTGTAAGGCGGCACTGAAGCATGGCCTGTCCGGGCTGGAATTTGCCTACGGCATCCCCGGCACGGTGGGCGGTGCAGTGTATATGAATGCGGGTGCCTACGGCGGCGAGATGAAGGACGTGCTCACCACAGTGCGGTATCTGGCGGCAGAAGGCGAGGTCAGAGAAGTGCCTGCCGCAGAGCTGGATCTCCGCTATCGCCACAGCATTTTTGAAGAGAACAGCGGCTGCATCCTCTCGGCACAGTTCCATCTGCAGCCCGGAAACGCAGCGGACATCCGTGCAAAAATGGATGAATTGATGGCCAAGCGTGTGGAAAAGCAGCCGCTGGATAAGCCCAGCGCCGGCAGCACCTTCAAGCGCCCGGCGGGTGCTTTTGCGGCTGCGCTGATCGACCAGTGCGGCCTGCGCGGCTATCGCCACGGCGGCGCAGCCGTCAGCGATAAGCACTGCGGCTTTGTGGTAAACCTTGGCGGCGCTACCTGTGCTGATGTGCTGGCACTCTGTGACGAGGTGCGCGCCATCGTAAAGGAAAAGACGGGCTACGACCTTGAAAAAGAGATCCGGGTCGTCCGATAACGGAAAAAGCAAAAAAGGAGCGGTAGATCAGATTATGGAGCTGTTGATCGTCAGCGGACTTTCCGGTGCAGGCAAGTCGGTGGCTATGAATGCGCTGGAAGATATCGGTTTTTTCTGTATAGATAATGTTCCGGCCGGACTGCTGCCCAGCATCACTGCATTCTCGGAAGCGGGCGACAGCCAGCTGGAGCGGGTGGCTCTTTCCATGGATGTGCGCGGCTGCCGCACCAGCGAAGAGATCGAGCGTGCGCTCGACAAGCTGGATGAGCAGGGTGTGGATTATAAAATTCTATTTCTGGATGCCCCGGACGATGTACTCATGCGCCGCTACAGCGAGACCCGCCGCCGCCACCCCATCAGCATTGCCGAGGGCATTTCCACCCGGGAGGCCTTTGCAAAGGAACGCAAAATATTGAAGCCTTTGCAGGAGCGTGCAGATTACGTCATCAATACCGCCCTGCTTTCTACAGCACAAAACAAAGAACGCATCTGCGATCTTTTTGCAAAAAATGGCGGAGCCAAGGGCGCCATGCGCCTGACCGTGATGTCCTTTGGATTCAAATTCGGCATCCCGCCGGAGGCAGACCTTGTGCTGGATGTGCGCTGCCTGCCCAACCCCTTCTACGTGCCGGAACTCAAGCATAAGACCGGCCTTGATCAGGATGTGGTGGATTTTGTCATGAGCCACCCGGAAGCACAGGAACTGCTCAAGCGGTATGAGAACTTTTTGCAGTATGCACTGCCGCTGTACGTCAAGGAGGGCAAAAGCCAGCTGACCATTGCGGTGGGATGTACCGGCGGCAAGCACCGTTCCATTACATTTGCGCGTAAGATCGCGGAGTATTGCACGCAACTCGGCTACGAGCCGGGCGTGCAGCATCGTGATGTCAAACGCTGACAGAATTCGAGGAAGTATGAGTAGTTTTGCATCCCGCGCGCGGGAGGAGATCGCGCAGCGCAGCATCCAGAAGGATTGCTGTGTGCGTGCGGCAGCTTATGGCATTGCGTGCTTTGCCAAATATTTTGATGCAAAGGGTCTGGTGGTGCAGACCGAGCAGCAGGAGACGGTGCAGGCTGCCCAGCAGCTGTTCGCACGCTGTGGCGTGCAGGGCGAGATCCTGCACAAGCAGCGACCCAGCGGCGTGCTGTATGAATTCAACATTCGCGCGCCGGAGCAGGTGGCCCGGGTGCACGAGCTGTTCGGCACCACGGGCAGCGAGACCAGCCTGCAGATCGACCCCCGCCTTATCCGCTGTCAGACCTGCGTCAGTGCGTACATTGGCGCAGCTTTTTTGTGCAGTGGAACGGTCATTGATCCGCAGAAAGAATATAATCTGGAATTTCTTACCTCCCGCACCAATCTGGCACGGGACTTTGAAGCGCTGCTGGCAGAGCATGAGTTTGCACCGCACCGCACCCGCCGCAACGGCGTGAACCTGATCTACGTCAAGACCGGGGCCAATGTGGAACGGCTGCTCAGCTTTATGGGCGCTGGAAACGCTGCAGAGGAAATGCATGCGCAAAAAGCCTTCAAACAGGTACGCAACCAGACCAACCGACAGACCAACTGTGATACGGCAAACCTTGGCAAAACGGCCCGTGCCAATGCGCAGACGCTGAAGGCCATCCGCTTTCTGGAAGAGCAGGATGCCCTTAGCACTCTGCCGGAGGTATTGCAGGAGGCCGCTGCCAAGCGGATGCAGTACCCAGATCTTTCGCTCACAGCGCTGTGCGGCTGCTTTGAGCCACCCGTGAGCAAATCCGGCCTGTCGCACCGGATGAAGAAGCTGGAGGCATTGGCCGAAACGCTGCGGCAGAATCTGGAACAGGAGGCAAAAGCATGAGCGAAGCATTAGCCAATACCCGGCCTTTTGTCCATCTGCATATCCACACAGAGTACAGCCTGCTGGATGGTGCCTGCCGCATTGACCAGCTGATGGATCGCGTAAAAGAGTGCGGACAGACCGCCATTGCCTGCACCGACCACGGCGTGATGTACGGCTGCGTGCAGTTTTATAAGGCTGCAAAAAAGGCTGGCATCAAGCCCATCATCGGCTGTGAGGTGTATGTGGCCACCCGCACCCGCTTTGACAAGGTAAATAAGATCGACGGCAACAACCACCTGATCCTGCTGTGCAAAAATGAGACCGGCTACAAAAACCTGATCAAAATGGTGTCGGCCGCCTTTGTGGAGGGCTTTTATTCCAAGCCCCGCATTGATAAGGAACTGCTGGAAAAATATCACGAAGGTCTGATCTGCCTGTCGGCCTGTTTGGCAGGCGAAGTTCCACAGGCCATTCTGGCGGGCGATTATGAGCGCGCCAAAGCAGCAGCGCTGTGGTATCGAGACCTCTTCGGCGAGGAAAACTATTATATCGAGCTTCAGGACCATGGTCTGGAAGAGGATAATACTGTGCTGCCGCAGCTCATCAAGCTTGCACGGGAGACCGGAATTCCCATGGCAGCCACCAACGACTCCCACTATCTGCGCAAGGAGGATGCCAAAATGCAGGGCATCCTGCTCTGCATCCAGACCGGCAAGACCATTCAGGATGCGGATAAAATGGAGTTCCAGACCGACGAGTTCTATGTCAAAACGACAGACGAAATGTACGAGCTGTTCTCCATGGTGCCGGAAGCCTGCGAGAATACCGCCAAAATTGCCGAACAGTGTAACTTTGATTTTGATTTTGGACACACTAAAATTCCATATTACAAAGCGCCGAACGGTATGGATAATCAGGCGTTTTTTGAAAAGCTCTGCTGGGAAGGTCTGGAGCGCCGCTACGGCCCCAATGTTCCGCAGGCCAACAAAGACCGTCTGGAATACGAGATCGGCGTGGTCAAAAAGATGGGCTACACGAACTACTATCTTATCGTGTGGGACTACGTGAACTACGCCAAGAGTCAGGGTATCCCGGTAGGCCCGGGCCGTGGCTCCGGCGCAGGCAGCATTGCGGCTTACAGCGTGGGCATCACGGATATCGACCCCATCCGTTATAACCTGATCTTTGAGCGCTTCCTGAACCCGGAGCGCGTCAGTATGCCAGATTTTGATGTGGACTTCTGCTACGAGCGCCGTCAGGAAGTGATCGATTACGTCAACCGGAAATATGGTGCCGACCATGTGGCTCAGATCGTCACCTTTGGCACCATGGCCGCCCGCAACGCCATCCGCGATGTGGGCCGCGTGATGGGCATTCCGTATCAGCAGGTAGATGTCGTGGCAAAGCAGGTGCCCATGGAGCTGAAAATGACGCTGAAGCGTGCGTTGGAGGTATCGCCGGAACTTAAGCGGATGTACGATACCGACCCGCAGGTCACAGAGCTGATCGACACGGCCTTGAAGGTGGAGGGCATGCCCCGCCATGCTTCCACCCATGCGGCGGGTGTCGTCATTACCCCGGAGCCTACGGACTACTATCTGCCGCTGGCCACCAACGACGGCCTGCCTGTGACCCAGTTCAACATGACCGAGATCGAAGAACTTGGCCTTTTGAAGATGGACTTTCTGGGCCTGCGCACGCTGACCGTCATTCATGACGCGGAAACTGCTGTGCAGAAGCTCCACCCGGAGTTTTCCATCCAGAAGCTGGATTACGACGATCCGGACACCTACAGGATGCTGGGGCAGGGAGACACCGAGGGTGTGTTCCAGCTGGAATCTTCCGGCATGAAGCAGGTGCTTGTGGGCCTGCAGCCGCAGAACCTAGAAGACATTATCGCTCTGATCAGCCTGTACCGTCCCGGCCCCATGGATTCGATCCCCACCTACCTGCGCAACCGCCACGAGCCGGACAAAATCAGCTATAAGACCCCACGGCTGGCCCACATTCTGGATGTGACCAATGGCTGCATCGTCTATCAGGAGCAGGTCATGCAGATCTTCCGGGAGCTGGCAGGTTTCTCTTTTGGTCAGGCAGACAATGTCCGCCGTGCCATGAGCAAAAAGAAACATGCCGTCATGGAGGCCGAGCGAGAGCACTTTGTGTACGGCTGCACCGATCCCGGCAACGAATGCCCCGGCTGTGTGGCAAACGGCATCTCTGAGAAGGTGGCCAATGAGATCTACGATGAAATGTCCAGTTTCGCTTCATATGCGTTCAATAAGAGCCATGCGGCCTGCTATGCCTATGTGGCATTCCAGACGGCCTACCTCAAGTGCCATTATCCCAGTGAGTTCATGGCGGCTTTGCTGACCAGTGTGCTGGATAACACGGATAAGGTCATTGAATATTCCGGCGAGTGTGCCCGCCTTGGCATCAAGGTGCTGCCGCCGGATGTGAATGTTTCCAACGGCGGCTTTACGGCGGATGGAAGCGGTCAGATCCGCTTTGGCCTGAATGCGGTCAAAAATGTGGGCCGCAACCTGATCGAGAATGTGGTGAAGGGGCGGCAGAATAAGCCTTACACCAGCCTGTACGATTTCTGCAAGCGGATGCATGGCAATGAACTGAACCGCCGGGCAGTGGAGTGCCTCATCAAGGCCGGCGCATTCGATCATCTGGGCAACAACCGCCACAGCCATGTGGAGGCCGTGGAGGGCATTCTGAAGAGCATTGAGACCGACTCTCGGCGCAATCTGGATGGACAGCTGGATCTGTTCTCGGTGATGAGCGGGGAAGCACAGAGCGGTGCTTCCGAGGATAGCTATGAAATAAAGCAGCTGCCGGAATACAGCCATAAGGAACTGCTCCAGCAGGAAAAGGAAGTCAGCGGCCTGTATCTGTCCGGTCATCCGCTGGATGCTTACCGGGAACAATCGGCACGCATTGCATCCCACACCATCAAGGATCTTACAGGGGAAGATGCCCATGTGAAGGATGGAGAAAAAGTGCGCATTGTGTGCGCGGTGGTAAAAAGCCGCATGATGACCACAAAGTCCAACAGCATGATGGCTTTTACCAGCGTAGAAGATCTGACCGGCACCATGGAAGTGATCGTATTCCCAAAGGTGCTGGATGCTTTCCGGGATTCACTGCACGAAAATGCAGTCGTCGTGATCGATGGCAGACTGTCGGTACGGGAGGATGAAGCTTCCAAGCTGCTGGCAGAGAGCATCGTCCCGATCGAAAATTACGATCCGGCCCGACTGGATAACGGCAGGCCGGACCCGATGAAAACGGCAGCAAAGAAGCTGTATATCCGTGTGCCTTCCCGCAGCAGCAGGGAATATGCAAAGGTGGTCAATCTGCTTGGCATTTTTGATGGGGACATGCCGGTGCTCCTGTATCTGACCGATACCAAGCAGTATCTGCGTGTGCCGCGCCATCTGTACGCATCCGGCCATCCGCTGCTGTTCAAAGAGCTGGAAAGGCTGGTCGGAACGGACAACATTGCAACAAAATGACATTTCCGTGCACGAATCTTAACGCAAATCCGGCGGGATGGCTGTTTCCAAAATAAGGCGTTTGTGTTATAATGATTCAAGGCAAATGAAGTGCTTTGGACAGCGTTAAAACGGAGAGCGCTGTGATACCATTGGGTAAATGAAGAAACAAATTGGAGGGAAACTCTCGTATGGAAAAGCAGATCAAAACGATTGGCGTATTGACGAGCGGTGGTGATGCTCCTGGCATGAACGCTGCCGTGCGCGCCGTAGTCCGTACCGGCCTGCATAAGGGTTACCGCATGATCGGCATTCAGCGTGGCTACAATGGCCTGCTGAACGGCGAATGCTTTGAGATGAACCTGCGCAGTGTATCGAACATCATCTCTGCAGGCGGTACCATTCTGTATACCGCCCGCTGTCTGGAATTCAAGACCAAGGAAGGTCAGGACAAGGGTGCAGAGAAGTGCCGCGAACTGGGCATTGATGCGCTGGTGGTCATTGGCGGCGACGGTTCTTACCGCGGCGCTCGTGAGCTGGCCCACCGCGGCATTCCGATGATCGGTCTGCCCGGCACTATTGACAACGATATTTCCTGCACCGATTACACCATTGGCTACGATACCGCCATGAATACCGCGCTGGAGATGATCGACAAGCTGCGCGATACCACCCAGAGCCATGACCGCTGCAGTGTGGTCGAGGTCATGGGCCGCAACGCCGGTTATATTGCTCTGAATGTTGCAATTGCTTCCGGCGCTATGGCTGTTCTACTGCCGGAGAAGGAATTTGACATGCAGCGTGATATTCTGGATAAGATCGCTGAGACTCAGAAGACCGGCAAGCGTCACTTCATTATTATTGTTGCCGAGGGTGTCGGCCATGCACAGGAGATCGCAAACGAGATTCAGGCACGCACCGGCATCGACTCCCGCGCCACCATTCTGGGCCATGTCCAGCGCGGTGGTTCTCCCACTCTGCGTGACCGTGTGAACGCTTCTGCAATGGGCTACCATGCTGTGTGCCTGCTGGAGCAGGGCAAGTATAACCGCATCGTCGGCATGAAGGGCGAAAAGCTGGTGGATTACCCTGTGGATGAAGCTCTTGAAATGACTAAGACGCTTGACCCGGTGCTGCTGGACGTGGCAAACACCATTTCTATCTGATATTTATAAAGCCAATACTATGGAGCTGTTCTCTCGAAGAATCGGGAGGATGGCTCTTTTTTTGCGTTTTAACGTAAAAAATGCATGAACTGACTGGAACTTTCTGCATTTAAAAAAAGAAAAATCGTGAATGAAAAGTGCATAGCTTAAAATTGAAATTTGTGGAAGGTGGTTTACGGGAAATTGTGAAGGAATACGCAGGGCGTGTTTTACTACTTTGGCAGGAAAATAACGATGATGCGTGAGGCAAAAATTGTAGCACAAAAAGCCAATTTTGTCTTGAACTTTTTGCCGTATGTGCTAGAATAAAAGAGAAAGGCATCCTTGTGTCCAACAGATATCTGGATGTGAATATTGGAAAGTAAATTCGGAGGTAATCACAATGGCTGATATGTTTGCACCGCTGGTAGCACAGCTGAAGGCAAATCCCAAGACGATCGTTTTCACCGAGGGCAATGATCCCCGCATTCTGGAGGCCGCTGCAAAGCTGCTGGCCGAGGGCGTGCTGAAGGTCGTCATGGTGGGCAACGAGGCTGAGTGCAAGGCTGCTGCTGCCGCCGGTAACTTTGATATTTCCGCTGCCGAGATCATCGACCCCGAGAACTATGCCGGTTTCGATGAGATGGTCAACACCATGGTGGAGCTGCGCAAGGGCAAGCAGACCGCTGAGGAGTGCACCGCTCTGCTGAAGAAGTCCAACTACTTCGGCACCATGCTGGTGAAGATGGGCAAGGCTGATTGCCTGCTGGGCGGCGCTACTTACTCCACTGCCGACACCATTCGTCCCGCTCTGCAGCTGGTCAAGACCAAGAAGGGCGCACATCTGGTCAGCTCCTGCTTCATTCTGGACCGTGACTGCGGTGAAGAGGGCCTGAAGCGCATTGCCATGGGCGACTGCGCTGTTAACATCGACTATACCGATACCATTGATAAGGCTACCGGCGAGGTCAAGATCCCTGCTGCTGCAAAGCTGGCTGAGGTCGCTGTTGAGACTGCTAAGACCGCAAAGTTGTTCGGCATCGATCCGAAGGTTGCTGTGCTGAGCTTCTCCACCAAGGGCTCCGGCAAGGGCGGCACCGTTGCTTTGAGCCATGACGCTGTGATCAAGGCTCAGGAAATGGATCCCGAGTTGGCTGTGGACGGTGAGCTGCAGTTTGACGCTGCCGTTGCTCCCGAAGTTGCACAGGTCAAGTGCAAGGGCAGCAAGGTGGCTGGTCAGGCCAACACCTTCATCTTCCCCTGCATCGAGGCCGGCAACATCGGCTATAAGATTGCTCAGCGTCTGGGTGGTTATGCAGCTTACGGCCCCATCCTGCAGGGTCTGAACGCTCCCATCAACGACCTGTCCCGTGGCTGCAACGCCGACGAGGTCTACAAGATGAGCCTGATCACTGCCTGCCAGTCTTGAGCTGACTGATTGAAAATAGCCGCCGCATTCACCGTACAAAACGGGCAGAATGTTGAGGCCTCAAAGGCAGATTTCAAAAAATGAGTATAGAAAAGCTGAGCATCTGTGAAAAGGCAGGTGCTCAGCTTTTTGCATTTTCAGTTCCGAAAAATTCTACTCTTTTTGAGGGAAAAAGATGAGATTTTTGCTTTCCGCTTTTCGTTGGCGCTATTTTGCAACAGCCCCTTTACAGGTTTGCTCAGTTCTTTTCGATATACACGCTGGTGGAGGGGAACGCAAAATCCACACCGTCGGCCTGCATGATGTCCATAATGTTCAGGTTCAGGTCGTTCTGCATCTGCAAAAATTCCGCGTAGGCGTTAGTCAGCAGGTAGGCGGAGACCAGAATGTTGATGCTGGAATCGCCAAAGTTTGCAAGCTGTACGATGTTGGTACCCTTGTTGGTGTAAGGGCTTGCGTCCAGCATGGTCTGCAAGTCTTTCATCAGCTGTTCCAGCTTCGGGCGGGTGGTGCCATAGGTGACACCCAGATTGAACTTGTAGGGCCGCATGGTGCGCAGGGCGGCGTTCTGCACGGTGGAAGAGCAGATCTTACTGTTCGTCACCACATTGATGGTTTTATCCAGCGAGCGGATGCGGGTGGAACGGAAGTTGATGTCGATCACTTCGCCTTCCACATCGCCCACAGTGATCCAGTCGCCCACCGAGAAGGGCTTGTCCAGCAGAATCACGATGCCGGAAAACAGGTTGCTGGCGCTTTCCTGTGCGGCCAGCGAGATGGTCAGACCAACCAGACCGGCACCGGCGACAATGCTGCCGATGGGAAAGCCCACTTCTTGTGCCAACGCTGCCACGCACAGCACGATCACCAGCACCTTGTAGGCGGTGTCCAGCAAAGAGCAGAGCGTTTTGTTGGAGCGGATCTCCGGGCTGCAGGAAGCCAGCAGCAGGTCGGCCAGATCCGATGCCGCATACAGGCCTTCGCAGACCAGCAGGGTCATGACAAGGCGGAAGCAGACCAACAGCAGCTTGGCAATGCCGGGAATGGCCCAGGGCAGGGAAGCTGCCGCCAGATATACGCCAACCGCAGTGCACATGCGCTGGATGGGTACCGCAAAGCTGCGCAGCAGGATGGGAGTGCCGTTAAAGTGCCACTTGCGGGCCAGCAGTGCCGGAATGCCCCTTTTGCTCAGCCAGCGGCGTACCAGCCATGCGGCAAGCAGAATGAGCAGTGCGCACCCTGCGCGCGCAGCCAGTGCAAACCAGCCCTCCAGCAGCACAGAGCCAAGCTCAAACGAAAGATCACGAATAGAAAAGATCATGATAACCTCCTGAATTTTATACGACCCATCTATGATACCATACCGCACCCACCCGGGCAAGAGCTTACAGAGAAGGGAGCTTGAAAGAATTACTTTGACATTTTTTGCACAAATTTTAAGATGTCCTCTTGACAAGCTGGGCCTGCCACGCTATACTTTGTGCCAGAAAGTTCGTTTCAGGGCGGGGTGAGATTCCCCACTGGCGGTAAAGTCCGCGACCACCCGCAAGGGTGCTGACCCGGTGCAACTCCGGGACCAACGGTATAGTCCGGATGCAAGAAACGGCAGGCAAATCGTTGTCTACGCGCCCTGTTGCAGTGTTTTTGTTGCAGCAGGGCGCTTTTCTATTTGTCCTTCCCGTTCCAAAAAACAAGATACGAAAAGAGCTTTCGGAACAATTTTTGTAAGGGGCATCTTACCCCGGGAAGGATCATTACCATGAAAAAAAGCACGACTCACAATCTTACTGTTGCCGCCATGCTCAGCGCGGTGGCCTTTATCCTGATGTTCATTGAGTTTCCCATTCCGATGCTCATCCCGTCCTTCGTCAAGATGGACTTTTCTGACCTGCCGGCTCTGCTGGGTGCCTTTGCTCTCGGCCCGGTGTACGGTGTGGTCATCAGCTTTATGAAGAACCTGCTGCACATCGTTATCAAGGGCACTTCCACTGCATGCGTGGGCGAGCTGTGCAACTTCATGCTGGGTGCGGTTTTCTCCGCTGTGGCAGGCGTTATCTATAAGCACCACAAGAGCCGCAAGACCGCCATCATTGGTGCTATTGCAGGCGCTGCAGCCATGGCTGTGTTCAGCGTACCGTCCAACTACTTCATCACCTATCCGGCCTATGTGCAGTTCTACCACATGCCGCTGGAAGCCATCCTCGGCATGTATCAGGCCATCCTGCCTTCTGCAGACAGCCTCATCAAGTGCCTTGTCATCTTCAATATGCCCTTCACGCTGGTCAAAGGCCTGCTGGATGCAGTGCTGTGCATGCTGATCTACAAGCCGCTGTCTCCCATCCTGCACGGCAGAAAGTAACTTGTTCTCCATTTTTTCTTCTTCTCAAATCATATAACCACAGCAAAACTCCCCGGTCAGGTCCCGCAGTGCGGTTCCCGGCCGGGGAGCTGTTATTTAGAGGAAAATATATCCGCCAGCGGTCGATCAGGCTAATGCCCCTTTGTCCAGCCATCTGCCGCGTACCAGCCGCACAAGGAACAGCACCCCGCGCATGGTCAGCTCAAAGCTCATGGCCATCCATACGCCCACCAGCCCAAAATGCGGAGCCAGCAGGGAAGCCAGCGTGAGCCGGATGCCCCACATGCTGACAAGGTTCAGCACAAAGCATCCCGTGCTGTCTCCGGCACCCTGCATGGCACCGCTGGCAACGATACTGGCACCGAACATCGGTTCGGCCAGTGCTTCAATGCGCAGCACCTGTGCGCCCAGCGCAATAACTGCCGCATCTGCGGTGAAAATACCCATCAGGTTTGGCGCAAAAATGTACATGCCAACACCGGTCAGCGCCATGATGCCTATGCCCATGCCGGTGCACAGCCAGGCAAAGTTTTTTGCCATATCCCGACGGTTTGCGCCCACGGCCTGCCCCACCAGTGCAAGGGATGCATCCTGAATGCCATAGCCTGCCATGTAGCACAGGCTTTCGGCGCTCACACCCAGACTGTTGGCAGCAATGGCGGTGGTGCCAAGGCCGGATACGATGCGGATGAGCAGCACCTGCGCCGAGGAAAGAACTGCACGCTCTGCGGCCAGCGGTGCGCCTACCTTCCACAGGTTCTGCAGGCAGGCTTTGGTAATGTGCCAGGAGCCGGGCTTGCGGATGCACAGCGGGCCGTCCCGCAGCAGCAGGATGGCAAGGGTCAGCACACCGCTGATAGCGGTAGCAAGGGCGGTGCCCAGTGCTGCGCCCGGTACCCCCCAGCCAAGGCCCCAGACGGTCATTGTGCGGCCAAACACCACCATCTCACGGGTGGGATTGATGAGGCAGAAGTTAAAGATCACATCCAGCACGCAGGTCAGCACGCTGATAAGGCCCGGTGTCAGGGCATCGCCGGAGGAACGCAGCATGGAGGAGTAGGTTCCCATGATCATCAAAAAGGGCAGGGAAGCCGACCAGATGGCAAAGTAGGCCGAAGCATCCGCCTGCAGGGAAGGGTCGGCGCCCAGCCATCCGGGCAGAAAACGGCTGATGCCAATGCCGAAGGCCGCAGCTGCAAGGCCCACCACAAGGTTGAAGATCATAGATTGGCGCAATACACCGCGTGCATCGTCCTGCCGGTCTGCACCCAGATACTGTGCCACCTGAATGGCAAAGGACATATATAGACCGGCCAGCATTCCATGCATGAGCCACGTGCTGGAACTGACGATGCCAATGGATGCCGTAGCAGATGCACCGATATGCCCCACCATGGCTGCGTCGATGTACTCCACCGCAGTTACCACGATCTGCTGCAGGATGGATGGGATGCTCAGTGTGAGCACCACCTGCATGGTGTGCCGCAGCGGCACCTGTTCGCCCCGGCGCATCTGCGCCGAAAGCTGCTCAAGAGAGATGGACATGAGTTCTCCTTTTATAGAAACAATAACTTTTTCGACAGACTGATATACTATTATAAGTGCGGTGCTGCAGAAAGTCAATCAAACGTGGATTTTTCTCCGGGAATGATTGATTTTTTATGGATAGCGTGATACACTTCTCTCACAAACATAAAAGAAAGAGGAACTTTGAATATGATCGAATCACTGCTTTCGGTCGTAGGACAGCGCGGTGTCGATGCTCTGGCATTCCTGCTGGCGTTTGCCCTTACGGCTTTGATGGACTCCGTTTTTCACGATAAGCTTCCGCACGACCATGGCCGCGAGTTTGCGGTGAACGGTGCGCTTTCCAAGGGTAAGGCCCGTGGTTCCGGCCTGATCTTCGTGCTGTGCATCGCACTGGTATCGCTGGCATTCCTGCCGTTCAAGGTGGAATACGTCATCTACACCATCCTGCTCATTGCATCCATGCTGTCCGGCTACTTTGACGATGCTGCTGAAACTGCATGGAATGAGTATAAAAAGGGTATCATTGATTTTGCCATTGCCATTGTTGCAGGTGTGACCTACCTCAACTTCAACGGCTGCGGTGTGAATTTCCTGCAGTGGAGCTTCACTCTGCCGTATGCTGTGTACCTGCTGCTGATCGTTATTCTGATCTGGACCAGCATCAATGTGGTCAACTGCACCGACGGCGTGGACGGCCTTTCGGCAAGTGTTGCAGTGGTGACCATCGGCACCTACCTGCTGGCCTATAAAACAGAGCTGGCCGAGTACGGCACCGCAGGCGTTGTGTTCATGGGTGCGCTGCTGGCCTATCTGTGGTCCAACGCAAAGCCGTCCAGCCTGCTGATGGGCGATGCCGGCAGCCGCGCAATGGGCTTCTTTATCGCAATGCTGTCCCTCAAATGCGGCCATCCGTTTGCCTTCCTGCTGGCAGCCATCGTGTTCATCGTGGATGGCAGTCTGGGCATCCTGAAGATCAGCCTGAAGCGCTTTTTGCACATTTCCATCCTCAAGAACACCCGCACCCCTTTGCACGACCACGCCCGCAAGAATAAGGGCTGGAGCGACGAGCAGGTGGTGGCCCGCTGGCTGATCATGCAGTGTGTGGCTTCGGCTTTGCTGCTGCTCATTGTCCGCGGCTAAAATATAGCAATCAAAAAAGACGCTTGGTCTTGTCTGAATATGTTTTCCCGGCAGGGAAGCATACAGCAGTGTATCAAGCGTCTTTTATTTTATAGTTCTATCATTCGTTACAGCCCGGCCTTTTTTGCTGCAGCCTGCACGACATGGCCCACCAGCACCGAGGTGGTCACAGTGCCCACACCGCCGGGTACCGGCGTGATGGCATCCACTACCGGCTCTGCTTCGCTGAACTTTACGTCACCGCACAGCTTGCCCTTTTCGTTCACATGGATGCCCACGTCTACCACGGTCTGGCCCTCACGCAGGCAGTCGGCACCCACGGCACCCATCTTGCCCATGGCCACTACTACCACATCTGCTTCCTTGCAGATGGCGGGCAGGTTCTGCGTGCGGGAATTGCAGATGGTCACGGTGGCGTTCTCGCGGTCCAGCATCATGGCTGCGGGCTTGCCTACCACAAGGCTGCGGCCCACTACGACAGCGCGCCTGCCGGAAAGCGGAATGTTGTAATACTTCAGGATCTCAAGGCAGGCCTGCGCAGTGCAGGGAGCATAGCCGAGATCGGTATTAGTGAACACACCGGCCAGAGAATCGTCCGTGATGCCGTCAATGTCCTTTTCCGGAGCCAGCGCCGCACGCACAGTGCGGTCATTGAACTGCTTGGGCAGCGGACGGAACAGCAGGCATCCGTGGATGGTATCCTCTGCGTTCACCTCGGCGATCACCTTCAGCAGATCGTCCTGCGAAGCATCGGCGGGCAGAAGAAACTGCTTTACCTCCACACCCACCTTGCCGCAGCGGGCGATCACGCCGCGCTCGTAGGAGAGGTCGTCCTCCCGCTCACCCACACGCACCACGGCCAGCGTGGGAGTGATGCCTTTTGCCTTGAGCTGCTCACACAGCGCCGCATTGCGTTCGTTCATAGCGGCTACAACGGGTGCGCCCTTCAAAATCGTTGCCATAATACTTTTCCTCACTTATTCCGCAATTTGTTCGTCACGGATGCAAAAACAGCGTCTGCCCGCGACACAAATTCATCCAGCAGTTTGTCTGTTTTTGCGTCCAACGCAGCAGCGCGCTCACGGTCTGCCATCAGCTTTGTGTTGATGAACACATTCAGGCTTGCGGCCTGCAAGGCTGCCTTGCACAGAGCGGCTGCACAGCCTGCGTCCGAGACGGCCATCACGCTGCCCTTGGCGGCGTATTCTTCCACCAGAGCAATGCCCTCGGCGCACTTTTCCATGACCTCAAGTGGCACGGCACAGGCGGCATCCAGCGCCTTTTCCAGCACGGCGGCTTTGTGTGCAGCCTGCTCTGGTGTGTCCTTGGGCAGGCCGTAGGCCGCAGCCAGCGGCGCAAAGGCATCGGCATCGGCCTGCACCAGCGCCTCCAGCTCTTTGCGCAGGGCATCGGCCCTTGTGTTCAGGGCCTGAATGTCTGCTTCCACGGCGGCATATTTCTTTTTGCCGGTGGTCAGGTTGCCCACCATATTGCCCAGTGCTACACCGGCAGCACCCACCAGCGCCGCCGTTCCGCCGCCGCCCGGCGTGGGGGCTTTGCTGGCCAGCTCTGCGAGAAATTTCTCACAGCTCAGCTTAGTCATTTCCATTTGTAAATACCCCTCTCTGTTACATAGGCATCCAGCCGCTGGTCGTGCTCGTCTACGGCAGCATGTTCCACCCGCTGTGCCTCAAATGCAATGCCGATCTTCACCGCGTTTTTGCAGCGGGGAAGATACCGGTCGTAATAGCCCTTGCCCATGCCGACCCGGAAGCAGTCTGCATCAAAAGCCGTGCAGGGTACAAGGACCAGATCCAGTGCTTCCGGCAGCAGAATCTCCGACCGGCTCAGGATGGGGGTGCGGATGCCGTACTGTCCCATCTCCCAGCCGTCCGGGCCGGGCACAGCGGCTGTAAGGGAATACGCCTCGCCGCACACCGGATAGGCCAGCGTTTTGCCTTGCGCCTGCGCCTTTTCCGCAAGGGCAGAAAGGTCGGCTTCGGAACCAAACGCCGCGTACAGCAGGATGGTCTGCGCATTCTGCACGGCAGCCAGCTGCCAGAGGAATGCGCACAAAGCGGCATTTGCAGCCTTGCGTTCTTCCGGGCCGAGAGCCTTGCGTGCGGCACGGCCCGCTTTGCGCTGGGTCTGCTTTGCTTCACTGACCGTCACCAGAGAACACCTCGCTTCATCTGAAGGTTGACTGACTTGAAAAATATACAAAAACGACACTGCATTTTTATACAAGTATAATAAACACTTCAGACGAAAAAAGCAAGCCTTTTGGCAAAATGGAAGTTGAAGATTCTGCAGCTTTCTGCTATGATAAAAGAAAGCAATTCGGTTCGTGCGCGGAGCAGGGTGGCTTGAAGAGATCCAGAGATCCGGGGCTTTCTCCGGAAATTGAGAGGGGTAGAATATTATGTACAATGAAATGATGGACACCATCGGTCTGGTCAATACCGTTGATCCGGAGTTGGCCGCAGCCATGGATCGCGAGCTGAACCGTCAGCGCCAAAACATTGAACTGATCGCCAGTGAGAACATCGTCTCTCCCGCCGTCATGGCCGCAATGGGCAGCATCCTGACCAACAAGTACGCCGAGGGCCTGCCCGGCAAGCGCTACTATGGCGGCTGTGTCTATGTGGACGAGGTGGAGAACATTGCCATCGAGCGTGCCTGCAAGCTGTTCGGCGCAAAATATGCCAATGTTCAGCCCCACTCCGGTGCACAGGCCAATCTGGCAGTTTATTTTGCTCTGCTGGATCTGGGCGATACTGTCATGGGCATGGACCTGTCTCAGGGCGGCCATCTGACCCACGGTTCTCCGGTGAACATGTCCGGCAAGAACTATAACTTTGTCTCTTACGGTGTCAATGCCGACGGCGTGATCGACTATGCTGAGCTGGAAAAGCAGGTTAAAAAGGTGCGCCCCAAGCTGATCGTGGCCGGTGCATCTGCATATCCCCGTGCCATCGATTTTGAGAAGATCGCTGAGATCGCCCACGGCTATGGTGCATATCTGATGGTGGATATGGCCCACATTGCCGGTCTGGTGGCAGGCGGCTATCACCAGAGTCCTGTGCCGTATGCTGATGTTGTTACCACCACCACCCACAAGACCCTGCGCGGCCCCCGCGGCGGTCTGATCCTGACCAACAATCCCATTCTTGCAAAGCGCATCAATTCTGCCGTGTTCCCCGGCACCCAGGGTGGCCCGCTGGAGCATGTGATCGCCGCAAAAGCTGTCTGCTTTGGTGAAGCACTGAAGCCGGAGTTCAAGGAATATGCCCGCAAGATCGTGGAGAATGCACAGGCTCTGGCAGCAGAGCTGCAGGCACGCGGTGTCAAGCTGGTGTCCGGCGGTACGGATAACCACCTCATGCTGATCGACCTGCGTGACGAGGAGTGCACCGGCAAGGAGCTGGAAGCACGTCTGGACAGCGTGCACATCACCGCCAATAAGAACACTGTCCCCGGCGAGACCCGCAGCCCGTTCGTGACTTCTGGCGTGCGTCTGGGCACCCCGGCTGTTACCACCCGCGGCATGGGCGTGGCCGAGATGAAGGTGATCGCCGACTGCATCGCCGATTGCATCTGGCACTACGACGAGAAGAAGGACGAGATCAGTGACCGTGTGCTGAAGCTGACCCGGGATTTCCCTCTGTATCAGTAAATATCGCATTGCTTGAAAGAGGAAGCGCCTTCGGGTGCTTCCTCTTCCTTTTTTGCTGGGTTTGTGTTACCATAAACGCAAAGACAAAAGGAGAAATGACCATGAAGCGTACAGGGCTGTTACATCTATATTACGGTGATGGCAAGGGCAAGACCACCGCTGCCATGGGCCTTGCTTTGCGGGCCATGGGCAGCGGAAAGCGGGTGGTGATCCTGCAGTTCCTCAAAGGCGGCAAAAGCGGCGAGGTGCCGCTGCTGGAACAGCTGGGTGCAAAGGTGTACCGCGGCAAGGCGGGGCAGAAATTCGTGTTCCAGATGAACGAAGCGGAAAAGGAAGCCACCCGCCAGCTGCAGAATGCGAACCTCACAGCGGCCATGGCCGCCCCTGCCGACCTGCTGATTTTGGACGAAGCAGGCAGCGCATGGGAACTGGATATGGTGGATAAAGCCCTGTTGCAAAAGGCTGTGCTGGAACGCCCGGCAGAGCAGGAATGCGTGCTTACTGCCCATGCTGCGCCACAGTGGATGCTGGACGCTGCGGACTATGTGACCGAGATGAAGTGCCACCGCCACCCTTACCAGAGGGGAATTTCCGCCCGGAAGGGCATTGAATACTGACCACGGCAGCAGGATACCGGGTGCATGAGTGAAAAGCGCAAAAACCGGGATGGGGTATTTTTCATCTTGCATTTAGCCCACTAGTGTGATATGATGAAGACAAGAAATCATGCGTGCATTTTCTGAGCAGACCCACCACAGAACAGGGAACCGCTCCGCACCGCTGCCGGGCAGTTCCCGACGGCGTTTTGTTTGAAACTACGGTTAGCGCTTCCTAACAGATTCTGCGTCAACGGGCCGATGCGCGCAGAAGATCTGGAGGGGAATAAAATGATTGAAACGATCGTAAAAGTAGATGGTATGATGTGCGGCATGTGCGAGAGCCATGTCAACGAAGCCGTGCGCAAGGCCTTCCCGGAGGTGAAAAGGGTGTCGTCCTCGCAGGCAAAAGCCCAGACGGTGATCCACTCGGAACAGCCGCTGGACGAGCAGAAGCTGCGGGATGCCATCAATGCAACCGGCTATGAGGTCAAGGGCGTAAGCAGTGCACCTTACGAGAAAAAAGGCTTTTTCTCGTTTTTGAAAAAGTAAGCAAACCTTAACACACATAAGGGAGGCGTATCTGGATGAGGATTCTGGTTTACGGTGCGGGCGTTTTGGGCTGCGAGCTGGCCCATGTGCTGATGCAGAACAAAAAGAACGTTGTCACGCTGCTTGCACGCGGAGAGTGGAAGGAAATGATCGACCAGAAGGGTTTGGTCATCCGCCACTGGGTGCAGCGCAAGACCACAACGGAACGGATCAAAACCGTGGACACTCTCGCCCCGGATGATTATTATGATCTCGTCTTTGTGGTCGTGCAGGCGGGCCAGCTGCCGGATGTGCTTCCTGTGCTCAAGGCCAACAAGAGCCAGTATTTTGTGTTTGTGGGCAACAACCCGCAGGCAAAGCAGGTGCTGGAATTCATGCAGCGCCCGGCGGATAAGATCGCATTCGGCTTTCAGGGCACGGCAGGCCGCCGTGAACACGACCATGTGGTCAGTGTGTACGCCAGTGCTGGCATGACGGTGGGCGGTGCCACAACTCCGCTTTCTGGCACCTTCCGAACCCGGCTCAAGACCGCCTTTGACGGTGCAAAATACAAGCTGACCTTCTATGGCGATATGGATGAATGGCTCAAGTGCCACATTGCATTCGTTCTGCCGGCGTGCTATGTGTGCTATGCCTGCAACGGCGATCTGCACCGGGCCACCAAGCAGCAGCGCGGTGCCATTCTGGATGCCGCCTATGAAGCCTGCCTGATGCTCAAGGATGCGGGCATCCCGGTGAACGATGCCAACAACACCGATAATTTCCAGCCCGGCACATCGGCCCGCCGTAAGATGGAAGCGATGGTGTTTACCATGACAAAAACACCGCTGGGCAGATTGTGCGTTTCGGATCACGCCATGCACGCAGTGTCCGAAATGAAGTATCTGGACGAAGCGTTCGATGCTCTGCGCAGGCAGACCGGCACGGCAATGCCCATGTGGGAAAAGCTGCGCAATGAAATGCCCTCGTGGGATAGCCTGCAGAACCGGAAAGCAGCAAAATAAAACAAAAAAGAATCAAAGGCACTGCCGCTCCTGTTTTGGGTGCGGCAGTGCCTTTTTGTTTGGGTCTCATTTATTCCAGAAGTCCTGCAGGGCAGCGGCCAGTTCTTCGCAGCTGCGCAGATAGCGGATATGCCGCCAGTGAGGAGGGAACAGCCGGATGTATTCCTGCTGGGCAAACCGGTCGTCCAGCAAAAGCACCGCACCTCTGTCTTCCGGCGTGCGGATCACGCGCCCTGCGGCCTGCAGTACCTTGTTCATACCGGGATAGCGGTAGGCATAATCAAATCCAAAGCCGTTCTGTGCGTCATAATAACGGCGCAGCATTTCCTGCTGCGGATTTACCTGCGGCAGGCCCACACCCACAATGGCGCACCCGATCAGGCGGCTGCCTGCAAGATCAACTCCCTCACCAAAGATGCCACCCATCACGCCAAAACCCAGAAGTGTTTCGGCCGGGTCCGGCACAAACTGAGCCAGAAATTCAGCCCGAGCGGCATCATCCAGACGGCTTTCCTGCACAAGGGTGCGAATGCCCGGGTAACGTGCTGCAAAATCTTCGTGTACCTGCCGCAGATATGCGTAGCTTGGGAAAAAGGCAAAGTAGTTTCCCGCTCTGGCCTGCACCAGCCGGGCCAGTGCATCCGAAACTGCCTGCACGCTGGCTTCGCGGTCGCGGTAGCGGGTAGAGATATTCGGCAGGCAATACAGCCCCAGATTTTCAGCCGGGAAGGGACTGTCCAGTGCGACGGCACGTGCATCGCTGCAGCCCAGAACACTGCGGTAGAACGAGGGCGGAGACAGTGTTGCACTGAACAGCGCTGCGCTGCGCCCTGCGGCAAGGCTGGCATCCACAAAAGGTGCCGGGTCCAGACACAGCAGCTGCAATTCAAGCTCTCTGCCGCGCGCGGTAAGCTGAGTGACAAAGTGGCTGTCGTATCGTTCGGCAGCACGGGCGATGTCCTGTACAGCAAAATAAAGCTCCAGCAACTGTGCATGTGCTTCGGCATCCGGGTTCGCTTCCAGCCAGTCCTGCAAAGGTGCCTGTACGGCCCGCAGCGGACTGAGCAGGGCAGAGGGCGGCTCCTGCAAAAATACAGTACTGTCCTGTGCATACAGCGGTTCGGGCAGTTCCAGTGCGGGGACAGTGTTTTCAGGCAAAAGACTGGTCTGTGCCGGGTCTGCGGCATCGGTCTGGCTGCTGTGCCGGGGTGCAAGCTGTATGCAGGCTTTCCGGGCTTCCAGCAGGGCTTTGTCTGCTTTGGTCAGAGCGGTCTTTAAAGCACTTTTGCCCTTGCCCAATGCGCGTTTTGCCTCGGTCAGGCTGCTTTTACAAAAGCGTGCAGAATACATTGCTCTGGCTCTGTCGGGCAGGTTATGTGCTTCATCGACCAAAAACAACCAGTCGCCGGAAGAATCAAAGAACCGCTTCAGGTGCACCACCGGATCGAACAGGTAATTGTAATCCCCAATGACCACATCGCACCACTCGCTCAGGTCTAGCCCCAGTTCAAAGGGACACACCGAAAAACGCTTTGCCGCCCCGGCCAGCGCTGCGCGGTCAAAGCTGCCGGTACCGTCCAGCAGAGCTGTCAGTGCATCCTTGATGCGGTCGTAGTAGCCGTTGGCGTAGGGACAAAGCTCCGGCAGGCAGGCGGGATGTCCCTCTGCGTCCGGATGCAGGCAGACCTTTTCCTTGGCGGTCAGCGTCACACTGCGCAGGGCAAGCTTTGGCTGGGCCGTATGCAGCCGGTTCAAGGCATCCTCGGCGGCAGTCTGGGTTGTGTTGCGGGCCGTGAGATAGAACAGCTTTTCTCCGTTGCCTTCGCCCATGGCTTTCAGCGCGGGGAAAAGCGCGCTCATGGTCTTGCCAATGCCGGTAGGAGCCTGACAGAACAGCCGCGTACCGCCCTTGCAGTCGGCGGTCTTGCCAGCGCGGCAGGCGCGGTAGATCTCGCCCGCCATAGCCCGCTGTCCGGGCCGGTACTGCGCAAACGGGAACTGCAGTGCCGAAAGGCTCTGAGTACGCTTTACATCCCACTCTATCCGGCGCTGCGCCCACGGAGCATACTGGCACAATAATTTGTCAAGAAATTCATCCAGCTTCTGCTGCGTAAAGCGGCGGATAAAGCGGATGATCTGATCGGTGTCTATCTGATAATAAGTCAGCCGGACGTTCAGTTCCGGCAGGCTTTGCTGTGCGGCATAAATGGCACCGTACACCATGCCCTGTGCCCAGTGGCAGGGGTTCATATCCTCAGTGATCTCTTCCGGCGGCACAGTGGTGGTCTTGATCTCGTCAATGACTACCGTGCCAGTCTCATCGGTAAAAATGCCGTCAGCCCGGCCCTCAAGGGTAAAAGTGATGCCCTCTGCCTGCCGCTCTACGGAGAGAAATACCTCAGCCTGATAGCCGTCTCCGGCAGCTTTTTGCAATTTGCGGTGGATGTGGGCACCTTCCAGTGCACGGTCAAACCCTGTAAACCGGCTGTCAATGCTGCCGGTCCGCAGCAGAAATTCCACCAGCTGCCGGATGGGCAGATGAACCGTTGCCAAAGCATTTCACCTCCGCTTTTGGGATACACTGACGAACCGGTAATTCCTCTTCAGACACGATTCGGGCCATTCCATCGCCCGCCCGATTGCCTCACGGCAACAGGGTCCCACCCAAGCGGACGGTCTTCAGAGAAACTCCCGGTTCGTCGACGTAAACTGATTATTTCAGGCCGAACATCTCCATGCATTCTGCTGCCGCTTCATCCACTTTGCCAAAATCCACCGCTGCACGGTAATAGGTCTCCAACTCATCGTGGCAGCTCTTGGCCTGTGCCATCAGGGCACTGGCCTGTTCCAGCAGTTCGGCGGCAGCACGCTCGTTAAAGCGCAGCCGTGCCCGGTACGCTGCCAGATTTTCCCTGTCAAGGAAGCGGGTGCACCGCACAGCCTGCACACTGGGCAGATGCACCGGATGCCAGCGATTATCCGTCAGGAAGGCAAGCTTCAGCTCCGGGATCAGGATATGGTCGATCTTATCCTCCGGGTGCATGGCGCATGGACAGGTAATAATGTGGTAGCCCCGCGTCAGGGCTTCGGCACGAATCAGCTCCAGCAGCAGGCGGGACACCGCGCCGTAATCATCCCGGAACACGATAAACTTATCCGCCAATGCCTGTGCAGTGCCCTGATAAAACATTTCACCCTTGGGGGTGACGGCGGAAAGCAGGCGCAGCTCTTCGCTGCCAATGCCTTCCGTGCGCGGCATCACCCGGGTGCACAGCCGTTTGACATAACGGCGCACCTTGTCAAAATTGGCGCTGCAGGCTTCGGCGCGGCGGCTGTCCAGCAAAAGGCTGCCTGCCGATGCAATATATCGTGCAGCGCGGCTGCGCAGCAGGGCGTTGCGGGCAAACAGCGCCTTGACCTCATCGGTGCACTGGTGCAGCTTTTCTGTATCGATGGTGTGGTACAAACTCACCACCACTTCGTCCGCACCGGGAGCATCCGGCTCCACCACATGGGGTGCAGTGGCATCCACGATAGCCCTGTGCTGCCCGGGCAGGATCACGCCGTCCAGACTGTCCGGGTCGCTGGCACAGTGGATGCGCTGCGTCAGTTCGCCGCGCTGTTCGGCAGCACGGGCAAGCCGCTTCATCAGGGTGGATTTGCCGCAGCCCGGCCCGCTTTTGATTAGGTACATCTGCATACCGGGTTCGTGGCGCAGCGGTTCAAAATAGCCCTTGAAACCGGCAGGCGTTGTGGCACCCAGAAAGAAATCAATGGAATCATGTCGTGCAGTTTCCATAATCGAACACCTCTCTTTTTGTTTTAGAGTATGCAAAAGGAAGGTGTTTGGTTCTTGCAGCGGGAATGATTCAGTCTTTATGATAGGTATGTTTGCATACCGTTTCAATGTTGTCCCGCAGGGCAGTAAAATCAGCAAAGGCTGCAGGCTTGTTCTGCGGGCTGCGCAGCAGAGCGGCAGGGTGGAAGGTACCCATGAACAGGATGCCGCCCTTTTCGTACAGCTGGCCATGCTCCTTGGTCACGGAGAAATCCTTTCGGATCATCCGCTGGGCGGCAATGCGGCCAAGGCAGACCACGATCTTTGGCTTCAGCAGGCGGAACTGCTCCCGCAGCCAGGGCATACAGGCTTCGCTCTCAGCAGGCTGAGGGTCACGGTTCTGCGGCGGGCGGCATTTGACGATGTTTGCAATATAGCAGTTCTTCGTGCGGTCAAGGTCGATGGCAAACAGATATTTGTCCAGCAGCTGGCCGCTGCGCCCCACAAAGGGCAGACCCTGCTCATCCTCATTCTGGCCGGGGCCTTCGCCCACAAACAGAACTTCGGCATCTTCCACACCCTGACCGAACACCACATTGGTGCGGGTCTTGCACAGCTCGCAGCGGGTGCAGGCAAGACAGCTTGATCTTAAAGTTTCCCAATCCATGGCAGCTTGATCTCCTCTTGAAACGGTATGATACTTAGTTCACAAATCGGAACAGCTTTTCTCCTAAAATAATAGTACAAAATCTAGGATGGTACGATGCATTGCATGAAATGACGAATCCACTCAATGCCTCTTTTAGTATACGACTTTTCGGCAACATCATCAATACAGTGGCCGACAATCTTTTTAATGACATGCTCATCCACACCGGCTTTCTTTGCCGTGGTGACGAACTGAACACGACCATCATGAGGACGATGCCGGGGGGACAAGGCCTAAAGCATTCACGACGAATGCGTTGCCCTTTCTGTGTGTGTTTTGGCCGACGACTTAACGATACCACCGGACGATTCACTCGTCATGGATGTGGAGGAATCGCACGATAATACGTTGCTTTATTAAAAGAATAAACAAAGAGTATCTTCACGTGTTGATTTTAAATCAATCTGCAGTGATGATTGAAAACGATTACACATGCAGATTTCAAAGCACTTATACAAATTGTATCCGCTTTCTCTTTGCAGAGCGCGGCTGGATGTGATATAATTAAAATAGTTTTCTGCGATGCATTTTCAGGCGGTAGTGCCGGACGGCAGCGCGGGAGAAACCGGATAGCGGGAGAGTGGAACTTTTGGAGTTGGAACAGGCAAAAAAGCGCGTGGAAGAATTGCGCGCTGTGATCGAGAAAAACAATCGGCTTTACTATGACCAGGATGCCCCGGAGCTTGAAGATTTTGAGTATGATGCTCTGACCCGGGAACTGAAAGAATTGGAAGCGCAGTTTCCGCAGCTGGTCACGGCATCGTCGCCTACCCAGAAGGTAGGCGGCACGGCCAGCAGCAAGCTGCCCAAGGTGACCCATGCGGTAAAAATGGAAAGCCTGCTGGATGCATTTTCGTATGATGAGCTGCGGGATTTTGACCGCCGCGTGCGGGAAGCCGGCATAGAGCCGGAGTATGTGGTGGAGATCAAGATCGATGGCCTTTCCTGCAGTCTGGAATACGAAAACGGTGAGCTGGTTCGTGCCTCTACCCGCGGCGATGGCGTGGTGGGCGAGGACGTGACCGCCAATGTCCGCGCCATCCGCAGCATTCCCAAAAAGTTGAAGGATGCACCGGAATTTCTGGAAGTGCGCGGTGAGGTATATATGCCGCATGGCGCGTTCCAGAAGCTGTGTGCAGAGCAGGAGCTGCAGGGCGCAGCGCCCTTTAAAAATCCGCGCAATGCGGCTGCCGGTTCGCTGCGCCAGAAGGACGCAAAGATCACCGGAAGCCGGGGCCTTTCTATTTTTGTTTTCAATGTGCAGCAGATCCGCGGCAAAACGCTTACCAAGCATGCTGAAAGTCTGGATTACCTCAAGAGCCTTGGCCTGCCGGTCTCGCCGCGCTATCATATCGTGCATGACATTGAGCAGGCCATTGCCGAGATCGAGCAGATCGGTCAGAACCGTGCCAAACTGGATTTTGATATGGATGGTGCAGTGATCAAGGTGAACGATTTTGCACAGCGCGATTTGATGGGTTCCACCAACAAATTCCCACGCTGGGCAATTGCGTTTAAGTATCCGCCAGAGGTAAAGGAGACAACGCTGCGCAGCATTGAGGTCGCAGTTGGCCGCACCGGTGTTCTTACCCCGACGGCCTGCTTTGACCCTGTCTTTCTGGCGGGTACTACCGTTGCCCGCGCGACCCTGCACAATGAGGATTTTATCCATCAGTTCGGCCTTTGCATCGGCGATACCATTCAGGTGCGCAAGGCGGGCGATATCATCCCGGAAGTGATCGGTGTTACCCATCACGCAGAGGATGCACAGCCCTATGAGATGCCCACGGTCTGCCCCTCCTGCGGTGCACCAGTCGTTCATCTGGAGGATGAAGCAGCTCTGCGCTGTGTTAACCCCGAGTGCCCGGCACAGGCACTGCGCAATATCATCCATTTTGCTTCCCGCGATGCAATGGATATCGAGGGCCTTGGCACAGCAGTTGCCACCCAGCTGGTGGAGAAGGACATGGTGCACTCCGCAGCGGATATCTACACGCTGACGCGGGAACAGCTGCTGACGCTGGATAAGTTCAAGGAAAAGAGCGCCGATAACCTGCTGAACGCCATCGAGGCTTCCAAGCAGAACAATCTGGATAAGCTCCTGTTCGGATTTGGCATCCGCAACATTGGCGATAAAGCTGCAGCCCTGCTGGCAGAGCATTTCGGTACGCTGCAGGCTGTCCGAGAAGCAAGTGCAGAGCAGATCAGCGAGATCGATGGGTTTGGCGGCGTAATGGCGCAGAGCGTCGTGGAATTCTTTGCAAAAGAGGGAACGACCGACCTTGTCCATCGTCTGGCCGATGCCGGATTGAATATGCAGTGGAAGGGCGAACCGAAGGGCGATAAGCTGGCAGGAAAAACGCTGGTGGTCACCGGCACGCTGGAAACTCTTTCCCGCAATGAGACGGAAGCACTGATCGTGAAAAACGGTGGTAAGGCCAGCGGTTCTGTTTCAAAGAAAACGGCCTATGTCGTGGCAGGCACGGCAGCAGGCTCCAAACTGACCAAGGCGCAGGCGCTTGGCATCCCGGTGCTGACCGAGGCAGAATTTCTGGCAATGATCAGCGACGAAAACATCTGATAAAACCGCTCCAATGGATATCCCCGCAGTTTTGTGCTGCGGGGATATTTTTATGTCCGCAGGTTCTATCCGGCAGGGACAGGCATATACTCATAGCAGGCAATGAGCCTGAAAAAGGAGAGGACAGTGTGGATGAGTATTATCGGGCGATACGCCTGCTTCCCTCATGGCTGGCCGGGCCATTGGGACAGCTGCCAGCACAGACGGCAGCGCAGATCCATGAACTTCGGTTCCGGACAGGCTGTGGTGTTTTTGTTACACTGTCGGGTCGGCAGCTCCCGCTGCAGGACCTGCCGGAGTGCCCGCTGCAGCTGAGGGAGTGTGTATTGGATCAGTTTCAGATCGAAGAGATCTTTCACACCCTGTGCGGCGGCGCGGTACATGCACACCAGACGGAGCTTGCGCATGGATTTCTGACCACACCCTCCGGCTGCCGGGTGGGTGTGGCAGGACGCTATGTGGATCGCGACGGCCAGACGGTTCTGCAGCAGGTGCAGGGGTTGAACCTGCGCATTGCAAGGGCGGTTCCGGTACAGCTGCCGGACGAACTTCTGGCGCAACTGAAAAAGCATTTTATTGGGATGCTTTTGGTTGGCGAGCCGGACAGCGGCAAGACGACGCTTCTGCGTCAGATCGCGCGAGAATTGGCCGGGATGCAACGGCGAGCCTGCGTGGTGGACGAGCGCTGCGAGATCTTTCCGCCGGGTGATTCCGAGAAGATGCCGCCGCTGGATCTGCTGTCCGGCATCCCTAAGGAACGGGCTGTGCAGATGGCACTGCGCACGCTTTCGCCGCAGGTTATTTTGCTGGACGAGCTGGGCACGCTTGCCGAAACTGCAGCGCTGGAACAGGGCTTTTACAGCGGGGTGGACTTTGTTGCAAGCGTCCATGCCGCAAGCGTGGAAGAAGCCGCCCGTCGGCCGCAGGTGCAGGCGCTGCAGCGGCATGGAATGCTGCGTGTATTTGTACTGCTGCACGGCTGCACAACGCCGGGAAAAGTCCGGCAGGTCTGCACGGTATGATGCGGCTTTTTCATTGGGCAGCGGCTGCGCTGCTCCTGCTGTGCGGGTGGCTGACCGGTTCGGCATTTCAGGTCAGAACAGAGCAGCATATCCTGCAGCTGCAGCGCACCGTGGAGCTGCTGCAGCGCATCCGGCAGGAGATCGCTTACCGCAGGCTGGATCTGGAACAGCTGCAGCGGTGTCTCGTGCAGGAAAAGCTGCTGGAAAGCGATGCAGCACCAAAACTGCAGGAAATTCCGGCACCGGAAAGATTTGATGATGCGGAACGCCTTTGCTTTGAGCAGTGCTTTGCCGGCTTTGGCCAAAGCGAAGCGGCGCAGGAATGCGAACGACTGGATTATTACTCTGCCCGTTTTGAAGCATTCCTGCACCAGGCGCAGCAGAAAGCGGCATCCGGGCAAGGCTTACCGTGCAGGCTTGGCCTTGCAGCCGGCGCGGTGGCAGCACTGATTCTTTTGTAGTGGCAGGAGGACGAAAACTTGGAGATCGACCTTGTGTTCAAAATTGCAGCGATCGGTATTATCGTGGCCGTCCTGAACCAGCTGCTGATCCGTTCCGGCCGGGAGGATCAGGCCATGATGACGACCCTTGCGGGTCTTGTGGTAGTGCTTTCCATCCTTGTCAAGCAGATCAGCGCACTGTTCGTTACCATCAAGTCGCTGTTTGCACTATGAGTACATCTTTTTCCATTCTGGGGGCAGTGGTCGCCTTTGCAGCGGCGCAGCTTCTGCTGCGGAAGGATGCACCGGCCTATGCGTTTCTGCTGTCCGTTGGCGCAGCATTGTTTGTGCTGCTGCAGCTTGGAGTGGCGGTGCAGGAGCTGCTTCGGAATGTACTGGCTTTCAGCCGCCGGGTGGACGGGCCTGCATTTGCCTGTCTGCTGCGCTGTGCCGGAATTTTGCTGCTGACCGATTACGCACGGACCCTGTGCGAAGAAGCTGGTGCGGATACTCTGGCATGGTGCGCCGGGTTTGCGGGCCGATGTTTGGTTCTGGCGGCAGCATTTCCTCTGCTGGAAGAGATCTGCCAGAAGATCTGGGGGCTTGCCGCATGATAAAAAAATTCCTGCAAAAAGCGGCAGCGTTTGTATTGTGCACCGTATGCTTTCTGGCTTTTGCACCTGATGCCGCTGCGGCACAGCTGCAGGGCCTGCCCGGACAGGAGCTTTGGCAGCCTTATCTGGAAAAAGCTCCGCAAAGTGCAGAGTCCTTTGCCAAAGATCCGCTCAAATCTCTGCTCGCGCTCCTGCCGGGATCACCGGCAGAGATGATCCGGCAGATGGCACACTGCTATGCGGATGTTCTGCTGTTTTTACTGTTGCTGATCGTGCTTTCATTTCTGGTGGGAGGAGCAGCCGACAGCGCCTTGTTGGAACTGGCTGCGGCTGTGGGCTGCGGCACTCTTTTGTGGGGAGATCTGATCAGCCTTGCACAGCTGATCTGTGAGCGGATGGAGGGGTGGAAAAACTACCTTCTGGGTTTTCTTCCGGTGTACAGCGGTGTGCTCGCTGCCGGTGGAGAGGTGAATGCCAGCACAGCGGCAAGCGGTCTGCTGCTGACCGGGCTGTGCTTTCTGGCACAGGGTACGGTGCTTGTGGTCAGTCCGCTGCTGCAGAGCTACCTTGCGGTAAGCATGGCGTGCTGCATCAGCACCCAGCAGGGGCTTTCGGAAACGTGCCGTGCCATGGGCGCTTTGCTGCGCAGGGGGCTTGTCTGGGCTGGGCGGATTTTTGCAGTGCTGTTAGGGCTGCAAAGAGCGGTAACAGTTCAGCTGGACCGTTCTGCACTGCGGTTGGGCCAGCTGCTTACCGGCGGCGTGCCGGTGATCGGGCAGGCTCTGAGCGATACGGCAGAAGTATTTCTTGCCGGAATGCAGCTGCTCAAAAGCAGTCTGGGTTTTGCGGCACTTGCCGTGATCGGGGCCGAATTTCTGCCACTGTATCTGCAGCTTCTGCTCCATTTGCTATTCCTTGCAGGATGCAGGCTTCTGTGCGGCCTTGCGGAGAACCGGCGCTGTCAGGCGCTGTTTGACTGCATGGCCGAAGCGGTAAAATGCATGGCAGCAGTAACGGCACTGTTTTTTGAACTGCTGACGGTAGGCGTGGGGCTTCTGATGATGACGGGAGGCGGATAGGAAATGCACGCATTTCAGACGGCGGCATCGGCGTTCTGCATTGCCTGTATCTGTGCGGAGATCACGACGCTGCTGGCGGGCGCAGGCTGGGCGGGCAGATGCATAAAAGCCGTTGCCGGGCTATATATTCTAGTGATCCTGTTCCGGCTGGCCCCGCAGATGAAGCTGGAACTGAAAAGTGCAGCGGCGGCTGCTCCGGCAGCGGTCAGCATCCAGAGTACGGAGACATCGCTCTTGCAGGGAGCGCAGGAACGGCTGGAAGCGGATCTTTGCGCAGAGTGTGAGCGGCGCTTTGGTACAAAGGTGAAACTGGAGATCACACTGACCCGGACAGAACAGACCGTTCGGGCAGAAAAGGTGCTTGTGATCCTCCCGGCGGCGTGCACATCCGCAGAGCAGAGCCGGATCGCGGCATATCTGCAGCAGGAGCTTGGCATGGCACCGATACTGGAAGTACAGGAGGACACCGAATGAAAGAAGCAGGGGGCATTTCGTTCGGAGATTCCGTGAAAGATTTTGCCCGGAAATGCAAAGGAAAACAGGGCAGAGCAAGGCTTGCTGCGGCAGTAGGCGTTCTGGCAATGCTGCTGATCCTGCTGTCGGAACTTTTTCCGCAGAACACGGCAGCGGGCAGCACAAAAAACACAAAGTCTGCCCAGAGCAGCACGGAATATCAGGCACAGCTGGAGAACCGGCTGGAACATCTGATCTCACAGATGAGCGGTGCGGGCAAAACGACCGTGATGGTCACGCTGGAGACTGGGGAAGAAGCCATTTATGCGCTGGATACACAGTCCGGAGAAATGCAGTCCCAGCAGACCCATGTCCTGCTGGAAGATGGTTCAGCCCTGACCGAAACGGTATGTCTGCCGCAGGTGTGCGGTGTGGCCGTGCTGTGCGAGGGCGGCGGAGACATCCGCGTTGCTGCCCGGATCACCGAACTGGTAAGCGCACTGCTGGATCTGCCATCCAACCGCATTTGTGTGGAACAGCGCAAGGGCTGAGACCCTGCAGCTTTTATAAGGAGGAACGATTTATGAGAGCACTTTCCAGAAATACCCGCAGGGCCACAGCTGTTACATTGGCTGCCGCACTGGTGATTGCCGTATACTTGAACTGGCAGTACGCCCGCAGCGATGTGCCCACGGAACTGCCGGACAATGCTGCAATGGTCGCGGCAGAGGCTGAGGATGTCCCGGTACAGGCGCAGACGGTTCTGGATGAGCTGCCCACAGAGGCCGAAGCGGTGTCCAGCGCCAACAAAAACTATGGTGAAGCGCAGCTTGTAAGCGTTGCCAGTGACAGCGGTGCAAAGTTTTTTGAGCAGGCTCGGCTTAAGCGACAGAAGGCCCACGATGAGGCGATGGATTCCATCAAGAAAACGATGAAATCCTCGTCGCTTTCCGCAGAGGAAAAGAAGGAATATACCGCCCAGATGACCGCAAATCTGGAAGATCTGAATGCGGAGAATGAGATCGAAACGCTGATCAAAGCCAAAGGTTTTGCAGACTGCCTGTGCTTTTTGCAGTCCGGCCGGGCAGACCTTACCGTGATGACCTCCGGTGAACCGCTCACAGCGGCACAGGTGGCACAGATCCGGGATGTGGTGCTGAACAAAAGCACTGTGACTGCCCAGAACATCACGGTGGTGGAGGTCAAATAAGAAGGTGCGGCAGAGTTTTCCGAAACAAGTATTGAAATCGCACCCGCTTTGATGGTATAATAACTCTATCAATAAAGAATGATGTTGTCCTGCGTATGGCATTGATCGTTTCAGGCAGGACCATTTCAAACAAGAAAAAGCAGGCTGTGCCCGCTTTTGAATGGAGGACAACACAATGGATTTTCAGAATACAGATCTTCGGGGCGGCAGCCTTCAGATCTCCACCGAAGTCATTGGCAAGATCGCACGCTGCGCAGCATTGGAAATTGACGGCGTTGCCGAGGTTTCCTGCGGCAGACAAAATAAAAAGCTCAAGGATCTGCTGGAAGCATCCAGCATCCAGTCTCCGGTCGTGGTGGAAATGCGGGATGGTACCGCAAACATCACTCTGAACCTGATGATGAGCTTTGGCGCACGCATTCCTGCTGTGGCCGAAAAGGTGCAGGAAAACGTGAAGAACGCTGTGCAGAACATGACCAATGTCACTGTGAGCCGCGTCAATCTGGTGATCGCCGGCCTTGCAGAAACCACTGCAGCAGAGAAGTAAAATAAAATTCAGAATTGGAAGCCGATCCTCTCTGTGCTCTGGCCAGAGAGGCTTCGTGCTGCGAGAGGAACATTATGGAAAATATTTTGCCCCGTAGAGAAGCACGCGAAAATGCATTTTTGCTGGCATTTTCGCAGACCTTTGGTGATATCCCGCTGGCAGAGGCCATTACCAGCCATGAAGAAAACGATGAAGAGCACCCTGTGGATGGTTTCAGCAAGCATCTGCTGAACGCATACTACGATCATTCTGCCGAGGTGGATGATGAGATCCGTGCACATCTGCGCAACTGGACCATGGAGCGCCTGCCTCGTGTCAGCCTGACCATCCTGCGTCTGGCAGTTGCCGAGATGCTGTTTGGCGGCGAGAATAAGCCCGGTGTTGCCATCAACGAGGCGGTGGAACTGACGAAAAAGTATGGTGCGGACGAAGATTACCAGTTCGTGAACGGTCTGCTTGGCGCAGTGGCCCGGGATCACGGTCTGGATGCGGAGCAGGCCGAACAGTGAGCCGTTATACGCTTGGCATTGATACAAGCAACTATGCAACCTCTCTGGCAGTGTTTGATACAGCTGGAGAGGTTGTTTGCGCAAAGAAGCGCTTTTTGCCGGTAAAAGCGGGCCAGCTGGGCCTGCGGCAAAGCGATGCACTGTTTCATCATACGGTCGCGCTGCCGGAGATGATGCAGGAACTGGCGCAGGAATTTGATCTGACGCAGATCGATGCTGTGGGCGTATCGCAAAAGCCCCGCCCGGTAGAAGGCAGCTATATGCCTTGCTTTCTTGCAGGTGTCAATGCTGCAACGGCCTTTGCACATGCAAAAGGGATCCCACTTGTGCTGACGACCCATCAGCAGGGTCACGCTGCCGCAGCGCTGTTTGCAGCTAAGGGGGAACAGCTGTTTGCTGAAAAAGTTCTGCTGTTCCATATTTCCGGCGGCACCACGGACCTGCTGCTCTGCGATCAGGTGCGCCGGATCACAACGCTTGGCACCAGCACAGACCTTTATGCCGGACAGGCTGTGGACCGTGTGGGGGTCAGGCTTGGCTTTGGCTTCCCGGCGGGTGCCGAGGTTTCCCGTCTGGCTGCACAGTGCACTGAGGAGATCAAGCCAAAATCCAGCGTGAAGGGGATGCAATGCAGCCTTTCCGGGCTGGAAAACCAGTGCAATGCCCTGCTTGCCGCAGGCAAAACGCCGGAATATGTGTGCAAGTACTGCCTGCTCTGTGTGGCGGATACAGTGGTAAAAATGACCAAAGCTGCACAGAAGGAATACCCCGGCCTGCCGGTGGTATGTGCTGGCGGAGTGATGAGCAGCGATATCATCCGTGCATGGGTGCAGAAACGTCTGCCGCAGGTCTACTTTGTGCCGGGACAGTATTCCAGCGATAATGCCATCGGTGTTTCGATCCTGGCAGCGCGGGAGGCCGGATTATGGCTGAAGTGATTACCGTTTCAGCACTCAACCGTTATGTAAAAACGCTGCTGGATGCCAACGATGCTTTGTTTGACCTTGCCCTGCGCGGCGAGATCGCAAATTTTGTACAGAATGCGCGCAGCGGGCACTGCTATTTTTCTCTGCGGGATGATGTCTGCAGCGTCAAAGCGGTAATGTTCCGCACTGATGCACGCCGCCTTGCTTTCCGCCCGGAAGAGGGAATGCGTGTAGTCGTGCGCTGCCGCGCTACCCTTTATGAGCGCGACGGCGCATTTCAGCTGTACGTGAACGATATGTTCCCGGATGGCATTGGTGCCGCACAGCTGGCGTTGGAACAGCTCAAGGCGAAACTGGAGCAGGAGGGCCTGTTTGCACCGGAGCACAAAAAGCCGCTGCCGGAATTTCCTAAATGCATCGGTGTTGTTACCAGCAAGACGGGAGCTGCCCTGCAGGACATCCGCAATGTGCTCACACGGCGCTGGCCATCGGTACGGCTGCTGCTGTGTCCGGTGACAGTGCAGGGGTTTGAAGCCGCGCAGCAGGTGGCCGATGCCATCAAAAAGCTGGATCAGCGCAAAGAGGTGGACGAGATCATCGTTGCACGCGGAGGCGGCAGCCGGGAAGACCTGTGGGTCTTTAACGCAGAGATGATCGCCCGGGCTGCATACCGCTGCAAAAAACCACTGATCAGCGCAATCGGCCACGAGATCGACTATACTATTCTGGATTTTGTGGCAGACTGCCGTGCCCCCACACCTTCGGCTGCAGCAGAGCTGGCTGTACCGGATCGGGCAGAGCAGGAACGGATATTACTGGATTTGCAGCAAAATATTCGCAAAAATATGCAAAAACGTTTTGATTTATGCTATAATGGTCTGGAACAATACAACTTTGTGTTGGAGCAGGGCCTTGCACGCCGAAACTGGCAAAAAAGTCAGGGTCAGCTGCAGCAGGTGCAGGATGCCATCCGTCAGCAGATGCAGAAACGCCTGCATTCTGCAGAATTGCAGCTGGGTCATGCGGCAGCACTTACTGGATCGCTGGATCCATACAAGGTGCTGGCGCGCGGCTACACGATGGTCACAGCAGCCAACGGCACTATTTTAAATGCAGATGATCTGCAGCCGGAAAAAACAATCTATGTTCGCAGCGCTTCCCGCCGTGCAAAGTGCAGGGTGGAAGCGGTGGAGGAGATCAATGAGAGCACCCAAAAGTTTTGAGGAAGGCATGGAACGGCTGAATACGCTCCTTGCACAGATGCAGAGCGAGGATACGACCCTTGCAGATTCGGTCAAACTGTATGCAGAGGCCGCTTCTCTGATGGAGTACTGCCATGCTGCACTGGAAAAAACATCGCTGCAGATTGACGAGATCGACGCAAAGCTTGCGGGCACAGTGCAGGAGGAAAGCTAATGGACTATCAGGAGCAGTATCAGAATTATCTGGCACAGGCAATGGCCGCGCTGGAAAAGGCCTGCGGCCGTTTTCTGCCGGAAGAATCCGAGGTGTGCCGTGCGGCACGCTACAGCCTGATGGGCGGCGGCAAACGGATCCGTGCAGTTCTTGTTCTCAGCGTCTGCGATATGCTGGGCGGCAGTATGCAGGCGGCACAGCAGTTTGCAGCTGCTGTAGAAATGCTGCACTGCTATTCGCTCATTCACGATGACCTGCCCTGCATGGACAATGATGATCTGCGCCGCGGCCGTCCTTCCTGCCACAAGGCGTTTAGCGAAGCAACTGCCATGCTGGCCGGTGATGTGCTGCTGACAGAAGCATTTGAGACAGTCGCCAATGCCCCGGCAGATGCGTCTGTCTGTGTACAGGCAGCGCGGGCACTGGGTGCAGGCGCTGGCAGCCGCGGCATGGTCTATGGGCAGGAACTGGATCTGAAATACGAAGCGTTGGCCGCAACAGAAGACCAGCTTCGGCTGATCCACCGCAATAAAACGGGTGCGCTGATCAATGCAGCCATTCAGATGGGTGCGGCTGCGGCCAAAGCGGATGAAGCACAGTGCAGAGCGCTGGAACAGTATGCTTATGGTCTGGGTCTTGTTTTTCAGATCGTGGACGATGTACTGGATGTTACCAGCACACCGGAACAGCTGGGCAAGCCCATTGGCAGCGACAGCGAAAATGGAAAGACTACCTTTGTGACCCTTTATGGTGCGGAAGGTGCCATGAAGCTTGCACATGACCTGAATCAGGAGACCTGCACGGAACTGCACCGGAATTTTGGCGAAAAAGCTGCGTTTCTGGAACAGCTTGCGCAGCAGCTTCTTGTGCGTAAAAACTAAAAATAATCCATACAGAATAAAGGAAAAAGATTATGCAGCTTATTCAAAACATCCTGTCTTTCAATCAGATCCTTACGGTTTCACTGCTCGGCTGGCTTGTGGCGCAGGTGCTTAAAACCATCATCAATTTTATCCTGCTGGGCAAGTTCCAGTTGGAACGCATGTGGGGTGATGGCGGTATGCCCAGTGCCCACAGCGCAACGGTCTGTGCCATGGTCATTGCAACCGGACGCTGTGTGGGTGTTGACTCTGCCATTTTTGCAGTGGCAAGCGTGGTGGCAATCATTACCATGCACGATGCCATGGGCGTGCGGCATGAGACTGGCGAGCAGGCCAAGGTCCTGAACCAGATGATCGATCAGTGGATCGAAGTGAGCGAGAAGAATGCTCCTTTCCTGCAGAACATGCATCTGAAGGAGATGGTCGGCCATACGCCGCTGCAGGTCGTGGCAGGCGTACTGGTTGGCGCAGCCGTCGGCTTCCTGTATCCGCTGGCTTGAGACATTCTTTTTTCACGCAGGAACGCACTGCAGCAACAGAAAATCTTCATTTGAAGGACGTGTGATTTATGGGAGCATTGCTGCTGGACAGCATCAATCAGCCCAGAGATTTAAAGCAACTGAATGAACAACAGGTGAAACAGCTGTGCGCGGAGATCCGCCAGTTTCTGCTGGAGAATATTTCCAAGACGGGCGGCCATCTTGCCTCAAACCTTGGCGTGGTAGAGCTTACCGTTGCGCTGCACCGTGTTCTGGATACACCACAGGACAAAATCGTGTTTGATGTCGGTCACCAGTGCTACACACACAAGATCCTTACGGGTCGGCGCGGACAGTTTGATAAGCTGCGTCAGCTCGACGGGATCTCCGGTTTCCCGAACCCGAACGAGAGTGAACACGATGCATTCATTGCCGGGCACGGAAACACGGCGCTTTCGCTTGCGATCGGCATGGCGTGGGCCAAAAAGCTGCATCATGAAGCAGGGCTTGTGGTCGCGGTGATCGGCGATGGTGCCTTTACCGGCGGCATGGTCTACGAGGGCATGAACAACATTGAACAGCTGGACAACCTTCTTGTGATCCTGAACGACAACAAGATGTCCATTTCTAAAAATGTCGGTGCACTTGCCCGCTATCTGACTCATTTGCGCACGACCACGGCCTATTTTGATGCCAAGGATAATGTGCGCAGCTTTTTGGATGGAGTACCGCTGGTGGGCGCTCCACTGAAAAAAAACATTACCGAGTGCAAGACGCTTTTGCGTCGGGCAATGTACCACTCTACCATGTTCGAGGATATGGGCTTCCAGTACATCGGGCCGGTGGATGGCCACAACGTGGAAGAGCTGGAACGCACACTGCGCACCATCCGCAACCGGCAAGGGCCACATTTTCTGCACGTGATCACAAAAAAGGGCAAGGGCTATCAGCCGGCCGAGGTAAACCCCGGCAACTATCACGGCGTGTCGGCATTTGATCCGGATGGAATGCCCGACCCGGAGGTGGCACCAAAGGAATCGTTCTCGACGGTATTTGGCAATGCTCTTGTGACGGAAGGCGACCGGAACCCGAATATCTGCGCCATCACTGCAGCAATGAAGTATGGCACCGGCCTGCAGTTTTTTGCGCACAGCCACCCGGAGCGTTTTTTTGATGTCGGTATGGCAGAGCAGCATGCTGTGACCTTTGCTGCCGGGCTTGCAAGTCAGGGCATGCTGCCGGTGGTATGCATTTATTCCACCTTCCTGCAGCGTTCCTATGATCAGATCATCCACGACGTAAATCTGCTGCGGGAGAATGTAGTTTTTGCCATCGACCGCGCCGGTTTTGTCCCAGCGGATGGCGAAACACATCAGGGCATTTACGATCCCGCTTTCCTGAGCCAGCTTGGAATGCCGCTGTATGCGCCTTCCAATTATCAGGAACTGAATTACTGGCTGCAGAAGCTGTTGAGTGACCGCTTCCATGGCCCACGGGCAATTCGTTATCCCCGCGGTGGGCAGGATGCAGCTCTGGCGGAATTTGGCTGCACCGGCGAAGATTATGATTTCCTGCGCAAGGTGGATGATACAACAATCGTTCTGGTGAGTTACGCCGACGAACTGGCCGACCTTTTGCAGGCAGAACGTGAATTACAGCAGAAAAGCATTGCGTGTGATGTGATAAAGGTTGTAAAGCTGTATCCCTTTACAGGAAAAATAATCGCTGATCTGTCAAAATATAAAATAATCCTGTTTGCGGAAGAATGCATTGCAAACGGAAGCATTGGTGAACATCTGGAATATGCTTTGCAGCAAAACGGATGGAATGGGCGCTTTATCCATTGTGCGGTGCGGAACGCGTGTCTTCCGCATGCCAGTGTGGCACAGATCAAACAGGCAACCGGTCTGGATGCAGCGCATCTTGTACAGGCCGTGCAGATGGCCGTGACGAAAGGAGAAAATTTACTGTGAAGATTCGATTGGACCAATATCTTGTTCAGCATGGTCTGACACAGAGCCGTGAGCGCGCAAAGGCGCTGATCATGTCCGGCATCGTTTTTGTCAATGAGCAAAAGGTGGACAAGGCCGGAGAGATGATTAAGGAAGATGCCAAGGTGGAAGTGCGCGGGCACGACATTGGCTATGTCAGCCGCGGCGGCCTGAAGCTGGAAAAAGCTATGAAGTGTTTCCCGCTTACACCCAATGGCAAGGTCTGCATGGACATTGGAGCATCTACCGGCGGCTTTACGGATTGTATGCTGCAGAACGGTGCCGTCAAGGTCTATGCGGTGGATGTCGGCTATGGACAGCTTGCATGGAGTCTGCGCACAGACGAGCGCGTAGTGAACATGGAGCGCACGAACATCCGCAATGTCAAACCGGAGGATCTTGCCGAGCAGATCGAGTTTTTCAGTGTGGATGTCTCGTTTATCTCGCTGCACCATATTTTCCCGGTGGCACAGGCAATCACAACGCCGGATGCCATGGGCGTTTGTCTGGTCAAGCCGCAGTTTGAAGCTGGACGCGAAAAGGTTGGCAAGAACGGTGTGGTGCGCGACCCTGCTACCCACCGTGAAGTGCTGCACAATGCTATGGGCTATGCTGCTGCAAACGGTTTTGCTGTACGCGGATTGGATTTCAGCCCGGTAAAGGGACCTGAGGGCAACATTGAATACCTGATGTTCGTGCAGAAGAGCGGTGAACCTTCCGTGCTGGACGACAGCGTTGCAGAGCAGGTGGTGGCGGCAAGCCACAGCACGCTGGACCGCTGAGCGGCTCTGCCATCAGACCAGAAAAAGGAGCTTCCCGCATGACGATCTATATTTCGCCGAATCCCGGCAAGACCTCTGCCAACGAGATTGCACTGCGCGCGGCGCAGATTCTAATGAACCATGGTGCAGCTGTTCTGATGTGTGAACAGCCACGCACAAGCTGCAGCACGGCCGGAGTGGTTTATCTGCCGCTGGAGGAATGCCTTGAGCAGGCAGATGTGATCCTGACCATTGGCGGCGACGGCACCATTCTGCATGAGGCAAATCTTTCGCTTCGGTACGCAAAGCCGATCTTGGGCATCAATCTGGGACGCTGTGGCTTTCTGGCTACCTGCGAAGTCAGCGAGATGGAAGCCAAGCTCTCCGCTGTTGCACGGGGAGAGTTCAGCGTAGACAACCGGATGCTGCTGTATGTCCGCGTTCTTGGCCACGATGGCTGGGAGGGCCACGCCCTGAATGACGTGGTGGTCACAAAGGGCCGCCTGCAGCAGGCGATTGATTTCAGCATTTACTGCGATGATATTTTAGTAGAGCACTACCGTGGGGACGGTGTGATCGTTGCAACGCCCACCGGCTCCACAGCGTATTCGCTGGCGGCGGGCGGGCCGATCCTGGATTCCCAGACGAAGGGCGTTGTTGTAACGCCTATCTGCCCGCACAGTCTGGCCAGCCCGGCCATGGTGTTTGCGCAGGAGCGCAAGCTGAATATCTGTGTGGGACAGGTGGCCGATGATGAAGTGTTTATCAGCTGCGATGGCAGAGCTGGCTGTCCGCTCAAGGCCGGCGCAACGGCTGAAGTAAGGCTCTCCGATCAGGTGGTAAAGCTGATCACCTTCGGAAAAGCAGATCAGTTCCAGGCCATTGACCAGAAGCTTCGCAGCAGACGATAAAGGGGAGGCGAGTTTACGATGGCGCGCAGCCGTAAGGAAGATGTAAAAAGCAAGGGAGAACGTCAGCAGGTGATTCTCCGGCTTGTGCAGGAACACCCGATCAGCCGGCAGGAAGTTCTGCTGGATCACCTTTCCAAAGAGGGATTCGAGGTAACACAAGCCACCGTTTCCCGCGATATCCGGGAGCTGTGTTTGGTAAAAGCTGCCACGGCAGAGGGGTATCGCTATGTCTCCAGCCGGAACGAAAGCTTCAACCCCAAAACGCAGGGAAGGTTTGAAACGATCTTTCATGAATCCGTGCTGGGGGTAGATTACGCCGGACATGTTGTGCTGGTAAAGTGCTATTCTGGCATGGCCAACGCCGCATGCGAGGTTTTTGACGCATTGCAGTGGAAAAATGTGGTCGGCACGCTTTCGGGCGACGACACGTTCCTGATCGTTGCACGGTCGGAGCGTGATGCAAAAACGATCTGCTCGGAACTGACGAGACACATTGGATAAAAATAACGCGGGAGAAAAGATATGCTGAGCAGCCTGCAAATTGAAAATGTTGCTGTGATCCAGAAGGCTGAAGTACATTTCAAGCCGGGCCTGAATGTTCTTACCGGTGAGACTGGTGCCGGCAAGTCGATCCTGATCGATTCCATCAATGCGATCCTGGGAAACCGCACTTCAAAGGATCTTGTGCGCACAGGGGCCTCCAAGGCGGTGATCCGTGCAGCCTTTGAGGAGGTGCCCGGTACGGTACTGGACAGCCTTGAGAAGGCGGGCTACGAGCGCTCGGATGCACTGATGCTCAGCCGCGAGATCACAGCCGAGGGCAAAAGCACCTGCCGCATCAACGGAATGCCTGCAACGGCTGCGGTTCTGCGGGAGCTGTGCGGAGGACTTATCAATATCAACGGTCAGCACGACTCTGTGGGCCTTCTGAACCCGGCAAGACATCTGGGCATTCTGGATGATTATGCGCAGAACAGCGTGGAGTTTCAGGACTATTATGTCCTGTACCGGGAGCTTGTGCGCATCAAGCGGGAGCTGGATGCCATGATCACCGACGAAGCCGAAAAGCAGCGCAGGATTGATCTGTTGAGCTATCAGGTGCAGGAGATCGAGGATGCCGGACTGACCGCCGGAGAGGAACAGACGCTGGAAAGCCGCCGCAAGATCCTTGCCAATGCATCTGCCATCCGGGATAAGATCGCACAGAGCTATGCATTGCTTTCGGGCGATGACGAGGCCTCCGGCGCAGTCGATCTGCTGGGTGAGGCATCCAATGCAGTGGATGCTGCCGCGCAGCTGGATGATGCACTTGCCGGTGCATCCAGTCAGCTGCTGGATCTGTATTACAATGCAAAGGATGTTGCCGCAGATTTGATCGGTCGGCTGGATTCCTATGATACCAACGATGCGGAGCTGGACGAGATTGAGCAGCGTCTGGATCTGATCTACAAGCTCAAGCGCAAATATGGTGATACGGTAGAAGACGTGATCGCTTTTGGACAGAATGCAAGGGAAGAACTGGAGCGCATCCAGTCCTCGCAGGAGCGGCATGACCACCTGCAGGCAGAAAAGCTCCGCCTTTATGCGCTGGCCCGTGAAAAGGCAGAAGCACTGACCCAGACGCGCCTGCGCGCTTTTGAAGAGCTGAACAAGCGTATTTCCGGCACGCTGGATTTTCTGAACATGCCGGGCGTGCGCATGACACTGCGCCATACCCGCGGCCCGCTGGCAAGCCATGGGCAGGACAGCATCGAGTTCTACATTTCCACAAACCCCGGTGAGGCGCCCAAACCCCTTGCAAAAATTGCTTCCGGCGGCGAGCTGAGCCGCATCACGCTGGCCATCAAAAATGCAATGGCCGATAAGGATGCCGTGCCTACCGTGATCTATGATGAGATCGACAGCGGTGTTTCTGGCAAAGCCGCCGGGCGTATTGGTGAGGTACTGCGCCAGAGCGCACAGGGCCACCAGATCTTGTGCATCACCCATACAGCCCAGATTGCTGCACTGGCGGACTGCCATCTGCTGATTCAGAAAAATGTAGCCAATGACCGCACCTATACCGAGATCCATCCGTTGGATGAGGAGGGCAGGGTGGAAGCACTGGCCCGGCTGATCTCCGGCGACCACGTTACCGAGCTTTCGCGTGCCAATGCCCGCGAAATGCTGGGTCTTGGCGCAAAATAAGCCAAAATAAGCCGCTGCAGATAAGGGGTTGACAAGCCCGAAGCATTGTGATAAAGTAGTCCTTGTTAATGGCGATGAAGGGAACAAGTACCTTGAAGTGTTCTGCCCAGAGAAACCCCGGTTGGTGTAAGGGGCCGCAGAGCAGCAGGGGAAGTACCTCCCGGAGCTGCAGGCTGAATGCCGTTCAGGTTAGTAGGCTGTGCCGCGTGCGAGCGTTACAAACGCAGGAGTGTCTCTCTACTCTGGGGTGTGCACTCGTGAGGTCGTTTCTGTGAGGAAGCGGCAAACAGAGGTGGTACCGCGAATTTTCTCGCCCTCTGCCAAATTCATTTTTGGCAGGGGGTGTTTTATTTTTCCCTCTGCCCACAAACAGGAGGAAAAAATCATGACTCTGTATGAAGAACTCAAGGCCCGCGGCCTGGTAGCCCAGATCACCGATGAAGAGATCATCGACCTGATCAACAATGGCAAGGCAACCTTTTACATCGGCTTTGACTGCACTGCCGACAGCCTGACCGCAGGCCACTTTATGGCCCTGACCCTGATGAAGCGCCTGCAGATGGCAGGCAACAAGCCTATTGCCCTGATCGGCGGCGGCACTACCATGATCGGCGACCCCTCCGGCCGTACCGACATGCGCAAGATGCTGACCAAAGAGGATATCGCCCACAATGCCGCATGCTTCAAAAAGCAGATGGAAAAGTTCATCGACTTCTCTGAGGGTAAGGCACTGATGCTGAACAATGCAGACTGGCTGCTGAACCTGAACTACGTGGAACTGCTGCGTGATGTGGGTGCCTGCTTCTCCGTGAACAACATGCTGCGCGCCAAGTGCTACGAGCAGCGCATGGAGAAGGGCCTGTCCTTCCTCGAGTTCAACTACATGATCATGCAGAGCTACGACTTCTACTACATGTTCCAGCACTACGGCTGCAACATGCAGTTCGGCGGCGACGACCAGTGGAGCAACATGCTGGGCGGCACCGAGCTGATCCGCCGCAAGCTGGGCAAGGACGCTTATGCTATGACCATCACCCTGCTGACCGACTCTCAGGGCAAGAAGATGGGCAAGACCGCCGGCAATGCCGTCTGGCTGGATCCCAACAAGACCAGTCCATTCGAGTTTTACCAGTACTGGCGCAATGTGGGCGATGCCGATGTGATGAAGTGCATCCGTATGCTCACCTTCCTGCCGCTGGAGCAGATCGACGAGATGAGCACATGGAAGGATCAGCGCCTGAACGAAGCTAAGGAGATTCTGGCTTACGAGCTGACCAGCATGGTCCATGGCAAAGAAGAGGCCGAAAAGGCCCAGAATGCTGCCCGCGCACTGTTCAGCGGCAGCGCAATGGATACCGAGCACATGCCTTCTACTCAGCTGACCGAGGCCGACCTGACCGATGGCTCCATCGGCATCCTGACCCTGATGGTCAAGGCTGGTCTGGCAGCATCCAACGGCGAGGCACGCCGTCTGGTCGTGCAGGGCGGTGTTCTGGTGGATGGCGAGAAGGTAGCCGCTCCCACCGTTGGCTTCACTGCTGAGCAGCTGGCAAAGGGTATTGTGATCAAGAAGGGCAAGAAGATCTACCACAAGGTCACTCTGTAAAAAATATTGAACATGAAAATGCCGGTGTACTCTGTTTTGGAGTGCACCGGCATTTTTTCACTTGATGGAGGATTGCTCGCTTGCTTGCAAAATTTACAGCTCGTAAGCCTTCTTCAATGCTTCGTAAGCTGCATCCTCATTCTCTGCGTGGACCAGCAGGGAAATATCCAGATCGCTGGTGGTGATAAGCAGTACTTCAATGCCGGCCATTGCCAGAGAATTCAGTGCACGGGCAGCTACGCCGCAGCTGGTGACCATTTCTTCACCAAACAGGTTCAGCTTGGAATAACCCACGCTGATCAGCGGGGAAGCCTTGGCATCCTTGTCCAGATTTGCAACGGAAATAGCCTTCATCACCAGCGGAAGATCACTGCTGGAAGCGGTAAAGCTGAAATCAATGGTGGTGCCATGGGGTGCACTCTGGCTGATCATATCTACGACCACACCGTTATCTGCAAAGATCTGCAGGTAACGTGCGAGGCTGTTGCCCTTGAACTCTACATCCTGCACACTGATCATCATGAGGCTCGGCTCAATATTGATCTTCGATACTCCGTACATAAGGATCCTCCGTTCTGCCCGAAAGGCGGGCTTCAACAATACAAAAATATTCAGGTAAGCTGCAAAAACTCCGGGTCGATATTTTCCCGGGCAATGGACTGAATCATTTCCAGGCTGAAATCTGGATACGCCTTCCGTACTCCGTGGGCCTTTGTAAGGGCTTCGGTATAATCGCGGAACAGGTAGGTACGCACATTGGATTTGCCTGCATCATAGTGGGTCACCGTCGGCAGAAGTCTGGGAGAGAGCACGCTGCAACGGACAGTGCCGTCCGGTTCGGTCGTTTTTTCAAGCTGAACCGATAAAATTGCGCCGACCAGCTGATTGGGCTTTTCCTGCGTGCTGATAAAATTGCCCAGAGAATAGGCCGTGAACACCTGCCTGCCGTCTGCTGCAGTCAGCCACTGTGCATTTTGCAACACATGCGGGTGGGTGCCAATGATCAAGTCTGCACCCCAGTCTGCAAGGTTCTGCGCCAGAGTTCGCTGCGGATCTGCGATGGCATGGCTGTTTTCTACGCCCCAGTGCACACCCACCACCACAAAATCTGCAAGCTGACGTGCCGCTTTTACCTGCTGCTCGATCACATCGGTCTGGCTGGTATAGATCACATTGGCCTGCATGGAGCTGTTCTGCGGGATGCCATTGGTATGCTCTGTGTAGGAAAGATATGCGATCGTTACACCATTGACAGTCTGCAGCGGGACATGACCGTAGTCGCTTTCTCCCTTCCACAAACCGATCGTTACAACATCCTCCGGCATACTGCCCCAGAAGCGCAGGGTAGCGGCAATGCCGGAAGCGCCTTTATCGTAGGTGTGGTTATTGGACAGGCTGAACACCCGCACACCCGCCCGGTAAAGCGCACGGGCGCAATCGCCCGGCGTAGAAAAGCATGGGTAGGAGGATGGCTCCAATTCATCCGTGCAGAGCGTTTCCTGATTGATCCAGTTCACATCATGCTGTGCATAAAAAGGCGCAATATGTTCGTAACAGTAATCGAAACTGTAAGCTTCCTCTCCGGAAGCGCGGCGCTGCGCCTGCTTATAAATGGGAGCGTGGATCAGATTATCTCCTGTTGCAGAAAAGCGGACAGTCTGAACCAGCGGCTGCGGTTCCGGCTCTGGCGCAGGCTCTGCTTCTTCCGGCTGTGATACAGTGGCAGAACCTGCAGAAGAGCTTTCCGTGCTCACCGGTTCTGCCGTCGGTATGCTTTCCTGCAGAAAGAACTTTGGCAGCAATGGCAGGCAGAACAGAAATACGATCAGCATCGCTCCGGCTGTCCAGAAAGCCTGCCTTCTGGCACGGCGTTTTGCAGTCGGTCTGCGCCGGTGCTGTTGCGGGGATTGTTTGCTCATCCGCGTCCACATCCTTCCACCATGTTTCTGCCAAAAGCAGAGCAATCAGGCTTTTTAAAGTGCAGCGATCATATCACCCATATTGTACAGGCCCGGCTCCTTTTTTGCAAGGTAAACTGCTGCATTCACAGCGCCGTTTGCAAAAATATTGCGGGAGTAAGCGGTGTGCTTGAGGGTGATCACCTCATCCGGACCGCAGAACAGCACTTCGTGATCACCCACGATGCTGCCGCCGCGCACGGAACTGATACCAATTTCCTTCGGGTCGCGCTTCTGGCGGACAGAAGAACGGTCGTAAACATAATGATATTCGCCATTATTCTGCTCGTTGATGGCATCAGCCAGCATCAGTGCAGTGCCGCTGGGAGCATCCAGCTTGTTGTGGTGGTGCTGCTCCACGATCTCAACATCGTAGTTCACACCCAGAATAGCCGAAGCGCGCTTGCACAGCTCCGACAGCACATTGATGCCCATGGACATATTAGCGCTCTTGAACACCGGCACCGTGCGGGATAGCTGCACCACCTTGAGCTGCAGCTCTTCCGAAAGGCCGGTGGTGCACACCACGATGGGCAGCTTGTGAGCTTCACAGTAGGGCAGAGCCTTTTCCACAGCGGCCGGAGAGCTGAAATCGATGATCACATCGCCCTTGCCGTCCAGCTTTTCCAGGCTGTCATACACAGGGATGCCGTTCTGTTCGCCATCCTTCAGGTCGATGCCTGCAATCACGCGGCAGTCCTCGCGCTGTGCGATCATATCACACAGCACATGGCCCATGCGGCCGCCGATGCCCTGAATCACAATATCCGTCATAATTTTTATCCTTTCCTGCCCGTTTTTCATATCGGCATATCGCAAAATGCCCGGACAGAGCGCTCCGCCGGGCATTTTGCAGCCAAAAACTTATTCTGTAATAAGACCCTCTGCACGCAGAGCCTTTTCAATCTGCTCCTTGTGGGCCTCGCTCGGCTCTACCAAAGGCAGACGGCACTCGCCAGCTTTCCAGCCCAGCACATTCATGGCGTACTTCACCGGGATGGGATTCACTTCACAGAACAAAGCATCTGCCAGCGGCAGCATTTCCAACTGCAGCTGACGTGCCTTTGCGGTATCGCCGTCAAAGAATGCCTTGCAGCAGTTGTGCACCAGCTCCGGCTTGACATTGGACACGACGCTGATCACGCCCTTGCCGCCCAGAGCCAGCAGGGGAACCACCTGATCGTCGTTGCCGGAATAAATGTTCAGCTCGTCGCCGCACAGCTGTGCGATCTTGGCTACCTGAGAGATGTTGCCGGAAGCTTCCTTGATGCCGTTGATCAGAGGATGCTTGCTCAGTTCCAGAGCAGTCTCCGGGGCAATGTTCAGGCCGGTGCGGGAAGGCACGTTGTACATGATCACCGGGATGCCTCCGGCCTCAGCCATGGCGGTAAAGTGAGCAACCAGACCAGCCTGAGAGGTCTTGTTGTAATAGGGAGTCACCATCAGCAGAGCGTCTGCGCCGCATTCGGCAGACTTTGCGGCCAGTGCGCAGCCGTGGTCGGTATCGTTGGAGCCAGCGCCTGCAATGACGGGCACGCGGTGGTTGACAACCTCCACCGTATACTTGATGGCGGCAAGCTGCTCCTCATCGGTCATAGTAGAGCACTCGCCGGTGGTGCCGCAGATGATGATGGCATCGGTATGGTGCGCGATCTGATCCTCAATAATGCGGCCCAGCTCGTCAAAGTTGATGCTTCCGTCCTCGTACATCGGGGTGATAATGGCAACACCCGCGCCGGTAAAGACAGGATTCTTCATAGCCTAAAACTCCTTTGTATGCGCTTTTGCGCAAAATATACTTAGTCGAAATAGCCCTTTGCGGCCAGCAGCTCTGCCAGCAGAACGCCGCCGCCTGCAGCACCGCGCAGGGTGTTGTGGCTCATGCAGGCAAACTTGTAATCAAACAGGGTGTCCTCGCGCAGGCGGCCGATGCACACAGCCATGCCGTTCTCGGTGTTGCGGTCCAGCTTGGGCTGCGGACGATCCGGCTCGGTGAAGTAATGCAGGAACTGCTTGGGTGCGCTGGGCAGGTCAAGCTCCTGTGCGGGGCCGCGGAAGTTTGCCCATGCCTCCAAAATCTGCTCCTTGGTGGGCTTCTTCTCAAAGCTTACAAACACGGCAGCGGTGTGGCCGTCGGAGACAGGCACGCGGAAGCACTGTGCGGTGATTACCGGCTTTTCGGCGTTCACGATATGGTCGCCCTCAATGTGGCCCCACAGCTTGAGCGGCTCGCGCTCGCTCTTTTCTTCCTCGCCGCCGATGTAGGGGATCACGTTGTCCACGATCTCGGGCATACGGTCAAAGGTCTTACCTGCACCGGAAATGGCCTGATAGGTGCACACCAGAGCCTTGCTGACACCAAAATCCTTCATCAACGGGTGCAGAGCGGGAACGTAGCTCTGCAGGCTGCAGTTGGACTTAACGGCAATAAAGCCGCGCTTGGTGCCCAGACGCTTGCGCTGTGCGGGGATGATCTCGATGTGGTCGGCGTTGATCTCGGGCACCACCATGGGCACATCCGGGGTAAAGCGGTTTGCACTGTTGTTGGACACCACCGGGCACTCAGCCTTTGCATAGGCCTCTTCCAGAGCCTTGATCTCATCCTTGGGCATGTTGACTGCACAGAAGATAAAATCCACCTGAGAAGCAACCTCTTCCACCTTGGATGCATCCAAAACTACCATCTTCTTGACACTTTCCGGCATGGGGGAGGTCATGGCCCAGCGGGGACCGACAGCTTCCTCATAGGTCTTGCCGGCGCTGCGGCCGGATGCAGCCAGAACAGTCAGCTTGAACCAGGGGTGATTTTCCAGCAGCGTCACAAAACGCTGACCGACCATACCAGTCGCACCTACGATACCCACTTTATACTGTTTTTCCATTTCCAGCACCTTTCCTTTCGTGAAAGCGAACTCAATAAATATTTCTATTACATAGATTCACGGCTTGCAAACCGGACAGCGATGCAATATAATAGATACTGTTTATACAGATTTTATGATATCATTGATACGGTGTCCGTGTCAATCATCGGAAAGGCAAATTGAACGCTATGTTAAAAAAAGATTTTTGGTATGATTTACCCAAAGAGCTCATTGCACAGGAGCCGGCTGACCCCAGAGACTCTGCACGGCTGATGGTGCTGAGCCAGAAAGACGACAGCATCCAGCACAAGATCTTCCACGATCTACCGGAATTTTTAGAGCCGGGCGACCTGCTGGTGGTAAACAATTCCAAGGTCCTGCCTGCCCGCATCGTGGGTGTCAAGCAGCCCACCGGTGCTGTGTGTGAGCTGCTTTTGCTGCGTCAGGTCAAAGGTGACCAGTGGGAATGCCTTGCAAAGCCCGGCAAGCGGATGCAGCCCGGCACGAAGGTGAGCTTTGGTGACGGCAGCCTGACCGCCGTGGTAGACGAGACCATGGAGGACGGCAACAAGTACGTTACATTCTATTACGATACCGAGACCCTTTATGAAAAGCTGGACGAATTTGGCAAAATGCCTCTGCCGCCCTACATCACCAAGCAGCTGGAGGATCAGAGCCAGTACCAGACCGTCTATGCCAAGGAGCTTGGCAGCGCCGCAGCGCCCACGGCTGGCCTGCACTTCACCCCGGAACTGATGGATACCATCCGCGCCAAGGGCGTGAACATTGCTGAAGTGACCCTGCATGTGGGTCTGGGCACCTTCCGCCCTGTACAGGAGGACGAGATCGCGGATCACAAAATGCACAGCGAATGGTACTGCATCGACGAAAAAACGGCGCAGATGATCCGCGATACCAAGGCTGCCGGTCACCGTGTGATCGCAGTGGGCACTACCAGCTGCCGCACGCTGGAAGCCGTTGCCGCAAAGTACGGCGAAATCCGCGCCTGCAGCGGCAACACTTCTATCTTCCTGTATCCAGGCGTGAAGTTCAACTGCATCGACGGCCTGATCACCAACTTCCACCTGCCGGAAAGCACCCTTATCATGCTGGTGTCGGCCCTGTATGGCTACGAGAAGACCATGGCAGCCTATAAGGTGGCTGTGGAGGAACGTTATAGATTCTTCTCTTTTGGCGATGCGATGTTTATACGAGGCGGGAACGACCCGGAAGATAAAAAGTAATGAAAAAGTCCAGAAGCCATGCGGGTTTCTGGACTTTTTTCTTATTCGGCGGTTTTGTACGAAAATCGTAGTTCAATGCCGTTTTTGAGCAAAATTGAGGTGGTAAGGCCATCTTTTATACAAAAGTTTGAGACCGTTTCGTTGAGGAAATCCTTGACGATTTTGGGGTCGATTTTGCGGATGAAACGCTCATAGTTCACATAGCGCTTGTCCAAGAGCTGCTGGGTCAGGATGAACTGGCTGGCCTTCTGCATGAATGCCTCATCGGAAAGCGACAGGTCAAAGGCATTGGCGATGTCCAGCTCGTTGATGCGGGAGTCTACCTCGCTGAGGGCTTTTGTGATGCGCTCACGCTCGATGTTGAAGTCTTTGCTTGCCATCTCGTCATCTCCGTAGAGATAGATGGTCTTCAGGCGGTTGAGGGCGCGCTCAAGCCGGCGCTTCTCGGAGAGCAGCAGATCACGTTCGCTCAAGTCCGCACTGGACTCCGTGGCCGCGATGGTAGGAGATTCAAAGCGCTTCTCATCAAAGCCGCTGCGCAGGTGGTTGTATAGTTCTTCGAGGCCCGGACGCTCGATGTGGTCAACGCGGGAAAGCGCTTCGCCACGCAGCAGCTTCTTCTCCAATGTTTCGATGGATGTCGTTCTGCCGAAGGAGTTGGATGCTTTTATCAGGTTGGCGAAGAAGTTCAGTACGAATGGGCCGAGGGTCACATCGGAGACGTACTTGTTGGTGCAGTCCTCGGATTTGCGTCGCCGGGAGCAGATGTACATAGACGGTCTCCAGCCGTCTGCCCGGACTTTATCGGTGGTTGCAGCCATCGTGGAGCCGCAGCAGCCGCAGGTGAGCAGCCCGGCGAAGACGTGGACGTTTTTTCGCTGATAGGTGGCATTCTTGTTGTAGCGCTTGCTTTCCAGAATGACACCGACAGCAGCCTGTCGTTCAGGGGACACAATGGCCGGGTGGTGGTTCTCGACCAATACCCATTCGTCCTTGCCCTTTTCGCGGAAACGCTTTGTGTTGGACTCGTCGCGGTAATTGTACCGATACGTTCCAGAGTAGAATGGACTGGAAAGAATCGTGTGGACGGTGGTCGGACTCCAGTCGCTTCCAGCGCGGGATTTCAGGCCACGCTCATTCATAATCCGAGCAACCCGGACAATGGACTTTTCGGACTCGTACAGGGAGTAGATTAGACGGACGATTTTGGCCTCGTCCTCGGCGATGGAGAAGGTCTTGCTCTCTTTGTCGTAGGAGTACCCGTAGGGAACCTTGCCGCCGTTCCAGATGCCATCATTGGCGCGGGACACGAAGACGGCGCTGACTCGCTCAGAGGTCGTTTTGCGCTCCAGTTCCGCGAAGATCAGGATGATTTTGAGCATGGCTTCGCCCATTGCAGAGCTGGTGTCGAACTGCTCGTTCTTCGACACGAAGACCACGCCAAGCTCTTTCAGCTCGGCGTACATGACGGAAAAGTCCAGAAGGTTGCGGCTGATACGGTCGATTTTCCAGACCAGAAGGTGTGAGAACTCACCAGTCCTCATCCGGGCCATCATCTGCTGATAGTCTGGACGGTCGGTATTTTTGGCAGAGTAGCCTGCATCCTCGAAAATCACATAGTCCGAGATGCCGAGGGCATATTTTGCATAGTTGATGAGTTCCTCTCGCTGGACGGGCAGACTGGCCCGGTCAACCTGATACTGCGTTGAGACTCGAACGTATATGGCGGCTTTCTTTTCCTCAAAGCGTTGTGCCGCCTTCTTCGTCACATAGCCCATTGCGAAACCTCCAGAAGATAATGATAGCTGAAGAAAAAGCAGCTCCGTGCGTAGTGCGGGGCTGCTTTTTCTGTTATGCACAAAAAGGAATGATAGAAACTATGCAAAATGTCGGGGGGGGGTACACATTCAGGGAATCGACAACGGCATCACGGATGCTGCCATAGTCTGCAAGGTATGGGTCCAGCTTTTGCAGCATAGTAAGCGAGATGGTCTTCTGAGGGCCGCACTGCTCGTCCAGAATATGAGTCGGTACGATGTAGAAGTCCCATCCATCCAACACCAACGGGTTGGCCCGTTCCCGCACGGTCTCCGTATAGAGGCAGAACACATACACGTCGGATTGCCGTTTGACCTCCTCAGCATAACCGCTGATGGAGTCCCAAGCTCTCGTTGGCCGGATGCTGAACTGGATGTTGGACAGCCTACCATCGCCCTGCCGCCATGCCTGAAGATATGCGCAACTCTTGACCTCGATGCGCACTTCATCGCGGGCCTCGCCATTACATACCCAGTTGTAGGGGAAAGAGATGTCGTAGGGAGTCCAGTCATCGTTGGTTCCGCTCAGATCAATGCCCAGCGCGGCGGATACAATGAACTCGCAGTAGGAGCCTCGCAGGGTGTTGTTGAGCAGGTCTGAGGCGTTCCAGCGCCAGTAGTCGCTCAAGGATTTACCGATGGGCATATCATCAAAGACGATAAGTTCGTCCCCGGTACGTTGCTTCGTCATGATTTTCACCTCCTCGAAAAGTCAACCCGTATCAGCCTACGTCGGCTTTTTCCTCACGTTGCATGGACGTTATGATGACCCGCTGCTCCGGGGTCATATAGCGGTCGAGCAGCGACCACAAAACCTGCCGGTCTGCGATAGACGCCTTCTCGTAGCAGGCGACTAAGATGCTGACGTCGGGCGGCGTACGGCCGACAGCGGGCAGATCGGCACCGACCAAAACGTCCAGCGTCACGCCCAGTACAGAGGCCAGCTCCACAGCGGTCTCGATGTTCGGCGTTCTATCGCCGGAAACATAACGTGAGATGGTAGTCTCCGTCGTGTTGATGCGCTCTGCGACAGCACGCTGCGTGAGGCCGCGCTTGTCGATGAGTTCTTTGAACTGTTTGGCGAACATGGCTTTGCTGTACATAGTCATACCTCCCAATGTAGCTTACTTACCAAGTTTATAACATACTTGTCAAAGAGTAAACAAAACTTACCAAAATTATCATTTTAAGATTGACATATACCATAACGGTAAGCTATAATGAAGACACGGAAAGGGGGTGAGCGGATGAATAGCTCCAAGCTCAAGGGAATCCGGGTCGAGAAGGGAAAGACCCAGAAGAACATGGCCGAATTGATCGGCAAATCGCTTGTTACCTACTCCAAGAAGGAGCGCGGAGAAGTCGAGTTCTCCAATGAGGAAATGAGCATTGTCGCCAAGGCGCTTGACCTGACCAGCGATCAGGTCAACGCTATTTTTTTCGACGACAACTTACCAAAAGGGTAAGTATACGCATGGCGGTTTGCTGATGTCTAAAGTATAACGCATCAAGGGGGCAAAGAAAATGGGACGCGATGCCGCAAAAGCCTGTGAAAACCAGTGCTTCCGGTGTAGGAAAGAGGCCGCAAAGTACAACGATAAGCTCGGTAGCCGTGAAGGTGCTGCGGAACTGCTCGGAATCTCTGTCTCGAGCCTTGCAGATTACGAGTTGGGCAACACAAAGGTCATCCCGGTGGATAAGGTGGTGCTGATGGCAGACATCTACAATGCACCGGAGCTGATGGCGTGGTATTGTTCGTCGGAATGCCTTATCGGAAAGAGCCTCGAAATGCCGTCCCCTGAAATTGCCTCGGTAGAGCGTACGACCATGAAGCTGCTGAAGCAGCTCCGGCAGGGTGACATCGAGCAGGTCAAGGAAAAGCTCATCGACATCACGGCAGATGGCATCATCTCCAAGGATGAGTGGGCAGACCTGACCGAAATCCTCGACTACCTCGACGGACTGATTCGGGCGGCGCGGGAACTGAAGCTCATTGGCTCCAAGCTCCTGAATGGAGGTGCAGACGATGGCTGACCTCCAAGTGCTGAAGAAGCTGCTGGCAGAAGAATATGGCATCACAACCGCAAGAGAACTCGACGAAGCCATGAAGAAAATCGGCGGATTGAATATCGGCGTGTTTGCATCGCCGGTAAGAAAGGATGGAACGAAACATGAAAAAGTACGCAGTATTGCACGAGCCGGGTGACATCGTTACGCTGGCCGGAACCAGATTTGTGGTGCTGGATGTTGAGCGTCGTGGTAGCCTGCCGGACAGCCTGTTCCTGCTGGCGCTGGAATCGGTTGGTGCTTCTGAATTTGGCAGCTCCAACAACTACGCAGAGAGCGACCTGAAGAAGGCCGTGGACAAGTGGTTGGAGGACATGGACAAGAAGGGCCTCGACAACGAAAAGCTCATCACCCGCGAGATCAACCTGACCACGCTGGACGGTTCTGGCCGCTATGGGAAGCTGTCGGTGAAGGCTGCGCCGCTTACACTGGATGAAGCTCGCAAGTACGCTGACATCATCCCCAATGCGGAGCGGTGGTGCTGGCTGGCGACCGGTTGGAGCGGTCCCAGCAAGTCGGACGGTGATCTCGCCCTGTACGTCGACTCCAATGGCGACCGGGGCAACGACGTCTGCTCCCACTCGTTCGGCATCCGCCCCGCTTTGAAGGTCCCCTCTATCCTCTTTGAGGACTCTGAGGCCGGTCTGGACTTGAGCAAGATTCCAACCGATGAGCTGCTTCAGGAAATCCACCGCAGACTCGCGGAAAAGGCATGAGTGCCGATAAGCTGGCAGAAGCACGGCAGGCGGCGGAAACATCGCTGGGATTCAAAATCCCGGATGTGGTAGCCACCAGCGTTCTCTGGTATGCCCGGCGCAAATGTGAGCTGGCAGAGCAGCCGGAGAGCTACCTTCCGCTTCTGTACGAAACCGAGCTGACCGACTACTATATGCGGTTGGCAATCAACCTGAAGGGAGAAAAGCAACGTGAGCAACGAATGCGTGAAGCCCGAGATTCCGCAGTTCCCGGAACTGACATTTGAGGAAGAACGGCATCTCTACTACCTGAACGGGCTGGAAGTACCCAGCGTGACCACCCTGATGAAGCCGCTGTCCAGTGACTTCTACAGCACGGTGGACCCGGAGGTTCTGAACAAGGCCGCAAAGCGCGGCACGGCTATCCACAATGCGGTGGAGAACTACGCCAAGTTCGGCATTGAGGACATTCCGCCGGTGTATGCCGGGTATTTTGCCGGCTTCCGGGAGTGGTGGGATAGCCGCAAGCCGGAAGTTCTGGCGACCGAAACCAAGGTCTACCACAAAATCCTGCGGTATGCAGGCACGGTCGATCTGCTGTGCATCATCGACGGCAGGGTGACGCTGGTGGACTACAAGACATCGGCACAGGTGAACAGCAAGCTCTGCGCTGTGCAGCTTGAAGCCTATGACAGGGCATGGGAGAGCCACGACATCAAGGTCGATGACCGGCTGATTCTCCACCTGTCCAAGAAGGGCTATCAGGAAGTGCGCTTTCCCCGGAGTGGGAAGTGCTGGTCGGTGTTCTCGTCCTTGATGACAATTAAGAACTACATGAACGAGTGATTTTTAGGAGGTTCGACAGATGGAAAAAGAAACTATGGTGGCAACCGTTCCGCAGGCCGAAATCGTTGATGAGCAGCAGCTCTCCCGCGATGTGACCGACATCGAGTTTCAGGCGGAGTCGCTGGTTATCCAGACCGATGAAGATTACGCCTTTGCCGGTGAGTTCGGCAAGATGCTGAAGAAAAAGGCGTCGCAGGTCACGACGTTCTTCAAGCCCATGAAAGACAGCGCCTATCAGGCCCACAAAGCGGTTTGCGACCGGGAAAAGGCCATGCTGACCCCGCTGCGCAACGCCGAGAAGACGGTCAAACAGGTGATGAGCGCCTACATTGCAGAGCAGGAACGTAAGCGCCGGGAAGCTGAAGAAGCTGCTCGACGGGCAGCGGAAGCTGAACGGGAGCGCAAGATTCAGGAAGCGGCTACGCTGGAAGCCGCCGGTGATGCAGATGGAGCGGAGGCCGCCTTTGAGGAAGCAGCCATCATGGATGATGCTGCAAGCTATGCGGTAGTACCCGCCACGGTCACCCCGAAGGTCTCCGGCGTCAGCACCTCGAAAGACTGGGAAATCGTCGAGATCGACCCCAAGGCGGTCCCGCTGGCGGTGGCGGGCATTGAGCTCCGCCCGGTCGATCAGGCCGCTGTTATGCGCCTCATCCGTGCCTCGAAGGGCCAGATCGAAATTCCCGGCATCACCTACCGTCAGGTCGCAAAAATGAGCTTCAGGGGGTAAAAGAATATGTCTACTGCTATGAGCAAAGCTGAGAGCAACGCTCTCGTTGTCAGCTACGATGTTCTTGGCACGCACGTTGAGCTGGATTTGGATTTCGTGAAGAAGTACCTCGTTCGCGGCAAGGCAGAACTGGTAAGCAATCAGGAACTCGTGTTCTTTATGAACACATGCCGCCAGCAGAAACTCAACCCGCTGGTTCAGGGCGAGGTCTACCTCATCAAGTACAGCAAAGATGACCCGGCGCAGATGGTCGTTGGCAAGGATGCCTACCTCCGCAGAGCATTTGACCACCCGGACTACCTGTTCAAGAACGACGGCATCACGGTACAGCGTGGGAACGAGATTATCCAGAAAGAGGGATGCTGCCTCTATCCGGGTGAAACTCTGGTTGGCGGCTGGTGCCGCGTTACCTTCATGCGGAACGGCAAGGAACGCACTGCATTCAAGGAAGTTGCCTTTGCCGAGTACAACAAGGGGCAGGCAAACTGGAAATCCAAGCCTGGCACCATGATCAACAAGGTCGCTGTCAGCCAGTGCGTGAGAGATGCCTTCCCGAAGGACTATGAGGGCATGTACTCCGAGGATGAGATGATCGCATCCGGCGCTATCCCGGCGGAATACAGGGAGCTGGATGACCCGAAGCCGGAAGAACAGCCGGCCGAGGAAGAAGACCCGGTCATCTCGCAGGAGCAGCGCCAGCAGCTTTTCAAGGCGGCGCAGGCAAACTTCGGCAAGGACAAAGGCAACGCCGTGGTCAAGTCCATCATCGAGGAGATGGGGCTGACCTCTACGACCGGCATGAAGATGTCCACCTACAACAAGGTGGTCGAGCGGCTGGTCGAGATCTGCACGGCCCACAAGGCGGAGCTGGAAGCTGAGGAAGCCACCAAAAATGACGGTGCAGCCGAAGAATAAAGCCACCGGCGGAAAAGGAAGGTGAGGGGATGCCGTGGATAAGCGTACATCAGGAGGTGGACGGTACGAAGCTCCGTAGATTATACCGTGCCATCGGGTGTTCCAAGTTTGAAGCCCTCGGCATCCTGAACTTCCTGTGGTTCTGGGGCATGAAGAACGCCGATGAGACCGGGCTGGTCAAGGATGCAGACCTCGAAGTCCTGAGCCGATACCTGTACGGCTGCGGCGAGGACTGCCAGCTCGACATGGGCAAAGTGGTTCAGGCCCTTGTGGACACCGGCTGGATTGATGTGGCGGCCGACGGCTTTTACATCCACGACTGGGACACATGGCAGGAGCAGTGGTATAAGCTCCAGAAAAACCGCAGGCTGGATGCTGAACGAAAGCGGAAAGCCCGCCAGATGGAGCGTGAGACCGCAAAGCCTGCGCCGAAGACCCCGGAGCCGGAACAGATGGAACCTCCTGTGAAACCAGAAGTCAAGCCGCCTGCAAAGCCGAAACCCGATAAAAAATCCTATGCGGAGTTCGTGAAGATGAGCGAAGCAAACTACGACAGGCTCGTGAAACTGTACGGCAAAGCCTTTGCGGATGCCTGCATTGTGGAGCTTGACAACTACAAGGGCGCACGGGGAAAGACCTACAAGGACGACTACCGCGCCATCCTCTGCTGGGTCGTAGACCGGGTCAAAGAAAAGAAACCGGGCCTGCTTCAGCAAAGCGTTAGCGAGGCAGCACCGGCTAAGGATAATCCGTTCAGAGAGTGGGGTGAGCAGAATGGGTAAATTTGACGGCCTGCTGCAAGGTGCTGTTCGTCAGGCGCAGGCGGCAAATCAGCCGGAGAACGGTGATTACTACGACGATGAAGGGTTCCTCGTCTGCGGGAACTGCCATACCCGTCGGCAGGTAGAGGTCAATATGCCCGACCTGAAAGCCGTTCCGTTCGACCCTAAGAAGAAAGTCCGGGTCAAGATGCCGGTATCCTGCCGCTGCCGGGCAGAACGGCGGAAGCAGGAAGAGCAGATGCTCATGCAGGACCGGGAAATGCGGGCAGCACAAACGCTTCAGCGGCAAAGCCTCATGGACGAACGCCTGCGGGACATTAGCTTTGACGGATTCCAGCAGACTAAGGATAACGCCTACAACCTGAAGCTCTGCCTGCGGTATGCGAAGCACTTCGATGAAATGCTGGCAAAGAATCAGGGGCTTTTGTTCTACGGCGGGGTCGGGACCGGGAAGACATTCGCAGCGGCCTGCATTGCAAACCATCTCCTGAGCCTGCGAGTCCCGGTGGTGATGACCTCGTTTGTGAAGCTGCTGGAAACTATGCAGGGCTTCAGTGAGGATGACAGCACCCTGATTGCCCGGCTGAACAGGGCAAAGCTGCTCATCATTGATGATCTCGGCGCTGAACGCAGTACAGACTTTGCGCTGGAAAAGGTCTACGACATTGTGGACAGCCGGTACAGAGCCAAACTCCCCATCATCCTCACCACGAACCTGAGCATGACCGAAATGAAAGAATCTGCGGACATCCGCTACACCCGCATCTATGACCGTATCTTTGAAATGTGCTACCCGATGCAGTTCACAGGTCGGTCGTGGAGAAAGGCGGAAGCGGCCCGCAGATTTGACGAGATGAAGAACTTTTTGGAGGGCAACGATGGATAAAGTTATCATCGCAAGCGTTGAGGACCGGCTTACGGTAGCTGCCATCCTCGTAAAGAACGACTACACCGTCCGGCAGGGCAAGCAGCTCCGGCAGGGCAAGAAAAGCTACGAATACTATCTGGAGTACGCTCCGAACGACAAGCCGAAGCAGGCGGCAGGGGAATGAGGACGCAATTCTGCATCTATGGGGAGCCGCGAGGTAAGGAACGCCCGAAATTCTCAACCGTATGCGGCCATGTGACAGCCCGAACCCCGGAAAACACGGTTCTGTACGAAAACCTTGTAAAGACCGAGTACAGAATCCAATCCGGGGTTCGGTTTGCTGATGACGCCATGTTGAGCGTGAGGATTTTTGCGTTTCTCTCCGTCCCGAGGTCGGCCAGCCAGAAAAAACACCTTGCCATGATCGACCGCCTGATACGCCCGACACGAAAGCCTGATTTCGACAACATCGGCAAAATCATCTGCGATGCCCTGAACGGCATTGCCTACCGCGATGATGCCCAGATCGTAGACGCACTGGTTCGGAAGTTCTACTCAGACATCCCGCGTGTTATCGTTGAAATCTCAGATATACCGTATGAACAGTAAAGGAGAATGACTATGAGCGACAAAACGTATGTGCTGTCCCTGAGCGCGGACACCTTCAACGCCTTCAAGATGGACTTCGACAGCGCCCTCCAGCGCTTGCTTCAGAAGATGGACAGGCTCCAGAGCGACAGCGCCTCCATCAACTGCAAAATCAGCGTGGCACTGACCCCGGCTCCGGAACGGAACTTCGATGCAACGCGGGAGGGGGACACCGTGCAGGTGATGAAGCCCAGCTTCAGCCACGAGATCAGCACCGAAATCAAGGTCAAGGACAAAACGACCGGCAACCTCTCCGGCAACCGCAAGCTGGTGTGGGATGAGGAGCTGATGGAGTATGTGATGAAGGACATCGACGATGGGCAGACCTCGCTTTTCGACACGGCCCAGAGCCGCCAGAATGCTGCGCCCCCTGTGGAGCAGGAACCGCCCCAGCTCCCGGAAGGCATCGTGGATGTTGACTACACGGTCATCAGCGATGACAAGGGCTACATCCTGCGCAACCCCGATAAGTGCGGCATCAAGGACCAGTGGGGCATCCTCAAAGTCCTTGTAGGAGAGCGGATGACGGTGAGCCGGAGTGCAGGCCACTGCTATGCGGAGACCGCAGACGGCATCATCGCCCTCGGCTCTGCCTACCTCGCAGAAGACCCCCGCCATGTGGATGACAGCATTCTGGAGCCTCATCTGGCAGAGGAAATCGCCTGCAACGGCTTCGGCACGGTTCAGGTCGGCGACCATGAGGAGCCGGAGAAGATCGTGGTAGAGTGTCTGGAATGCGGTGGCATCCTGCTGGATGTGGAAAACCCCAACGCCCGGAAGGGTGATGCCGAATGAGGTACGGAACCTGTTTTCTGTGCGGAAAGACCGGCTGGCTGGAAGAGCACCACGTCTACCCGGGGCCGTTCCGGGACAAGTCCGAAAAGTATGGCCTGAAGGTGGGCCTGTGCGGCGAGAGCTGCCATCGGAACGGCCGGTATGCGGCGCACCAGTGCAGGGAAACCTCCGATGCCCTGAAGCAGTTCTGGCAGATCAAGTACATGATGGCCCACAAAGCCAGCGTCGCAGACTTCCGGGCGGCATTCGGGAAGAACTATCTGGAACTCGACTACTACGATGATGAAAGGAGCTACCCTATGAACATTATTGCCATCAGCGGCCGCTTGACACGCGACCCCGAACTGCGCACCACTCCCAACGGAAAGCCCGTGGTGGAGTTCACGGTTGCGGTTGACCGGCCCGGCGTTAAGGACCAGACGGACTTTATCGACTGCGTGGCGTGGGAAAAGAAAGCTGAGTTTGTCGCCCGGTATTTCAAGCAGGGAAAGCGTATCGAGGCAAGCGGTGTCCTTACCACACGCACCTACGAGAAAAACGGGGTGAAGCGCAAGCGGACGGAGGTTCGCTGCGATCAGGTCTTCTTCGGCGAGTCCAAGAAAGATAGCGGCTCCACCCCGCAGGCAGCGCCGGAACCCACGAACGATGATTTCCGCCCGCTGCCCGATGATGATGACATCCCGTTCTGAGAAAGGAGAACACATGGAAGAAAATAAAAATCCCCTTATGGGCCATGTCGTAAAGGTCCCTGCACAGGTGTCCGGCATCCCTGACGGAGTGCAGATGACGGTGAACGCAGCCGTGACCACCTTTGCGGCGGTCGATGGCAAACCGGCTGGCATCGAAAGCATGGGTACGGCAGAATGCAATATGCTTGCCAGCTATACGCGGGGAACGGTCTCGTTCTCTGTCCACGGGGAAAAGCCCGTTATGGTGAGCGTCCGTCTGGATGAGTTGATGAGACTCTTGCAGGCGGCTGCTGCTGTATGTCACCACGAGCAGGAAGACAAGAAGAATGCTGAGGAGGAAAAGGCATGAGAAAGCTGTTTACGTCTGAGTCTGTGACCGAGGGTCATCCCGACAAGGTGTGCGACCGTATCTCTGATGCGGTGCTGGATGCAGTGCTGGCTGTTGACCCGAACGGCCGGGTGGCCTGTGAGACCTGCTGCACCACCGACACGGTGTTTATTGCAGGCGAGATCACGAGCAAGGTCGATGTGGATATTGAGGGCATTGCCCGGCGGGTCCTGCGTGACATCGGCTACACCGGTGGGGCATCTGGCTTTGATGCCGATACCTGCAAGGTCATGACGTTCATCCACAAGCAGTCCCCCGATATTGCAATGGGAACCAGCGACACGGTGGGCGGCGCAGGCGATCAGGGCATGATGTTCGGCTATGCCTGCAACGAAACCCCGGAGCTGATGCCCCTGCCCATCATGCTTGCGCACAAGATGGCCTACAAGCTCTCCCAGACCCGCAAGGATGGAACCATCCCCTTTATCCTGCCGGATGGCAAAACGCAGGTAACGGTGGAATATGAGGGGGATGGGAAGCCCCAGCGTATCGACGCCATCGTCATCTCCACTCAGCACACGGACGGGAGTCTCCCTCTGCTGATGCACCCGCTGGTGGAAAATGTCATCACGCCTGTTTTGCAGGAAGCCCGTCAGCACCTCCCGTGGCTCGACATCGACACCTACGACCTGTACATCAATCCTACCGGGCGTTTTGTGCAGGGTGGCCCTGCGGCAGACACCGGCTTGACCGGGCGGAAGATCATCGTGGACACCTATGGCGGTTATGCTCCCCACGGCGGCGGGGCATTCTCTGGCAAAGACCCCACGAAGGTTGACCGCAGTGCAGCATACATGGCCCGGCATATTGCAAAGAACGTCGTGGCATCGGGTCTGTGCGATAGGTGTCAGGTCCAGTTGGCCTATGCGATCGGCATGGCGTTCCCGGTATCCCTGCGCATCGACACGTTCGGGGCCAATGTGGATGAGGAAAAGCTCTGCAATGCAGTAGACCGCTGCTTTGAACTGACCCCGCTGGGAATCATTGATGCCCTGAACCTGCGCCTGCCTATCTATGAACAGACATCCGCCTACGGCCACTTCGGCAATGTAACGGGCGGCAATTTCACATGGGAGAGCACCCACAAAGCGGGGCTCCTGCGCAGAACGTATAACACGCTGTAAGAAACAAGGCAAGCCTCTTTCCCCGTGGGCGGGGAAGAGGGCGAAGCCCATGATGGGAGGTTTAGACATGGCACAGGAAGACAAGAACGTCACAATTCCCCCGGAAATGATGCAGGAGATCGTACGGGTGGCATCGGAAACAGCCATTGAAAAGTTCCAGCACGAAGCGGAGCGGAACCGAAAGGCCGTCAAGGATAAGCGCCTGCATAACACCAAGCTGCTGCTTCAGAACTACCACTGCTTTGTAGAACATAGCAAGAGTGCCGTGTATGAAGCCAGCCAGCTCTCCGAGGATGACGACTTCGAGGAGTTGATGGAGGAGCTGATGAGTCAGAGCGACGGCAGGGTGAGGGTCCCGGTGGTGAGGAGCATTCAGGAGAGTGCTGCCCACACCCGCATCATCGTGCAGCACATCGACCGTATGCTGGAATACTACAAGTTCCGCTGTGAGCATTCCAAGCGTGCGGAGGAAATGCGTCGGTATCGGACGATTTACGACCTCTACATTGCCCCTGAACCCAAGACTCAGCAGCAGATCGCCGATGAAGAACACGTCGATTTGTCAACCGTGTTCCGCGACCAGAAGGCGGGTATTTCCAAGTTGAGCGCCCTGATTTTTGGATGGTTGGACTAAAATTTTGGCAAAGTTGCAAAAAAGCTGCTATTGCAGTGCAATTACCACTGTGGTAAGATACGAAGCGTGAACCGATGTGTCACCCCGGAAAAACCGCGAGTGGCACATCTGGCCTCGTATCAAGCGGTGAAGCCAAAAACTTTCGCTCCGAATGCAAAACCGATTGACTCCGGTGGGTAAAGGGTTAGAATGAAGATAGGCCCAAAATCTTACCGAAAAGGTCAGGAGGTACGACAGATGGAACGAAAATCCGATAAAGTTAGACGTCTGGTTGCAGACGGTGACTTCAAAGGGGCTTTGCGGATTGCAAAGGACTTCAGGCTCGGCATCACGAAGGAGCAGTCCTCCACGATGACAAGAGCGTATGAGTGCATGGTCCACGGCAGATTCTACAGGCAGCTCGGCTATGATCTCGATGAGAAGATAGCTGATGGCGTGAAGATTCTGGTGGGCTTGTACGGAAGGAGCGAGGCACATGATTTACACCAGCCGGTACAGTAACCCGGAACTCAAGACCGGGAATTACACAGTCGTTGGGATAACACGGGGAGCGCCTAAGTTCCCCCTTCGGTATACGCTTGCAGGCAACATCATGGAGATCGCGCCGCCGGGTTATCTGTTCAACGAATACAACCGGGAGCGGTTCACGCCGCCCTACTTCCAGCACATGGACAGAGTAGGGACGGCGCGGATTGCTCAGATTCTCCAGCATTATGAGGACATGGGCAAGCCCGTGGTACTTTGTTGCTACGAAGATGTCCGAAAGCCCGGAGAGTGGTGTCATAGACTGGTGTTCGCAGAATGGTGGCTCCAAAGAACAGGAGAAATGATCGAGGAGCTGCCTGACCCGTCACCAAACAAGTGGGCGAAACAGCCTGAACCGCAGAAAGCGGTTGAGCCTGATGCAGTCCAGATGAAAATGTGGTAATACCCGCCGATAGCTCAGAAAGTAGAGCACCTGACTCTTAATCAGGGGGTCGCACGGTTCAATCCCTGCTCGGCGGACCAACCATAGGGAGTCATGTTGGAAACAGCATGGCTCCCATTTTTTATGCCTACGAACAAGGGCTTTCCAGACGTTCACGTCTTTGGAAACAACCCACCCTCTGGAAAGCAACTGCTCCAGTCGAAACCAGAGGGGCAATTTTGAAAGAAAGGTCGGTGATATGAATGGCAAAGTTCCAGAACCCCGGAGCGTTCTTCCTCGGAACTCTGGTCGCTCAGGAGCAGAAGTTCCTGAAGCCGCTGATTGAAAACGCCCGCAAGCAGGGGTACACCCGGTTCGTTGAGCCGTGCGCCGGCGCTTTCGCCATGTCGCACATCGCGGCGCAGTGTGGGTACAAGCCCAGCGAGATTGAGGCCAGCGACGTTTCGATGTTCACCTCCATCATGGGATATGCCATCACGGGCAAGTCCCTTGAGGAGCTGGAAATCAGAGCGGACGGCTTCACGAATGAGGAGCTGCTTGACCCTGCGGTTGCGCTCTATGCGCAGTTGTACCTGCGGACCGTGAAGAACGCTGGGAAGGAATACTTCTACGGCATCATGCGCGATCTGGAATACCGCAAGGAGGAGCATCTGGCGGAAATCCGCGCACAGCTCGACAGGGCCAAGCAGTCCTTGCATGGGATGAGCTACCGCCCGCTGGATATGTGGAAGCACCTTGAAACGTGCTATGATGACCCCCACTGCCTTGTGGTTGCAAACCCGCCCACCTATGCCGCTGGATTCGAGAAGTGGTACGACACCGGCGGGCGCATGACATGGAAAGAACCTGAGTACGGCATCTTTGACCCCAAGACCGGGCTGAACGACCTGTACGACAAGATGAACGATGCCAAGTGCCTTCTGATGTGCTACGAGGAGAACGCCCCGGGCCTCACTGCCGGGCATCCTGTCTTTGCTCGGTATGGTGTGCGTGACGGCATCAACGTGTACCTGACTACCAACCGCCCGGATGAGGCAACCATGCTTGCTGAGGGTAAAATGATTACCCGCCCGAGCGAGGGCAAGCTGGAGCCGCTGGATTGCAGCATCCTGCCGCGTGATTATGAAATCACCCGCAAGAGCAAGATTCAGATTACCCAGATCGAGCGCACCGCCGCCCAGTATTACAGAAAGCTCTGGACGCACAACTTTGTCGGTTCGTCTGCGCCTATCAACATGGCCGTCCTCATCGACGGCAAACTGGCTGGCGTGTTCGGGCTGGATAAGTCAGCGCTCACGATGGGAGCCTTCGGTACGCAGGTTTCCGATGCTGTGTTCCTCATGTACGGCATGACCGTTCCCCATAAGACCTACCGGCTGGGGCGGCTTCTGACCATGCTGGCACAGAACAGGCCGCTGATTATGAATATCTGCACGGATTTGGAGAAGGAAAAGGCCAAGTCCCTCAAGACGGTGCAGATGACCAAATACCCGGAGGCCAAGGAAATGCGGGGGCTGATGGAGTTGACCAAGAAAGTCCCGGATAAGAAGATGGGCTACCGGCTCACATACGAGTCGCCCTTGTACGATAGAAACGCCAAACAGGCATTGAATGAATGGTTAGGGAGGGAAGAACGATGGCAGAAACAGCGCGAGAAAACCAAGTCAGCAGCGCAGCCGTAAAGTATGAAACGGTCGCCGATATGGGTTCCGGTCTGGTCATTGCCAAAGTAAAGCTGACCGACTTCCGCGAGCAGGACATCAACGCTCGCATTATGAAGACCGAGATGCAGAAGCAGCTTACCGACAACATCAAAAAGCGGGGCCAGCTTGAAAGCCTCCCGTTCTGCGCACTCATCGACGGTAAGATCGAGATTATCTCCGGCCACCACCGCATCCGTTCTGCAAAGGACAGCGGTGTGCTGACGGAGCTTTTTGTCATTCTGGACACCACCGGCCTGCGGCGCTCTCAGGTGGCCGCAAAGCAGTTGGCGCACAACGCCATCAGCGGCTTTGATGACCAGTCCACCCTGAAGGAAATCGCCAAGATGATCGACGATGTGGACGATATGCTGGAAAGCTACATTGGCAAGGACATCATCGGCGAGCCTATGGCCGAGCTTGAGAAGCTGCTGTCCCCGAAGGTGGAGTTCGACTGGAAGAACGTCACGTTCACTTTCCTGCCGCATCAGCTCCGTGATTTGGACCAGCTTGTGAAGGTTCTGGGTTCCCTCAGCCCCGATATGCTGGGCGTTGCAGATATTGACCAGCACGAGGAGTTCATCGAAACCATCACGAAGTACCAGCAGTTTGCCAACGTCAAGAACACCGGCGCTGCCATCCACGCCATGATTAAGGCCACCGAGTCCCTGTTCGATGACCTGCACTTTGACGAGAGTCAGGAATGGGTGCAGTTGCCTAACCTGTTCGGCTCTCCGGCCATCCCCAAAGAGGCTGCTGATACCATCACGCAGGCGCTCGACAAGATGGTCAAGGATGGCGAGATCGGCCCGAAGAACAAGTGGCAGGCCCTTGAATACTGGGCTGCGGATTATCTGGCAGGGAAGTAGGTGATAGCAAATGCCTACGCCTCTAAAGTACAATCCGGCGTACCACGATGACTGGGCATGGTCACTTGCTATCAAGGGCGCAACAGATCAGGACATTGCCGATGCCTTCCACGTTTCGCGTAGGACCATCATTCGCTGGCGACAGACGTACCCGTCGTTCAATACGGCCTGTCAGAGCGGAAAAGAAGTCGCCGACGCAAAAGTAAAAAAATCTCTGTTTGAACGCGCTGTAGGCTTTGAATATCAGGAAAAGGAAAGCGTCATTGACGTAGACCCTCGGACTGGTGAGCAGAAGCCGGTCCGGGTCAGAACGCTCACGAAGAAAGCCGTTCCCGATACAATGGCGCAGATGTACTGGCTCAACAACCGATGCCGGGATGAGTTCTCCCAGACCCAGAAGGTTACGCTTGACGGAGCTGTTCAGACATCCCCGTTCGATAACCTGACGGATGATGAACTCCGCCGTTTGGCTCAAATGGACGAGGGCCTTGATGGCGACGCGGAATAATGTTTCGCCTGCCAAGCGTAAGTACCTCGGCTCAAATGCCCGGATTGCGCTGGCGAAACGGCACTACGCCGATTATGTCCAGTACGTCCACATGGGCAGGTGGAAAAGAGCCAGACACCTCGACCTCGTGTGTGAGAAGCTGGAAAGCATCATGGAGGGGAAGACCAAGCGGTTGATGATATTCATGCCGCCGCGCCACGGCAAGTCCATGACCGTGACCGAAACCTTCCCCTCGTTCTATCTGGGAAAGAACCCAGAGAAGCGTGTCATCGAGATCAGCTACAGCGGCGACCTTGCCCAGCAATTCGGCAAGCGGAACCGCGATAAGGTCGAGGAGTTCGGTCCTGCGCTGTTTGGGCATACCATCTCCCAAGTGCAGGCCACCAAAACGAACTGGAACCTCGACAACGGCATGGGCGGCATGATCTCCGTTGGTATCGGCGGCTCCATCACCGGCTATGGCGCAGACCTGCTTATCGTCGATGACCCCATCAAGAACCGCGCCGAGGCTGAATCTGCCACCTACCGCGATAAGCTGTGGGACGAGTACCAGTCCACGGTGAGTACCCGACTGCACGCAGGCGGCGCTGTTATCATCATCCTTACCCGCTGGCACGAAGATGACCTTGCCGCCCGGCTCCTGAACCCGGAGTACGGCAAGGTTGAGGACTGGGACATTATCTCGCTCCCGGCCGTTTGCGAAGACCCGGCTACCGACCCTCTGGGCCGTGAGCTAGGCGAGGCGCTGTGGCCTGCGGGCGGCTACGACGAAGCATGGGCTGCACAACAGAAAGAGACCGTCGGTACATACGCATGGTCTTCTCTGTATATGCAGACCCCCACACCGAGCTCCGGCGGTATGTTCAAGAGAGAGTGGTGGAAACGCTGGGCGGCGCTGCCGTCCGGCCTGCATGACTTCATCCAGTCGTGGGACTGCACCTTCAAGGACAAGGACGGTTCAGACTTCGTTGTTGGACAGGTCTGGGCAAGGAAAGGCGCAGACCGCTATCTGCTCGATCAGGTGCGTGGCCGCATGAGCTTCACGGAAACGCTGGATGCCATGCGCGGGCTTTCCTCCAAGTGGCCCCAGACCACAAGAAAGCTGGTCGAGGACAAGGCCAACGGCACGGCGGTCATCGACGTGCTGAAGAAAGAAATCCCCGGAATCATCCCGGTGGAGCCGTTTGGTGGCAAGGTGGTCCGCGCCCATGCGACCACCGCTGTGGCTGAAGCCGGGAACGTCTACATCCCAGCGGCATCTGCCTGCCCGTGGGTGATGGACTTTGTGGAGGAAATGGCAGCGTTCCCAAGCGGTGCGCACGATGACCAAGTTGACTGCTATTCGCAGGCGAACGCCTATTACAACGACAATACGTTTGATATTCGTTCGCTGATAACGTAAGAAAAGAGGTGAATGCAATGCTGATTATTTTCTCAGTCAATGACCAGAAAATCACCCATGACCTGAAAGGCCAGCTTGTCGCAGGCAGCGTAGACATTGTGCAGGCCGCATTCAAATTTGACAGCTCGTGGGATGAACTGGACAAGATCGTCGTCTTCACGAGCAGCGCTTGTCCCAAGTCCGTCCCGGTGCAGTTTGCCGATGAGGCGTTCTACATCCCGAAGGATGTGCTGAAGCCCGGCAAGCTCTACGTTTCCGTGGTCGGTTTCGGGCTGGACGGCCGGAAGAAAACTACGCAGAAGTGGGACATCATGCAGGCTATCACCGTTCAGAAGTGTGGCGATGGCGGCGATTGTGACCTGCTGCGATATTTGGCACAAGGTCAGGTCGCCGACGGGAAAGTCGCAAAGGACGAAGAAGTCAAAGATATGCTGGACACTGTGTTTGGCAAATCGGAAGCTCCCAAACCAGACCCCGGTGGCTCGGACTCCAATGACAAGAACGTCAGCGAGGATGACATTGCCACCGATAAGGACGTAGCCGATATGCTCAACAAAGTATTTGGCTGATGCCCTCTCGCCCTTGAAAGAGGGCCTTAATTCGTCATAGCAGCGCTGAAACTGCTGTGAAATATAATTTTGGAGGTATGCAAATGCCCGTATCCGCAAGTAAGCTTGTAACCCTCGCTCAGTTGCAGGCGCAGGCGGAGAGAGTGAAGCAGGAGCTGGCGAAGTACACGCTGGCATCCGAGCTTGGCTCCCTCGCCAAGAAGAGCGAAATTTCGGAAGCTGACCTCTCGGCTGCTCTGAAGTCCGTTATTGACGGAAAGATGGATGCAGCAGACGGCATGACGACCGAGGCAATCAACAGTGCCATCGCCACCGCCATTGCAAAGTCTGCTCATGCACGCTTCGAGAAAGTTGAGAAGGTTCCTTCCAACGATGAGGCGCAGGATAATGTGCTGTATCTGGTGATGAATGCTGCCACCGGGTACTACGACATTTACGCTAAGGTCGGTGAGGAAGTCGTCCGTCTGGATGATACCACCGTTGACCTGAGCAACTATGCGACCATCGAACAGCTGAATGCCGTTTCTGGCGGCATTGGCGGCACGGTGTATGCAGGCGCGAAGGAAGACCTGTCTGCATCCGATGATTCGGTTATCGCCGCGTATTTCAAGGCGCACACCGACGTGGCCGTCAAGAAGAGCGATGTCTTCGTGGTCACGACCACCGTTGGCAACTCTACCTACGAGAAGTCCGCCTACTTCTACGACGGCAAGGCGTGGGTGGCGATGACCGGCAATGTCGATGCCGATAAGGTCATCCTGCGCGAGAACATCACGCTGGCCGGTGGATATACGCAGGTCGGCAACCTGACCAAGAGCCAGAACGGAACGGCAACCTTCCAGACGAAGGGCAAGTCCGTCGCCGACATCCTGACTGAGATTTTCAGCAAGCGTCTTCAGCCCACCATCACGGCGCAGCCCTCCGTCACTGGCTTTGCTCTGAACGGAGCGAAGGCTGTCGAAGCTGGTACTCAGGTCGCTGCTGCGTCTTATGGCACTGCTGAACTGAACCCCGGTTCCTACAAGTACGGTCCTGACACCGCAGTTGTAGCTTCCGGCTGGAAGGTTGAGCGCATCACCGACAAGGCGACGACCGAGGTCGCAAATGCTGAGACCGTTTCTCTGGCTGCTGGCTCCGACAACAACGGCGGCGCTGGTTTCGTCATCGGTGATGCTGGCGGTGACGCTGTGGCAAGCCTGAAGTACAAGGCCACTGCGACGCACGGCGCAGGTGTTACCGCAAAGGACAACCTCGGCTCCGACTCCAACCCCGCTGGGCGATGCCGCAGTCGATATTGCGACCGATTCCGAAGTGAGCGAGATGCTGAGTGAAGTATTTCCCACCGATAACACCTGATAACGATATGGAGGAATGAACGATATGGCATACAATGAGGAAAAGCTGGCCCGCCTGAAGCACCTGAAGCAGCTCGCACAGAAAGCTAAGGCTGAGAGCGACGCTGTTGCTGCTCGTGTTAAGGCTCTGGAAGATGCTGGCGCACAGGCCAACGTGCTGGAGACCATTAAGGTCAACGGCGTGGTGCAGAGCATCGAGGATAAGGCTGTGGACATCAAGGTTCCCGGCTACACTGTGGAGAAGTCTGAGAAGTCCGGCGACTATGCTGCTGTCTACCAGCTCATGAAGGATGGCGTTGCCGTTGGTGCAGCTATCAACATTCCGAAGGATATGGTGGTTAAGTCTGGCTCTGTTGTGACCAACCCCACCGGCCAGCCCAAAGGCACTTATATCAAGCTGGTTCTGGCAAATGCCACCAACGACACCCTGTACGTTGATGTCGGCGGCCTGATCGAGTATGTTACCTCCGGCTCTGCTGCGGGTGATATGGTTGTCATCGCCATTGATGAGCAGACTCATAAGGTCACCGCATCTATCACCGACGGCGCAATCACTAAGGCAAAGCTGGAGACCGAGGTGCAGACCGCCCTGAACAAGGCCCATGAGCACGCCAACAAGGCACTGCTGGACACCTACGACCAGACCAACGCCAACATCAAGGATGCCGTCAGCAAGAAGCACTCTCACGCCAATGCGGCCGAGCTGGACAAGATCGCTACCGGCGATAAGGAAAAGTGGGACGCCACCTCCACCAAGGTTGAAGGTATTGCTGAGGGCGCTACCAAGGTCGAGGCCAGCACCACCGAAGGCAATATTAAGATCAATGGCGTGGAGACCGCAGTCGTTACCATCGCCACCGACGCTGAGGTCACTGAGATGCTGACCGAGGTCTTTGGCGCAACCGCCTGATAACCCATAAGTAAGAATGCAGCGGCAGGGGAATGGACTCCTGCCGCTGTTATTTTGGAAAGGAAAGCGAACATGAGCGACAAACTCAACACGCTTGAAGCGCTTAGGCTTGCTTCTCTGAAGGCAAAGGGTTACACGGCAGAACAGATTGCAGAGTTGTCTTCTGCGATGGAAGACATCATCAAGGACATCAACGATTCGCTGAAGACCTGCGAAGCTCATGTACAGTCGGCTCATGCTCCTGCCAATGCGGAAGAAAACGTCATCGTTAGCATCCAGAGGAATGGGCAGGCTATCCCTCCCGACAACAAAGTCGTGAACATCGAGGTTCCGACCAAGACCTCTGCGCTGGAGAACGACTCCGGCTATGCCACGACGGAAGATGTTGTGGAAAAGGTCAACGGGGCCGGGCATCTGAAAGCCGTCCCTGTCGATGCTCTCCCTGCGCCCAGCGAGGCCAACGCTGACACCATTTATTTCCTTCGTAAGAACAACAGTGAAGCTGGGAAGCAGTACAGAGCGTACAAGCTCATCCACGGCATCTTTGAGATCGTCGGCTCTGCCGAGGTGGACCTCACCAGCTATGCTACACGGGAAAGTGTGGCAAAGGCGGATGATGGCCTCATCAAGGGCATTTACAACAACATGACCGCAAGCAGCGAGAAGTATTTGGGCAGTGGGAATCTGCTGCTGTTCTGGACGCTTCTGAAAAGCCTGCTCAATGGCCATGAATCCAGCATCAACGACCTGCTGGCCCGCGTGAAGTTGCTGGAGCTGATTCTGAGCGCTGATGTTACCGGCAATCCATACTATGTCACCTTCAACACCCTGACGGATGTTGTGGTATCCTCTGGCATCTGGAACGAGTCGGATGGACGCATTGAATTTTAACAGGAAGGAGGAAGCGCAATGCACATACCTGAAGATGAGGCCGAGCGTCGGCGCTTGAATGAGCGTGGCCGTGAAATCCTCCGGCGGAAGAACGGCGCTGTGCGTCCGCATCGTGAGGATGGCTATGTGAACCTCCTGAACAAGTACGGAACCAAGCAGGACAACTCCGAGGCGTACAAGTTTGAACGGGAGCCAGTCATCCCTGATATGCAGCTCACCGGGCTGTATGAGGGCAACGGCCTGTTCTCCAAAATCATTGATACGCCTGCCGAGGAAGCGCTGAAGCATGGCTTCGACCTGAACCTGAAAAGCGACGAGTTGAACGCCTTTGTGGAAGACGCTCTGGATGATCTCGAATGGGAAGAGAGAGCCGCTACCGCAATCAAGTGGGCGCGGCTCTACGGCGGCGCTCTTATCGTCATGCTGATCGACGATGGGCGCGGGCTGGAGGAGCCTGTTGACTGGGAACATATCCGCAGCATTGATGAGCTGCGCGTCTATGAGCGCTCCATCGTGCAGCCTGACTACGCCAGCCTGTACCAGCAGGACTACGGCGGGAAGGGCGTTGGGAACCGGGTGTCCAAGTTCGGACAGCCGGAATATTACTATGTTTCCAGCATCTACGGTTCCTTCAAGGTCCATGAGAGCCGATGTCTGGTGTTCCGCAACGGCGTTCTGCCGGAGCAGACCTCCAATGCAACCTACCTGTTCTGGGGTATGCCTGAATACGTCCGCATTCGCCGGGCGTTGCGGGAAACCGTAACAGCCCACACCGACAGCGTGAAGCTGCTGGAGCGGAGCGTGCAGGCTATCTATAGCATGAAGGGTCTTGCTTCTCTGCTGACCACGGATGACGGCGAGAACCAAGTGCTGAAGCGCCTACAGCTTGTAGACACTTCCCGTGGTCTGCTGAACAGCATCGCCATTGACTCCGAGGGAGAGCAGTACGACTTCAAGACGTTCCAGTTTTCCGGTGTCAAGGATGTCATCGACGCGACCTGCAATATGCTGTCCGCGCTGACGAACATCCCCCAGACGATTCTGTTTGGCCGCTCACCGGCCGGCATGAACGCCACCGGCGACAGTGACTTCGAGAGCTATTACAACTTTGTGGAGAAGATTCAGCGCTTGATGCTGAAGCGTAACCTCCGCACACTGCTGGACGTTGTGTTCCGGGCGGGCATCGCTTCAGGCGATGTGGCCGAGGAACCCGACTACAAGCTGGAGTTCAAGCCCCTGTGGAGCCTGAGTGACACAGAGCAGGCCACAGTTGACCAGACCAAGGCTCAGACCGCTCTGGTCAAGGCCCAGACTGCGCAGGCATACGTCGATATGCAGGCGCTCGACCCCACCGAGGTGCGCCGCCGCCTTGCGTCCGATGAGGAGTTTGATGTCGAAGACATCATCTCCGAGGATGACGAGGATGATCTGTTGCAGTCGTTGCTGGGTACTGAGCCAAGCACCATGAGCGACGTGGAAGCCGCCCAGAAGAACATTGAGCAGGGGCAGGCTCCGGGCGGCAAGGAACAGAGCGCTACCGTAGCACCTACGGCCACTCCGCCGACCACCAATGCCGATGCCGCCGACACTGACCGCGGTGTCGGCGTTCTTGTTGTGCAGGATGGCCGGTTTCTCTGCGGCACTCGCCTGAAGGGCGGCTCTGTTGGTGGACCGGGTGGGCATATCGAGGCGGGGGAGTCCCCGGAAGATGCAGCCATCCGCGAAACACAGGAGGAGTTCGGCATCACGCCGAAAGACCTCATGCCGGTAGCCTTCCTGAGCGACCTGAAACCGCCGTACTGCCCGTCCCATGTGTTCCTCTGCACGGATTTTGACGGCAGCATCCGGTGCGCTGATGGCGAGATGGCCTCTCCGGGGTTCATCACCGCCGAAAAGGTGGCCGAGCTGTCCACTCAGAATCCGGAACGTCTGTTCCAGCCGTTTGCCCAGAGCATCACCGCGCTGCTCGACGTTTTATCGTCAAATCCCGGTTTGACATCGGATGCACAAAATGCTAAGATGAAAGATAGGGTGGACTTCAACGAAGCCGACCACCCACAGGATGAAAACGGGCAGTTCGCAGAGGGCGAGGGTAGCAGCTCTGGCTCCACCGAAAGCGGGCCTGCGGTATCTCCCGAAGGCGAAAACGTCCCCTGCACTGGGTTTGCTTCTCCTGCAAGGCTTGAAGATCATGCCACCCGCCACGGGTTGGCTGAGATGGGCTTTGCGACGAAAGAGGAATACCAGCAGAAGGGCATCGACTTTCTGAAGCAGCCTTGTGGTGGTGATGTTATTGGTTATGCTCGGCCTGATGGCGTAGTTGTTCGGTTCAACACCAAAACGACAGAGTACGCAACCGGTGTTCCCGGTGGGCCGCTTAAAACCTACATGAAAGCCAAGTGCAACCGAAAGACTGGCGAGGCACGGCCCGAAGTCGCCATGAAGTATTACGAGTTCAATAGGGAAAAGGACCTGAAGGAGGAAGACGATGAGCAAGGCAGTTAAATGCCCGGTATGCGGGCAGACCGAACTTGTCGATGACGGCGATGTCTGCGATGTCTGCAAGTGGTTCCATGACCGCTATCAGGAGGAGTTTCCTGATGAGGAGGACTGCGAGAACCACATGAGCCTGAACCAAGCCCGCGAGGCGTGGGCAGCAGGAAAGCAGGTGGAGTGAGCATGGATAACTTCAGAGTCATCTACCGCATTCTACGGTATCTGGAAAAGGCGCTGGATTACGATGAACCCAATATGGACTGCATCTCTGCGAAGGCGCTGAAGCTCTCTGACCAGCGTTGGATGGCGCTGATGGAGATGCTTTCCAAGGAGGGCTACATCGACGGCTTTTCTGTGCAGAGGACCGTGGATGGCAGCATCCTTATCTCCAGCTCTACGCCGCGTATCACGCTGAAGGGACTGGAGTACCTGCAAGAAAACTCCCTGATGAAAAAAGCTGCCGAGCTTGCGAAAGGCGTAGCCGAAATCATCACCTGAGAACCGAATAACGTACAGCAAAGAGCGATGGGAAACCACCGCTCTTTTTCTTTGCCCGAATTTCCTATCTCAAAAACGGAACGGAGATAGATTATGAACAAGGTCACGATTTTCAAATACGAAGAAAGCAAACTGGTGCGCACCCTGAACCTGAACGGCGAACCGTGGTTCGTTCTGCGGGATGTGTGCGAAGTCTTAGGGCTGGGCAACAGCCGCATGGTTGCAGACCGTCTGGACGAGGATGAGAAGGGGGTAAGTCAGATTGACACCCTTGGCGGCGTGCAGAATGCCACCATCATCAGCGAGTCCGGCCTGTACAACGTCATCCTGCGCAGCGATAAGCCGGAGGCCAAACCCTTCCGCAAGTGGGTCACGGCCGTGGTGCTGCCCAGCATCCGCAAGAACGGCGGCTACATTGCCGGGCAGGAGGAGCTTTCCCCGCAGGAGCTTATGGCAAAGGCCCTGCTGGTCGCGCAGAAGACCCTGACTGACCGCGATGCCCGCATCAAGGAGCTGACGGCGCAGAACCAGATCATGCAGCCAAAGGCTGAGTATTTTGATGAGCTGGTGGCCCGGAACCTGCTGACCAACTTCCGCGAAACTGCCAAGGAGCTGGGTATCAAGGAGAAGTACTTCGTAGTCTGGCTGTTGGAACACAAGTACATCTACCGCGACCAGAAGAACAAGCTGATGCCGTATGCGGCAAAGAACAACGGCCTGTTCGAGGTGAAGGAACGCACGGGCCGGCACAACGACTGGGCCGGGACCCAGACGCTCATCACCCCGAAGGGCCGTGAAACCTTCCGCCTGCTGTGTAAGGAACCGCCTGTTTTACCGCAGTTCACCGCATTGTAAACCGACATCAAGGCGATTGTAAACCAGAAAAGAACTGCTTTTCCACCGCAATCACCGAAATAGTCGGAAAACGCAAAGCACGAAATTGGCTGTTTTTGGAATATATCCACCTGTTTTTGGATAAATATTCAAAAATGGCCGAAAACAGGCCAAAATCCGCAGGAACGTCCACCGGACAATCCGGCGGAGCGTCCGACTATAACCGTACCTTACCCAACCAAACCGTAACCTGTTGTCAAATTTTCACTTCGTTCAAATTTGCCAACGGTGCGGGCGCGGGGCCGAGCATCAGGCAGGGGCTTTTTGCAACTGCCGCAAATAAAGCCATACACCGGCTTTCAACCCTCTGACACAAAATTATCCCACAAGCACATTTGGGACGTTTCCCGGCACTCATCAGAAGTTCTCAGAGGGCATTAAGCCATAATCTCAACTGCGGCGGTGCAAATCGCCGCTTTTTTGCTGTTCAGAACCAGAAAAGGAGGCGAAAACAGTGAATGATACCGTCCACGGACACATGGTACAAGACCTGCTCCGCCACCGCTTCGGCAGTCACGATAACCTGATATGCAAATATTCATCCAAGTACCCTGTGCAGGCGGAACGCGAGTTCCAGCGGCTCACCAATGCCTACATCCGTATCTTGAACGAACTGCTGAAGGAGTATCTGCCGGAAATCAGGGACGCGGCCCGCGCAGAGCGTGAAGCTGGTCAGCGCCATGATGACGCTTCAGACCTGATTGCAAAGGTCAAAACGGTTTTCTCCAAGATGACCGTGGAGCTGGAGCGGCGCACCTCTATGTTTGGCCTGCGCAGCAAGATCGAGTCTATGGCAAAGCTCACGCGGAAGTTGAGCATCCGTGAGTGGAAGAAAGCCGTCAAGTCCACGCTGGGCATCGACCTGATGGATGACTACTACACCGGCGAGCTGTACAGAACGATGATGGAACGCTGGGTCGAGGACAACGTGGCGCTCATCAAGACCGTCCCGCAGGAAAGTCTGGGGCGTATGCGCCAGATCGTGCTGGAGGGCTATCGGAACGGCGAAACCACGACGGCCATCGTCAAGCAGATTCAGCGGACGTACAGCGTAGACCGGCGACACGCCCAACTGCTTGCCCGCGACCAGATCGCCAAGCTGAACGGTGACATCACCCAGCAGCAACAGCAGGACGCAGGCGTGGTGGAGTACGTCTGGTCAACCTCTGGCGATAGCCGCGTTCGCCCAAGCCATGCTGCGCTGAACCATAAGCGGTTCCGCTGGGATAACCCGCCGGTGGTCGATGAAAAGACCGGGCGGCGCTGTCACCCCGGCAAAGACTACCAGTGCCGCTGCTGCGCACTGCCGGTCTTCAACATCAAAACCGTTGACCTGCCGGTCACGAAAGGGGGAGATGGCCGTGGATGAAACCATCCTGTAAGACCTGAGAGGGGAGTTGTTCAATATGGAAAACGATATGAAGGTTCAGCGCTTTGACAGCCTGCCGCTGGATGCCACCTATTTCACAGATGAGGGCTACCTTGTAGACCATCCCATCGTGACATCGGTGGGCATTTTTGTTTATCACAACCCGGACGGTTCCGAGCGCCGGGAGCTGCGGTTGCCTGAAGAAGTCTTTGCTGAAAAGAGCCTTGCGTCCTACAAGGGGAAGCCCATCATCGTAACGCATGATGCTGGCTACGTTGACACAGACAACGTGAAAGAGGAGAGCATCGGCACGATTTTGTCGGAGGGCTACCGGGACGGCGATGATGTCCGTGCAGAAATCATCATCCACGACACCGACAGCCTGAAAAAGTACAAAATGCGTGAGCTGTCCTGCGGCTACAACCTGCGTCTGGACGAAACGCCCGGTGTCTGGGAGGGGCAACCCTATGATGCCATTCAGCGGGACATCGAAATCAACCATCTTGCTCTTGTCGATAAGGCGAGGGCTGGTGAACAGGCCCGGCTCAACATTGATGGGCAGGGCCACGACTGCATGAAAGGAGAAAAACTGAACATGGAAAACACCACCAAGAGAACTGATGGCGCTCCCACCCCGGAGGAGCTGGCCGCTGCTGTGGAGGCGTTTAAGAAACGCCGCGCAGAGCGTTCTGGTACTGCGGCCGACGGCGGTATTACCGCAGAGCCGCCTGCGCAGACCGCCGGTACTGCTGAAGGCGAACAGCCGGATGCAGTTCAGCAGGTCAAAGACCGCCGTGACCGCCGCGATTCTGAGGGCGACCCGGCAGATATGCCCGGCGCAATGGGCGTGATCGCGCAGCAGGACGAGGACATCGACACCCTGCTGGGAGTTATCGACGTTCTGAAAGCTGCTGGCACGACCACTGATGGCGCTGAGGGCGACTGCGGCGGTACTCAGACCGATGGCGACGGCGATGAAGGCAACGCCGCGCAGGATAAGAAAGACCGCGCAGACTCCGCCAACGACTTCTGCGAGCTGCTGCGTGTCGTCCGTGTCGGCGACCGCCTGAACATGGATGGTCTGGAAACCATGAGCGTCAAGGACGCCAAGAAGGCCGTTCTGGGCAAGCTGAAGCCCACCCTGCATCTGGACGGCAAGAGCGCCGCCTACGTCAACGCAGCGTTTGACATGGCCGTTTCCGAGATGAACGAGCGCAAGGATACCAACTATCAGCGTTCCCAGATGATGCACGGCGATGGCAAGCCCCCTGTGAAGCAGACCAGCTCCGCTTCCGAGGCCCGCCAGCGCATGATTGACCGCAGAATGAAGAAGGAGGAAAAGTAAGATGGGTGTTCAGAAAACCTACGGCTATGCAACCAGCAAGGGCGTTGCAGGTGGCATCTACGATATGTTCCACTACCCGGTGGACTCCCGTTTCAATGAGGAGGCGACCGGCAAGCTGCATTTCGGTGTTGGTGTTGTCACCGGCAAGGTCCCGGGCAGCAGCGTTGCGCTTCCGACCAGCGCAAGCACTGCTGATAACTTCGAGGGTGTTGTCATCAACGGTTTCGACCGCCAGCAGGATTTGGAGGGGAAACTCTACGTCCTGAACAACCAGAACGTCGGTGTCATGCGCCGTGGCCGCGTTTGGGTACGTCTGGCGACCGGCGCTGCACCCGCCTATGGTGATGCTCTGCACATGATCGTGGAAGGCGATGAGGCAGGATGCTTCGCAAAGGAGGGCGGCATCGCAATTCCCGGTCGTTTCATCGGCGCGGCCAGCAATGGCGTTGCGCCGGTGGAGCTGTACGGCGTTCCTGCCGCGAGCGGCGCTGACGGTCACGCTGCATCCACCGACGATGCCAAGCCTACTGTCTGAGAGAAGGAGGACAAAATCAGATGAACAATAACCAGAAATCCATGAGATACGACCAGAACGACTACGACGCTCTGCTGCACTCCAAGATTCCGGCCGCTCTGGTCGAAACTCCGCAGATGAACTTCGATGATGCCGGCGATGCCTCCGTGTTCTTCGCCCGCGAGCTGGATTACGTCAAGTCTCAGTCCTACGATGTGGAGTACCCGGAGTTCACCGCGCTGAAGCTGTTCCCGGTCTCCAGCGAAATCAACCCCGGTGCAGAAACCGTCACTTACTACAGCTACGATAAGACCGGCATGGCGAAGATTATCAGCAACTACGCCACCGACCTGCCCCGTGCTGATGTGAAGGGTAAGCCCACCACCGCCATCATCAAGTCTCTGGGCGACAGCTACGGCTACTCCATTCAGGAAATGCGTGCCTCTGCTATGGCAGGCAAGTCGCTGGATGCCCGCAAGGCAGAGTCCGCCCGCTACCAGATCGACTACCTGAACAACAAGATCGCGTGGAACGGCGATGAGGAAACCGGCCTGCGCGGCGTTCTGTCCAAGGACAACGATGTGCCGCTGTACGTCCCTGCGACCGGCGCAAAGGGTTCTACCAAGTGGGCAGACAAGACCGAGGACGAGATTCTGGCCGACATCACCGGTATGCTGAAGCAGGTCGCCCGCACCACCAAGAAGGTGGAGAAGCCGGACACTCTGGCCCTGCCGTCCGAGGCGTATATCGAGATTCAGAACCGCCGCATCGAAAGCACCGCAACCACCGTGCTGAAGTACGTTCAGGATAATATCAAGGATATTGCCCGCATCGTCTCCTGCCCGGAGCTGGACCCCGACAGCGTGGATACCAACCCCTATGCGGCAGAAAGCGATGGCAAGGGCGTTGCACTGCTGTTCAAGAACGACCCCCGCAAGTTCACCATCGAGAACCCGCTGTCCTTCATGCAGTACCCTGTGCAGCCTGAAGGTCTGGAGATGGTCGTTCCCTGCGAGGCCCGCACCGCAGGCGCTATCATCTACTACCCCATGTCCATGCTGATTGCCACTGGCATCTGCTGACTCACCCGTGGAGCTGCCGTACGTTTGTGCGGCGGCTCCTATCTTTTTGTAAAGGAGCCATGATATGAAACTGAAGAATATCGGAAACAAAATCATCAGCATCGGCGCTACCGTGATCCTGCCGGGTGAAACCAAGGATGTCACCGGCTATGATGACAACGAGATCGTGAAGTTCTTCATCGGGCAGGGAAACCTGTCCGAGGTCAAGAGCCGCACTGCTGCGAAGGAGAAATAAGTCATGGAAGATGCCGTCAGAATTTTCAGGCTGGTTGCCACCGAGTTCGACGTGCTGAACGATGAGACCGTTGAGGCATGGCTGAACCTCACAGCGCCGCTCATCAGCAAGAAGGTGTTCGGGAAGCTGTATGACCAAGCCATCGCACTCCTGACGGCACATCGTCTGAAAATGGCTGGCTATGGCGATAACCAGTACGGCAGCGTGGGCGACGCTCTGCGCGTTGGAAGCTACACTGAAGGCGAAACGTCTGTCAGCTTCAACGTAAATCAGGGAACCAACCTGATGGCAGATGCCGAACTGGCGCTGACTCCCTATGGTCTGGAGTATTTGACGCTGCGGCGGCTGGTCGTGATCTCGATTCGTTCGGCGGGTGAATGCCGATGACTGGCGGGTGGGACCGGCTGACCCCAGAAGGGGAAAAGTTCTTCCGCCAAATTGATGAGCTTCAGGACAAGGAAGTTTTTGTTGGGTTCCAAGCGGGCAAGGTCACGGATGACCGGGGCGTTGATATGGCGCAAATCGCCATGTGGAACGAGCTGGGAACTTCGACCGCGCCGTCCCGGCCATTTCTGCGCAAGAGCGTTGATGAGAATGCTGACCCCATCAATGCCATGTGCGCACAGCAGCTAAAGGCTATTACTGCTGGCGGAACGGCCGAGCAAAGCCTGAAGCAAATTGGTGTATTCGGCGTGGGCTTAGTTCAAGAGAAAATCGAGAGCGGCAGCTATGAACCGAACGCGCCCTCCACCATCCGCAAGAAGAAATCGGACAAACCGCTGATCGACACCGGCAGAATGCGGCAGTCCGTCAAATACGTCATTCGCAAGAAAGGAAGTGGTTGATATGGGGCTGGGCATTTTTCGCAGAGCATTTGTTGTGCGTCGCTTCGGCGAGGAGAACATTGTCGATGGCTATGGGGTTTCCGGGTATAAAGACTTCATCACGTCCCTGAATGTTCAGCCGCTCTCCAAAGATGAGCTTCAGGCGCTCCCGGAAGGTGAGAACACCGTAAAGCGCATGAAGGCTTTCGGTGATCTCGTTTTCCATACCGCAGACCGCTCTGCCGGCCGCAGAGCCGACTGGCTTTTCTATCAGGGGCGGATGGACCCGGAAGGACACTGGTATGAATGTGTCAGCTCGCTGGGGTGGGACCACACGATGGTGGGTCACTGCCGCAGCGAGTTTGTTCAGGTTTCAGCAGCAGAGGCCAACCGTATGCCGCGCCCTGAAATCCGAGCAGATGGGAAAGGTGGATATTGCTGCGTATGACGCTTGCCGAACTGAAGAAGCTGCTTGTGCAGCTTACCCAAACGTACTTTGCTGGAGCAACCGTGACGTATGCCAAGCAGAGCTTTGTAGCAAAGCCCGGCAGTCCGCTGGTCACGCTGACCACCGGCTCCGTCAACCGGTCGAGAAACCCGCCGGTCAAAATCATTGAAGGCACACCGGTAGCCTTTTATCCTGCATCTGTTCCTGTGCAGATTGATCTGTTCACGCATGGCAGGCAGGCAGAAGTGGCACCGGGCTTCACCCCCATTGCCGAAAACACGGCTGAAGATGATATGCTGGCCTTTGAGAGTTTCCTGAACTCCCCGTTCGTAACACAGTGGTGTCACCAGCATGACATCGCCATTGTCGTTCCTACGGCAGTTCAGGATTTGACCGATTTGGTGCATGATACCAACTACGAGTTCCGGGCAATGCTGGAAATCGCGGTTTATTTCACCATGACGGCCATCGGCATTACCGGAACGCTGGACATCGACAGCGTGAAGCATTCCGATGGCGAAGATGACATCCAAGCTGATGATGTCATCAACATTGAGCCGCAGGTAACCCCGACACCCAGCGGCGGCGGCAGTTCGGAGATGACTGCCCATGAGGGCGAATATTTCACGAATGCCGAGATAAATAACCGACTTGCAAAGGAGGAAAAAGATATATGAGCAATAGCCTCGATAGGATTTGTACCGTTGACATCTCGCTGGCGTCCCCCATCTCCAACGATGCCAACTTCGACAATATCCTGATTCTGGGCCCTGCCCCTGCAAATCCGACTGGGGATGTACCTGCCATCGGCGTGTACAACAGTCTGGAGGAGCTGACGGCGCTGGGCATCGCTGCCACCGGTGAACGCAGTGACCCTGTTGGCGTGGCTGCACGGGTGGCTTTTTCGCAGTCTCCCAGACCCCACGAGGTCTATGTTGCCTTTATGGGCGACATCGTGGACAAGGAGACCGAAGACCCCGCATTGCAGACCGTAAGTGCTGTTCTGGAGAATGCGCTGGCCGTCAATGGCTGGTACTGCATCTGCCCGGTCGGCCTGGCGGATGAAAAGGTCAAGGAAATCATCCAGTGGACCGAAACCCAGAACAAGCTGTGCGGCTACATCGACAAGGATCCGGATAAACCCATTGTGGATGCCGGCCTTTATCTGCGCAGCTTCCCGTTCTTCCCGAAAGAAACGGCAGACCAGTTGGAGAACGACATCCCGGCTGAGAACCTGTACGGCATGGCTGTAGCTGCGGCCGTCAAGGCGATGAACTACCACGCCGGTCAGGAAACGTGGGCGCTGATGCCGCTTGCGACCGTTTCTCCTGCAAAGCTGACCAGCACGTTTATCAAGAAACTGGAGGCTGCGAACTTCAACTATGTCATCACCGTGGCATCCAAGAACATCACGCAGGGCGGCAAGACCGGCGGCGGTGAGTGGATTGATGTTATCCGCTTCCGCGACTGGCTCCAGAACGATATGCAGGTTCGTGTCGTGAACCTGCTCATCGTCAACCCGAAGATTCCCTACACCGACAACGGCATCGGCCTTGTTGAGAACCAGATGCTTGCATCCCTGAAGGACGGCCAGAAGTACGGCGGCATTGCTCCTACGGAGTATGATGCAGACGGTAATGCTATTCCGGGCTACACCACGTCCGTGCCGCTGGCAGCAGACCTGACCAGCACCCAGAAGGCATCCCGTATCCTGAAGGACTGCAAGTTCTCTGCCCGCATTGCTGGTGCTATCCATGTGGTGGAAATCAAGGGTTGCCTGACCTACGAGAATCTGTAAGGGAGGGAAAGTAAATGTCCAGCAAGATCAAGACCTACAACCCGAAGGAAGTTATCGTCACCTGCGGTACGCACATTGTCACCGGCTATGCAGACGACAGCTTCATCAGCATTGAGCCGAACGGCGACGGTATCACCAAAAAGACCGGCTGTGACGGCGAAATTGCCCGTTCGATTTCGCCGGATAACACCTACAAGGTCAAGCTCACCCTGTTGCAGACCAGCGACAGCAACTCGTACTTCTCCGGCATGGTCGATCTCGACCGCGACACCGGCAACGGCCTGTTCCCGATTCTGATTAAGGACCTGAAGGGCGGTCTGGTGTTCAGCACGGAAGCTGCATGGTGCGTGAAGAAAGCTCCTGTCACTCGCGGCAAAGAGACCAACAACCGTGAGTGGGAGCTTGACACCGGCGATGCCACCATGAACGAGTAAGGAGGACACCGATGAATAACCTGAAGCAGCTCGAAACCCGCGAAGTAACCGTGGGTGAAAATATCTTCTACATCCGTCCGCTTCCGGCGTTCAAAGCAGCGAACATGACCGGCGAACTGGCAGCGCTCGTTCTGCCGCTCGTATCTGGCCTTGCACCGCTGCTGTCTGACGTGGATACGGAAAAGGAGGGTGACGGTCTGCTCGACATCAAGGTAGAAGATGCAGCTCCCGCGATTGCGGGGGCTTTCTCTTCGCTCGATGGCGATAAGGTCGAGAAAATCCTGAAGCACCTGCTGATCGCGGGCAGCAACATCTCGGTGGAGCAGCCGGGCGAAAAGGTGCGCCTGCTTACGGAAGACCTTGCCAACGAGGTGTTCTGCACCGATGTGCAGGATATGTTCATTCTGGCGTTTGAGGTCATCCGCACCAACTACAACGGTTTTTTCAAGAAGCTCGGCGACCGATTTGGCAAAGTCGCCGAGTGGGCGGAGAAGACGATGGCCCGGGCCCGGAACGCTACGGCGACCTCGACCTCAGCGGTTTCACAGAGCTTGAGCTGAGAATGTACATCCTCATCAAGGCCCGGTTGGCATCCATGTGGGAGCTGAAGAACTGCTATACGCTGGACGAAGCTCTGAAGCTCTATGCGCTGTACCGCATGGAGCAGGACGTGGAAGCCGGCCGGGTAGAGGATATGGCTAAGGAGGTGAGCTGACCAGTATGACCATACGCGACATCGGTATCCTGTTTGGCTACAAAGTCGATCAGGCCTCCGAGCAGAAGGTAGAGGGCAGCATCAAGTCGCTGAAGTCGATGGCCTCCAAAGTTCTCGGCGCGGTCGGCATCACGCTGTCCGTCGCGGGCATCAAAAGCGCCATTGATGGCTGCGTTGAGGTGGCATCCTCCATTGAAGAGATGCAGAACAAGTTCGATGTTGTCTTCGGCGATATGCGGAATGAGGTCGATAAATGGGCGCAGGAATACTCCGATGCCATTGGCCGCAACAAAAACGACATCAAGACCTACCTTGCCGATCAGCAGAACTTGCTGGTCGGCTTTGGCATGACCCGCCAAGCTGGCGCTGAAATGGCCGAGCAGATGACCTCGCTGGCCCTCGACCTTGCCTCGTTTGGTAACATGGACGAAACAGCGTCCGTAAACGCCATGACGAAGGCTGTCATGGGCGAGTCTGAAGCCGCCAAGACGCTGGGTGCGGTCCTGAACGACAGCACCAGAGCGCAGGCGATGGCTACGCTGGGCCTGAAGGGAACCTACGATAAGTTGGACCAGCTCACGAAGATGCAGGTCAACTATCAGGCCATCCTCCAGCAAAGCCCGGATGCCATTGGCGACTGCCAGCGCAGCCTCGACAGCTACGAAAGCACCAAAAAGCGGTACATCGCCAAGCTGAAGGAAATCAAAACGATAGTCGGCCAGTTCTTCCTGCCGACCTATCAGAAGATTCTGAGCATTGGCGCAAAGGGTCTGACGATGATTCGTGACTGGCTCCAGAAGCTCACCGACCTTACGGATAAGCTGGGCGGCTCACAGCGTGTGCTGTCTGTTCTGGCTGCGGCGTTCACGGCCATGCTCGTGGCGATGAACCTCAAGAAAATCGGAGCGGCCATAAACGGCTTTACGAAGCTGGCGCGGGCAATAGGGCTGGGCCACGGAAAGGCGCTGGCCTTTTTTGCGGTCTTCCTGTTGCTGGCCCTCGTGATTGAGGACTTCATCTCGTTCATGCGGGGCGACAAAAGCCTGCTCGGAACCATGCTCGAACGAGCTGGCGTAGACTGCGAAAAGCTGCGCCAGAACATCGTTGGAGTATGGACGAAGATCAAGCAGGCCATCGGCTACATCGGCGAAGGCATCCGTAATGTGGTTGTTCCCATATTTGAGGGCATCCGAACTGCGGCGGTGGTGGCGTTTGAGGAGATACAGCAAGCCGTAGCCAAGGTAGCCCCCGGTATCGCTCAGTTCTTCAAGGAATTGTCGAGCGGGAAGGTTGATAAGAAAAAATGGACAGACATCGGTGAATCCATCGGCAGAATTGCCGTGGGCGTGGTGGCTGTCATAGCCGCCGTCAAGGGCATCTCGGCTATCTTTGGCGTGATTACAACCGTTATTTCTGTTGTGAAAGCGGTCATTTCCGTTATTAAGCTGGCCTTTGTTGTTGTAAAGAGCATCATCACCGTTATCAAGGTGGTCGGTGCGGTAATCTCTGTTCTTGCCAGCGCCTTCGGCCCGGTCATTCTGGCAATCGCCGCTGCAATCGCAATCGGCGTTTTGCTGTGGAAGAACTGGGACAAGATTCGTGAGGCAGCAGGCAATCTGCTGGAAGGCATCAAGGCTACGATTGGCAACGTCCGCGATGCCATTGTGACGGGCATCCAAGCGGCCATCGACTGGATAACATCTCTCCCGGCTGAAGCCCTGAAGTGGGGCTCCGACATCATCGACGGCATCGTATCCGGCATCCAGTCTGCGGTAGGTCGTGTAGGCGAGGCTGTAAAAGGCGTAGCCGATAAGATCAAGTCGTTCCTCGGCTTCTCGGAGCCGGAGGATGGTCCCCTGAGCGACTTCCACACCTATATGCCGGACATGATCGACCTGATGGCATCGGGCATCACTTCCGGCAAGAAGAAGGTGAAGGATGCACTGGAAGGTATGACCGGCGAAATGTCGGTCATTGCCAAAGCCAATGTGGTTTCCAAAGCTACCGGGCGGGGCGCAACCGGCGGCACGACCGGTGGGCGCACTGTGACCCAGAACGTAAACATCAACAACCAGTTCAACGGCGACCGTGCCGGGCAGCAAAAGAGTTCTGAGGCTATGGATAAGGCCGCAGGCGATGCTACCGGCGAGATGGCCCGTGCGCTGGCATTTGCAAAGTAGGTGAGAGTACATGGCAAGAGCAAAACAGCCCGTCAGCGTCGATGACATCGAGTTTGATGCCCTGATCGATTCCGAAGAAGGCTATGAAGCGGATGTGCCTGAGTACCCGACCGAAAAGGGCTTTAGTGTAAGCGACACCATCGTGCTGAAAGCCGACACCCTGAATATGACGCTCTATGTGACCGATACGCCGGTGACATGGCGGGAGCGTACAGGCTCCGGCCCCGGAAAGACGGAGGGCGTTGTTCGTCGGCTGAAGGACTTGTATTTCGCCAAGAAGATTCTCGAAGTCACGACCACTGACTGCGTGTATTCCAACATGGTGATTACAAGCATGAACATCAAGAAGTCTGTGGAGGTCGGCTACGCCCGTGAGATTCCGATAGCCTTCAAGAAGATCGAGGTGACGGAAACCGCCACCGCAGAAATCCCGGCCAGCTACGGCAAGTCGGGCAAAACAGCAAAAGCCGCTGGAAAAGCAAGCACCACCGCCTCAAGTACGGCAGGAAGCAGCTCGTCCGGCGGCTCCTCTGCATCAGGTTCTTCGTCCAGCTCTAGCAGAGGTTCCGTTCTCTATAACGCTGCCAGCAGTTTCGGCTTGCTGGGATAAGGAGGGCGTTCGTGGACTACTTCGTCATCGAAGTCCCGGACATGAACGACAGCGTTGTCAAAGTTTCCCTCAAAAACAGGCTGTATCAACTGCGATTCACATGGAATGACACCGGCGGCTACTGGATGCTCGGAGTGATGGATTCACTCGGAACGCCACTGCTGCTCGGTGTAAAGATGGTCCCGCAGTTTCCGCTCAACCTGCTGTTCGGCCGGGATGATATGCCCAGCGGCATCTTCGCTGTCCTGACCGAAAAGGAGAGCGTCGGTCGGCAGGATTTTGCCGATGGGACGGCTCGTTTTGTGTTTGTCCCGGCATGATGCTGGAACAAATCATCCAGTAAAATCAATTCTCATTTTGAACAAATCTTCGATGGCGGGTTTGACAATTCGTTCTCAGAAAGTTCCAGACAAATTTCCATATACTTTTACTGGTAAAGTCCGGGTTTAATCAGAGGATTTTCAGAGGTTTTGGGATGAATGTCGCTCAAAATGGCCGATTTTACACAGAATCCGTTGGATTGTCCGCCGGACAGTCCTCGGACTGACCAAAACGGGAAACTTTTGCAAAACGCTCATATCATTGGTCACTTTCATTGCATTACCAGAACGGTAAGCTAGAATGAAGATGTGAACCGGGCAAACAAAAAAGAACCAGCGGTAAGCCGTCAGAAAGCACCGCTGGTTCCAATCTCTTGCCCGGAACGATATGAAGAAGTCCCGTTGCCGTAATTATATCATACCAGCGGGCTTCTTTCAACATCAAAAGGAGTGAGCTGATATGAGTGGCAACGATCTTGAACGCGAAGTTATCCGCATGGGTGATGTCGGTGTCGCAATCGACATGGTGGACAGCAACCTTGCAGATGGCAAACTTGAGCAGGCGGAACGCGCCGTTGTGATTCTTCGAGAAATCTTCGATGCCCGCAACAAGGGGCTGCGGAGCTGCTTCTACGGAGGTGATCGGAATGCCTGAAAGCATGACCTTTACCGACAAGAGCAAGCGGGAAATCCATGTGATTTATGAATCCGATGGTACGCCGCTCTTTTGCAGCAAGGATATTGCGACGGCAGCGGGGTATAAAGCCCCAAGCAAGGCTGTGAGCCAGAACCGTTGCAACGTGGATGCGGTGAAATACTACGCCGACTGGCAGACGGACACGAAGCGAGGAAAAGTGATGGCCTACTTCTTCACTGCGGAAAATGCCATCAAGTTTATGAACAAGAAGCCTATTCTGAACGATGACTGTAAGTGGATTATCAACACGGTCATTCCGCAGGCGCAGGAAGTCGGATGCAGGATGGCGGCTGATAAGCTCAGAGCAGAAAAATCTGAGCAGGATGCTCCGCAGAAGCCGCTGGCCGGAAAGAAAGAATCCATCGTGGAACGTCTGGACAATATCATTTTGGAATGCGTTTTGCTGAAGAAGGAACTCAGCAAGGCGAAGTAAGAGGAAACCTTCAGGGCTGCGGAAACGCGGCCTTTTTTGTTGCCATCGAAAGGGGAGAATGCCGTGAAGAATTTCGACAGGCAGTACCGGCTGGCGGCGGGCAAGGCAGGCTCGACCGGGTTTGAAATTGGCAGCGGCAAGCGACCGCTGCACGTTTCGTTCTCCGTAGAGAAGGCGGACACCAACAGCCAGAACACGGCCAAAGTGACCATCTGGAACCTGAGCGATGAACACCTTGCAGAGCTGAGTAAAAACGACTGCGTGGTCGTACTCCATGCGGGGTACGGCGACACCCGCCCGCTCATCTTCACCGGCGTAGTCACATTTGCCACGACAAAGGCTGACGGAGCAGACAGGTCAACAGAGATCGAGTTGGTGGATAACCGCATTGAAATCCGTGACACCTACGTTTCCGTCAGTTATTCCGGGGCTGTAAACTGCAAGACCCTGATTCAGGACACCGCTGACCAGATGGGTGTGACGGTTTCTTTCTCCTACAATGCAGAGTTCAAGGACATCCCGAATGGGTACAGCTACGTTGGCCCGGCCAGAAATGTGCTGACGAAAGCCTGTGAAACCAGCGGGCTGGTCTGGAGCATCAACAACGGCGTCTTGCAGGTCAAAAAGCCGGGAGATACGATGAGCCGCGAGGTGTATGAGCTTTCGGCAGAAACGGGCCTGTTGGGCCTCCCAGAGCGTGTCCAAATCTCCAATGAGGACAAGGGATACAGCTACGGCTGGGACGTGGAGTACCTGATGAACGCCGCAATCGGGCTGGACGATTATGTGTACCTGAATAGCAAGGTGGTCAAGGGGTATTTCCGGGTTTACTCAGTTCGGATTGAAGGCGACAACACGGAAGGTTCGTGGAGCTGCACAGCCCGCCTGCTGGAGGTGAAGCAAGAATGATGCAGGAGTTTGTTGACCAGATCAATAAAAGCGCCCGCAGCGCGACGGAGGATATGCACACGGCACTGCCGGGCGAGATAAAAAGCTACGACCCGGACAAGGGTGTCGCCACAGTGTTACCGAAGGCAAAGTTCACAAAGCCGGATGGCAGCATGATGGACTTCCCAGAAATCTCAGGAGTCCCGGTCATGTTCCCGCAGAGCAAAAATGTCACTATCGCATGGCCCATCAAGAAAGGCGATGGATGCCTGCTAGTTTTCAGCGAACAGGCTCTCGATTACTGGATGTACGGCAAGGAAACTGACACCAAGCTGAAGTTCGACTTGACCAACGCCATTGCCATTCCAAACCTCACATCTGGCGGCAACAGCACCATGAAGCTGGCCTGCGATGAGGATGCCGTAGCCATTGCCGCAGGCGACACAAAAGCCAAGATCACGCCCAAGACCGCAGAACTGACTCTCGGTTCGGCCAAGGTCAAAGTGGAGCCGAGCCTTGTGCAGGTCACAGTCGGCGGCACGGTGCTGGCAATTTCACCCGACGGCGTGGACATCACCGGAAAGCTCACGGTCAAGGGCGGCATCACCGCAAGGGATGATGTCAAGGCATCCAACGGCAGTATCAGCCTTGCAAACCACGCCCACAGGGGCGACAGCGGCGGCATGACCGGGAAGCCGCAGTAAAGGAGGGAAAAGCATGATAGACCTGAAGCTCGATGCCACCGGGGACTTAGAACTCTCGGCGGCAGGCGACATTTCAGCTACGGACAGCATCGTACAGGCTGTCCGTATTCGTTTGCTCTGGTTCTTTGGAGAGTGGCGGCTGATGCCTTCGCTCGGCTTTCCGTACTTTGAGAACCTGCTGGTCAAAAATCCGAATGAGTCCAAACTCCGGCATCTTATCCGGGAAACCGTGATGTCTGTCGATGGAGTAACGGATGTATCGGAAATCCTGTTCAACATCGACAAGAAAAGCCGTAGGGCATCCGTGGAGATCACGTTCAACACGGATGAGGACAGTTTTAGAGAGGAGGTCAAAATCCCGTGGCAAAATATGGCCTGACCCCGCAGGGGCCAAATCCGAAACGCCTTGATGTCATCCTTGAGGATATGCACAGCAAGATGACAGAACGCCTCGGCGTAAACACCCGGCAGAACCCGCAGTCTTTGCTGAATCACACTCTGACCAACGTCGCAGATGAGATTGCAGAGCTGTGGGAATTTGGAGTAGATGTGTACCACTCGCAGTACACATCCAGCGCCACCGGCGTAAGTCTGGACTATGCCGCACAGTTTGGCGGCTCCACCCGTGAAATGGCAGCGAAGTCCTATTACAGCATCCTCTGCACCGGTCTGGATGGAACAACCATTCCGGCAGGAACGGTGATTGCATCCGACACAAACCCGGCAACCAGCCTGACAGCTACCGCAGATGCAACCATCACGAGGTCGGCTTTCAACAAGGCCACCGTCATCCTTGCATCACCGGCGGCTACAACGGCCCTTGGGGTGGCTCTTAACGGAAACCTATACACCATCACCCCTGACCCCAAACAAAGCACCAGCGAAGCCCTAGAGGCTCTGGGAACAGCCATCACGGATAAGGACTTCCATGTGACGGTCATCAACGACACCATCGTGATCGAGGCGGTCGATGAAACCAGCTCCAATACGCTGGTCCTGTCAGAAAACCTGACCACTGCTTCTGTGGGCAGCATCGTCACATTTGAGACTGCCGAGCCGGGCGACATCTTCATTCCGAACGGCGTAATCACGAAGATCACGAAAGCTGTTCCGGGCATGGAGTCCGTGGTCAACGTGGGAAGCTATGTTGCCGGTCAGCTCGCAGAGAGTGATGTGGAGTTCAGAAAGTCCTACACGAACAAAATCTACAACCGCTCGTCTGCCATGCTGGAAAGCATCAAGAGCGCCATCCTGAAGAATGTGCAGGGTGTGGTGAGCGTAGCTCCCTATGAAAACTGCACAAATGAAGTCGATTCTGCCGGCCGGTGGCCGCACAGCATCGAAGTTGTGGTCGAGGGCGGCGACGCAACGGAAATTGCCCAGCAAATCCTGAACACAAAGGCAGGCGGCATCAATACTTTCGGCAGCGTAGAAACCACCCTGCACGGCGTTTACGGCGAAGACATCGTGGTGCGCTTCAACCGGCCGACGTACGTCAAGGTCTGGTTCAAGGTTGGTGTCACTCTGAGTCCGAACACAAATCCGCCTACCAACTATGTCGAGCTTGTCAAAGAGCAGATTCTGGAGAAAATGAGCGCACTGGGGGCGGGCGAGAACGTCATCCCGCAGAAGTTCAACCTTCAGGTGTCTGGCATCGACTACATCGACGTATGGTTGTTTGCAACACCGAATGACGGCGATATGCCCACTGGCTACACCCAGCGCAGTGTGTCCATCTCGGCGCGGGAGCGGGCCGTTACGGACGAAAACAGGATTGAGGTGGTCATGGATGGCTGATTACGTCCAGAAGCTCCGGGACGATCTTGCGGAGCAGTTCAAGGGCAAGCCGGTCATCGACGCGCTCATGGAGGCCGTTGGTGATGAGCTGAACGAGGTTCGACAGTTCTACGAAGACCTGCGCGACAAGCGGAATATCCAGACAGCAGTTGGGAAGCAGCTTGATGGCATCGGCGACAATGCGGTTCTGACCCGCCTTGAAGCCGGTGCTTTGGCCTGCGCCAAAGAATCTGTGTATGTACTGGATGATGATGCCTACCGGACGTACCTGATATACAAAATCTGGAAGAACACCAACAACTGCACCTACTATGACATCATCCGGGCGTTCAAAATGTTCTGGGACAAGCCCCTGCATTACCGCGAGGACCCGGCCATCCCGGCCACCATGATTTTTGAAACCGATGCCCTGACACCGGAGGCTGACGTTTCAAAACTGCTGAACGCTCCGTTCATCAAGGCGGCAGGTGTGGCAATTCTGGTGGTGGCGAACACCGAGGCTCCTGAAATGGTCGCAGATGTGCCGGTCGAGGGCATTCTGGGCCGGGGCTATACGACGACGACCCTGCCGGAGATTGAAACCGGCGAAGCATTCATCGACACTGTGCTGCCGGTCCCGGCTGCACAGAACATCACGCAGACAAAACTGCCTGAACTTGAGGAGGATGAGTTATGAGCTACTATGGCTTTGTTGTTACTGACAGCGGCCGAGAGCTGATTGCCAAGCTGGTTGCCGGGCAGCAGCTCCCGATTTCCAAGATTATGGTGGGCAGCGGTACTATCCCGGATGATGTGAAGCCGGCCGCGATGACCGCGCTGGTCGAGCCGGTGGCCGCTGGCACATCGACTGCCCCGGTCTATGATGGGGCCAGCGTCCGCATGATCGTGGAGTACCGCTCCGACCTGAACGGCGGTCTTGACCACGGATTTTGGCTCCGGGAATTCGGCGTGTTCGCCTTTGACCCGGACAAGGGCGAAGTCCTCATCTACTATGGCACGCTGGGTGACTACCCGCAGTACGTCAGCGCTGCATCCAATACCGGCGTGGATGTCCGCCGCTTTCCGGTGTGCATCGTCATCGGCGAGGGGCTGGGCGTCACCGTTGACTACAAATGCGAGGCGTGGATGACGGCGGAAGATGTGGAACAGTATTGCTCGGTCACGATGCTCCCGGCATTCCTGAAGGAAGCACAGAAGCTCGTAGATGCCCACAACGACGATGAGGAGGCCCACCACTCCATCCAGAACAGCATCTCCGACGTGTCCGCCCGGCTGGCTCTGCTGGAGCTGATGTTCAATACCTCCGTCACCGGCAATCCGTTCACGGTCACATTTGAGACACTGGACGGCACGGTGGTAGAGGGCGTCTGGAACACCACGGCAAAGAGGATCGAGTTCTGATGGAGCACATTGAATTTTCATGTCCGCCCGGTGAGCTGTCCTGCATCATCGGGAATTTGTTCGTCAGCCTTGAACCTCCCTGCAAATATGTGCGAAGTACGCACCTGATGCTCTGCGGCATCACTCACAGCGGAAACAGCGGTCGCCTGACTGTTTTGGGCGACCGCTGCTCTTTCTATGGGCTTGCCAGCGATTTGGAGGCTGTGAGGAATGGCCCCTGCCTCGAAAGAAGGTGTGACCGTGGCTGACAAAGAATATCTCCTCGGAAACAAGGCACGGGAGCTGCTGAAATACACGAACCAAGCGACGAAAACGGTGGCCGAGGATATTTCACGCAAAGACGTTCGGCAGATTTTCCAGAAGATAGCCGCGCTTGACGACATCCGGGACGTCCAGAAGGTCTGCTCTGAGTCCATCGCATATCTCGACCGAACGCACCGGGAGGGCTTCACAAAGGCGCTCTACCGCTGCTACGGCGAAGATATGCGTCTGATTGCCAAGAGCATCGTTCGGGACATTCACGCGGCCAACGGAAAGATGTTCCAGACTGAGTACGAGGAACGCCTGCGGCTGCTTGGCGTAGTCCTCGACGAATGCTCTTGGCTGAATGAGAATATCCAGCTCGTTCTGAACGACGGAGTTATTTCCATAAGCAAAAGTGCCGTCTGGACCCGGAAGGTTCAGGACGTAAAGAATATGGTTCTGTCGTGGAAGCAGAAGGACACCGCCCGCGCTGAAAAGCTCCGGGAGCAGGCCCGTCAGGCAGAACTCAAGCAGCAGGCGGCGATGGTAAAGGCTATCGTCCGCGAACTCCTGAAAGAACAGGAAAAATCAAGGTATCCTGCGGGTTCTCCGCTTGATATAGGGTGCGACTCGAATCGGCCACCAACTGGTGGCTCCGCTCTCCGAACTGCAACAACTTCAACAACGCCCTGTACGTCAACTCCAATGGCGACTGGAACAACAACAACTGCTCCAACTCGTACGGCATCCGCCCCGCTCTGATGGAAAAGCGAGATGAGTAACCCGGCAACGGGCGAAAACAGTGCACCCATCATCAAAGGGAGTCGCATCCTGTCGGAAGCCTTTATGGCGGACGATAAACACATCATACCGAGGCGGGCCGTCCTCTGCGGGCGCAGCCTGCTGCCGCGAGGAAGCGGACCGGTATTAGACGAACACCCGGCTGGGAGCTTCCTCTACCACCTCAGCCGGGGGAAGAAAATAAGTGTGAAGACACATGACATATCAGGAAATGTGCGAGTTCCAGACCCTCTATGAGGCATATCTGGAAGCACGAAAGGGTAAGAGGAGCAAGCCGGGAACGGCTCAATATGAGGCCAACGCTCTGATCTGCACCGATAAGCTATCATACGTTCTGAACCAAAAGACCTACAAGCCCAGCGGCTTCGAGGTCTTTTATGTTTATGAGCCGAAGAAACGGCTTGTGCAGGCTCCCGCTTTTGTGGACAAGGTAGTCCTCCATGCACTAACGGACAATGTTTTGTACGACACGATCTGCACCAGCTTCATCCGCGACAACCACGCTTCGCAGCGCGGAAAGGGGACACTGGATGCCATCGTGCGCCTGAAGGGCCACATGGTCGATTACTACCGCAAGAACGGCAGCGCAGACGGATGGGTGCTGAAGTGCGATGTTCACCATTTCTTCGCCTCCATCGACCATGACATCCTGAAATCAAAACTGCGGGCCTTGATGCAGAAGCGCGGCGTAGATATGGCGTTCTATGACCTCATGTGCATCTACATTGACAAGACCGACGGACTGCCCCTTGGGTATCAGACCAGCCAACTGCTCGCCCTGATGTTCCTTGATGAGTTCGACCATTACATCAAGGAAGACCGGGGATGCCGCTATTACGGACGATACATGGACGATTTCTACGTCATCGCCCGGACAAAGCGGGAACTTCAGTTTCTTTTGAAGGACATTGAGCGTTGGATGAGCGACCTCCACCTCGAACTCAATTCTAAGACAGCAATTTTCCCCTTGAAAAACGGGCTGGATTTTCTGGGCTTCCATAGCTACCTGACGGAAAGCGGAGCCTGCGTCCAGAAGCTCCGCCGCTCGGAGATTCAGCGCATCCAGACCCGCGTCAAATACTGGGAAAAAGCCTACCCGGCAGGGGAAGTGGCCAGAGAAGCTGTTATCACCAGCTTCGTAGCGTGGGATGCCTTTGCATCCTACGGTGACACCTACGCATTACGGCTGAAATACGCCAAGAAGGTCTCGGTAATCATCGGTGTGGACGTAAAGCCTCGGAGGAAAATTAACTCCACGAGGAGCGTCCGCGCCTTGCGCCGGGTAAAGCAGGAACAGAACATCCGCCGGAAAAGAGGTGACATTACGCCCCGCAAAGACCTGTTCCAGCCCGAACCGCGTCCCGACAGCATTCCGCCGTGGATGTAATACACAACAGGAGGTTCTTTTTTATGGCTTATGTGACCTTGAGTTCCAAAGCAATCGGCAGCACCATCAAGCTGAAAGTAAATGGTTCTGCCAAAGATTTCATCGTCGTCCATCAGGGCAAGCCGTCCAGCGTCTATGACGATAGCTGCAACGGTACTTGGTTGCTGATGAAGGACATCTACGAAAACCGCCAGTGGCATAGCTCGAACACTAACGATTACGCCAACAGCACCATACACTCCTACCTGAACAGCACGTTCCTGAACCTGTTCGAGTCGAACATCAAGAACGCCATCAAGCAGGCAAAGCTCCCGTACCGAAAAGGCAGCGGCACGTCCACGACCGTTACCAGCGGCTCGAACGGCCTGTCTGCGAAGATTTTCCTGCTCAGTGCGACCGAAACGAGTTTCAGCTTCTCCTCTATGCCGAGCGGTGAAGGCGCGGAGCTGGCCTATTTCAAGGGCTGCGCGGACAACAGCTCGGATTCTAAGCGTGTCGCATATCTCAACGGCTCGGCCGCCTACTGGTGGCTCCGCTCTCCGCTCTGCTACCACTTCGACTACGCCCTGTACGTCAACTCCAATGGCGACTGGGGCGGCAACAGCTGCTCCCTCTCGTACGGCATCCGCCCCGCTTTGATTTTGCCCTCTACTCTCTTGGTGTCTGACGATGGCACGGTCTCGACTAACACAGCACCCTCGACTCCGGGGAGCATTTCCGTTCCTTCGTCCATCATGGGCGGCACGAACATCTCGATCTCGTGGGCAAAAAGCTCTGATGCTGAGAGCAATCTCGCCGGCTACAAGGTAGAGCGTTCGACCAACGGCGGCAGTTCGTGGAGTCAGATTTATCAGGGTACGGCCACCAGCACCACGAACAACGTCGCCTTCGGCACCACGTCCGTGATGTACCGCGTCAAGGCATACGACACCGAGGGTCTGGAGTCTGGCTGGCGCACCAGTTCGCAGGTAACGGTGGTCAACAACAACGCCCCGTCTGCGCCGCCGTCCATCGCGGTGCCGAATGATGTCAAGGGCGGCAGCACACTGGTGATCTCGTGGACTGCGGCCAGTGACAGCGATGGCAACCTGAGCGGCTACATTCTGGAGCGCAGCACCGATGGTGGCTCCTCCTACACGCAGGTGTACAAGGGCAATGCGCTGACCTACACCGACACCATCACCAAGGGCTGGTCCACCGTGATGTACCGTGTCAAGGCGTATGACAGCTATAACGCTCAGTCCGGCTACACCACGTCCACCAAGCGCACGGTCGATAACAACACCGCGCCGACCATCACGACCTCCAGCGCAGCCAACCTCGGCACCAAGTCCAGCGGCTTCACCATCTCGTACTCCGTGGATGATAAGGACGCAGGGGACACCCTGACCGTCACCGAAAAGCTGGACGGCACGACCAAGCGAACCTACACCGCGACCCGCAAGACCACCAACAGCTTCGCCGTCACCGGTGAATATTTCCAGAAAATTACGAACGGCAGTCACACCATGACCGTTACCGTGACCGATGGCAAGGCCACCGTCACCAAGACGTTCACCTTTACGAAGGCCGTCACCGCCGCCAGCATCACGCTGGCGAAGCCGATGGAGGCGGATGCTCAGATCACGCTCTGCGCCATCACCGTCGGCGGTCTGATTCCCGCCGACGCCGTGTTCAAGGTGGAGGTCACGAACAACGGCAAGGACAGTTCGCCGGTATGGGAGGACGCCACCACCGAGGCCCGGAATGGCCGGAACCATTTGTTCACGAACCAGACTGCGGCCAACGGCTTTGCATTCAATTTCCGCGTCACCGCAGAGCGCGGCTCAAGCGGCGAGAGCGGTTATATCGCTTCGATTCAGGGAGGTTTCCAGTAATGGGTTTGAACAGAGTAAGAGTCGATTCTGTAGCTAAATTGCAGAAGAAGAAAACGATGGCGGAATTGCAGGAGGAGAATGAAGCCCTGAAAACCAAGGTTTCTTCTCTGGAAACCAACCTCGATAATACCCAGATGGCGCTGTGCGACGTGTACGAACAGCTCATCGCGGTCACATCCGCCGCAGATAAGGAGGCATAATCATGGCAGAAGTCTATGCAAACCTCATTCGCCGGGGGCGGAAAACCATCGAGCAGGTGCCTGAGCACCTGCGGGAAGAAGTCAAGGCCATTCTCGCGGCGGACGGCAACGCATGAGCCGCCTGCGGGAATTTGCCTTAAAAATATTACTGAGAAAGGAGAAAGGCATCATGGCAGTCATCTATGCAACCCTCATTGTGAAGGGCAAGAAGACCCTCGATCAGGTTCCGGCGCTGATTCGGAAGCAGGTTGAGGAAATCCTGAAGGACCTCGAAGTCGAGGTCGAGTAATCGCGCAGGGGAGTCGGGAGAACCGGCTCCCCTCATTTTTTGTATGACGAAGGAGAGGAGGTTCAGATGGACCAGCCTATTACGCGAGCCGAGCATGAGGAGTTCAAGCGTCGGCTCGAAGAGGAAAATGCCCGTCAGGACAGACGAATCGCCTTGCTGGAGGAAAGCGTAAGCAAAATGGGCGCACTGTCCACTTCGGTCGAGAAGCTGGCCCTGAGTATGGAGAGCATGGTCAGGGAGCAGGAAAAGCAGGGAAAACGGCTGGAAACTCTGGAGAGCCGCGATGGAGAGCTGTGGCGTAAGGCCGTCGGCTATGCAGTAACGGCCATCATCGGTGCTTTTTTCGGCTATGTGTTCACCCAAATCGGTTTTTAGGAGGTGTGCAAGTTGAGCATCATTACGTTCCAGCGCGGGGATAAGACCGCGCTCGCCAAGAACTTTACTAAGTCCGAGTTCGAGTGTCCCTGCGGCTGCGGACAGCAGTCGGTTGACACGGAGCTGGCCGAAAAGCTCCAGTTCATCCGGGACAAGGTAGACCGCCCGCTGAAGATCACGTCCGGCTACCGCTGCATCACGCACAATGCGGCTGTGGGCGGAAGCCAGAACTCCAAGCACCGCTATGGCATGGCGGCGGACTGGAGGACGGAGAACCGCAGCATCAACCCGGTGGCACTGGGCATCCTTGCTCAGGCCGTGGGGTTCGGCGGCATCGGTATCTACTGGCACAGCCGCGGGGCCTTTGTCCACGCCGACACCCGTAGCACGAAAGCAACGTGGCTCTGCACCACGCCGGGAAAGTACCCCAGCACGACCTACAACAAGTTCGTGCTTCCCACCATCCGACGGGGCTGCACCGGGCCTGCAAACCGCAGTGCCACCATCATGCTCCAGAAGCTTCTGAAGTTGAAGGCTGATGGTCTGTTCGGCGAGGCCACCGAAAACGCCCTGATGAGGGCGCAGGAGGCGCATGGCCTGACCGTGGACGGAATCTGCGGCCCTGCATCGTGGAAGGCGCTGTCTGGCGCTGATAAGTACCTGTGAGAGGAGATAGGCTCTATGACGAATAGCAAAGTGTCCATCGCTACGCTGGCCCGCACGGCCGCTCTGGCGTTCGCTCTGGCAAATCAGGTTTCGAGCGCTGCCGGGAAGCCCCTGCTGCCCATCGAAAGTTCGGAGGTGGAACAGTTCGTGACCACCGGCCTGACCATTGCCACCAGCGTCGCTGCGTGGTGGAAGAACAACAGCTTTACCGCTGCCGCCATTGAAGGTGACAAGCGGATGAACAGCCTGAAGAATCAGGTCCACTGAATGAAAGGAGTAACCGAATATGAATGAGTTTACGAGAAGTCTGCTGTACGTTGCCCTGCTGGTCTGCGTTCCCATCGTGACCGCCTGCATCAAGAAAGGCATTGCAGTTGCCGTTGATGCAATCAACGCCCAGACTCAGAACATCAAGGTGCAGCGGCTCGTCCGGGAAATCGGCGATGCCGTTGCCAATGCCGTGGCCGCGATGAACCAGACCTACGTCAACGACCTCAAAGCCGCCGGGACGTTCAATGAGGCGGAGCAGAAGGAAGCCCTGATGCGGGCCGTGTCCGCCGCTCTGAAAAGCATGAGCCGTGACGCACAGGACTACATCAAGAGCAACTTCGGCGATACGACCCAGTACCTCGAAAATCGTATTGAGGCCCAGATCGACGCCAACCACGTCGCCGCCAAGCAGGCCGCTGTCCAGAATACGCTGAATCTGGGCTGAGTCAGCGCAAAGTCAGCGTAAAATGATAATCCCCCTGTACCATGACCCGTAAAAAGGCTGGTGCAGGGGGATTTTTTTGTTTGCACGGAAATTCCGATGGAACAACGTCGCCAGAAAAATCAATTCTCAAAATAGCCAAATTTTGCTATGCACTTTTGACAAATCCTTCCCAGAGGGTTCCAGACGTTTCCCAATACACTTTTACCCGTAACCAAAATGCAAATTCAGAGGTTTTCCAGAGGCCACCAGCGGCTTGGCATCAAATAGCCAGTGGATATAAAAAATATTTTGAAAAAATTAAAAAACAGATTGACTTACCAGTTGGGTAAGTTATAATGATACTAAGATAAATTACCAAAAAGGTAAGTTACCTACAATTACCAGCATCCGGCTGGTAAGTTGGAAGCACGAGCAGGAGGTGTAGCAAAATGAAAGGTGAGTGCAGCATGACCGCTTTAGAAGCCAGCCGCTTGATCGACTGGCTGAAAGCTCACGGTCACACGGACGAGGAAGCGACGCAGTGCATTAAGTGCATTGCCGGAGTCCTCGACCCCGCAACCGGCGAGTCTAAGAAACAGTAAAGGCTAGGTTCCCCCACACAGTTTGCGACACTGTGGGAACCTAGCCAGACGGAACGGGATGGGACCTGCCCCATCTCGTTTCGATTTTATCAGTATGGCAGGGGAAAGTCAAGAGGTTTAGAACTATGTATGATCTGCGTGAACACAAGGAACTGATTAGCCGGTTGGTTTCCGAGGCCAACCAGAACGACCCCAACTGGGAGTGGTCGGTCAGACGCCTCAGCAAGAACGTGGCCTGCATCTTCTGGGGTTACCTCGAATACTGCGATGAAGCGGAGTTATCGTTTTCAATCAAGCTCGGCGAAGCCGATGGCAGATGCTGGGTTGAGGCTCGTAACGAGCACGGCTGGATACTGGAAAGTGAGATTGTAGCTGACAAGAACCTTCCATTCCTGAACTGCCCGATTGACAAGGCCGTCGAGAAGATGGTTCGCTGCATCGTCAACACCGCTCATGCCTGCTACTGAGAGCATTGCCCGTCAGTATGCAGCGGACATCGGTTTTGCGGTAGTCGGCGAGCTGACCCGCAAGCCAGAGTGGGACGGCGTAGCCAGCGGCCCGGAAATTGGGCTGTCTGGCTATTGCCGGGTCTGGGTGGATGAGGGCGGCAACGCCTACTACGTTCACGGTAAGGAATGCGCCATCATCGACCCGGAAGGCATGGTCTATTGACCGCAGGTAAACTTCCAGATGTACTCCGTAAAATTTTTCGATAAATCTTCATTTTTCGTTTGACACCAGTGGTGGGTAAGTTAGAATGAAGATACAGAAAAACATACCAAAACGGTAAGATAAACGGAGGACACAGAAATGAAAAACTTGGAAATGATGAAGCAGTACATCCGCGAGCATAACCTCTGCGGTCGGGTCAGAGAGCTCGTTGAGGGCGCGGATATGGATTCCGCAGACGCTATTGAGTATGTGTACGATGCCCACACGCTCAGCAAGTCGGCATTCGTGGCTAAGTACTTCGGGTAAGGAGGGTTGAACCGTGAAGAAGAAGGAACTGCGCGGCCATCTGGGGATGCTGGCGTTCAGTATGGACTCTCAGTGGTGCGTCATGCACCGGGAGGACCTGCCGGAGCCGACCCGGGTGTGCGCCGAGGGTCAGTACCAAGGGATGATCTTCACCCTCACCACTCTGGGCGGTGACTGGGTCAGGGACGACAAGGGCAAGCATCGGGTGTTCCTCCAGGGCGAATCCAGCCGTGACACCGACGAGTACACCAACAAGGAGGACTGAACTATGAAAGAGACCATCACCGCAAAGGAACTGGAAGAAGCAATGAACGCTGTCCTGAAGCAGGCACGCAAGATGGAGAACTCCGATGAACCGGAGGAATGCCGCTACGGCTTCGGTATGGAGAGTGCGCTGACTTCTCTTGCAATCTACCTCAACGCATAACCCGTCTGATGATGGCCGCTGGCACCGGCCGAAACGCCCTACTGGGCGTCGCGGGAGCCACCCGCAGATACATGATATTTTGGAGGTTTTAGCGATGGAAAACAAGAACATGACCGCTGCTCGTGAGTGGGAGAACGACCCGAACTGCTTCCTGCGGATGCTGAACAGCCCCGCACAGCAGCGGAGCCGCGCAGCCCGCCGCCAGAAGGATGCCGAAAGGGAGCGTTTCAACAACGTGCTGAACGCCGTTGCCATCAGCGCAGCAGCCTTTGCCGTCACCCTGCTCGTTATCTGCTTTGTTCTCTGATGGAGGATGGCAATGAATCCGATGTATGATTGCTCCGGCTGGCTTGACCGGTTCGGCGGAGTAACGGAGCCGCCTGATGACCGGGGCATTGAAGAAGAACCTGAATGGCAGCGGCCCGAAGAAGCCAATGCCGTTTGCTGGAGTGACTGATGGAGGTGAGTGATATGGGACGTGGCAATGTTTATGTGACCGGCTCGTATGAGGGTCTGTTCTACATCGACAACGATGATCTGCAGGTCTGGCGTAAGGACGGCCCTGACGGAAAGGAGCCTGAAATTCGGATGATGGCAGACATCAGCCTTGATGAACTTGTTGCCGATGACTGGTACGTTGATGAAATCGAGAGCAGCTACAAGGAGGAAGACGTTCTCAGATGCTTCTGCGCCGAACTGCGGAAGCTCTGCCCCAGCTTCCAGCCTGCGGCCAACTCGAACGTCTGGCTCGGCAATGAGCGCCGGGTCATCCTCGAAAATGAGCTGTTTTACATCTGTGTGGAGGACAACGAGTGGTCGCTGGCCGTCGAGCTTATTCAGAAAGACGGCTACTCCGACTGTCAGAGCGCATGGCTGGCCGGTCTTCAGAAGCGGCGCTACCGGGGATACCTTGATGACATGAAAAAGGCCCTGCTGGCCCGCCTGCCCAGCATTGGCGTTCGCACCGGGCCGTGGACTCACGGAACTATCACCAGAGAGGAGGCTGGCGTATGCTGAGTGACATGATTGATGATCTCGTCCGGGCCGACTGCCCGCAGGAAAAGGAAGCAGCTTACCGGCAGCTCGAAAAGCTCGGCGTTGACCGCATTACCGCTGATGTCATCGCCGATGAGCGCCGAAAGGAGGCGCACCTGTGAGCCGCTATATTCCCCCTGAAGAGATGAGCGAGGCCCAGATCAGGGAGCAGTTGGACGCTGAGTATAAGCACTGGGATGACCTGAAGAAGAACGGCTGTTCTGACCCTGCATGGCCGGATGGCGTGAATCTGAACCTTGTTCGGAACCACATCATCTACTGGTATCGGCTCCTGCGGGAACGTACCAGCCAGACCGCGCAGCTCTCGATGTTCGACGCTGGTATGGATTTGAGGAACGAGCGGCCGTTGCCGCCGGAAGTCCCGGACAGGTACATGGTTCCGACCGGGAAGTACCCAGACCGTCTGAACGGCAAGTGGGATGGCCTGATTTTTGACCCGACAATTTGATGAAAGGATGAAGAAAGATGACCGATGAAAAGAAGTTTGAGGTTCATGCAGAGATTACGGCTCGGCTGACCCAGCAGGATGTTGATGACATCATGGTTTCTGCGCTGGAGGGCGGCATCAACTACTGGTGCAGGCGCGTTGTTGTGCAGGGCAAGTATCTTGGGGAGTACGCAAGCGACCAGATTTCTCGCGGTGGGCAGCTTGCCGTTTGGCTCGAAGAACCGTTTGAGGATGACAAGACTTGTTATATGCTCGATCTCGACAAGTTCCTCGCTGGATTTAAGCAGTGGCTCGAAAATTGCTACGCCAACTGCGATGTTGTGGACAGCACAGATGGCTCCGTTGACTGCGGCCAGATTGATGCCGCCTGTGCGGACGAGATTGTCCAGCACGCACTGTTTGGCGATTTGGTATTCGGCTGAGGGGAGGAAAAATGATGATGGCATGGTTGATCGTGGTAGATCAGTGGCTCGAAACGGCCACGGACATCCTCTGCGCTGCCTTTTGGGCAATCGTCGGGGCGATGGCCGTTGTGGGCTTGGCAAGGCTCTTTCTGGGGAGGCGCTGATTATGGATATTGAATACCTGAAGCGTTGCTCACAACTCTGCACAGAATGCTGCTCCGAAACCTGCGTGTTCAACCCGCAGGGCATCTGCATGGCCCCGTTCCTGACTGGGAAGAAGCCGGGCATCCATGATGATGGCTGCACCGATTACTGCCCGAAGCCGCTGGATGGCCTTGAGCTGGTTTGCTCCTACTCCGAGCATGAGCTTCGGAGCTATGAGGAGGACGTGCGGGAACATATCTCACAGTTCACCGATGAGGAGCTTATGGAAGTCTATGAGCTTGACCGCACGACGCTCAATTCGCTCGCCCCACGTGCGGCGGTCTTGATGCGGAAGTACATTGATAATGACGATAGCTGGACGTACCACCGCGATTATGCAATCTCGGAGGCCGTCAGCGAGTATAAGGAGGACAAAGACAATGGCTGAGAAAATGATGCCCTATGCGCTGCGAATGACGCTGGCAGTGCTTGCAAATAAGCCCGATGATGCCCGCAGCATTTCTGCCGAGTGCGTCACCACGATGACCAAAGAGCTGATGGGCGTTGTAAGCCGGTATGACCTGATGGACTTCCCGTTCATGGTTGCTGCCCTGCGGCTCACCGCAACCTCGCTGGAATCCCTGCTGGACGAGCATGGCAAGGGGATTGCCGATAACATCGTCGCCAACACCACCTGCATCACCATTGATGCTTCCGAGCTGAAGCGTCAGGCAAAAGAGGAGGAGTAAGGATATGGAAATCAAGCGTGGCGACATTTGGTATGTGAGCAAGGACAACTACACCGGCTGTGAGCAGGCGGCAGGTCGCCCGGCAATCATCGTCTCTAACGAGAAGAACAACGCCTGTGCAGAGGTGGTAGAGGTCGTATACCTGACCACCCAACCGAAGAAAGACCTGCCGACGCACGTTCTCATCCGCAGTTCGGAACGTGAAAGCACTGCCCTCTGTGAGCAGATTACGACCGTATCGGTTGACCGCCTGCTGGGCTACAAGGGCCACCTGACCCCGGCAGAGATGACCAACGTGGAGGTTGCAATGCTGATCTCGCTGGAGCTGGAAGTTGGAAAGCCCGTAGAGAAAATCGTGGAGGTCACGAAAGAAGTTCCGGTCATCCGGGATGTCAAGGTGTCTACGCCGGCGTCAAATCCGAACATGGCTGCGGAGCTGGCCGCAGCGAAAGCCAAGTGTGAAATGCTCCAGATCATGTACGAGAGCCTGCTGAATCGGGTTCTGGCTGGAAAGGCAGGCTGATGATATGCGAGCATCTGACATGGTACGCGCAGCCCTTGCTGGAGCAGGGAAGACCCAGAAAGAGCTGGCCGAACACATGGGCTGGACCCCACAGAACCTCAGCGGGCGGCTGAAGAACAACTCGCTCACCTTCGATGAGCTGTCAAAGGCTCTGCACTTTGCCGGGTACGAGGTTTCGATGAGCGATGCCAGCGGCGCTGGTCTCCCGGAACTGGGCAACAGCACCAGCCCCGCCGTAGCGCAGACCGTAGACGGCGTTCGATATGACACCCGGAAGGCAGAATCGCTCTGCTCGAACAAGGCCGTGATGTTCGAGGACTTCTATGTGGAGCTGTTCGAGGATGCCGCTGGGAACTACTTCACCGTCCTCTACCAGCTTTCTGGATGCCAGCATCATACCATCACCCCGGTCAGCCCCTACATCGCCAAGCAGTTCTGGGAAAGGTTCAGCCGTAAAGTAGGTTAAGCCTCCATAAAGTATCTTCGGAATACCGTAAAATTTTTTGTGAAAACTTCAGCATACGTTTGACTTACCAGATCGGTAAGTTAGAATGAAGATACGGAAAACAACTTACCAAAACACGGAGGATTTAGAAATGCTGAAGGTGAAAGAATACAGCAGCTTCGAGGCTTTCGAGCAGGACGAACACCGGCAGGACGTTGATCTGGTCGCCATCGTGAACAAGCCGAACGGCATGGTTTGCGCCGACCTCATCACCGACTGCAAGATGTGGCAGACCGCAGTCAACCGCTTCTTCAAGGCGCTGGCCGGGGATGAACGCTTTGATGGCTGGCAGGAAACCATCACGGAGTGCATCAAGGAAGGCTTCTGGCAGGACAAGGCGCTGACCGATGGCAAGTACACCGGTGGCTACTTCTGGGAGGTTGAAGACCTCGATGGCCGGTTCTACATCTGCCTGAATGTCGTCAGAAAGGAGGTTGCCTGATATGACGGTTCTGGACCACATGAAAGCCGCCGGGTATGACCCGAACGCGGCACACAATGCGGATGATCTGCGGCGTATGGGAGCCGGTACGATGGAATGCGAGAGCATCCAGCTCCGCACGTTCCGCTGCCGCCCCTACCAGTACGAGGGCGAGATGTTGGCCGTAGAGGCCACCGCAATGGTTCCCTTTACGGATGGTACGCAGCGGCCCTACCCGGACGGATGGCCGAGCAGCATCAAGGCAAGCGCAATGGCTTTTTTCAGGATTAAGGAGGATGAGTGATATGGCAAAGCGGATGATGAAGCTCACCGTTGAGGAAGTCCGGGCGAACATCCCGTACGACCTCATCTGCATGGTTCGCTACGGCTGCACTTGGAGCAGCGGTCGCCGCCGCAGGGCATGGCTGGCCGACTTCAGCGAATCGGAGCGGGAGGCCGCAGGGCTCACAACTGGACGGTCGGCCGGGGCGTTCCCGATACCGTGCAGATGAGCCGGAAGACGTTCCACCTGTGGCAGAAGCTCGGCGACTTCTGCGCGTCCATCTGAAAGGGGAAGCATCCGCATGGAGAACGACGCTACTAAAACCATTCTTCCATCGAAGGAAGCACTCAACGAGTTCTTGAAGGCACACAAGTACAAGTCTTTCCCGACTGCCGTTGAGGCGGCACGGAACGGCAAGAAACTTGTCTTCATCTTTCTCGACTGGGAATCTTACGGCGACCGCAGCTACTACTACTGCAAGGAAGATGATACCGTTTACTCCGACTACCTCAGTATCGGAGATTAAGGAGGAATTTGCTATGACCGTTGAGTATCGCACCATCCGTGACGCTGCTGAAGCGTGGGTCCGCGAAATGAATGCCGTCCCACAGGGGATGATTGAGAAGCTGATGGGCATGAACACCGATGACTGGACCGAAATCACCAAGCCTGCTGCCGGTGACACCGTATACGTTTATGATCTGCCCGATGAGGTTGACAGCCTTGAGCATTGCGGCACCATCAAGAGCTATAACGAGGAGAGCGATCTGTACTGCATCGAGCTGTATGATGGCAAGCTCGTTTCCGCCGAGGAAGATGACTTTGATGTTGAACGGGACGGCGTTCTTCCGATGTGGGGAACGATGTGGTCGTTTGGCGACAACATTGATGATTGGTGGCTTGAGGAAAATGGCGGTCTTCGAGCCATGTCTGACTGCGGCTTCCGCGTCTATCAGTCTGACGAGTTCGGCTACTTCTTCGGCATTGACGGTGCCGGTTACGATTTTTACGAATCGCACTGGGAACCGCTCTACAAGGCTCGCGGTCTCCAGTGGCATGACCCGATGGCCGAGGAAGAACGCCAGATGCTCCACAAGGGCTATACCAAGCGGCCGCTCGGCAACAAGTGGGTCTGGTGTGACAAGAACGGCGCGGCGGTCAAGGAGGTGGGCTTCAGTGTACAAAATCAGAGGTAAATATCCCGGTCAGCCGTGGGAGGACATCGACGAGTTCGACACCCGGCCCGAAGCTCTGAAGATGCTTGCCGAGTACCGCATGGCCTATGGGCCGGGATGGCGGTTCACCATCAAAAAGGCGGTGGCAAAATGAGCAGATATGAGCAGCTTTCCATGTTCACCATGAACGTGGACCCGATTACTGCCACCTGCTGCATGGATGGTTGCCCGGCTCGGGCCAGCCCGGTGGAGCCGTGGATGGCAGCGCTCATCCCCGCTGGAGAGTATGTGGTGCAGGTTGCTGGGCATCCGCTGGTTCTGCGGCCCATGCCCGGCAGACAGGCCGACATCCAGCGTGGGCATGAATACTACCACTACATGATCGGCGGGCGGCTTTATGCCGGCACATTCGTTGGGAGGGATGCACGATGATGGACAAGATTGTGGTCACAGCGGCAGACATCGAAAAGCTCCTCGCATGGCGGGATGAGCACAACGATCTGGTTCGTTCGATGCCGGTTTCCCTGCGAGAAGTGGAAATCCAAATTGTCGAGAGTGGCATCTCCATCAAGTGCTTCCGCTCTGACAAGAAGCTGAAGCTCTACATCGACAGCCCGGCCCGGAAGCTCGGCCACGTTGTCTTTGCTCCGCTGGGCAACGGCCTGTGGAAGAAGAAGGTAAGCACGCTTCCTGCGGACTGCAACCCCACCGAAACCGAACAGGGCGCTTTGACTGTGTATGGCTCCCTGATGGCGCTGATGTCGTATGGAACGGGCAGCATCCGTGGTGGCGTGGCTACCACAACCTCGAAGGCTCCTGCTGAACGTAAAAGCTCCACAAAGCCGCGTACGGCAAGCACCACATACATCATTCACTCGGCCGGAAAACAGCTTACAGTGGTTCCTAGAGGCCGCCATGCAAGCCCGGCCTGTTCCTTTACCGTAAGAGGCCACTTCCGCCACTACAAGAGCGGCAAGACGGTCTGGATTGCGGAGTATCGCAAGGGGACTGGCCGCAGCCGGGGCAAGACCTACAAGATCGGAGGTGATCTGGATGACCGAGAAGTCCGAATGGCAGTTCCTCGTTGATTACGTCAAGGATGACACGACAGATTTCTACAACGATGCCTGCCAGAACCAGCTTGTGGCCTTGTGGACCTCGTACTGCCTGCATAACAGCCTCGATGTCGATACAGCGATGTACGATGCAGTTTTGATGGATTTGTTCAACGCTCTCTCCGATGAACAGAAAGCCGAACTGCACTGCACCGGCTTCTCGGAGCTTGATAGTATGATGGCCCAGTGGCTTGTCTGAAAGGAGATAAAAAATGAGCGACATACGGTTAGTTAATGTAGTGCCCATCGTCAACGGATGGAACGATGCGGCGAAGAAGAATCTGGAGGAGGCCAAAACCTTGATGGCCTCCGGGAACCATCTCGACTACAACAAGGGTGTTGTCAAGGAAAGCGTTGCGAACCTCGTTTCCGGGTTTGCCGATGACCTGATGAAAGCTCCTGCTGTTGACCCGGAGAGCCGACGGCCTGTATCTCATTGGGTTTTGCAACGCAGTGTCGCGTATTGCGAAAGATGCCGCAAAGGGTACAGAATTACGAATGGAGGAGCGAACGTCTTGACGTTTAGCTATTGCCCGAACTGTGGTGCAAAGATGGAGGATAACAATGCCTGAAATCAAGATTTTCGATGCCTTGCCTGAAGAAGAAATCCTCGCCCAGATGGCGGAAGAATGCGTAGAAGCGTCCAAGGCGGCTCTGAAGCTCCGCCGGGTGCGCTGCGGTGTGAATCCCACGCCGGTGTCTGAGAAGGACGCCTTCGAGAATCTAGTCGAAGAGTTGGCCGACATCTACCTTTGCAGCATCGTCTTCTTCGGCGGCGAGCTGGATGACAACGACCCTTGCAATATGTGTGATGCGGTCGGCGACCGGATGGTCGAGATCATGGAGCAGAAGCTCGCCCGCTGGAAGTACCGTTTGATGAAGAAGGAGGATGTCGATGTCCCTGAAGAATAAAGCAGTCCTCATCAGTATTCGCCCTGAGTGGTGCGAGAAGATTCTTAACGGCGAAAAGACCGTTGAAATCCGCAAAAATCGCCCTAGTTTGAAAATGCCATTCAAGTGTTATATCTATTGCACAAAGCCTGTCGGAAACGTCATCGGCGAGTTTACTTGCGACAAGATACGCTTTTACTTTGGCAAGTCGTGGCTGGTCAAGGAAGACATCGAAGACGTAACTGCTGGTAGCTGCCTGTCCTTGGAACAAGTCAAAGAATATGCCGGCTGGAGAAAAGCTACATCTTTTATGGACCGTAAAGATTTGTATGCGTGGCACATCTCCGACCTGAAGATTTATGACCAGCCCAAGTCCTTGTCCGGCTTTTCTAGGCATGACTTTCGTGGCATGAACGGAACCGATGTCTGTGGAAATGAGAGCTGCGAGCATTATCAGCCGTCTGGAAGCTATATGCTCCCGCCGACCTGCGCAATCAATGGCTGCTGTTTGAGCAAGCCGCCCCAGAGCTGGTGCTACGTTGCTGAGGCAGAGGAGGATGACGCCTTATGAGTAAGAAACGGTATCTTGAAGCTGAGATGCTGAAAGAGTTCCTGCGCATGGGCATGAAGGTAGGCCATATCCACACATTACGGGATGTGGAGAACTATATCGACACCCAGCCAGAAGCTACCCCGCAGGAAGTGGCCGGTCAATGCTGGAGAAATTCCAAGTATGACCCGCCAACAGAAGCGGATGCTGACAGACTCGGAAGAATCATTGTTTGGGGAGCCGCGGTCAAGCACGTTGACATCACATATTGGGAGAATGCAATTTTTCACCCTGTGGACGTTCCGTTCTGGATGCCGTTGCCTGTAGCGCCGGAGGAAAAAGCAGAATGACACGTAAAGAAATGCTTGACCTCAGCATTGCAAGTGATGGATTTCGTAATGCGGTCAGAAGAGCGCTGTTTGAATGCTCCAAATTTCCGCCCTGCACTGAGCGAATGATCGTTGAGGGAAGACTGGCTGAAGCGCTGTATTTTTCAGAGCGGATGATGGAAAAAACGTACAAAGACCTTGAAACGGAGGGAAAAACTAATGTGGGCTGAAATGTCTGATGCAGCCAAGTGGCTGGCTGTTGGAGCTGCGATTGTCGCAGCCGTTATCGTAACTGGGCAGACGTACCCGCTGTGGTTCTTTCTGATTCCGATGATCTGTTGATGAGGAGGTGCCGACCGTGGAATTGAAGAACAGCGAGCATTACAACGACCCGACACCGTATGAGGCGCACAAGAACATCCGCAAGGAGGAGCAGCTTGAAGCTGCCCGGATGCGCACCATCAGCGCGTTGGTCAGCGCATTGAAGCAGGTAGCCGATCTCGCCGGGTTCGAGATCGTGGGCCGGGTTGTTCTCATGGATAAGGATTCCGGGAGGATTTTCAGATGACCGGCAAGAAGTGCGAGGTATGCGGCAGGGAGATTGAAAACCCGACGAACCGCCAGCGGTTCTGCAAGGATTGCGCCAAAAAGCGTCAGGCCGAAGCCTTCCACCGATACTATCTGGCGAACCGCGAGTATTATGCCGAACGGAGCAAGGAACAGTCCACCCGCAGAAAACAGAGCCGCCTTGAGGAGTTGCTGGCAGGGGAGCCGAGGCCGTTCAAACCACCGAAGTACACGATTGAACAGGTAAACAACCGGGCTATCGCCCTCGGTATCAGCTACGGCTGGTGTTCGTACCTGCTTTCGGTCGGAAAAGTCTGTATGGAATGAAAGGAAAACGCTTATGACACTGATTACGAAATCCGAGGAATTGATGGCCGTTTCTGTCCGGCAGGGTGTAGAGCTTGCCGTCATTGAGGCCAAAGTGCTGCTGGGCTATCTGGAGGGGCATGACTATAGCCTGATGATGGATGATAAGTTCCATCTCGCCCTGCATGACAATCAGGACGGCGAGAATGCCGACAACGATCAGCCGTACACCATCCGCGACTGCATCGACTTCTGTCAGGAGATGAACAGCGAGCTTCTTCTGGAGGAAGCAGGCAAAGAAGGCGGAGACCCGGACTACTTCAGCGAGCTTCAGAAGGACGAACTGATTCTGGGCATGATGATGGGTCGTGCTAAAGCGGTGCTTCCGCCCCGAACCAGTACCTACGATGTGGTCATCATCGAATACCTGAAGAAAACCGTACCCGTCGAGGCTGCAAGCTGGGAAGAAGCCAAAATGCTTGTCAACGAGGCGTGGGACAACGGAACCTACGTCTTGACCGCAGATGACTTTGCCGGGGTGAGTTTTACGCTCGGCCACTGATACCATCCAAAAAGCGGTTGCATTCTCGGTAAGCATCTGTTAAAATAGATATACGCGGCGCTATACCGAACAAAAAGGCCCCACACGGGGCTTTTTTGCTGTACAGATTATTGACCTTCTTTAGTTTCATAGGAATGCTATAAAAGCCACCAGAGACGCTCAGGATTTCACAAAAAGACTCGAAAATGCGTCGCTTTCCACATTGGCATCCCGACTCCCGTCAGTATGGGGGATGCGATGCTGATTCTTTGATTATTTTTCCCGCTATTCTGTTGTTGATGAGCCTGATCCCGGGCTTTTTCATGAAGATCGCACGGCTGTTTTCCGTGCACAGAAAGGAACAAAAACTATGCCTTCTTTGACGACCTATAAGCTGCTCAAGCAGGAACACGACGCCCGGCGGGGCGAGTTCAAGACCGTGCACGGCACGGTGCAGACGCCCGCTTTTCAGAACGTGGCTACCGCCGGTGCCATCAAGGGCGGGTTGTCTGCTCAGGACCTGAAAGACATTGGCGCACAGGTCATGCTGTGCAACACCTACCACCTGCATCTGCGCCCCGGCGACAAGCTGGTAGCCGATATGGGCGGTCTGCACAAATTTACCCGCTGGAACGGCCCCATTCTGACCGACAGCGGTGGATTTCAGGTATTCAGTCTGGCAAAGCTGCGCAAGATCACCGAAGAGGGCGTGACCTTTGCCTCCCATCTGGACGGCCACCGCATCTTTATGGGACCGGAAGAGAGCATGCAGATCCAGGCAAACCTTGGTTCTACCATCGCCATGGCCTTTGACGAGTGCGTAGAGAACCCCGCACAGCACGATTATTCCAAGGCCAGCTGCGAACGAACGACCCGTTGGCTGAAACGCTGTAAGATTGAAATGGCCCGCCTGAAGCACGAGGGCATTTCCGTGAATCCCGATCAGCTGCTGTTTGGCATCAATCAGGGCTGCACCTTTGCGGATCTGCGTGTGGAGCACATGAAGCAGATCGCAGACCTTGATCTGGACGGTTACGCCATCGGCGGTCTGGCTGTGGGCGAGCCCACCGAGGTGATGTATGAAATGATCAGTCAGGTGGAGCCCCACATGCCCAAGGATAAGATCCGCTACCTGATGGGCGTTGGCACCCCCGGCAATATCATTGAGGCAGTTTCCCGCGGCGTGGATCTGTTTGACTGCGTGATGCCCAGCCGTAATGCACGCCACGGCCACTTGAACACCTGGGGCGGTATCATCAACATCAAGAATGCAAAGTATGAGCGCGATGAACGCCCTATTGATCCTGCCTGTGGCTGTCCGGTCTGCCGCAGCTATTCCCGTGCCTATATCCGCCACCTGTTCAAAGCGGAGGAGATTTTGGGAATGCGCCTTGCCGTCATGCACAACCTGTGGTTCTATAACCATCTGATGGAGCGCATCCGGGATGAGCTGGATGCAGGCACCTTCACGGCTTTCCACGATAAATATGTAAAGCTTCTGGATACCCGAATTTGAGAATAAGCCTTGCAACAGGTCGTTTAAAAAGGTATAATAAGCTTATCTGAATTTTGAGAGGAGATTTTGCCCCATGCAATTTCTGACTACCACTTCCGAAGGCTACATCAGCCTGTTCTTCACACTGGCTCTGATGCTGGTTCTGCTATACTTCATGATCTATCGTCCCCAGAAGAAGCAGGAGAAGAAGGATGCCGCAATGCGCAGCAGCCTGGAGATCGGCGATCAGGTCACCACCATTGGCGGTGTCATTGGCCGTGTTGTTGCAATCAAGGACGATACCTTTGTTCTGGAGACCGGTGCTGACCGTGTGAAGATCCGCTTCACCAAGACTGCAATTTCCGCTGTTGAAAAGCTGAACATGGACAAGGCTGACAAGAAGTAAGCTTTTTCTTCAAACAATTAAGAGCATATCAAACGCGTCTTCCTGCATAGATTACTGGCAGGGAGGCGCGTTTTTATGTCTGAGAAAAATCTTTTCCCGGCGGAACTCCGGGTTCTTCTGCTGGCCGGGGCAGTCGGCGTTATGGTCACAGCGGGCGGGCTGGCCGCAATGGCAGCGCTGATGACAGCACAGGGTTATTCTGGTGCCGCCGCACCGCCGCTGGCAACAGCAGCCGTTGGTGCAGGGAGCCTTTGCAGCGGTTGGATCGCTGCATTTTGCAAAAAGGAACGCGGCCTGCTGTGCGGGCTTGTACAGGGCCTGTTTTATGCGGCATTGCTCGTGGTGCTCAGCGTTCCTTCCGGTACGCTTACGGAAGAGCCGCCGCTGCTGCGGTTTGCTGTGCTGATCCTGTGCGGCAGTATTGGTGGATTGCTGGGCATGGTGACCCGGGAGAAAAAGCGCCGCAGCTGAACAAATAAAACAAGGAGGTTCGATCATGTGGGTCTATCAGCAAACAGGAACGCCAGCGCATTTGCCAGAAGCCGCGCAGCAGCTTCCCACAGGTGAAGCTGCGCTTCTGCCGCAGCCGCAGAAAACACTGCCGCCAGAACAATCCGCACCGGAAGTGCCTTCACCGCTGCAGAGACATAACACGGAAACCCGGCAGAAAACCTGCTGGCTGCTCGTCTGTGCCTTTCTGATCGGCTCTGGCTCAGCTGGCGTGCTTCTGGCTTTCTGCGAAAAGCAGCAGCCGGACTGGCTGCAATATTACCTGCAAAGCTGGCGCGGCCTGTTTGCCGCTGCAGATGCACATACTGCGGCCAGCCTTTTCGGAGTGGAATATCTTACGCTGGCTGCGGCCGCGACCCTTCTGTTCCTGATGGGCTTTTCCGCACTGGGGCCGGTTTTGATCTTTTTGTTTACGATGTTCTATGGGCTGGGAAACGGGACGCTGTTTGTGCAGCTGCTTTCCGACACGGCACTGAAAAAGGAAACGTGGCTTCTGCTGCTTGCATTTCTGCCTGCGGCAGCTGCTTCTGCAGGGCTGTGCACGCTCGGCACAGATTCTCTGCGGGTGAGCAGCCAGATCCGCGTCTGTTCCTTTTTTGCAGCAGGGCCTGACCGGGAGATCGTCCGGCCACATGGATTCATCCGGCAGTATCTGCTGACGCTGACGTTATTTGTGCCGCTGTGCGGCATTTCTGCAGCGCTTGCAAGCATTGGAAGCAGGCTTTGAGCAAGGGCTTTTCTTGCGGGTTTGCTTGTTATATGCTACAATAGAGAATAATAAAGCCAAGACAATGTAACAGGAGCTTTTTTGATGAAGGAACCAAAACTGAAAACTGTATATGTGTGTTCCAACTGCGGCGAGACAAGCCCCCGCTGGATGGGCCGCTGCCCAAGCTGCGGCAGCTGGAACACGATGAACGAGGACGTTGTAGCGGAAGCCCCCAAAGCAGGTACTGCCGCAGCCAAACAGGCGGCAGCCGCCCGCCCGGAAGGGGTGACCACCCTGACCGCAAAACGCCTTTCTGAGATCAGCATGACCGAAGAAAAAAGCCGTATTCTGACCGGCATTTCGGAGCTGGACCGTGTACTTGGCGGCGGCATTGTGCTGGGCGGCGTTGTGCTTTTGAGCGGTGAGCCGGGTGTGGGCAAATCTACTATGCTTCTGCAGCTGTGCGGTGCCATTTCCAACCAGCACAGCGTTTTGTATATCACTGGCGAGGAATCGGTGCGGCAGGTCAAGCTGCGCGCTGCCCGGCTGAAAGTGCCGCAGGATAACATCTTTCTGGCAGCGGAGAATGATGTGGACGAGATCTGCGGCCTGATCGAAAAAGAAAAGCCGGATCTCGTGGTCATCGACTCCATCCAGACGATGCGCTGCATGGATATCTCGTCCTCCGCCGGTACGGTAAGTCAGGTCAAGGAAAGTGCGGCCCGCCTGCTGGCCGTGGCCAAAAAGCAGGAGATCCCCATGTTCATTGTGGGCCATGTGAACAAGGACGGTGCCATTGCAGGCCCCAAAGTCATGGAGCATATCGTGGATACGGTGCTTTACTTTGAGGGCGATAAAATGCTGCCGTACCGCATCCTGCGTGCGGCCAAGAACCGTTATGGCTCCACCAATGAGCTGGGCATGTTTGATATGACGGGGCAGGGCCTTGCTGAGATCGAAAACCCTTCACAGATGCTGCTGGAAGGCCGTCCTCTTGGCGTTTCCGGCAACTGTGTGGCCTGTACCATGGAGGGCAGCCGTCCCATTTTGAGCGAAATTCAGGCCCTTGCAACCAAAACCAATTTTCCAGCGCCGCGCCGTGCCTGCAGCGGCTACGACTACAACCGCATGAATCTGCTGATCGCTGTGCTGGAAAAGCGTGCAGGGTATTTCTTTGGAAACCTGGATGTATATATCAACATCGTGGGCGGCATTGCGCTGCGTGATACTGCCTGTGATCTTTCTGTCTGCTTGAGTATGGTCTCCTCGCTGCTGGACAGGCCCGTCAGCGATAAGCTGATCGCCATTGGCGAGGTCGGCCTTGGCGGTGAAGTGCGCAGCGTACCCAATCTGGAACAGCGCCTGCATGAGGCAGAGCGTATCGGCTTTGAACGTGCGGTGATCCCGAAGCACAACCTGAATCATCTGAGCCCGGCAGATTATCCTGGAATGCAGCTGATCGGCGCGGCTTATATCACCGATGCGATCAATGCCCTGAAATCTGACCGCTTATAAGAGGAAAAACAATGTCGATCTATCTGGACGAGAAAAATCCCGGCAAGCACAAGCCCTTCGATGATGCTGCGCCGGACATTGTAGAATACGTCCGCTATCTGGAAGTGATCGCGGGCAAAAGCGCAAACACGGCGTTCAGCTACTACTGTGATCTGCGCGGATTCAGCCGTTTTATGAAGCGCCGCCGTGGGCTTGTGCCCGAAGACAGTGAGATGAAGGATATCGACCCCAAAGGGCTGGACACCGCATTCTGGGCCTCCGTAACAAAGGAGGATATCTACGAATATCTGTACTTTTTAAACCGCGAGTGCGGCAACAAAAAGTCCTCAACGGCCCGGCGGCTGGCAAGCCTGCACGGCTTTTATGATTACCTGGTCAATCAGGTCAACCGGCTGGATACAGATCCAACTGCGGCCATCCACCCACCCAAACAGGATAAGGTACTGCCCAAATATCTGACGGCGGAGCAGTCCATGGAGTTATTGGAAAGCACGCAGACCCAAAGCGATTTTCCGGAGCGGGATTATTGCATGGTGACGCTGTTTTTGAACTGTGGAATGCGTCTGGCAGAGCTTGTCGGCATGAATCTGGACGACATTGATTTGGAAAACCGCCAGATACGTCTGTTTGGCAAGGGCCACAAGGAGCGCATGGTTTATCTGAATGATGCCTGCATGGAAGCATTGCGGCTGTATCTGGGCAAACGCAATACGATGGAGGGACTTCTGCCGCAGGAAAAGGCGGTCTTTATTACCCGACGGCGCAAAGAGCGTATCTCGAACCGCAGGGTAGAACAGCTAGTGACCGGTGCAATGAAAGCAGCCGGATTAAAAGGCTTTTCCACACATAAGCTGCGCCACACTGCCGCAACTCTGATGTATCAGACCGGCAATGTAGATATCCTTACACTCAAGCAGCTTTTGGGCCACAGCAACGTGTCTACCACACAAATTTATACGCACCTACAGGAATTTCAGGTGCGCGCGGCTATTGAAGAAAACCCGCTGGGCAAGGTCAAAAAGCCCAAAGCATCTTCTCACATCTTGGATACAACAGAAAAGGAAAAAGGGGAGACAGCAGAGGATTCAGCTCTGGATGAGGAACTTTCGTCTGTGCCCATGAAAGCCTTTGAGGGTGCGGCTCAGGATGGCATCGGGCTGGATGCTTCCGTGCTTGCAATGAAGCCTGATGCGAACGCCGGAAACGGAAATTCCTGAACCACATAAGAATACCCATAAAATGAAACGATACCGTCTGTGACGCGTCCAAAGTGCGGATATGTCATCGGCGGTATTTTTATAGATATATTTATATAAATAATGGAATGATAAGCTGTGATCTGGCCAGCGATTTGAAATCGTACGAGCAAATGGTCGTGCGCAGAAAAATAAAAAGATCAGAATGACCACAGAACTTATAGCAATATAAAAAGAGAATCTGGAAAAATAAAATGCAAGCGCGCATGGCAGCGGCAGACTGTGCAGCTTTGTAATTTGTAAGTCCATAAAAAGATTGTAGCACCAAAATACTAATGAGACACAAAAATATAAAAAACGCAAAAGTTGAATCATACGGTATTACAGATGACTGCAGATCCGCAGGTCGCAGAAAAAGGCCAGATTCAGGAAAATAGAGATTTTTCGCTTCCCTGCATTTCGCATAACGTGCATTATACGAAAATTATACACTCAAAAAATAAGACCGCTCTTCTCTTCTGGTTATGAGTTCAGCGGTCTTAAAATACTGATGGCTGTATGGTGTTGGGTTCAGAATGTTATCGCTTCTTCTCCCTTGGTGATGCTATGCTAATACTTTTTAATTTAAAGTGAACCCGGCAAGCTGCTCGGCCTGCGGCTGTGTGCCAAAGTATGCACAGATCGCTTCGTAATAAACGCGGGCTGTTTTTTTACAACCTTCTTCACTGCCGAACTGTGCAACATCTGCTTCATTCGTTACAAAGCATTGCTCTGCCAGCACTGCCGGACAATTTACATCTTCCAGCAACGTAAAGCTTCGCTCTGCACGCACCTCGGTGTGGGTGCTTTCCACCAGTTGCTTCTGATCGTTTTCCAGATAATAAATGTATCGGACTCCCCCGCGCCCACGCAGAGATGCTCCTGCAGCCTGCATTCCTTTGGCAAGCAGCTGCGCAAAGTAAAAGCTTTCCTGATGCCAAGTCCGGCCCGGCACTGCCGGATAGCACTCAAAGCCGGACGCAGTGGAGCCATTTGCAGCTGAGTTGCCGTGGATGGAAAGCAGCAGCTGCGGTGCCTGTTCGTCCGCTCTGGCGGCACGCTGGGCGGGCGTAGCGGTTTCATCAAAGCTGTCACGGGTCTGCAGCGGAATAAAATTAGAGTCCTGCTGCAGCAGCCGGATCAGTTCCGAGGCGGTTGCTGCGGTCATATCTTTTTCTTCGATCACTCCCCTTGCACCCGGGTCTGTTCCACCGTGCCCAGCATCGATCACCACGCGGTAAGGCGGATCACCGACCTGCGGACGGAATTCTTCACCGGCGATGCTTTCCGCTGGCTGAGCTGTCTGCAGAGTCAGCGCTGCATGCCAGAGTGAGCTGCCAAACCAGATGCCCACTGCGCAAAAAAGCAGAATGACCGTATTTTTGAGCACATGAGAAGTCTGTTTTCGTCTTTTTGAGTGCGCGGCTTTGGAATATCGTTTTGCCATTTTGGCTTACATCCTTATATTAGCATTCTTTATAGAATACGATCCTGCTCTGCAAATTCCTTCAATGTGAGAAAAAGCTACCCGAAAAATCCTTCGGATAGCTTTTTCTTTATTTCAGCTCTACCACGGTCACGCCGCTTTCACCCTCGCCATAACGGCCCAGACGGAAGCTTTTGACCATGCGGTTGCCGCGCAGATGCTTGTGGATAGCTGTGCGCAGCGCACCGGTTCCATTGCCGTGGATCAGATAAACCACTGTCTGTCCGTTCAGGATGGCACGGTCGATAAAGGAATCCACCTCCGGCAGCGCTTCGTCCACCGTCAGGCCCAGCAGATTGCATTCCATCTTGGCGGAACGCTGTACCCTCTCTACCCTGCCGTTCGGGCGGTTGGCATCGCCGGTCAGGCGGGAATAGCGCTGCTGTGCTTTAGTCTGCGGTTTCTTTTCCTTGACCAGCTTTTCCGGCTGTTTCAAGCCCTCGAGCGGAACTTTGGTCTTGATGATGCCTGCACGCACCAGAACATCGCCGTTTTTATCCGGCAGGGCTAATACGGTGGCCAGCTGGTTCAGCTCTGCAATGCAGACCTCCTGCCCTACCTTGACCTCTTTCAGCGGCACAAATTCCTTGACTGGGTTATGCACCGCCTCGGAGCCGATAAACAGCTTTTCCGATTCTTTTTTGGCGATCTCGCGGGCGCGCTGAGCTTTCTGCTGGGTGCTCATGCGCTCGTCCTTCTGCAGCTGACGCAGTTCGTCGGTCAGGGCGTAAGCCTGACTTTCCACCTGCTGTGCCAGCGCACGAGCCTTGGCACGGGCAGCTTCCAGTTCATTTTCGCCCTGACGGATCAGCTCATCACGCTTTTTCTGCGCGGCTTCCAGCTGGTGGGAAGCTTCATTTTTCAGCTCTTCCACCTCGTTCTGGCTTTCCTTCAGCTGCAGCTTCAAATCATCCAGCTGTCCCAGAACGGCATCCAGACGCTTATCCTCTGCGGAAAGATGCTGCTGTGCCGCTTCGATCACGCGCTCCGGGATGCCCAACTTTTCGCTGATGAGGAACGCATTGGATTTGCCCGGCACGCCGACGCTCAGCTTATAGGTCGGGCGCAGCGTTTCCAGATCAAACTCACAGCTGGCATTGACAACGCCCTTGGTTTCCAGAGCAAACACCTTCAGCTCAGCGTAGTGAGTGGTGGCCATCAGCAGCACGCCGCGGCGGCGCAGCTCTTCAATGATGGCCACAGCCAGCGCAGCACCTTCGGCGGGGTCGGTACCGGCACCAAGCTCGTCCAGCAGCACCAGTGTGTGCGGCATGGCAAGCTCCAGAATGCCGGTGATCTTTTTCATATGACCGGAGAAGGTGGAAAGGCTCTGCTCAATGCTCTGTTCATCGCCGATATCCACCAGAAATTCGTCAAATACGCAGATCTCGCTGCGCTCGTCAGCCGGGATCAGGAAGCCGCACTGCGCCATGGCGCACAGCAGGCCCGCTGTTTTCAAGGTGACGGTTTTGCCACCGGTGTTCGGGCCGGTGATGATCAGCGAATCGTAATCCCTGCCCAGAGCAATATCCACAGGCACGCACTTTTTAGGATCGATCAGCGGGTGGCGCGCACGGATCAGCGAGAAGGAATCGTCGGTGCGGACAGCAGGCTTGAATGCCCTGAGATCCAAAGCCAGCCGTGCCTTTGCCAGCAAAACATCGATCTCCAGCATAGCCTTGTAGCTGTACTGGAACTGCGGCTCAATGGCGGCCACCTGTGCGGTAAAGGCCACCAGAATGCGCTCAATCTCCTGCGCTTCCTGCGCACGGTACTGCAAAATGCGGGCATTGGCTTCCACAACGGCCTGCGGCTCCACAAAGACGGTGGCTCCGGTAGACGAAACATCATGAATAATGCCGCTCACCTCACCGCGGTATTCGCTCTTGACCGGCACAACATACCGGCCATTGCGCATGGAAACCACGCTTTCCTGTAGATACTTGGAGGTATCCATATTGCGGACCATGCTCTCCAGACGGTCACGGATGCTGTTCTCCGTTGCGCGGATCTTTTTGCGCAGGTCGTTCAGGGTATGAGAGGCCGTGTCTGCCATGGCATCCGGTGCCAGAATGGCGCTGGAGATCTGCTGTTCCAGGCCCGGCTGCGGTGCCAGCGCATAGAACAGATCGTCTGTAGGCAGAGCATCGTGCTCCGAAGCACCATACCAGCTTGAAAGATTCTGAAAATTGCGCAGTGCACCAGCCACCATCAACAGCTCGCCCATTGAAAGTACGCCGCCTTTTACGGCGCGGGCCGCCAGCTGACTGACATTCTCCACGCCGCCAAAGCGCGGGGAGCCGTTTTTGATCAGCAGGGTGTTGATGGCATCGGTCTGTTCCAGCGCATAGCGCACCTCGTCCGGGTCGCACTGCGGCTGAGTGGCAAGCAGCATTTCGCGCGCTTCCTTGCACACGCAGCCCTCTGCGGCACGGGCGATGATCTTATCCAGTTCCAGAGTTTTTAAGTAACTTGTTTTCATAGGTTCCCTTTATGCTCAGGGCAGCAGGGTCTTTAAAAAGTCATAGCTTTTCAAAGGCTTATCCATGTGGGTCAGTGCATAGCGCTCTGCCACTGCGGAAAGCTTTTCCAGACTGCCCACAGAAATTTTGAATGCAAATATTTTTTTGTCGTCCACAAGGCAGATGTGCCGCAGCGCATACAGTGCGCCCTGATCAAGGTTGCAGGTCTTTCCTGCTTTTGCGGCGCAGTCTGCACAGAGCAGATGACCTTCCTGCACATCCAGATAGAACGCAGCACCATCATAGGCGCTGCAATCGCGGCAGCACACGATCTGCGGCATAAAGCCGCACTCGCTCATGGTGCGCAGTTCAAACACGGCCTTGATCACCCGCAGATCCGTTTTGCTCTCGCTGATCATATAGAAACAGTTGAGCAGCAGCCGAAGCTCCCGCTGTGCCTCCTGCCCGGTGGGCGAAAGGGTCATTGCCATTTCAGCCATATACATGGCAAGGCTCATGCCCTCAATGCTGGACGAGATGCCGTGAAAGACATTTTTCACTTCTGCTTCCCGCACAGTGTACATGTTGCGGCCCGGCACCAGTGTGAACTCGGAGTAGCAGAACAGCCCGCACGCGCTGAACAGCTTGCTCTTCAGCCGCAGGCTGCTCTGCGCTGCTGCCGAGATCACGCCCAGTTCCGGTGTCAGGATCGTCAGAATGCGATCCGATTCCTTATAGCGGGTCTCCTTCAGCACCAGACCCGTGGTTACAAAGGCTTCCATTTTCTTGGTCCTCTGCCGGGGTTTCTTCCGGCCGCTGTTGTTTATAATCGAGATAACGAAGAATGTTTCCCGTGCAGGCAAACGCCTGCCAGCTTGCTTGTGAATCCATTTGCAGCACCTCTTCCCTGTTACGGATAGTGTCAGGTTTATTTTAACCGTTCATCCAAGGGAATTCTGTCCTGCTTTGGCAAGTGTCAGCGGTTATTGGTGTTCTGCTTGAAGCCAAAGTTGTTCAGCAGGAACTCGTTATCGCGCCAATCGGATTTTACCTTTACCCAGCACTGCAGATTGACGCGGCAGCCCAAAAACTCTTCGCAGTCTGCACGGGCAGCACTGGCAATTTTTTTCAGCATTGCGCCGCCTTTTCCAATGACCATGCCCTTGTGGCTTTCGCGCTCGCAGTAGATATTTACATCAATATCGATCAGGTCGGTGCCCGGGCGCTCTTTGAAGCGCTCCACCACAACAGCAATGCCATGGGGGATCTCGTCGCGCATGAACAGCAGGGCCTTTTCACGGATGACCTCCGCCACAAGCTCCTTTTCCGGCATATCCGTGTAGGCATCATCATCAAAATAATGCGGGCCTTCCACAGCATAGCGGCTCAAAGCATCGAACAGCACTTCGCAGCCGTCGTTATCACGGACGCTGATGGTGTAGATATCGTCGAATACACCCAATGCCTTCAGCTCTTCTTTGCGGGCTTCCAGATCAGCAGGCTCCTTGACAAGGTCAGTCTTGTTGATGACTGCAATTGCCGGGCCGCCGCTGCTGCGCAGCATATCCACCAGCACCATTTCCGATTCATTCAGTGCGCCGTAAGGCTCAAACAGCATCATGGAAACATCCACATCTGCAATGGAATCGCTGGCAGTCTTATCCATCCGTTTACCCAGTTTGTTGCGTGCCTTGTGCACACCGGGTGTATCCAGCAGCACATACTGCAGCGGCCCGCGGGTGATCACGCCGGTAATGCGGGTACGGGTGGTCTGCGGCTTGGAAGTGACGATGGCTACCTTTTCGCCAACCAGAAGGTTGGTCAGACTGGATTTGCCAACATTGGGACGGCCAATGACAGCCACAAAAACGGAAGAAGTATCATAATGCCCCTGAATGGGTGTAGCGTTACTCAAAATCTAGCTCCTGTCTGTATTGTGCGGCAACCGCACGGTGAATCAATTACTCGGTATAGCTTACGGTGCGCGGCAGGCCCAGCTGCAGCAGAACAGCTTCCTCTTTCTCACGCATCCGCATGGCTTCCAGACCACCATTTTCGTGGTCGTAGCCCAGCAGGTGCAGCATGGAGTGCACCGTCAGGAACGCCACCTCACGCTGCAGCGGATGGCCGTAGAGGTTTGCCTGCTCCTGTGCACGCTCCATACTGATGACGATGTCACCCAGCATTTTGCAGCCGTTGTTCTCGTCAACATCATATTTGCCGTTTACACCCAGAGGGAAGCTCAGCACGTCGGTGGGCATGGGCTTGTTGCGGTACTGGTTGTTCAGCTCAGCAATGGCAGCGTTATCCACAAAGGTCACGCTGATCTCTGCAGGAGCTTCAAAATGCTCATACTCCAGCACGGCATTACAGGCACGGCGGATGAGAATGCGCAGACCGGAAGGAACCTTGACGGCCTTCTGTGAATTGGTGATCAAAACTTTATTGGACATAAATCAGTCCACTCCTTTCTGTTTTTGATGGCTTTATATGAATTCTGGTGATTTTATTTTTCAGGGTGTGCAGCCTTTTCGTAAGCCTTGATAATCTCCTGCACAAGACGGTGGCGCACAACATCTTTCTCAGTAAAATAGCACTGTGCAATCCCATTTACATTTTTAAGCACGTGCAGTGCATCCACAAGACCGCTGCGGGTGCGTTCCGGCAGATCGATCTGGGTCACATCACCGGTAACCACCACCTTGGAGCCGACACCCATACGTGTGAGGAACATTTTCATCTGCTCCGGTGTGGTGTTCTGTGCCTCGTCCAGAATGATAAAGGAATCATCTAGCGTGCGTCCGCGCATATAGGCAAGCGGTGCAACCTCAATGATCTGCTTTTCCACAAGGCGCTCGTAAGTTTCGGCACCCAGCATATCAAACAGGCCGTCATACAGCGGGCGCAGATAAGGGTCTACCTTCTGCTGCAGATCACCGGGCAGAAAGCCCAGTTTTTCACCTGCTTCCACTGCCGGGCGGGTGAGCACGATGCGGGAAACATCCTTGGCTTTAAAAGCCTTTACCGCCATGGCAACGGCCAGATAGGTCTTGCCGGTACCCGCCGGGCCAACGCCAAAGGTGATGGCATTGGTGCGGATGGCATTGAGATATTCCTTCTGGCCCAGTGTTTTGGGCCGGATCGGCCGCCCCTTGACCGTTACGGTAACAAAATCTTCGGTCAGTTCCTTGACCCGCTTTTCTGCTCCATCGTGCGCCAGACTGATGCAGTAGCGCACGGTCTGGTCTTCCAGCGGTGTATGATTCTCGATCAGAAGCAGCATTCCCTCCACAGCGCGGCTGGCCGCGGCAACATTGGCCGGTTCGCCTGAAAGCCGCAGCTGCGTGCCCCGGCAGACCGCCGTAACAGAAAATTCGTTCTCCAGCAGACGGATGTTCCGGTCGCAGTTGCCAAAAACAGCTGCGGCGACCTCTACACTATCCAGTTCAATATTCTTTTCTGCCATGTGCTCCTCCTGAAAGGATATATTTTAATGCTTCTATTGTACCACCAAAATCTCGAGAAGAAAACTGTGAAAAGTACACAAAATATTTTCATCCGTTCCATCGGTTTTTTCATACGCCAAGGCAGCTGCCCCTGCAAAGCGTCAGCGGCAAAAAAGAAAATGCAGGAACAGGAATGTATCCTGTACGAATGATCTTGTCAAGACCTTTTGTGCCACAACCACAGAGAAAAACAAAACATATCTTTGGCCAAAAAGGCAATAGCAAACTTTTCCCCTGCGTGCTACAATAGCAAGCGTTGTGCGGCTTGCACCCGGCCGGCCGCTCCGGAATGCTGAAATCAAAGGAGAAGGAACCATGGAACAACTTTTTCTGATGCCCGGTGAAGAACGCTGCGAACGCTTCAAGGATGGCAACGGTATTCCGAGAGTTCACTACTCCTATCGCTCGATGCACGGTGCATTCTTCGACTGCGAGAGCCGCAGTTTGGAGGAAGCCCAGCGCCTGTGTGAGGACTGGCTGGTAGGTCAGGACCGCTGCTACCGCAACTGAAATGAAAAATAGAAGCCTCCGCTTCCCTGTCGGTACTGCCGCCGGGAAGCGGAGGTTTTTGCTTTTTACAGGTTTATTTCCACAGTTGAGCGCAGACAAGTTCCAGCACACTGCCCGCGATGCAGCGGGCCTTATCCGAAATGAGAAAACAGTTGGAAAGTTCCTCTTTGCGGGGGTCTATATCGGCCACCTTAAAACCGGGCGTTACCGGATAACTGCTGCGCAGAAGTCCGCGCAGAATGCCCGTGATCTGCGTGGTCACAGAGATCATGGCACCATCTGCCGTGCGGATCTGCGCAATGGTCTCACCCGCTTCCACAATATCTCCAATTTTGCGGAGATCCATAAATATACCGGCCGTGCCGGCATGGATCACGCGCTCTTTGCCGTAGCCGCCAATGATTCCGGGAATGCCGGTATCGGGGATGGCACTGCCTTCCCGAATGATGCGTCCCAGCCGGTGGCCGCGTTTGGTCTCCACCACCACATCCACATCCTGCCCAGCCGTGAAACCGGGGCCGAGTGCAATGGTCAGGGGTGCCATATCCCGCGTTGTGCCAAGATTCTTTTTGGCAAGGATCGCATCCACAAGGACATCCGGCTTTGCCGGCGCAATGCTTTTTCCTTGTGGGTCTACCAGAACAGGAACGGCATTCTGTTTCCAGATTTCTTCTGCCTGCGCCAGAGTTTCGATCCGTACCGCACGCAGACCTTCAACGGCGGTCTCACCTTCATAAACGGCTTCGCACAGAGAAACCTGCCGCCGGATCGCCGCCGGATGCTCCGCTTCCAGCACCAGCACACGCAGGCCTGCGCTCCACAGCCGATGAATGGTGCCGGTAGCAAGGTCGCCGCCGCCGCGCACAAGGATCAGTGCATCCTTCTTCATTTGATCTCCTCTCCGGGCTGGAGTCGAGTCAATACGATCTCCATAGACCCACCGCAGGCAGCAATTGCAGCATCATCATTTTTGCCGTCTGCCGAAAAATGCAGCCGTTGATACGCCGGAGCCGCTCCCGTCAGCATTTCCTGTGCAGCCAGAATGGTGCGGTGCTCCATAATACCGCCGCCCACGCTGCCCACAATAGAGCCGTCTGTGCGAACCAGCATTTTTGCGCCGATTTCCCGCGGCGTAGAGCCGTGCCGCGCCGCAATCACAGCAAGCACCGCCTGCTGCCCGGCGGCATCTGTCTGAGCCATGGCTTCCAGAAGGGCAGATGAAAAGCCCTCCGTCTGCGGACGCGCATTCTTGATCGATACGATCTGTGCCAGAATGGAAAGTGCGATCTCCTCTGCCGTCTGTGAGCTGATGGAAAGCCCGATGGGGGCGTACAACGCCTCCACTCTTTCGGCATCGATACCGGCTTCCAGAAGTTGACGGCGCACCAGTGCGGCACGCCCGCGGCTGCCCATCATGCCAACATATGCCGCAGGCTTTCTTAATATCACCTTCAGGCAGTCCACATCAAATGCATGTGCCCGGGTGACGACCACAAAATAAGTCTCTGCGCCGTCAGGTACCTGCGCAAGCGCTTTATCAAACGGCAGGCAGAGCACTTTATCGGCTCCGGCCAGCCGCAGCTGCTGTGCATATTCCTCGCGGTCATCCATTGCAAGGACCGTCAGGCCCAGCAGCTTTGCAAGCTGCACAACGGCTGCAGCCACATGTCCACCACCGCAGACTACCAGCTGCGGCACCGCGCCAAAGCGCTCCGCAAAGATGTCTGTGCCTGCAACAGAGTGGATACCAGCTGCTGTGCAGCCCTGCAGTTCTGTCAGGTGCTGCAGCAGTACGGTACTGTCTCCCCTCTGCCACACAGGCCTGCCCTCCAGCAAAAGCAGCTGGCTCCCCGCGGCATCGCCCTCTAACTGGGCCACCATCGTCCAGCCGCCCGCAGAACGGGCTTTTTGCAGCATTGTATAAAGCGGCATTTTACCCATGCGTCATTCTCCTGTTTTATCTTTATTACTGTTCTACTGCTGCGGCCTGATCGTAACGTGCCGGGTCCAGCCGGTTCTGCCACTGCTCAAATTCTTCCGGCAGCATCCGCCAGGCAAGTCCGCAGCCTGCGGAGATCTCGCGCGGCAGTGGGATGAGCCTGCCCGGAACTTTCTCCGCAAGGCACTGCTTTTCCCATTCCATGGCATCCAGCGTTGTGCGGAATGAAAGAACAATATAAGTTTTTTTGATGCGCATATCAGATCTCCTGTGCAAGCTCCTGAACAGCGGCTGCGGTCTGAAGCACTTCGGCTTCCGTATTGAAATGCGAAAAGCTGAACCGTACCACGCCCTGTTCCACCGTGCCCAGCGCTTTATGCATCAGCGGTGCACAGTGCGCACCGGCACGCACACAGATGCTGTAGTCCTCCCACAGAATATCTGCAATGCGGGCTGAATCTTCGTCTCCGATGTTGAGCGAGATAATGGGAGCATGCAGCGCCATTTCCGGGTCGCCGTAGATCTTCACGTTCGGCAGATCTCGAATGTTTTTATAAAAGAGCGCCGCCAGTGCAGTTTCTTTTGCACACAGCGTTTCCACACCCTGAGCCAGAATCCATTCTACACCGGCACACAGGCCCGCCAGACCCGGAACATTGAGCGTCCCGGCTTCCAGAGCGGTGGGCATCTGTGCGGGATGCTGTTCATCAAAGCTGTGTACGCCGCTGCCTCCCACTACCAATGGCTGGATGAAAAGCCCCGGGCGCACATACAAGCCGCCTGTTCCCTGCGGGCCAAGCAGCGCCTTATGCCCGGTGAAGCATAGCACATCAATGCCCAGTGCCTGTACGTCAATGGGCTGTGAACCCGCCGTCTGGGCCGCATCCACGATCAGCAGCAGGCCGTGCCGGTGCGCAAAACCCGCTGCTTTTGCAAGATCTGTTCCGTTGCCGGTCACATTGGAAGCACCTGTTACGACCAGCGCTTTTGTATTGGGCTGAACCAGCTTATCCCAGTCATCATATTGCAGCCGTCCGCGCTCATCCACGCCCGCAAAACTGAACTGCAAGCCCTGTTCCCGCAGCCGGTAGAGCGGCCGCAGAACAGAGTTATGCTCACATACCGTTGTGATGATATGATCGCCCGGTGCAAAAAGACCACCCAATGCAATGTTCAAGGCCTCCGTTGCATTTGCCGCAAAGGCAATACAGGACGGGTCTGGTGCGTGGAGGAGCTTTGCCATTGCGCACCGCGCAGCATAAACAAGACGGCTTGCGTGCAGCGTGGGCTCATGGGCACCCCGTCCCGGATTGCCTGCCGTGCGCATTGCGTCCAGCACAGCCTGCTCTACCTGCGGCGGCTTGCGCAGGGTCGTGGCAGCGTTATCCAGATAGATCACGGTTTCACCACGTTGCCTGCCTGCGTCAGCTTTTCCACGATGGTGTACATGTTGGTCACACTGCCAACAGCAAGCTTTTCGGTCAGGCCATAGAAATTCAGGCAGGTGCCGCAGGTCATGATCTCCACGCCCTGTGCTTCCAGTGCCTTCAGGTCATCCAGCATGGGCGAACCCTCACAGGTCAGGGACGCGCCGCCGTTATAGAACAGCACTGTTTTGGGCAGCTGATCCTGCTGGGTAAGTGCGAACACAAAGGCCTTGAGCAGGGACCTGCCAAGGTCATCTGCGCCAATGCCCATTTTATCAGAGCTGATGGCAACCACCGTGTCCGTGCGGGTGTCCGGTGCACAGGCCGGTGCTTCTTCAGTGGGTGTTTCGGACGCTTCGCCGACCGTGAACAGCACGCGGTATTCCCGCTCGGCCAGCTTTTCGGCGCTGTACTGATAACCTTTCTGCTGGGCCATTTTGGTAAGGTTCTGCACGGCGATCTCATTATCCACCAGCACTTCCACCTCACCGGCACCCTTCAGTTCAGAGATCGCCTTTTTGGCTTTTACAACGGGCAGCGGGCATGCGTCACCACGGGCATCAACTTTCAGCATCATAATTGTAGGCCTCCATCAGTATTTTACAGTGATTTCCTGTTCGGTTTTGGGTATGATCTCACCCACGATCTTTGCGGGCAGGCCAGCGGCCTGCAGCTCTGCTTCCAGCGCATTTGCTTCTTCTGGCAACACGGCCAGCAATAGTCCGCCGGAAGTCTGTGGGTCAAACAGCACCTCTTCCATTGCAAACGGCACATTTTCAAAAGTGACATATGGGCCGGTATGGTTGCGGTTGCGCTGTCCGGCAGCGGTATACAAAAAATCATCTGCCGCTTTTTCGGCTCCCGGTAGAACCGGCACCATCCGTGCATCAATGATACAGGAAAGCTTTCCGCCCATCATCTCGTGCAGATGGCCCAGAAAACTGAAACCGGTCACATCGGTTGCCGCGTGGACCGTATACTTTCGGCTGATCTCGGCAGCGTTTTTGTTCAGCGTTGTCATGGACGCAATGGCACCGGCCATATCTTCCGGTGCCGCTTCGCCCACACGGTTTGCCGTGCAGATCAGGCCCACGCCCAGAGCTTTTGTTAAAATCAGCTTGTCACCGGGCTTGCCGGAATCATTCGTATACATTTTTTTCGGGTCCACAAGGCCAGTCACCGAAAGTCCGTATTTCACACCGGTATCGGCAATGGAATGCCCGCCCGCAAGGCTTCCGCCCGCTTCGGCCACCTTCTTGGCTCCGCCGCGCAGAATCTCGCCCAGAATGTTCAGATCCATGCTCTCCGGGAAGCAGACAAGGTTCAGTGCAGTCTTAACCTCGCCGCCCATGGCATAGACATCACTCAGGGCGTTGGCCGCTGCGATCTGGCCGAAGGTATAGGGGTCATCCACCATCGGCGGGAAAAAATCCACTGTCTGTACCAGCGCGATATCATCTGTTATGCGGTACACGGCGGCATCATCCCGGCTGTCGTACCCGACCAGAAGGCTCGGGTCTCTTGCACCGCGCGGCAGCTTTTCCAGAATACGGCTCAGCGCTCCGGCTCCCAGCTTTGCGGTACATCCGCCGCCGGTGCAGAACACGATCTTGCCTTCTTTGCTCATGCACGTTCTCCTTTCTCGAAATGAGACGTAGCGCAGGAAATCCGATAAATTTTTTTCAGAATATCAGCCACCTGCCGGGCCAGAGCAGCCTGCTCTTTTGTATCGACCTGATTGAGTACAACATAAAAGCTGCGATCCCCTACAGCCTTCCTTCCACCGGCTTCACTTGCAAGCAGATTCGCCAGAAGTTCCGGTGTCAACTGCGCATCCTGCGGAACACAAAGCAGCTCTGCGGCAAGCTCTGCCCGGAAACAGACCTCCCGGAGCGGATGCCTCAACGCAGAAAGCCCTGCTACGGCCAGAACCGTATCGCACTGCGGTAAAAGCACCGGCTCGTGCGCAGCGGGTGCCTTGCAGGGCATCCGTTTTGCGCCGTCCGCTTCAATGAGCACGATATCTGCAAGGGTTATCCAGCGCTCCAGCTGTGCCTGCGGCGGGGCCGTCAATTTGCCGCCGTGTGCAGCGGTTCCGGCCACGGCATAACTGCCGCACTTCCACAGGCGGAAAAGCTCTGCATCCGTCTGTGCCCAGACCCCGCCTGGCGGCTGCATAATATGGGTGGTGGTAGCGGCCAATACCCGCCAGCCCTTGCGGGCGCAGTGCGCAGCCAGATTGTACATCAGTGTGGTCTTTCCGCCGCCGCCCACCAGAGAAATAACATGTCCCTTCTCCGCAAGAAACGGAAAAATTTTTTCGTCGATCATTTCTGCTTTTCTGCAACTGCCATGGCGATTTTTTCCGGTGTGATGGGCAGCTCATAGAACCGGGTGCCGATAGCGTTATAGATGGCATCGGAAATGGCAGGCAGCGGTGTGTTGATGACCACCTCACCAATGGACTTTGCGCCAAAGGGTCCGTTGGGTTCATAGCTGCTCTCGAATTCAACCTTGATCTTGCCCACATCGGTGCGGGCCGGAATTTTGTACTGGAACAGAGAATTCTCTTCCGGGTAGCCATTTTTATCGTAGGTGATGTTTTCGGTCAGAGTCATGCCGATGCCCTGCAGCAGACCGCCCTCAGCCTGCACACGGGTCAGGTTCGGGTTGATGGGCGTGCCGCAGTCCACACAGGCATCAAATTCCAGCAGCTTTACCTCGCCGGTCTCGGTATCCACTTCCACCTCAGCAGCACCAACCATGAACGGCGGCGGCGACAAAGGCGAAGTATGCGTTTCGGTGGCTTCCAGCGGAACCATATGGCCGAACTGAGAAGCATACGCGATCTCGCTCAGAGACTTTTTCTGTGTGGGATCTTTGCTCTTGAAAACATCTTTTCCATCAAATTCCACCTCGTCCTCGGTGCATTCCAGCAGCTCTGCGCCCAGCTTGCAGATCTGGCCGCGCAGCTTCATGGCACACTTTTCGGTGGCCTTGCCGGTAATGTAAGTGGTACTGGACGCATAGGAGCCGGAGTCATAGGGCGAGGTATCCGTATCAGCTCCGAAGACCGTGATATTGTCCAGCGGGCAGTCCAGCACTTCGGCGGCGATCTGCGCCAGTGTAGTGTCACAGCCGGTGCCCATGTCGGCTGCACCGATCATCAGGGTGTAGAAGCCGTCGTCATTCAGTTTCAGGGTGGCACTGCCCACATCCATGCCGGAAATGCCGGAGCCCTGCATCGCCATGCCCATACCGACAGCGCGCACCTTGCTGTTGCCCATATCACGGGCAGGGTATTTGTGCTCCCAGTCGATCATATCCCGCACCTTGACAAGGCAGCGGTCCAGCGCGCAGCTGGTGTTGACAGCCCCATAGTAGGCGGGCATCACATCGCCCTCCTGTACGGTGTTTTTCAGCCGCAGCTCAAAGGGGTCCATATTCAGCTTATGAGCCAGTTCATTGACAGCAGATTCTACGGCAAACAGTCCCTGCGTTGCGCCGTAACCGCGGTAAGCACCGGCAGACATGTGGTTCGTATACACCACATCACTGATAAAACGGAAGGCTTCTGCCTTGCCGTACAGCGGGATGGACTTGTGACCGGAAAGGCCCACGGTCGTAGGGCCATGCTCACCGTAAGCACCGGTATTGGAAAGGGTGTACAGATCAATGCCCTTCACAACGCCGTCCTTCGTGGCACCCAGCCGCACATGGATCTCCATTTCGTGACGTGGCGAGGATGCGATCTGGCTTTCCACACGACTGAAAATGATCTTGGAGGGCTTTTTGGTCTTCCAAGTCACAAAAGCCGGATATACCTCACTGACCGCCGTCTGCTTGGCACCAAATCCGCCGCCGATGCGGGGCTTTGCCACGCGCACCATGGATTTGGGAATATGCAGTGCGTTCGCAATATTGCGCCGTGCATGGAACACGATCTGCGTGGAGCTGAGCACATTCAGCCGCCCATAGGTATCAATGGAGCAGTAGGTGCGGAAGGTCTCCATCATAGCCTGCTGACAGGCTTTGGTGTGGTAAATGTGGTCAATGACTACATCGCTGGCCGCCAATACAGCATCGATATCGCCGGAACCACTCTCATCGTGGGCACAGAGGTTGCGCTTATTGTCGGCTCCCACCGGGCACAGACTGGCCCAGTTGTCCTCCGGATGCACCAGAATGGGGTTGTCCTTGGCAGTGTGATAGTCCAGCACTGCTTCCAAAACCTCATACTCCACCTTGATGAGCTTGAGAGCCTTATCCACGCACTTTTCGTCCTTACCGGCCACAATGGCCACCACATCGCCCACAAAGCGCACATGGCGGTCAATGAGCAGGCGGTCATGCGGACTGGCTTCCGGATAGGTCTGGCCAGCCTGCGTGTAGCGCGGCGCATCCTGCGGCACATCCTCCCATGTAAAGATCGCCTCGATGCCGGGCACCTTTTTTGCTACAGTCGTATTGATAGTTTTGACGATGGCATTTGCGTGCGGAGAGCGCAGCAGCTTTACGATCAGGCAGTCCTGCGGGATCACATCGTCCATATAGACGGGCTGGCCGGTGACCAGCTGCATGGCATCCTTTTTACGGAAAGGCTTGTTGATGGTACTCATTCTGCGGCCTCCTTCTGCTTTTTCCATGCCAGAAAGTTCATGATGCCGCGCAGCTGGCCCTCATAGCCAGAGCAGCGGCAGAGGTTGCCGGAGAGATATTCCTTCACTTCTTCCTCACTGGGGTACGGATTCTCGCGGAAGAGGGCCAGCGCGTTCATGATAAAGCCCGGGTTGCAGAAGCCACACTGCTCTGCACCCTGATCCGCGATAAAGCCGCCGAACTCCGCGGCTTCTTCCTGCAGGCCTTCCAGTGTGGTAATGCTGTGGCCGCTGGCACGCGCTGCCAGTACCGAGCAGGACAGCACCGGTTTCTCGTCCAGAAACACCGTGCACAGACCGCAGTTGGAGGTCTCACAGCCGCGCTTGACGCTCTTGCAGCCGTGAGCACGTACAAAATCGATCAGCAGCATATCTGCAGCCACATCCTCTGTGACCTTGATGCCGTTCAATGTAAGAGTGATCTGCATTTAATTTTCCTCCTGTGCCGTGCGTGCTTCCAGTTCCAGAACAGCACGCTTTGTCAGAACGCCTGCCAGATGGCGGCGGTACTCGGCATTGCCGCGCATATTGGAGCCAGTGACAATTTTTTGCTTTACTTCATCGGCAAAGTTCTGCGCCAGTTCCTGCGCAGAAACACCCGCCTTTGCCGGCAGCTCAAACAGCACAGCCTTGAGCGGCCGCGCACCGATCGCAATGCGATAGCTGCCGTTTTCCAGACGGGCGGCAGCGCAGGTAAGCACCGGGATATCAGTCTGGCTGTTGCGCACGGACTGATAGAAAAATTCTGCTTTTTCCTTTTTAACGATCAGCCGCACAAGGATGTCCCGATCATAAGGGCGCTCAGCATACTCCTGCAGGGATATGATCCCACCCTTGTACAACTCTACCGAACAGTCCATGGCCATAAACAGCGTGAGCACATCGGAAAAGCCGAACCGGCTGTAGATGCTGCCACCCACAGTTGCCAGATTGCGCAGCTGCACGCCCACGATATGCCGCAGCGCTTCCTTTACTGCGCCATGGGTATACGCAGCAAGACCGGCGTGCTCTTCCAGCTGGCGCAGTGTAACCATGGCACCAATGGAAAAGCTGCCCTCGGTCTCCTCTATGGTGTCCAGTCCCAGACCGGACAGGTCGATGGCTGTACCGACATTGATGTTCTCCATTTTGAGCCAGATCATGCCGCCCAGCACACGGTTGGCCTTTTTCTGGTTCAGCTGCCACGCTTCTTCCAGACTTTCGGCCTGCTTATATTCTCGGATCGTCATCATAGATGCAGGTTCCTCTCTCTTTTTTTCTCTGTTCTTTTATTTTAACACAGATTTCGATATAATACTATTGTGAATTCGTTTCAGAAAGAGTGGTACTATATGAAAGAACTTCTTCCGGTGGGCTGTGTCATCATGGCATCCGGTCTGAGCCAGCGCTTCGGCTCCAACAAACTCCTTGCGCCGTTCTGCGGGGAACCGATGCTATGCCGCGCATTTGCAGCGACCGATACTCCAAAGCTTTCGGCCCGCATCGTGGTGACACGTTCGGACGAAGTTGCGCAGCTTTGCCGCTCCCGCAATGTTCCGGTGCTGCTGCACGATCTGCCCGGTCGAAACGATACGGTGCGGCTGGGTCTTTCTGCGCTGCTGGAACAGGTTCCGGAGCTTTTTGGCTGCATGTTCCTGCCGGGAGACCAACCGCTTTTGTGCCGCGAGACAGTGGAAGCCATGGCAGGCATCTCCGGATGGGATCAAAGGACTCGGCTGGAACGGCAAAAAGAAACAGAACGGGAGATCTTCCGTCTGGGATTCCGGGTCCGTAACGACCCGTCTCCCTTTACTGGAAGTCCCGTTCTGTTTGAAAAAGGACTTTTTCAGGAACTGCTCACCTTGCCGCAGGGCATGGGCGGAAGTGTTCTGCTTCGGAAATATCCCGCGCATGTTCACACCGTTTACATTGCGGATCGGAATGAATTGGCCGACGCCGACACGCCCGAAGCACTGGCGCAATTGGAAGCACTGGCCCGGCAGAAGCTTTGAGCTTTATACTGCCTTGTCATCCTTCGGCAGCAGCACATTCAGCAGGATCGCCACGAACGCAGCCGGAACGATGCCGGACTCGCCGCAGATCAGCTGTAAAGCGTGCGGAGCCTGTGCCAGAATGCCGCTGTTGGCACCCATGCCGTAGCCAACACCCAGAGCCACCGAGACGATGGTAAGCTGACGCGGGGTCATCTTTTCCTTGGTGATGAGCTGGATGCCGCTGACCACGATGGAAGAGAACATCATAACGGCAGCACCGCCCAGAACGGCCTGCGGCATAATGGAGATCAGTGCGCCGAGCTTGGGGATCAGGCCGCACAGGATCAGGAAGATGGCACCGGAGGCCAGAGCCATGCGGTTGACCACTTTGGTCATGGCCACCAGACCCACGTTCTGGCTGAAGGAAGTGTTGGGCAGCACACCGAACAGAGCCGCAAAGGAGGAGCCCAGACCGTCACAGATCACACCGCCGGACAGCTCTTTATCGGTGGGCTCACGATTCATGCCGCCCTCCATGACACCGGAGATATCACCCACGGTCTCAACAGCGGTAACAACGAACATGATCATCACCGGCATAATAGCGCGCATATCAAACACGATCTTGACCGGCATCAGCTTGGGAATGGCAAACCAAGAGGCCTGTGCCACCTTATTCCAGTTGAGCACCCATGCCTTGGTAAACTCTACACCATCGGCAGTGACACCGGTAGTGGGCAGCACCAGACCCATGACAAAGGCCGCAACGTAACCGGCCAGAATGCCGATCAGAATCGCGGAAGAGCTGAGGAAGCCCGTGGTCCAGTGCTTGAAGATCAGAATGACCACCAATACGAACAGGGCAAGCAGAAGATTTTCCATGGAGCCAAAGTCTTTTGCGCTGTTGCCACCGCCAAAGGAATTGATGCCCACCGAGATCAGCGAAAGACCGATGGAAAGCACAACCGTACCGGTGACGACCGGCGGGAAAAACTTGCGCAGAGGCTTGAGGAAGAAGCCCAGCACGCTTTCAAAGATGCCGCCGATGATGGATGCACCCATAATGGCACCATAGGCCAGCACACCGCCGCCCATGCTGCCGACAACACTGTTGAACACGCCGATAAAACCGGAACTGGTGCCCATGATGATGGGCACACTACCGCCCACGGGGCCGATGGTGAACAGCTGCACCAGTGTGACCACACCGGCCACGAACATGGCACTCTGCAGCAGCGTGACCTGCAGATCTGCGAACTCACCACCCGCAATGCCGCAGGCACTGGTGATGATCAGCAGCGGGGTCAGGTTGCCCACAAACATGGCGCAGACATGCTGCAGACCCAGCGGGATCGCCTGTTTCAGGGACATTTTTGCGTCGAACTGATACGCCGACTCTTCGAGCTTGACTTCCTTCAAATGTTCCACTCTCCTCAAATCTTGACAAAAATCATTCTTTTCGACTGCTTTACCAAAAAAGCGGATTTATTATAGCAAAACTGCGTATCCTTGTAAATTAAGTATGACTTTTTCGTGAACGGCTGTTTCCCGCTGAGAAACACAAAAAGCAGGGCGCTTTGTGCGTTTTTTCCGCTTTGGTCGGAAGAATTTCGCGCAGAACTCCTGCTTTTTTGTTTTGTTTTATTTGATTTTTGTGCGATATGGAAATTTTACAGCGTTCTCAGCCCGTAATCTTTGAAACAGCGCTGGATGCCCTGATGAGTGGTGTCGAACCGGATGCCGAAGCGTTCCAGTTTTGTGGTGTCCATCACAAGGTTCCGACCCCAGCTTTCTTCCTCGATCTGCACAGCGATTCCCAGCGTTTCGGCAAACTGCCGGGCGGTGCATACCATGTTTTCGGCATTGCCGCTGCCAAAATTGTATACGCCGCCGGGCAGCGCCATGGCAGGCTCCAGATTTTCGATCACCTGCCGCACATAGGTCACGCCGCGGTGGTCGTTCCGGGAGAAGCGCAGAGTCTCTCCCTTCAGCGCGGCACGCAGAAGATTCAGCGGAAGATTGCCCCGGATGGGCAGCCCATAGCCGGGCAGGTCATACATCCAACTGGCACGCAGATGGACCGAGTCCGGGCAGAGCTCCAGCACACGCTGCTCTGCTTTCAGCTTGTATTGGCCATAAATGTTTGCCGGATGCAGATCCAACGCTTCTGACAACGGGCCCTGCTGCTTCGTTCCCGCATAGACCTGATCCGAGCTGAATGCCACCAGCTTTGCCTTCGTCTGCTGCGCAGCCCGTGCCAGCCAGACTGGCAGCTCCACATTGGCACGGTAAGCTTCTGCCGGATGCTGCGCACAGTAACTGGTATCGGAAAGAGCGGCGGTGTGCAGGATCACATCCGGATGCAAAGCTTCCACCTGTGCACGGGTGAGAGCTTCATCGGCTGTACAGAAAAAGCCTTTTGGAAGGGCGCAAAGCTCGTACTTTCCCTGCCACTGCTGCAAAATGCGGGAGCCGACAAAGCCGCCTGCACCGGTGATAAGAATTTTTTTCATGATAATTTCCTCCTGCAGGGCAATGCAAAAGTGCCCAGCAGCATGACAGCCTGCCGGGCACAAAAATTTTAAAGGAACAGTTCCAGCACGAACACGACGGCACAGCAGGCCACAGATACCTGAAACAGGCTTGCGCCGAACCAAGCAGCTGCAATGCCTACCACCAGCGCCATGGCACCGGCAGCCGGGCTCTGGGTCGCGTTGACAATGGCCGGGAAGGTCATGACCGCCAGCGTCACATAGGGCACATAATACAGAAACGACTGAATGAAGCGATTTTTGATGGGCTTGCGGATCAGTGTGAGCGGAAGGATGCGGATGGCATAGGATACCAGCGCCATCACTGCAATGTAAATGTAATGATTATGCGTCATGCTCTGCCTCCTGCTCTTCTGGATTTACCGGAAAAAGAACTGCTGCAGCGCTGGAAATGAGCACTGTGAGCAAAATGGTGCGCGTGCCCTCCGAAAGAGCGGAGATACCCGGCAGGTAATTGCACACAAAGCTCAGTGCAAAGCTGATGGCAACAAGTGCAGCTACCACCCTGCTCTTACGCGCCGGAGGAATGATGATGGCAAGGAACATGCCGTAAAGGGCAACGCTCAGCGCACTGACAGCCCGCAGCGGCAGCAGATTGCCCGCAATGATGCCCAACGCTGTACCGATGGCCCAAGCCGGTGCCGCCAGCAGAATGGCACCGTAGGTATAATATGGGTTCAGGCTGCCGGGCCGTGCAATGGTGATGCCAAAAAGCTCGTCTGTCACATCATAACCGATGAGCAGCCTGTGCCAGAAAGGTGTGCCCGGCGCAAAGCGCTGGGCCAGTGCGCAGCTCATGAGCAGATAGCGCGCATTGGCGATCAGTGTGATGATGGCCACTTCCAGATAGGTCGCATTGGCCATGATGATGGCAAATGCAGCGTACTCGCCTGCCGAAGCGTTGTTCAGTAGGCTGACCAGAAAGCCCTGAAACGGGGTAAAGCCTGCCCGGCGGGCCGCAATGCCCAGCGAGAAGGAAACAGCAAAATAGCCCAGCGCAATGGGAACGCCATCCCGCATGCCCTCACAGAAAATCTTTTTGCTGAAAGCCCAAACCGGCCTTTCTGCATTGACAAGCTCCGGGGCAAGGAGCTTACTTTTGGAATTCATCTTTGTTTTTAACTCCTTTCCTATTTCAAACACCGCTTTTTATTATACTCTCCCGCACACAGAGAAGAAAGGGCTTTTTCACTTTCTTTTCGGCACAAAAGGAAAACGCCGCCTGAAAAGGCAGCGTTCTTCGTCGATTTATGCGCCCGGCACCAGAAAATGCATCGCCTGCGGCAGGACCTGCGTACCGGCTTCCAGCCCATTTGCCGTCAGGATCTGTGCCGGTGACACATGGAACCGTCTGGCAATGCCGAACAACTCCTCCCCTGCCTGTGCATAGTAGATGCGCAGTGCGATCTCCGGGTCCGGAGTCGTCAGCGGTTCGCCCAGCTCAATGCTGCCGATGCCCGAATGTGTGCTCCGGCAGAGGATGGCTCCTTCGGCACGGGCGGTGACCGTCACTTCCAATGTGCCGCCAGTGCAGCTGCACTGGATGTTCTCGGTGCTCAGCCAGCATTCCGGGCTGAACTGTGCACCCGGCGGGGCTTCTACTGCAAGCGGAAAGACAAGCTCCAGTGTTTTTTCGTAGCTTTCCAGCTCAGCAAGACTGTTCTCGGCAAAGGCGGTGGCAACGGCACGCACCGTAAAGGCCCAGCCGTCGCGGTAAGGTGTTACCTGCGCCGGTCCATAAGACACAAAGCAGGCGCGCAGCTGCGCATCCGCATCTGGCAGCGGCCCGGAGGCCGTGGAAGATGCTGTCTCGTTCAGCATACAGGCAAGATCTTCTGCTGCCAATTCCTGCGGCGTGACGGCGGTTTCAAACTGCGTAGAAAAGGCATCCGCTACGTATTGCAGCTGGCAGGGCCGCCATGCGTGCAGATGCATCATCACGCTGGCTGTCAGTTGGCCGCTGGCTTCCTGTTCGCCCTCCGCAAGGGCAAAGCCAACCGGCTCCAGCACGCACATGCATCTGCAGTCCTCTGCTACGCCTTCCAGATCCACCACCTGATTGAACGGCAGGGATGCCGCCTGACTTTGCAGGCTGCTTTCGCCTTCCGCGCGCCAGGCGCATTGGGCACGTACCTCGCCCTTGACCACTGCCTTGCCCGCCAGCAGCTTTACCTCCCGCACGGCGGCGCTGCCGGTAATATCCAGAATGGCTGCGGGCGGCTTTGCAAACACAAGCTCCCCTTCCACAGTGACCAGCTTTTCCAGCACCGCGGTGCTGCGCACGCCGTTCAGCGTCTGCAATTTCTGTTCAATGCCGCCATCGGCCAGCGCCGTGATCAGTTCCTGTTTATCCTGTGTATGGATAGTAACCACAAGACCATAGGCTCCGCGCACCTCGATGCGGTGCGGGTTTACTGCCCGGCAGTTGAGGTATTCGGTCTGCCCTTCTACCATGGCCATCCAGCTGGTGAAGGAGAATTCCGGCACCTCCAGCTGCTTTGTAAACGGCAGCTTCTGCTCGGTCTGGCAAAGCCCGGCCCCGTCCTCGCCCTGATAAAACACAGTGCAGCGCAGATAGCCTTCCAATGTAAGCCGCCCGGGCTGCAGCTGCTTTTGCAGCACCACCGGTTTTGCAAAGCATTTGACCAGCTTGAACACCGGCGGAAGATAATCTGAAATCAGGATCTCGGTTTCCAGCGGAAGTTCTGCCTTGACGGTGCAGCTCGTGCCTGCCTGCGGCAGCGTATCCCGAAAGATCTTCAGTTCCATGCAGTGTGCTCCTTTCCCTGTCCGTCTCTACTGGAAAGGTATGCACATGCATTGCAGGATATGCGCGCAAAAAAGGCACCGTGCAAAACACACGATGCCTTTGGGCCTTTTGAAACAATCAGATCGTTTTGCGCAGGACAGCCGCCTGCATTACATGGTATTTCTGCATCAGCCGGACGGCAGCCGGTGTGATCTTCTCGCCGCTGACCACAATGGGGATCGCAGGCGGGCAGGAAACCGTCGGCATAGCGCAGATACGCCCCACCGCCTGCTCTGTGGGCACCTGCTCCTGCGGGGCAAACACGGCCTGCCGGATGCTGCAGCAGGTGTGCAATTCGTGTTCCAGCTCCAAAAGCTCACGATCATTTTTTTCCGAGAGCGGGAACGGTCCTGTAAGGTTTTCCACAATGTGGAGAACGGCAGAAGTCAGCCGTTCAAAGTCCTGCGGCGGATTTGCCGGGGTGAACATCAGCACAACATAGCGCGGGTCGGCATATTCGCACTCGACCTTTGCGCAGCGCAGCGCTTCTGCAAGCTCTGTGCCGGTCATGCCCAGTGTAGCAGCATCCAGCGTGACCTTGAGAGGTTCGCTTTCCAGTGCCAGCGGCTCCGGGCAGTGTTTTGCCGCAGCGGCTTCGTTCAGCTCCCGGCGCAGGCGGGTCAAATATCCGCAGCACTGCAAAAGCCGCAGCGGATAACCCTCCGACAGAACCTGATTGCATTTGTCCAGCGACTGCAAGATCAGGTAAGACGGACTGGTGGAACCAAACAATGCCAGTGCATTGCGCACAGCGGCTTCGTCCTGAATGGGGGCATTTTTGCCCAGATGCAGGTATGCGCCGCCAGTGACAACGGGCAGCGTTTTATGGCCGGAGTCGCAGCACATGGCCGCGCCCAGCGCAATAGGATGCTGACCGCCCTGCGGCAGAAAACGCAGGTAAGCACCGTGGGCATTATCCACCAGAAGCGGAACTCCAAAATCCTTGCACACTCCGGCCAGCGCTGCAATATCCTGCACGCCGCCCAGATAATCCGGACTGGTGATGTAGACGCCAAAGGGCCTTTTGCCCTGCTGCGCCAAACCCTGCAGAGCACCTGTCAGCTTTGCAGCTGACACCGGGCAGCTGCAAAGTGCACCGGCATCCTGCGGCGCAGGCCAGAGCCACTGGATATCAAAATCCAGCAGCGCCGCCGCATACAACAGCGCTTTGTGAGCGTTGCGCGCTGCCAGCAGGACCGGGCGCTGTCCGGCTGCGGGCGCAGCCTGCAGTGCAAGGCACAGCATTGCACGGATGCACTGGGACGAGCCCTCTGTGCTGTAATAGGTATGCACCGTGCCGAACAGCCGGGTAGCGTTGGCTTCGCTCTGGGCAATGATGCCGTCAGCCCCATACAGTTCATCCGCACCCTTTATTTCGGTAATGTCCCACGGCTCAAAGCCCAAAAGGCTCTGGCCCTTGTGGCCGGGCATATGCAGCCGCGAGGTGCCGGACTGTGCGTAACGGCGCACAAAATCCACAATAGGCGTGGTCGTGCTCATTCGCAGGCTTCGCCATCAGCACAGGCGTTACAGGTAGAACCAAGCTCAATAGGCACCTCGATGCCCTTGGCGGCAAGTTCCTGATTCTCAGCGACCTTGATCATGATAGCGCATTCCATTCGCTTTTTGAACAGCTCGCAGCCGTACTCATACACACCGGTAATGTTGCCGGTAGCGTGGTAGGAGTTTGCTGCACAGCCGCCGGAGCAGTACAGCTTTGCCCAGCAGTTCTGGCACTCCTTGCGGGCATAGGCGTTGCAGTGCTTGAACTCATCGCGCACGGCAGTGTTCGTAACGCCCTTCCAGATATCGCCCATCAGGTACTTGGGGTCGCCCACAAACTGGTGGCAGGGGTACAGATCGCCCCAAGGAGTAACAGCCATGTACTCCGTGCCGGAGCCACAGCCGGAAATGCGCTTGTAGATGCAGGGGCCGCCGGTGAGGTCGATCATGTAGTGGTAGAAGGTAAAGCCGCGGCCCTCGCGGTTGCGCTTGATCATTTCCTTGGCAAGAATCTCGTACTGTTCCTTCAGGATGGGCAGATCTTCCTCGGTCAGGGCACTGGGATCGCCGGGCTTAGACACCACAGGCTCCATGCTCAGCTCAGTAAAGCCAAGGTCGGCCATGTGGAAGATATCGTTGGTGAAGTCGGTGTTGTAGTGGGTGTAGGTGCCGCGCATGTAGTAGTTCTTGTCGCCGCGCTTCTTCACGAACTCCTGGAACTTGGGCACGATGGTATCGTAGCTGCCGCGGCCTGCATAGTCCTTGCGGAAGCGGTCGTTGACCTCTTTGCGGCCATCCAGACTCAGCACCACATTGTGGCACTCCTTGTTGCAGAAATCGATCACATCGTCATCGATCAGCATACCGTTGGTGGTCATGGTAAAGCGGAAGTTCTTGTTGTGGATCTTCTCCTGCTCACGGCAGTAAGCCACCAGCTTTTTGACCATATCAAAGTTCATCAGCGGTTCGCCGCCAAAGAAGTCCACCTCAAGGTTGCGGCGGGTGCCGGAGTTTTCGATCAGGAAGTCCATGGCACGCTTGCCCACTTCAAAGCTCATCAGCGCACGGTCGCCCTGATAGCGGCCCTGCGAAGCAAAGCAGTAGGAGCAGTTCAGGTTGCAGGTGTGTGCAACATGCAGGCACAAGGCCTTGACCACGGTGTTGCGGTTTTTAAAGTCGAAAGCCATATTCTCATAGGTATCCGGGGTCCACAGCTTGCCTGCTTCCTTCAGGCTGGTCACATCATCGATGCACTGACGCAGATCTTCCTCCGTGACATCCTCGCGGTCTCCATACTTTGCCATCATAGCCGAAACGATCTCGTCAGCAGTATGCTCCGGGTACATAGCAATGATATCGTATGCAACATCGTCCACCACATGCACCGAGCCGCTGCAGGTGTCCAGCACGATGTTATAGCCGTTCAATTGATACTGGTGTACCATTTTACTCTCCATTCCAATTATACAAAAAAATGCCGCCCGGCAAAGGCGGCAGGGGGTTGCAAAAATTACTTGTTGCTGTTCTCGCACTGCTGGTTAGCCACGCCGCAGGAGGTCTTGCAAGCCGACTGGCAGGAAGTCTGGCACTCGCCGCAGCCGCCGGTCTTAACGCTCTTGGTCAGGTCACGAGTAGCAATGGTCTTAATACGTTCCATAATAGAAAACCTCTCTAGCTCTCAAAATTTCATCGCGCCGGACAAAGCCCGGTACGCATTTATCTTTACTTATGATAACACGCAAGGGGCTTTCTGTCAAGATTTTTATGCTGCCAACCTGTTCAAACCTGTCCAGCAGGCTGATACTTCGTCAGGACGGTGTGCAGCCCCAGCTCCCGCGCCCTGGCCAGTAAGTACCGGTAGCGGCACAAAAGCGCCTGCCGCTCGTAAATGCGCTGCTCGATCAGGTCTGTATCCACCTCCAGATCAAACATCATCTCATTGCGCCGCAGGCAGAACAGACATTCCTTCAGCTCTTCTTCCAGTTCTGGGTGATAGCGTTCGTGCTCGGTATCCCGCGGGATGCGGCTCGAAAGCAAAGTTTGGGTGTTCTGGGCATGGGTTCGTTCCAGCATAGGCCGTCCTCCTCTTCTTTGTGTATCTTGAAGGTTTGTACATTTTAGTATATGAAGAGACCGGTGCAGAATATGCCAGTTTATGGTAAAGCAGAAACTTCTCCGCTGGTGCGCGCATTTTAAAAAAGTTTGCAATTTTTTCAAAATCACGCTTGACAAGTATCACTTTTCCGCGTATAATAGCACACGTTGAGCGGCTCACACTGCGAAACACAATCGAATATTGGGGATTTGCATAGTGGTAGTGCGGTAGACTCTGACTCTACTTGTGGGAGTTCGATTCTCTCATCCCCAACCAAAAAGCCATCCGGTTTATGCCGGATGGTTTTTTTGTTCTATATCGTTATACAAAAACAGCGTACCGTCTTTGCGACGGTACGCCCATTTTTATGCAGTTATTACAGGATGCTGATGCGGCCTGCGCCGTAGGGATTCTCGTAATCCAGCAGATAGCCCGGGTAATCGGCCAGCGGGCTGTTTGCGGTGGTCAGATGCGGCAGACCCTCTGCATCTACACCGCCAAAGGTCATGGCATAGGTAGACATCACAAGGTAATCCTCAGACACATAGTCCTTGATCAGCTCTGCGCCATCAAACATGGCAAAGCCATCGCCCAGATTGCGCAGAGTGTAATTCATGCCAGCCAGAGCGTAGGTCTTGCTCTCGTCCAGCGGTTCATAAGTACCGGAAGCCTTGTTGTAGATCTTCACGTTCTGCACGCGCGGAGTGCCGGTGGCACTGCCAATCCAGACATTCTTCTCGTCGGTCTGCACGGTGTTGGGGATATCGGCGTGGATCTCGTAGGAAGCGCCTGCCACATGCAGGAAGCCGCCGTTCTCCTTTTCCGTTCCGGCAAAGCGGGCTGCAAACTCCAGTGCATCCTGGATCTGCTTGCCGGTGACAGACATCAGACAGGCCACATTGCCAAACGGGCTGACCTGCTTGCAGGTCTTGAAGGTCCAGTAGCCGGCTTTCTCATCGGCGCGGATGCCGCCGCCGTTCATGATAGCGATGTCACAATGCAGCTGTTCCACCTCATTGAAGTAGGAGTAAATGCCGTCGGCCACGAAGTCGCCGAGATTCGTCTCTGCCATGCGGATGCGGCGCTTGCCAGTCTCGGGGTCGGAGATGTAGAAGTTCGTATCGGCAACAGCGATCTTCTCACCCAGCATGTCGTCCACAGAAGCGACCCATGCGTTCTGGATATCGGCAACGGCACTGTCGGAGCCTTCGTAAGAGGAGATCAGACGGGTGGCAATGGAGCCGTCAGCCTTGATGGTCATTTCGCCAACATTTGCAAAATAAGAGCCAGTCTGGGTCAGGGCGACAGCCTTGCCGGACAGATCCTTCACCCACTCACACTCCATCTTGGTGTGAGAATGGCCGTCGATGAATGCATCGAAGCCGGAGGTGTGCTCGATGACTTCCTTGCTGGTCCAGGGCGAAGAGGAAGGATCAACGCCCAGATGGCCCAGACCGATCACGTAGTCAGCCAGAACCTTGGCCTTATCAATGGACTTCTGCACAGCCTTGTACAGCTTCTGGCCGTCGTCACCGCCCAGAATATCATAGATATAGCGGCTCTGGCTCTTGTCCATGAAGTAAGCCGGAGTAGACTTGGTGAAGGTCTCGGGCGTGGTGATGCCCACAAATGCGATCACGCGACCACCGATGGTGAAGTATTTGACATCCGGCAGAACGCGGTTGCCCAGCGGCAGATTGACCCAGTTGCTGGAGAGGTACGGGAAATCTGCCTCAGCCATTACCTCTTTTGCACGGGCCATGCCGTAGTCGAATTCATGGTTGCCGGGAGTTGCAACATCGTAGCCAGCGGCGTTCATCAGCTGGATGATGGATGCACCTTCGTCCATGGAACCATATGCGGTACCCTGAATATGGTCACCCGCATCTACCAGCAGGACATTTTTACCTGCATCCTGATAGCTCTTTTTCAAAGCTGCGATGGCAGCATAGGTCAGTTCCGGCGATTTTTTGTCGATGTAAGTATGAACATCGTTGGTGTACAGGATCGTAATGTCCTTAAAGCTGCCGGGGTAACATGCAGACGCAGCGGGTGCGCCCAGACTCACGGCAGCAACGGCCGTAGTGACACCTGCGGCTTTCAGGAAGCTGCGGCGGGAGATAAGCTGTTTCATGGAAAAACGACCTCCTCTTAAAACTCTCTTTTGTTTTTATCGGGCGCACAGAACCAGCCCGACGCTTGTTATATCAAGCATAACACACAAAACACCCAAGAACAACCCGGAATCGCACAATTTGTTCACAATTCACGGTACTAAGTCACACTTTTTGTGCAACATTATTCCTTTTCAGGGCAAAAAACAGCCCGCATCTGCAGCCAGTCGTTGACTGCAAAAGCGGGCTGTTTTCAAAGGGGATTCAAAAATGGATCAGAGCAACGAGCTCAAATCGCATTGTATTCCTTGAGGAATTTCTCAAGGTCGGTACCCTCGATCTTTTTCAAAGCTTCCTTCATGGCAAGGCGCGGGATGAGCGGCAGATCCATGTCGGTGATCTTCTTGCCGTCGCGCAGCTTGACCGTTGCATCGATCAGGGCACGTACATCATAGGTGCTGCCCCAGACCTCGGGCACACCGCGGTCGATGTCCAGCAGGGTGTACACAGCTTCCATACCGGTGCGCATGGAGTATTCGGTGGTGAAGATGGTGTCACGGCCGGTCTCGGCGAACTGACCCAGGAAGGCAAAGTTGACAGCACCCTCCGGCACGATATCAGGACGGTCGCCCATCGCACGCGGCATAAAGAATGCATCGATATACGGCATCATGACCGGGATGGTGTTGGCACTGTGCTCGGCCAGCTCTTCGATCTGATCCTCGGGCACACCGATATGGTACAGCCACTCCATGCACAGTTCCTTGCCGGTGCAGTCGCGCATGGCCTTTTTGACGTAGTTGCCGGGCTTATCACTGAACAGGCCGTAGACCCAGACGCACAGCTGGTTCTTGGGCTGGTCTCGGAACTGCTGCTGACGGTTCAGCGTCCAGCTGAGCAGCCAGTTGGAGTCCTTAACGGTGACGATGCCGCCTGTGACGGTGTGGCCACTGAACGGGTCACGCTTGCAGATCTTCTGGATATACTGCGGGATCTTGTCGTCCAGCGTAGTGATGGTGGCGCTTTCCCAGTTGGAATGTTCGGGGTCGGAGCAGAACTTTTCAGGATTGCCGAATGCGGGGTCCTGTGCAGCGATCTTCTTCCACAGATCCCAGCCGTTGCCCGGCTTGATGGTGGGATCAAAGCCTGCTGCCTTGTCCTGTGCGCCCATCGTGCAGCTTTCCACGCAGCCGCCGTTGGTGATGAACAGCAGATCATTTTCGGTCAGGTCAATGGAGCTGATCTCACCTGCGTGCTCCACAACCACGCTGCTTGCCTGCTTGCGCTTGCCATTGATCTCAAATTTCACGTCCACGACCTTGGTCTCATAGTGGAACTGCACGCCGTGGTCCTTCAGGTAAGTGACCATGGGCAGGATGATAGATTCATACTGGTTGTAGCGGGTAAAGCGCAGGGCGGTGAAATCCGGCAGACCGCCGATATGGTGGATATAACGCTTGAGGTAGAGCTTCATTTCCAGAGCACTGTGCCAGTTTTCAAAGGCAAACATGGTGCGCCAGTACAGCCAGAAGTTGGAGTTCAGCACTTCATCATCAAAGAAATCGGTGATCTTCTTATCCTGCAGCTGCTCGTTGGGGGTGAAGAAGAGCTTCATGATCTCCATAGCACCCTTATCAGACAGGCCGAACTTGCCATCGGTGTGGGCATCCTCGCCGCGGTTGACGGTAGCACGGCACAGTGAATAGTTGGGGTCTTCCTTGTTCAGCCAGTAGTACTCATCCAGCACACTGGCACCCTCGGTCTCCAGAGACGGAATGGAGCGCAGCAGATCCCACATGACCTCGAAGTGGTTATCCATCTCGCGTCCACCGCGCATCACGTAACCGATATCGTATTTGTAGCCGTCGCAAGCACCGCCGGGGATGGGGTCTTTCTCAAACACATGCACATGCTCGCCCTTCATCTGGCCGTCACGCACCAGATAACATGCAGCCGTCAGTGCGGCCAGACCGGAACCAATGATATATGCAGATTTATGATCGACACCCTCCGGCTTTTTAGGAGTTGCAAATGCTTCATAGTTGCCACTGGAATAGTACATAGAAAAGCCTCCCTGCTTTTTATTGCTTTTTTCGGCATCCTTGCGCCGTCCTTATGGCAACAGTATACCCCGCGCCGCCGCAGCAGACAACAAACAAACTTTAGCGGGTGTATAAATTTTATACAATCATTCTGTTTTGCTGGAAATACGTACAAATTGTGACAAAAGCCGCCCTAATAGCGAATCGTTCTGTGATATAGAGTGCTTTATAAACCAGTTTCAGCAAAAAGAAAAGCACCCAGATTTCAACGAATCTAGGTGCTTTTTGTTGGTGGAGGCGATGGGAATCGAACAACAAAAAATGATTGAGTGACGTCAAAAACATATCTGCAACGCGCCTAAGCACTTGCTAAAAAGGTAGTTGGGTTGGTTTGTGGCCCATGTATTTTGCTACGTTTACAAAAAAGAGTGTTACCAAAACTGTTACCAGAGTCAGGCCTGTGCCTTTTTGAATGCCGCGGTGGTAGCGGCAGCAAGATCTTCCCTCTGACCGTCAAGCTCGTGCCGATACACTCCGGCAGTGTCCATGTTCTTGCTGTGACCGACCAGCATCTTCAGCTGGCTGTCAGTCAGGACGCTGGATTCAACACTGACAAAGGTGTGCCGCAGCTCGTAAAGTGAAACTTTCGGCTCAAGCCCGTTTGCTTCCTGATAGGATTCCCAGCGGCGATAGAGCGCGTGTTCTGACGGGATCTGAAACAGCGGGGTATTGTAGTTCAGAAGTATACCTTGAGCCTTCAGAAGCTGCACCTGTGCCTCGTATGCCTCGCGAGCTTCCTTGCCCATGTCAAAAGAGCGGATTGCGTTTTCGTTTTTTCCGGTCGTCTGTTCCCGGTGCACGTTGATGCTGCGCCGAAGGTTGACCGTGTTCCCTTTGATGTCTCCATACCATAAGCCAATCAGCTCTCCGGGACGAAGGCCGGTCGCAACTGCAAAGCGGTAGGCGTAGATGTACTCGTCAAATACCGGCTTTCCGTAGTAGGTACGGGTATCTACGCTAAACAGCACCTTTAGAGCGGTGGGCTGAAGAATTGTGCGTTTTCCCATTCTCGCATTCTTCGGGATAGACAGATCAGGATGCAGTGTCGTGTACTTGTTCCTTCGGCACCACTTGACAAAGGCGGTTTCCGCCGCCCGAATCGTCATAAGCGTTTTGCGGCTCAATGGCTTGTCTGAAATCGGCTTGCGCTGGTTCTTCTTCTGGGATCGCTTCCGAAACGAAACGTCGATTGCCTTTTGAAGGTCGCCCTCGGTCAGCTCGTCAATGCGGATGTTCCCGCAGGTCGGCAGGATATAGCAGTCCCCGTAACGCTGGCATTGCGTAACATAGGATGTGCCACAGGTGAGCTTCAGCTCTTCCACCCACTCTGAATAAAGGGCGCTGACCTTCTTTTTTCCGTCTCTGATGCTATCATCAAGCCAGGCATCCGCTTTTGCGTTTGCTTCCCGTTGTCCTGTTCGGCCCGGCGTACTGCTGTAAAAGCGCTTGCGGGTGCCGTTCTTCTGAACTGCGATGCACCAGCGGCTTTCCTTCTCGACCCAAAACGCCGTGTTGACCCGTTTTTTCATAAAATCCACCTCCATACACAAGGGTACACTTTGACAAGCCTGCCCGGAGGTGGTATCATAGTCTGTGCAGAGGTTCGCCAAAATCTACTGTACAGAGCCGTGACGCCTTCGGGCAAGCGGTTCGGAAACCTCCTTCGGTGCTGGTAACACCGGGGGAGGTTTTTTTATTTGTTTGTGCAAATCAAAATTATGCTATACTTTAGCATAATTTTGATGTATAATGAACGTGAACGAATCTTTTCATTCATACACAGAAAGAAAGGTTCTATCATGTCAGAGCGTCAGAATGCCGTCGAACTTTATCTTGACGAAAAAGACTTCAAAATGAAGTTGAACGGTGTTGAAGTCCATCGCGTCAAAGGCTTCTCCATCCAGTGCGATGCGGGCCATCCCCTCGCAGATATGACGCTGAACATTTCGGTGGACAAACTGAAACTCGGTTAATGGAGTTTACTCCACACATCCAGCGCCTTGTCAATGCCGCGTTCGACAGCCGTTTCGCCGTACTCGATAGCCTTCGGAAACAGATCGCAGGCACCCATCATGTAAAGGTCGATATAGCCATCATCACGCAGTTCCGCAAGCGCCTCTCTCACGTCATCCCACGGGATCCCCGGCAATGCAGCCGACACATCTTCTGATGCAAAATATTTTGCCTGAGACTTCGGCAAGGTTTTGCGGCGCTCCGTGTATGCACGATAAAGTTTCAGCAAGACCTTTTCGGTATCTTTTGTCATCCCGTATTTTCTCCTTCTGCGCCCTCGGTGTTCGCAGCACCGGGGGCGTTTTTGTTTAGTTCACATCAGTTATTCAAAGCCTTTGCGCGCACAGTCGGGCTTGCTGCCTTGAACAGATCATATGCGTTCAAAACATCCGTAATCGCCTGACGCTCTTCGGGGGAGACTGTGTGGTCGATGCTGCCACCATCGCCGCTGTATCGGATAATGATTTCATCAGCGCTCAAAATATTCTTAAACCACTGGATATCTTCATCATCGCCTACAAAGGAGGTCAGTTCCCAATACTGCTTTCCATCATAGCCACGATCCACATCCGTCCAATCGATCGTGTAGGTGTATTTATACTCGCCTGCGCGAATCGTGATCGTGTCCAAGTACACATATTTGTTGCCGCTACACAGAACCATGAAAAACATTGACGGATCATTGGTGCTGCCATTTACAAAGAAGGGCAGTATATAGCTTTTGCCTTGATTGCTCAGTCGGTCTTCCGTGGGTGACACATAGCTTCTTGCGTCCTCGACCTTATCGTAACTGATTTTCAGCTTTGCAAGAGCGTCTTTCAGTCCCAGCACCTGCTGGGCTTCTGCCAACACCGCAAAGTTACTGACCTGCGCCTTGCTTGCATCGTCCAATTCATTATAGGCATTCACGGCAGCCACAATTGCCGGGCGGCGGGCAGTCGTGACGGTTCCGATTTGGTTGATCAGGCTTTCCACCTGCGCTACCGTCGCAGTATTGCATTCTTCAAGAGCGGCTGTGCTCATATATTCTGCTGGGCTGACAGCCATTGCCGGCGCTGCCACAGATACAAGCGTTGCGGCAATGCACAGTGCTGCAGCGGTCTTTTTCATAGTTTTCTTCATACATAACACTCCTTCGCTATATAGACTGGAATGACTCCGATAATCCAAAATTACCCCACCCAGTGTGTCCAGCCTACGGCCTTGCCCTCAATGTGCACCTCCTCCAGCTGGGGGCCGGTGTAGATCATGGGCGCATAAGCCGGGTTTGCGGGCATCAGGGTCAGCGTGCCGGGGTTGTAATATACCCGCTTGAGGGTGGCTTCACCATCAATGCGCACCGCTGCGATCTCGCCGTTCTCCACCTCCGGCTGGATGCGGATATACACCACGTCTTTATCGTGAATGCCGGCATCCACCATGCTGTCACCGTGGCAGGTCAGGGAAAAATCGCACCGGATGTTCTCCGGCACGTCCACCATTTTTTCAATGTTCTGCTCTGCCGTGATGGGTTCCCCGCAGGCAATGGCTCCGATCAGCGGGATCTTCTTCATCTTTGGCATCGGCTCAAAGCCCGGGGGGATGGTGGGCTTCTTGGGCTCCGGCTGTTCTTCCCAGCCCATCAGGTAGGCGGGGGTGGTCTGCAGCGCATCAGCAAATGCTGCAATTTTTGATTGTGGGATATCGGCTTTACCATTTTCAATCTTACTTATAGAAGATTTATCTTTATAGCCCATCTTGTGAGCCAGTTCTTCGACTGTTAAGCCAAGCTCCGTGCGGCGGCTTTTGATTCTGTCGTATAGAGTTGCCATAAAATCACCAACCTTCGCTCTTATCTTATCATAGAGTGGAATAATATTCAAGTATTTTTTATTTTTTCCTCAAAAAAGGTTGACTTTATTTCCACTCGGTGCTATTATGTGGTTAGTGGAATTCAATTCCACTTTGAAAGGAGGTGACAACCATGACCGACACCAATGCGCTGCGTTCCATCATTGCAGATTCCGGGCTTAAATATAAGGCCATTGCCGAAATTATGGGCCTGACACCGTATGCTTTGCAGATGAAAATTGATAACGAGACCGAGTTTAAGGCCAGTGAAATTGACACTCTGGCCAATACTCTCGGCATGGACATGCAGCAGCGTGATTCCATATTTTTTTGCAAGAAAAGTGGAATTTAATTACACTTTTCTTGCAAGTTTCATTTTCAAAGGAGGTGAAGAAGATGAGCAACAGCAAAAGGCCCCACGCTCCTAAGGAAGAGAAGCGCGGGGCGCAAGAGATTCAGCTGTCGCACTTGGACAATCGTTTTAGCTGCCAGATAGACGGAACGGTTATCCAGAACGTGAAGGATTATTCGTTGGTTCAGTCCAGCAATGGAAAAGCATTGTTAAACTTGACCATCGAGATCAGTGCGGAAGTTGTGTCAACCACGATACAAGCGCAGATGCAACAGCACTTGTAATCCACGAGTGACGTTCCATCGTTTCGGAAAACTTGGACAACAATCCCTTCTGCGGAGGAATCTGGTCATTTACGATCATCTCAACAAGATCAACTAACTTCTGGACTTGCTCTTTGTCCGGTGCATCTTCAGCTTCTGCCCTTTCCCGCAGTTCCTGAAAATTCGTCTGGTAGTTGATGGTCGCTGTATTGGCTGTTCCAATTACAGAACCGTAAGCTGTACCGATGTTATAAATATTGCTCTGACGCTGTTCGTTTTCTTTCCGCTTTTTCTCGACTTCGGTCATATAGAACGCTTTTATTTCTTCCTGCTGCTTCTGGAAGAACGATGCCTGCGTTTCCGTGACATAAAGCCGTTCACTGGCTGGAGTGATAACAACGTCGTCTATCTTAATATCGGTTCCCGGGCAAAACCCAACGTACTGCCGATTCGTTGCTGTTTCCCGGTTCGGCAAACCCGGAACGGTTGCAATAATTTCGCCATCTCGCTCAATTTGCATATTCAGACCATGCATGCTTAAAAGACTTTCAAAAATCATTTTTTCATTCACCTCCTTTCCTCTTTTTTATTTTACAGCGAAAGTGAAGTGAATACAAGGAGGTACATCTTCACCATGAACGACATCATCTTATCCACCCAGAACGGCGAACCGGTGGCATCCAGCCGGGACGTTGCCGAACGATTCGGAAAAGAGCATAAAGATGTGCTCCGCTCCATCAAAAATCTGACGGCGCAAAATTGCGCTCTCCTCAAAATGTTCCACAAGACCGAGTACACCACTGCTCAAAACAAAAAGGCCACCATGTACCTGATGAACCGCGACGGCTTTTCCCTGCTGGCCATGGGCTTTACCGGCAAGGAAGCCGTGCAGTGGAAGCTCAAGTACATCGAGGCCTTCAACCAGATGGAGAAGCAGCTGGCACAGCGCCCGCAGCTTTCCCGCGCGGAGCTGATGGCGCAGGCCCTTATTGCCGCCCACGACGAGCTGGAACACAAGGACGCTCAGATTGCAGAGCTGACCCCGAAGGGCATCTTTGCGGATGCTGTAAGCGCCAGCAAGAAGAGCATCCTTGTAGGTGAGCTGGCAAAACTGCTGTGCCAGAACGGTGTGCAGATCGGGCAGAACCGGCTGTTCAGCTGGATGCGGGAGCACGGCTATCTGATCCGCGACCCCAAGCGCAGCGACTATAATATGCCCACCCAGCGGGCCGTGGAAATGTGCCTGTTTGAGATCAAGGAGACCACCGTGGTGCACTCGGACGGCCACACCAGCATCAACAAGACCCCGAAAGTCACGGGGAAGGGACAGATTTACTTTGTGAACCAGTTTCTGAATGTCCGGGCAAAGCGGCTGGAAGCGTGAAAGAAGGTGATAATTTGAAGGTAAGCATGAAAAAAATTGAATCCCTGATGATTTTACGGGGAGTAAATGTTACCGAGCTGATGCAGGCTGCTGGCCTTGAGCGGGCCACCTACTACTACATCAAAAAGAAGGGCGGCACCAGCCCCCGGACGCTCAAGGCCATTGCCGACACGCTGAACGTTGACCCCCGCGAGCTTTTGAGCGAGCAGGAGAAGGAGCAGCGTCTTGGCAAGGAGACCGCCTGATGAACGGGCGGAACAAATACTGGCGGGAAGCCCGCTGGGACAAGAACCAGCCTGCACGGCTGGCACACATCAAAGAAAAGAGGTCGAAAAAGCATGATGAAGGTCGTACAGGGCACCTTCCGGCAGATTCCGTACTGGAAGCTGCGGGGGCGGTTCCACAGCTGCGGCTACCGCGATCAGGAAGTCGCTGAACATAGCGGCATTGGCCGGTACACTATGAGCGCCCGGATGAACGGGCACCAGCCGTGGACAAGTAAAGAGATCGTAGCAATTTGTGAACTGTTGGACATCCGGCAGGACGAAATCGGGGAGCTGTTCTTCCCTACTGTTGAGAAAGGAGAATCCGCATGAGAATCAAATCTGGCGTTTGGTACTGGCTTGCAATGGGGAGCTTTGCGACGGGCCTGCTGTACAGCATGGGCCTCGAGGGCACCTGTCAGACCGGCGGCACCATTTCGGACGGTGCGTTCATTACGGCTATGGTGCTGATTCTGCTGGCGGTGTTCTTCATGCGGCTGGGCTTTGCAGCCGAAGCGCGTGAGAAGCGGCCCCGCAAGATTCACAAGCCGCAGGCCAATACCGTGAAGAGCGGCAGGAAGGCGGGCTGACACCACCCATGAATAAAGGAAAGCACTTTACCCGCGTTTGTTTGGACTGCGGCAAGGTGATGGAAAATGTTGCTGGCAACCTGCGCTTTTGCGCTTCCTGCCGCAGAGAGCGCCACAACCAATATTGCAGGGATTATAGGGCGCGTAATGAAAACGCTACCAGCGTCATGTGGTACACCGTCTGGGATGCCAAAACCGGCGATCTGCTGGCATCCGGCACGTCTGAGATGTGTGCCCGGCGGCTGGGCTACAAGAGCGCGAACAGCTTTGCGTCTGCCGTCAGCCATGGGCTCAGCGGCAGCCATCGAACTTACAAGTACACATTTGCGCGGGAACGTATCGACCGCAGCGAGGTGGACAGCCTGCCGCCGGTACGCACTATACGAAAAAAGCCCGCCGGTGCGCCAACACCGACGAGCTGCAAGGGATGATGAGTTTGAACGACTTCATCACCCCGATGATACCACAAAATCGGAGGTTTTTACAGATGGAAAAAAATTATGTTGAGATTCAGGGCCGCTTTTCGAGCGACGGCAGGTTTGTGGGCGGGAACTATGTCCCGGAAGTCATCGACAAGCTGATGAACGATGTCTATTCTACCCTCGGTCAAGCAGGAAGCCTGTACCGCCTGCGCGTCACGGTCGAGGTCGAAGATCTGGGTGCCGAGGTCAAGTTCGGGAAGCCTGCAAGCGAAACGCAGCACTCCCCTGCTCTGCAGCGTTTGACCGCTGGAAAGCTGATTCCTGCACCGGACATCTCCCCTGCCGCCATTGACCCGGCACCTGAGGTGGCAGTATGAATCCGATGTACGACCTTTCCCTTGACGGCTACGGCCCGGCACTTGAGCCGCCGGATGATTACTATTTCCTGCCGCGAGGGACAGAACAGACCGAAGATCAGGAGGATGAAGAGTAATGGAAAGCACAAGCATTTACGCCGCTCTGGCCGCTGTGCAGAGCGAACTCAAGGCCCCTAAAGGGCAGATGAACACCTTCGGCGGGTACAGATATCGTTCCTGTGAGGACATTTTGGAAGCAGTGAAGCCTATTCTCAAGGCTCATGACCTGCTGCTTACGCTCTCCGATGAACCGAAGGTTCTTGAGGGGTGGCACTACATCGAAGCCACTGCAAAATTGGAATCTCTGGATGGTGGCTGCATTTCCGTGAAGGCATACGCAAGAGAGCCGGAGCAAAAAACCAAGATGGACGCTGCACAGGTGACGGGAACATCCAGCAGCTACGCCCGCAAGTATGCCCTGAACGGCCTGTTCTGCATCGACGATACCAAGGATGCCGACACGGACGAGTATCATGCGGCAGAAGGTCGAAACCCCGCAGGTGTGAACAAGCCGCAGAAGCAGCCTGCTCAGAAGCGTGAAGCTCCTGCTCCGAAGCGTAATGCTCCTGCCCCGAAATCGCAGCCTGTACAGGAACAGCCCTTTATCTGCGCCTGCTGCGGCAAACCACTTCAGCCGGTGTCTTATAAGAACCGCACCGTTGAACCGGCAGAGACCGCCGCAAGCACCAAGAAGAAGTTTGGGCGCGTCCTGTGCTGGACGTGTGCCCAGAAACAGCCGAAGGAGGGCTGATCTATGCTGAACATGATCGCAGCTATTGGACGTCTGACCCATACCCCGGAACTCCGCACCACCACAAGCGGCAAGGAGATCTGCTCTTTTGATGTCGCCTGCGAACGCAGCTATTCTGCAAATGGCCAGCGCGAGACGGATTTCTTGCCCTGCGTTGCATGGGGCAAGACGGCGCAGTTCATCTCCCAGTATTTCGACAAGGGCAGCATGATCGCCGTCAATGGCAGCTTGCAGACCCGGAAATATCAGGACAAGCAGGGCAACAACCGCACTGCCTATGAGATTCAGGTGCGTGAGGTCAGCTTTTGCGGCTCGAAAGCCCCTGACAACACGTCTACACGGGGTTTTGATGAACAGACGGAAAGTTATGCCCGCGAAGCTAGAAACGCTCAGAGCGCCCAGCAGACGGCTGAGACCGGCACGGACGATTTTGCCGTTATCAACGACGATGAAGATTTGCCGTTCTGAGCGGCAGAAATGAGGGAGAGAAAAATGCCAGCAAAAAGAAATATTATGCCGGAAGAGGTGCGCAATGCAAAGCTTCTTCTTAGTAAGGGCCTGCCAGATGCAGAGGTCGCAGCCATTATCGGTCGTTCCGTGTCGGCAGTTATCAATATCCGCAACGGTGCATACGACTTCATGCTTGCGGATGTACCGAATGATACCCCGGATGATAGCCGGGTGTGTATCCTGCTGAAATCTATCGACAGCCGCCTGTACCAGCAGAACGAGGACATGAAGAAGGCCATTGACCAGCTGGTGGTCCTGAACAGTGCCCTTGTTGAGCTTCAGAACGAGATCAAGGTGTGCTCTTCCTGCATGACGGCAATGCTGGATGCCCTGAACGAACTCAAGAGCAAGAACAGCCAGCAGGCTGAACAGGAAACCACCCCTACGAAGTATCCGGGCAAGAATTTTGCGAACTGGGGAGAGGTTATTCGCCGTGTTGAGGTCTACGGTGACAAGTTCATTGCGGACAACCTGCGCGGAACCAAGGCCAGTCTGGACGGCGTTACGCTGTATCTGGCCTGCACCCCCAGCACGAAGAAGTTCCTCAAAAGCAGCGCTGTTGCAATCCCCCGCATCAAACAGCAGTGCCGGAACGTCATCGGCTACGGCGTAGAGGTTAAGATCATCGACCTGTAAAAACCAAAGAAAACCAAATGGTTTTTACGAAAAGCGTTTGGTTTTCAAAAACGGGAAGGAGGTGGTTAGTGGTGGACGATATCGAAATGGCTCGCCCAAAAGGCTTGTTGATACCCTTTGACAAGTTCGTAATCTTGGACATCCTGCCACCTGAGCAATACAAAAACGTGCTCACAAAAATGCGGCAGTATGTGGAGCACGGCAAAGAGCCGGAAGGGCTTGAGCCTATCGAACAGGTGGCCTTTGAATCCCTGCGCTCATTTATGGACGAAAACATAAAGACGTATCAACGTTCTATTCTTGCGCACCGAGAAGCAGGTCGAAAGGGCGGCAGACCAAAGAAAACCGACGAAAACCAAAAGGTTTTTGACGATAACCAAACGGAACCAATTGGTTTTTTTGAGAAACCAAACGAAACCAAAAGGCCCCTAAAGTACAAAGTACAAAGTACAACAGATACTAAAGTATCTGATAGTAGTAGCGCTGAAGCGCTGTCCCCTACCCCCAAAAGCAGGTTTTCACCGCCGGATGTTGAAACGGTGAAAAGTTACTTTGCGGAGAAGGGTGGCACAGAAGGGCAGGCTATTCGGTTCCATGCCTACTACGAGTCCAACGGCTGGAAGGTGGGCCGGAATCCCATGAAGAACTGGAAGGCTGCAGCATCCGGGTGGATATCCCGTGATAGGGATGAAGCAAAAAAGGCGAATGCCCCGCGCAACCGGGCGTTCATGGCAAGCCGCCCGGCAGAGGAAGCCGAAAATGCAAAGAATTTTCTGGCAGACGCAGCCCGGCGAAGGCCATTAAAAAAGCAATAGCCGGTACACACGCGCTCAGACCGGCATACGCGGCCCTCTGAGCATGGTTTTAGGGTAAACCGGCAAAGTTTTATACCACAAAACGCAAAACGCCGTTCAGGGCCGTTTCTCGTGCTCTGAACGAATGGAGGTAAAAAGCACTATGAACCTGTATGAGATCAACTCGCAGATTTTGGACTGCATCGATCAGGAGACCGGCGAGGTTATGGACATCGACCGGCTGGAAGAGCTGAACATGGCAAAGGCCGAGAAGGTGGACAACATCGCCTGCTGGGTAAAGAACCTCGAAGCCGATGTTGCGGCCTTTGAAGCGCAGGAAAAGGCTTTTGCTGACCGCAAGGCAGCCGCAAAGCGCAAGATCGACAGTCTCAAGCACTATCTGACCGATGCTCTGGGTGGGCAGAACTTCAGCAGTGACCGGTGCGCGGTGAGCTTTCGCCGCAGTAAGGCCGTCTGCGTGCTGGATGAAGCTGCCGTCCCTGCCGAGTACATGACCGAGATGACCACCCGCACGCCAAACAAAACGGCCATTGCGGCCCTGCTCAAGACCGGCACGGCAGTGCCCGGCTGTGAGCTGGTTGAACGCGTGAACCCGTCTGTGAAGTGAGGGAGGGAGAACAATGGGAGATGAACACGCAAAATGACATACAAGGAGTTTTTGGAGCGCAAAATCGACATTGCTCCCCTGTCCGGTATCGAGATTGACCCCGCCGAGGTCAGCCCGGCGCTGAAAGATCACCAGCGCGTGAGCGTCCTGTGGGCGCTGCGCGGGGGCCGCCGTGGCATTTTCGCCCGCTTCGGTTTGGGAAAGACCATCATGCAGCTCGAATGGTGCAGACTGCTACAGAAGCACGAGGGCGGACAGACGCTCGTTGTGATGCCGCTGAACGTCCTGCCGGAGTTCAAGGCCGACGCTGTGAACCTGCTGGGCATTGACGAGCCGCCCTATTGCCGCACGATGGCCGAAGTGGAGGCCAGCACAGCCCCCATCGTCCTGACCAACTACGAGCGCGTCAGAGACGGCGACATTGACCCGCATCATTTCACAGCGGTCAGTTTGGACGAGGCCGCCACACTGCGCAGCTTCGGCAGCAAGACCTATCAGAGCTTCATGCAGAAGTTCAAGGGCATCAAGTATAAGCTGACCAACACCGCGACACCCAGCCCGAACCGCTACAAAGAGCTGATTCACTATGCCGGGTTCCTCGAAATTATGGACACCGGCCAGAGCTTGACCCGCTTTTTCAAGAGGGACAGCACCAAAGCGAACAACCTGACCCTTTATCCTGGTCGCGAGCGGGAGTTCTGGATTTGGTGCGCCAGCTGGGGGCTTTTCCTTCAGAAGCCGTCCGATCTCGGATTCTCGGATGATGGTTACGCCCTGCCGCCGCTGGACATCCGGTATCACAAGCTGAACAGCCTTGACCGGCCCGCTGAATTTGAAGCCGACGGCCAGATGAAGCTCGGCCATGATGCCGCGATGGGCTTGCAGGATGCAGCCAAAGAGAAGCGGGACAGCATCGATATTCGCGCCGCCGAGGTAGCCCGCATCATTGCGGAGGCACCGCCGGACGAGCATTTTGTGGTCTGGCACGATTTGGAGGACGAGCGCAAGGCGCTCAAAAAGGCCGTGCCGGAGATGGTCGATATCTACGGCAGCATGGAGCTGGAAACCAGAGAGCAGCGGGTCATGGACTTCGCACAGGGCCGCACCCGCATCTTCGGAACCAAGAAAAGCCTGTCCGGTTCCGGCTGCAATTTCCAGCGCCATTGCCACCGCGCCATTTTCATGGGCATCGACTACGAGTTCAACGACTTCATTCAAGCCATTCACCGCATCTACCGTTTCCTGCAAAAGTCCCCGGTCATCATCGACATCCTGTACATGGACACGGAGACGGAGGTGCTGCTGGCGCTGCAACGCAAGTGGAGACAGTACGATGAACTGAGCGAGCAGATGGAGGAAATCATCAAAGAATACGGTCTCGGTAGCCTTGCGCTTGAGACCCTGAAGAGAACGATAGGATGTGAGAGAGTGGAAGTCAAGGGAAACAATTACACGGCCATCAACAACGACTGTGTGGAAGAAGTCCGGAACTGGCCAACGGACAGCATTGACCTGTATGTGACTAGTATCCCGTTCGGAAACCATTACGAATATTCGCCCTCGTACAATGACTTCGGCCATAACCCGGATGATGCAGAGTTCTTCCGTCAGATGGACTATCTGACCCCGGAACTGCTGCGCACCCTGAAGCCGGGTCGCGTGGCTGCAATCCATGTGAAAGATCGCGTGGAGTTCGCCAACGTCACCGGCCTTGCAGCGCCGACCATTGAGCCGTTTCACGCGGACTGTATCGCTCATTTCCGGAAGCATGGGTTCGCCTATTTCGGAATGATTACGGTTGTCACGGACGTTGTCCGGGAGAATAACCAGACCTACCGTCTGGGATGGACGGAGCAGTGCAAGGACGGCACGAAGATGGGTGTTGGCTGCCCAGAATACATCCTGCTGTTCCGCAAGCTGCCCACCGATTGCAGCCGTGGATATGCCGATACGCCGGTGAAGAAGTCCAAAGAGGAATACACCCGCGCCCAGTGGCAGATTGACGCTCATGCGTTTTGGCGTTCCAGCGGCGACAGGCCTTTTGCTAGGGAGAATCTGGAGAAGATTCCAACCTCCAAACTCCAGAGCGTCTACCGGAAGTTCAGCCGCGACAGTGTCTACGACTACGGCGAGCACGTCAAACTCGCAGAAAGCCTCGACAAAGACGGACGGCTGCCGAGCACCTTTATGGTCGTTGCGCCCGGCTCATGGGATATGACGGTCTGGGACGACATTGTGCGGATGAAAACGCTCAACACCTCCCAGAGCCAGCGGCGGCAGAACCTCCACGTCTGCCCGCTTCAGATCGACATCGTGCAGCGCCTGATTGAGCGGTACAGCAATGAGGGCGAACTTGTTGCTGACCCCTTTGCAGGGCTTTTCACGGTGCCGTATGAAGCGGTGAAGATGAACCGCAAGGGCAAGGGCGTGGAGCTGAACCCGGATTATTTTCGTGACGGCGTGGGCTATCTGGAATCTGCGGATGCAGAAAAGGATGCACCCACTCTGTTTGACCTGTTGGAGAATGGAGCTTGAACATGAGCAAGGAAAATATGGGCCGGAATGCCGAGCATTATGCAGACCCGACACCGACCGCGGCCATGCGCAACATCTGCCGGGACGAGTACCAGAAGGAAGCCGCCCGGCTTGACAGAATCGGAGACATCGTTCCCCTGCTGCGCCAGATGGCCGGTATCGCAGGGTTTGAAATCATTGGCCGCATCCCGCTAAGGGACAAGGCCACCGGAAAGGAGTACAGGTAATGTCACAGCATTACAAGATTGACTGCGACAAGGTGGAGGACCGGAAAGCTCTGGTTGTCGTCCTGTCGATGAACGGCTACACCGTCCGCGTGGGAAAGGAAAAGCGCAGCGGCAAATCTACTTTGACCTATTTCGTGGAGTATTGGAGGGGCGACGATGAATAATCAAGCGAAATCTAACCCTGAAACCGACACTATGAGGCCGGAGGACATGGCCCATTATTTGATGGATTTTTGCCATTGCCACTTAGCAGTCGGAAATGGTTGCCCGGGCTGCCCGTTTGATAAACCGACCAGCGACAACGGGGATGGAGAGTGCCGTTTGTATGTCCCCGACGACTGGGATTTTTGAGGAGGCGAAGTGAAGCATGAAAACCGAAAAGAGAATGGCCTGCTTTATCGTGTCAGCAGCATTGCTGATTGTGACGCTGTGGTTTACATCCTGTAGTTCGACATCTGCTGATGCTGAAACTAAAACTGAAGCTGAAACTGCTGACCATCCCTGCTACCATGTCACGGTCTACTCCCCGGCAATTGAAAAAGTTGGCTATGCCGGTAGGCGTAAGCCGAAGTACACCATTACCGTGGAGGACTTCAGAGAGCTGCTGCCGAAATCATACGCTTGCAGAGAGCAGTATCACCTGCTCCGCATCCCTCTGGAAGATGGACGTTTTGAGTTGGTGTCCACCTCGCTGGTGGAAATCGAGTATTACTGAAGGGAGAGACGTGAGAATGAAAGCTGTGCTTTTGAGCATGCGGCCTGTGGAGATCACTCGCCCGCCCCAAGGATGGCGCTATGTGGAGGAATTGAGCAATGAATAACCGAAGAACGGCGGCAAGTATTCGCCGCAGCTATACAGGTGCCCGAAGCCGCGCAGAGGGCGCTAGCTTTGAAAGCATCATTGACAATGCCTGCGCCTATTACAGATCCATCGGCCTTGCAGACATCGAAAAGACCCCGGAACCGATGCGTCCGATTGGAAGCCCGGACCGTGCTGGCCGGTTCCTTGCCTGCTACACGAAACAGGCCCAGCCGGACTACAAAGGCATTCTCAAAGGCGGAAGAGCCATCAATTTTGAAGCAAAGCACACTGACAGTGACCGGCTGACCTTTGATCGTGTGTTGACCGCGCAAGCGCTTCGTTTGAGCCGCACAGAAGCTCTCGGAGGTGTCGCCTTTGTACTATGCTCATTTAGCGGCAGGGCTTTCTACCGCGTCCCGTGGGCCGTATGGAAGGACATGAAACGGCTGTTTGGCCGTAAGTACATCACCCAATCAGACATTGAAATTTACCGCGTCCCGTTTGCAGCACCCGGAGTGCTGCTGTTTTTGGAAGGAGTAAAGGAGGAACAATGATCCGCACATGGACACCTGAAAGCGAGAACGAAAAGCCACCTAAGAATGAAAAGGCCCAGCTGGTGCGGGCATGGTTTGAACGACTGCCAAGAATGCGGGCACAGATTCAGCAGCAGGAAGAGCGCATTGTAGATCTACAGTGCATCGCTACCGCCACCACATCCAGCGTTTCAGCTGCACCTGGTCGTTCTGGAACCAGTGACAAGGTGGGGAACGGTGGCGCGGCCATTGTGGAAGCAGAGGAAAAGCTGGCTGCCCTCAAGTGCGAGTATGTGGAGATGCAGAAGGCGGCCATTGATACGGCATATCTGCTGAATGCTGACACGGCATCCATCCGCCGCAGCAAGTGCATCATCCTGTGTTATGTTGAGGGTAAGACCCGTGAGCAGGCCGCCGCTGAGGTGGGCTTTGCACAGGCACACACGGCATCCAGAGCCATCACAGTAGGGTTTGAAGCCCTTGCAGAGATCTGGGAAGCAACACCTTTTTGCGATTTTGACGAAAGTGCATAAAAAACGCGTGATTTTTTGTACAGCTTCGGGTATGTACGCGGTATGTACGCGGTATGTACAGAAACCGTGCGAAAGTGATTGAATAGTACCATCGGCAATGCCGGAAAGGCAAACCGATACACGCAGTCTCCGAAACGAACCCCCATGATAATTTTCCTCCTTTTGGCTTTGCAGGCATTTTTCTCTCTTCACGTTTCGCGGACTGCGCATCTATGCGATATGTGCAAATGGACACCCCACCGAACCGGGAGATGGGATGCGGTTCGATTCCGCAATATCGCGCCATTTGCCGCCTGAGCGCAGTTTGGAGCGCGGCGCGTGTGTGTAGACACGGCTGGTTCGATTCCAAGGGCGGCTTTTTACTCTGGTAGCTCAATTGGCAGAGCGATGGTCTCCAAAACCGTAGGTTGCAGGTTCAAGGCCTGCCCAGAGCGCCATGCAATGTACAGTCGGGGGACGGCTGTGCAAAGCATAGCGGGGCATCTGGCCGCGAAAGTTCCAGATGCAGCAGCACCCGCCCGTTTTACGCCTGTCCGTCAAACTGAATGCATGGGTGCTGCTTATTTTTTGATATCTTTGCCGTTCGGTTTTCCGGGCGGCTTTTTATTTGGAGAAAAAAGATGATTCAGAAAGAACTGCTGAAAATGCCGGTCTCCGATCTGGTGCCGTATGAGAACAACCCGCGCGTGATCTCCCCTGCAGCTGTAGACGCTTGCGCTGAGAGCATCAAGCAGTGCAGCGCACTCGATCCCATCGAGGTTGACGAAAACAACGTCATTCTCAGCGGTCACACCCGCCGCCTTGCGTTGATGCAGCTCAATGTGGACATGGCCGACGTGGTGCGCTACACCGGCCTGACGGAAGAGCAGAAACAGAAATACCGCCTGCTGGCGAACAAGACCGGCGAAATGACCGGCTGGGATTTTTCCAAGCTGGAACGGGAGCTGCTTGAAGTCGATTTTGGCGACTTCGACTTTGATTTTGACATTCCGCAGGACGATGATGCCGGCGTATCCTACATTGACAGCCTTATGGAGGACGGTTTCACAAAGGCTTCGGAAAAGAAAGAATTTTCCGTGACCTTCACGTTCCCCGTTGAGTGCGAGGAAGAAATCAAGGGATACATCAGCGAGAACACGAAGGAGCCGCTTGAAAAAGCCATCTTGAACTGTATTCGCGGCGTTATGGAGGATGAAGATGCCTAACTGCGGGTCGCAATGCTGGTTGTGCGATATGCCTATCCGTTTCGACACCTACAAGGGATGCACGCACGGCTGCAAATACTGCTTTGTGCAGCGGAACGGAAAGTATGACATCAGCAAGGTGCAGAAAGGTGAAGGCGTGAAAGCCCTCATGAGCTGGATTCAGGGAAAGCGAACGTCTGAGACCAACTGGTGTGACTGGAATATTCCGTTGCACTGGGGGGCGTGAGCGACCCTTTCCAGCCTTGTGAGCGCTATTACCGCATGAGCTACAACGCTCTGCGCGTCTTTGCTGAAACCAAATACCCCTTTGTTGTTTCGACAAAGGGAAGGATCATCGCAGAGCCTGAATATCTCGAACTGCTGAAGAAGTGCAACTGCGTTGTGCAGATCAGCATGGTGTGCAGCAGCTATGACAAGCTCGAAGAAGGCGCACCATCGTTTGAAGAACGTCTGGAAATTGCGAGAAAGGTTGCTCCGAGTGTGAAGCGCCTGACCGTCAGGATTCAGCCGTACATGCATGAGGTATACGGAGAAGTTTACGAAAACCTTGAAAAGTTCAAGGCAGCTGGTGCCTACGGCGTTATTGTCGAGGGCATGAAGTTTGCAAGCAAAAGACCGGGCCTTGTTAAGGTTGCGGGAGACTATACCTATCCGAAAGCCCTGATCGAGGGCGATATTCTTAAGCTGAAGCAGAGGGCGCATGAACTTGGCCTTGCTCTTTACAGCGGAGAAAACAGAACAAGAGAACTGGGAGACAGCCTTTGTTGCTGCGGTGTCTCTGACCTTCCCGGATTCAAGGTGAATGAGTATAACCTGAACCACCTGCTTCATGGTGGGAAGCCCGCAAAGACCCCTCAGATGCAGAAAACCGGTACAGCGATGTGCTTTCAGTCGCTGTACCAGAACACAGCCAATTCCAGAAGGCTCAGAGGGGAAAGCTTTGAAAGCGAAATGCTCAACGTCTACAAAACGAAGCGTGACTATGTGAACGAGACCTTTGGTCTGAAATGAGGTGATCTGCGATTGGCCGCAAAGGTAAGTATGAGCAGTGGTTAGAGCCGGAAGGGCTGACGCTGCTTCGTGGATGGGCTAGAGACGGCCTGACGCAGGAACAGATAGCTCAGAACATGGGAATCCACCGCGATACCCTGAATGAATGGAAAAGCCGATTTCCCGACATTTCCGACGCTTTAAAAGTAGGGCGGGAAAACGCTGATTACATTGTGGAAAATGAGCTGTTCGAGAGCTGCAAGACACGCACCGTGATCGTAAAAAAGCCCATCAAGCTGAAAAAGGTCATGGTGGATGGAAAAAAGCGGCTTGAAGAAGAACGCATTGAGTATGCAGAGGAACAGGTCGTTGTGCCTGCAAACGTCACGGCCCAGATTTTTTATTTGAAAAACCGGAAGCCAGACAAGTGGAAGGACAAACCGCAGGAGAACACGACCGAAGCCCAGAATAACGACATGCAGACGCTTGCAGATCTGCTGCAGCGGCCCGTGCCTGACCGTGACATCAAGGACTTTGAGACATGAACATACCTGCACCTTTTTCACAAAACCAGATGCGTTTCTTCTGGAACTGCTTCGACCACTGGTTCAATGTGGCTGAGGGCGGCAAACGCGGCGGCAAGAACGTGCTTATTACTATGGCCTACTGCACCATCTTGGAAAAGCATCCCAGCAGGATACACCTCATTGCGGGCGTATCAACTGCAACGGCCCGGCTGAACATTCTGGACTGTGACGGCTTCGGCCTGAAAAACTATTTTGAGGGCCGCTGCCGTGAGGGCACCTACCAGAACCGCGACTGTCTGTACATCCAGACTGCCACCGGTGAAAAGGTGGTGCTGGTGTCCGGTGGTGGCAAAGCCGGTGACGAAAAGCTGATCAAGGGCAACACCTACGGCACCGCGTACATCACCGAAGCCAATGAATGCAGCGAAACTTTCATTAAGGAAGTATTCGACCGTACCCTGTCCAGCCCGGACAGAAAGGTATTTCACGACCTGAACCCCAAGGCAGAGGGTCACTGGTACTATGAAAATATCCTGAATCTGCACGAAAAGAAGCAGAACGAGAACCCAGAATACGGCTTCAACTATGGGCATTTCACAATTGCCGATAACATGAGCATTTCGGACGACCAGCTCCGGGCTGTGCTTGCAACCTACGACCGCAGCACAGTCTGGTATGCCCGTGATATCCTCGGTAAAAGGAAAGCTGCCGAGGGCCTTGTATACCCTTTCTTCTCCGCCGGGCAGGACACCTACCTCTTTCACGGTGATGCTTCCCACATCGACGGGCAGTTTTACGTGTCCATCGACTACGGCACGCACAATCCCTGCAGCATGGGCCTGTGGGTCATTCATGATGGCAAGGCCCTGCGAATCAAGGAAAGCTATTTTGACAGCCGTGCCGAGCGTGTGCAGCGCACGGACGAAGAGCACTATGCCGAGCTGGAACGCCTGACCAAGGGTTATTACATTCAGGCGGTGGTGGTTGACCCGTCCGCTGCTTCCTTCATTGAGACCATCCGGCGGCACGGCAAGTATCTGGTGATCCCTGCAGACAACGACGTGCTGAACGGCATCCGCTGCGTGGCATCCCTGATGCAGGCCGGGCTTGTGACTATCCACGAAAGCTGCACGGCATCCCGCCGGGAGTTCGGCCTGTACTCTTGGGACGACAAAGCCAAAGAGGACCGCGTTGTGAAGGAGAACGACCACGCCATGGACGACATCCGCTATTTCTGCTATACGATACTGGCCCCGCTGATTCGCTGGGCAGATTGGAGACGAAAGTAATGTTTGACAGACTGCTTTTCTGGCTGCGGGAGAAAGCACGGCTGCTGTTCGGTGAAAATACCACTGTCAGCGCCAGCGTGTCCTACAGCATGGAGAATGCGATCATCCTGTGGGCGCAGATGTACGATACCGGCGGACCGTGGTGCCACGGCGGCAAGAACGCTCTGCACAGCCTGAAGCTGGCCCAGAGTGTTGCATCGGAGCTGGCCCGTCTGACCACGCTTGAAATGGAATGCATTGTTTCCGGCAGTGCCCGTGCCGACAGCATCAACACCATGCTGCAGCCTTTCATTGCGGATCTGCGCACCCCGGTGGAATACGGCTGTGCGCTGGGCGGCATCCTGTTCCGGCCCTTCCTCGATGCAGAGGGACGCATCCAGATCGATGCTGTGCAGGGGGATTGCTTCTGCCCTACCCGCTTTGACAGCTCTGGCCGCATGACCGGGGCTATTTTTTATGACCATCTGGTGCGCGGCAACCGCATTTACACTCGTCTTGAAGATCACGAGTTTTCCGGCAGCACGTACAGCATCACGGTCAAGGCGTTCCGCTCAATGACCAGTACAGACCTCGGCATCGAGGTGCCGCTGACCGATGTACCGGAATGGGCCGCGATCTCGCCGCACACCGAGTTCTCCGATGTAGACCGCCCGCTCTGGGGCTATTTCAGAGTGTCCAGCGGCAATTCCACTGATCGGCACTCCCCGCTGGGCGTGAGCGTCTATGCCGCTGCTGTTGACACCATCCATGATACCGATGAACAGTATGGGCGGCTGCTGTGGGAGTATGACGGCGGGCAGCTGGCCCTTGACGTTGACCAGACCGCCCTTCGGCCCGACATCAACGGCGAGAGCGTTATGCCGCAGCGTGAGCAGCGCCTTTACCGCAACTGGTTGAACGGCAGTTCCGGGGCCAATGGCCGGAACCTCTACGAGGTGTTTGCCCCTGCCCTGCGCGATGAAAGTTATCGTCGGGGGATGGATGCCATGCTCAAGCGGGTGGAGTTCCAGTGCGGCCTTGCCTACGGCACCCTGTCCGACCCGCAGAACGTGGACAAGACCGCTGAGGAGATCAGGAGCAGCAAGCAGCGCAGCTACACTACCGTCAAGGATCTGCAGCGGGCGCTGGGCAATGCGCTGACCGATCTGGTATACTCCATCAGCAAGCTGCTGGATGCCCAGTGGAACAGCGGCGCAGCCGTTTCCCCGCCGGGCGACTGCAACGTGACCTTTGACTTTGACGACAGTATCATCTCTGACCCCAAAGAGCGCAAGCAGATGTACTGGGGCTACGTTACCGCAGGCAAGTTCCCCTTCTGGCGGTATCTGGTGGAGTTCGAGGGCTACAGCGAGGACGATGCCAAGGCCATTGCCGCCGAAGCGGATGCCGAGAACCGCAGCCCTGAAGCCCTCACCTTCGGGGGTGCCTGATGCTGCCGCCGTCTTACCTCGACCAGATGCCGGATGCCTTTGTGCAGCTCTGGCAGCAGGTCGAAGAACAGATCCTGCAGGACGTTGCCCGGCGCATCGGCAAGATGGACAAAGTGACCGCTACTGCTAACTGGCAGCTGTGGCGCTACCAGCAGACCGAGGCGCTGCGCAACGACGTGGTGAAGCTGCTGGCGAAGTACACCGGCAAGAGCGAGGCCGCCATCCGCAGGCTGCTTTTGCAGGCCGCCACCGAAGCCATGGAGCGGGAGGACGCCATCTACTACCACTACGACATGGAGCCGACGCCCTTTGAAGAGAGCGCCGCCCTGAACAACCTGCTTGATGCCGGTGCCCGGCAGACCTGCGGCACATGGCAGAACCTCACCGCTACCACGGCAAACACCGTCACAGGGGCCTTTGAGCGCACGCTGGACGCTGCATGGCTCAAGGTGAGCACGGTGCCTTCGACTACAAAACAGCCGTCAAACAGGCTGTGGACAGCCTTGCAGACGAGATGCCCATGGTCACCTATCCCAGCGGCCACAAGGACAGCATCGAGGTGGCCGCCCGCCGTGCCGTGCTCACCGGCGTCAACCAGACGACTGGCAAGCTGCAGGTGGCCCGCATGGACGAGATGGGCTGCGAATTTGTGGAGACGACCGCCCACGGCGGTGCCCGTCCTTCTCATGCAGAATGGCAGGGCAGGCGCTTCCACCGGGGCGGTGCGGTGGACTACAAGGGCAGGCACTACCCGGATTTTGAAGCTGCCACCGGCTACGGCACTGGCGCAGGCCTTTGCGGCTGGAACTGCCGCCACACCTTTTTCGCGGTGTTCCCCGAACTTGGCGACCCGCCCCAATGGACGCAGGAGCAGCTGCGGGAGCTGAATGCCCGGAACATCGAGTGGAACGGCAAAAAGTACACCGCCTACGAGATATCCCAGATGCAGCGTGCCAGGGAGCGGAACGTCCGCCGCTGGAAAAAGCGGTATCTGGCCGAGGACGCCGCCGGGCTGGACACCACTGACAGCGCTGTGCGCCTGAAAGCCGCCCGCCAGAGCCTGAGTGATTTCACCAAGGCCACGGGTGGCCGTGTGGACAGCGCCCGTGTCAGCGTGCCGAAGTTCGGCAGGAGCGAAGCCGGCAGGGCAAGCGCAAAATCTCAGGCGCATCACACCGACTGGCTCAAGTCTATCAATGCGCAGAGTACCAGCCTGAATACCGTTGCAAAATATTATGATGCACGGTATAATAATACCGAAGAATATCGGTTGCTGATGCAATATGCCAACAGCGTAAAAAGTGGCTGGCTTTCGCCGCTTGCAGGTTTTGACCTGTACAAGAGTACGCACGAGCGCATCCAGACCGAGCTTGTGGGCAAGACTACTGCGGATGGTACTGTTATTACTGGACATACCGCCCATTTCATGGAGCGTATGTTCGGCACATTGGTCGACCCCGATAAGTTAAAATATGACCTTAAAATCATCCGGCGAAGCGGTGTTGGCTATGAAGCCATGCGTGATACCGTTTTGAATCCTGAGCGCATCAACCCTGTAAAAACGGATTCAAGAGGAAAGCGAAGCGTGCGCCTTATTGGCAAAGCGATCGTCACGATAAACCCAGACACGGGACAGCTGATTCAGCTGAATCCAAGGAGTGAGCAGAAATGACCTTTTGTTTTGAAGATTTAGATCCTGATTCCAAGGAGTTTTTGAAGAAGCATGTTCCCAGCGCTGTAAACTGCAGGAGTGTGGACGAGCTTCTTTTGGAGCTTGATGATTTCATCACATCGACCTTTGACGAGAATGACGAGCCGACAGCTCTTTCTCGTGAGGGCGAAGCAGTGTATGACAGAATCTACTGTTGCACGCCGTAATTCATAACATCAACTGAACCACGATGCACACGCACCGTGGTTTTTGTTTGCCCATTTTTAAGCACGATGCAGTTTTGCACCGTGCTTTTTTTATGCCGTTTTAGCTCATGTCGGAAGAGCGCCGGTCTCCAAAACCGGAAGCGGCAGGTTCGAGTCCTGCAAACGGTGCCATGCGGCGGGCGGCGCGTACCCCGCCCACGACCGAATACTGACAGAGAACAGTGTAAAAAACTGAGGTCTCACACACGAAAGGAGTTTCCACCATGAAGCGTGAAGACGTGAAGAACAAGATCCCCGGCATCACCGATGAACAGCTGAACTGGATCATGCAGGAGAACGGCGCAGACATCAACCGGGAGAAGTCTGCCGCCACGGCCCTGCAGACCCAGCTGGACAACGCAAACGCCCAGCTCAAGACCGCACAGGACGGCCTGAAAGCCTTTGACGGCGTGGACGTGGCAGGCCTGCAGGAGCAGGTCACCAAGCTGAAGGCCGACATGAAGGCGCAGGCCGAGGGCTTTGCCTTTGATAACGCGCTGGACGCCGCCATCCTGGGCAAAAAGGGCCGCAGCGTCAAGGCGGTGCGGGCTTTGCTGGATCTGGACGCCCTGAAAGGCTCTGCCGACCGCAGCACCGACATTGCCAAGGCGCTGGACGATGCCGCAAAGGCCAACCCATGGGCGTTCGGCGAGGACGGCGCAGCCGGTGTGGTTGTGGTCTCCACCGGCGCAGAGCACGGTGCCCCGCCCGCCAACGACAGCGATGGTGTGGAAGCCGCTTTCAAATCCCTGAACCCTGAACTGAACCTGTAACAACGAAAGGAGATTTCTATGGCACATGCAAGTCAGGAGCGTTACTCCGCTCTGGTGGATGCAAAGCTGCGTGCGACTCTGGTCACCCGCGACAATACCATCTTCAACAACCGCTATGAGGGCAGCCCCAAGGCCGGTAAGGTCAAGATCCCTGTCCGCGACACTGAGGTTGCCGTCAAGGCCTACGACAAGGCCAACGGTGTGGATGCCGATGCAGGCACCACCACCTATCTGGATCTGGACATCGACAACGACGAGGCCGTGAACGAGATCATCGACGGCTTCGACGCCGCTTCCGTGCCCGACGACATCACCGCCGAGCGTCTGGACAGCGCAGGCTACTCCATGGCTCTGTCCATCGACAAAAAGTCCATCGAGGCGCTGCAGGGCGCAGCGGGTGCCAACATCAGCGCCACCAAGACCGCCTGCACCGTTTCCACCGCCTACAAGGAGGCTCTGGCTGCAAAGCGCACCCTGAGCCGCAACGGCGTGCCGCAGGCCGGCCGCTGGATGATCGTCAGCCCCGAGTATCTGGAGCTCCTCATGCAGGACGACCGCTTCATCAAGCAGGGCGATCTGTCCCAGCAGCTGGTGCAGACCGGCGCAGTGGGTCAGATCGCGGGCTTTGCGGTGTACGAGTCCAACAACATGGATTTCGAGAACACCACCCGCGTGGCCAGCAAGAAAACCACCACCGAGTTCATCTGCGGCCACCCCAACTGGTGCCACCGCGTCATGGAGTGGCAGACCACGGTGCACCTGCAGGATCTGGGCGGCTCCGGCAAGTACATCGGCGCATCCGCTGTGCAGGGGCGCAAGGTGTACGGCATCAAGGTGTCCAAGCCCAAGACCCTGTACATCAAGCGCATCGAGGCGTAAGGCCATGCTCTACTGCACCTATGACCAGTATGCGGCTGCAGGCGGTACAGTGCCGGAAGCGGCCTTCGGTGTGCTGTGCAGCCGTGCTTCCCGCATGATCGATGCCGCCACCTTTGGCCGGGCCGAGAGCCACGCCGCCGGGTGTGAGGCCTGCCGGGCAGCGCTGGCAGATGCCTGCACGCAGATCATCGGACTGTTGGCCGCTGCATCTGCTGTGGGCGCTGTGCCGGGCGCATCCAGCGCCAGCAATGATGGCTGGAGCGTCACCTTTGGCACCGGCAGCGTGAGCGCCGCCACCCGGCAGGAAGCGGCGGAGATCATCCGCACCGCGCTGGGCAATGACCCGCATGATCTGCTGTACAGGGGGATTTTGTGATGCAGACAGCCGTTACTGTTGTGAACCTCATCCACGATATCACCACCGAGATGGACAGGCCGGTGTGCTGGGTGTTCCCGGCGTGCAGCTGGCGGGAGTGCCGCTCCACCTCCGGCAATGGCACCGCCAAGGACCCGGAACGCACCACCCACATCCGCATCCCGGCCAGCGTGTGCACGGCAGGCTACCTGCCCTACGCCCAGTGGGCGGCGCTGCCTGCTGCCGAAAAGGCCAAGCACTGGACCCTGAAACGCGGCTGGAAGCTGGTGCAGGGCGCGGTGCCTGCCTTGACCGAAGCCGAGTACGCCAAACTCGAAAAAACGCACCTGTGCTGCACAGCGGCGGCTGTCTCGGACGACCGGGAGCCGCTGCTGCCCCACTGGCACGTGGAAGGGAGCTGACACCATGAGCGAGATTATCCCCTTTGGCCCCGCTGCGCCGTCAACGAAGCCAGTTTTTGAGCCGCCTGATGGTTGGAAATACCGGACAGACGGCGTGCAGATGGAGCTGAAATGGCGGCCGGATTTTGGAGCCGAAAAGACTGCCGCCCTGCAAAAGGCACAATATGCCCTTGCACAGGAAGCTGCCAAGCTGATTGACAGCTATGTGCCGTTCGATACCGGCACGCTGAAGAACAGCGTCAATCAGGCATCCAACTTTAAGGAAGGTCTGCTGGTGTACAATACACCCTATGCCCGCAGGCAGTATTACCTGCACGAACAGGGCACTTGCCTGCATGGCGAGACCGGCCTGCGCGGCTCCTACTGGGGTCAGCGGGCACTGGCAGATATCGGTGAGCATCTTGCACTCTACGGCGCAAGGGCCGTCACCACATTCTGGGGAGGGATGGGTCACTTATGAGCGAAACCGTAAAGCCCACCATTGCCGCCCTGCGGGCATGGCTCAAGACCTGCCCGCTGATCGCCGACGAGCAGGAAGCCACCGGCGCGGCTTTCCGCATTGCCGGACTGGAAGAAGAATCCACCGCCTTTTCCATCGAGGACAGCCCCGGTGACCCCATCATCACCGAGTACATCTCCGGCTGGGAAATGGCGAAGAATTACCTCTTCCTCAGCCGCCGTGAGTACAGCGAGATGGATGCCGTTAACATCCAGAACAGCGGCTTTTTCGAGCAGCTCACCGAGTGGGTCATGCGGCAGGACGCCCGGCACAACCTGCCCGACCTCTCGGCCTGCGGCGGGAATAAAACCCCCACCGGCATTGCCGTGACGAACAGCGGCTACATCGTCACAAACAGCGCGGGCAGCTGTAAGATGCAGCTGCAAATGCGCCTGACCTACTACATGCCAAAATGAAAGGAGTTTTGATATGACCGTATCCGAAGCCATTACCAAGTCCGGCATCACGCCCAGCGCGTCGTATACCGGCATTGAGACGGCGAACGATTTTGTGCTGGCGTTCCAGATCGAGAGCACCCAGACCAAGGAAAGCCAGTGGATCGTCTGCGCCGACCATGTGAAGGAGCATTCCGGCTCCCTGAACGCCACCACCGAGGATGCTCAGTACATCCGTACCGGCAACGTCACCGAAAAGACCGGCACCCAGCGCACCCTTGCCGTCAACGGCGACCGCTGCGTGGGCGATGCTTTTCAGGATTTTGTGCTGAGCCACAAGATCGTGTACGGCACCGGCAGCGATGTGATTGTGCCCTACATTTATTTCAGCCTGCGCACCGGCAAGGGCGAGAAAGGCAGTGCTGCAATCATCGTCACCAGCGACGTAGGCGGTGCAGCCGGTTCCAAGGCCACCTTTGCCTGCGACGTGAAGGCCATCGGCACGCCGGACGAGTTTGACTACAACCCCGCCACCCAGTCCGCTGAGCCTGCCAAGGCCGTCAAGGGCTGATTTTTTTCAAACACAGTCCCCGCTCCACACCGGAACGGGGATCTTTTATGCCGTGATTAGTTTTCTCCGGGGCAGAACCGGGGCACGGCTCAACTGAAAGGAGCCAGAACATGGTTATTTGTGGACAGGAATTTGAATTTTCCCTGATGAACGCCAACGACCTTGACCGCTTTGAGGACGCCAACGAGCGGATGCAGCGCAGGAGCGCCGAGGAGTCGGAGCAGTTCCGGCGCGGCAGTATCCGTCTGGGCGACCATGCACGTGCACAGGCACGCATTGCCATGGACTGCATCGACGAGATCCTCGGTGCAGGCTCGTCCGACCGTCTGGGGCTTAACGAAAACTACATGGCACCCATCTATGACGTGATCGAGGAACTGGGCAATGCCTTTTCCGCTGAGAAGCAGCGCTATGCCGCAAAGCCTTCCCAGCCCATGAACCGGGAGCAGCGGCGCGCAGCGGCAAAGCAGCAGCGCAAGCAGAAACCCGTGTCCCGCAGCGAGGGTTTCCACCCGCAGGTGGCAAGCCGCCCGGCGCAGCAGCCTATCACCCAGACCAACACTTTCTGGCCGGACACGGAAATCGGGACCCGCCGCAAGACCGACCAGCTGATCGATGCCCGGCAGGCTGTGAATGCCCTGCGGGACGACCCCGATGCCATGCAGCAGCTGGCAGAGTACGCTCTGCAGCTGGCATCCGAGCGCCATGTCTGACCTGCTGCTGGACGCGCTGCCAACTCGGTGGCACGGACACGAGATCATCCCGGATTTTCGGCCCATGGTCTGGCTGGTCAACACCTATGTGCGCGGCCAGACAGGAGATGATCCCATCGGTTTTGCGGTCAGCGCCCTCTGGCGTTTTTACAAAGACCCACACTGTTTTCTGAACGACCCTCAGAAGATCATCGACGCCTACGGGTACATGATCGAGTTTTATAAGGCGGGCGAAAAAGCAGCCGAAAGCGCCGCGGCTGAAAGCAGTACCGCGCCCTCTTCCGGTCTTGCCTTCGACTACCAGTGTGATGCCGGTTACATCGTGGCGGCATTCCAGCAGGCCTACGGCATCGACCTGACCCGCGAAAAGGTGCACTGGTTCCGGTTCCGGGCGCTGTTCGCCGCCCTGCCGGAGGATACCCTCATGGCAAAGATCATGAGCTGGCGCACCATGGACCTGTCCGAGTACGAGGGCAGTATGCGCGACCGCTACGCCGACCTGCAGGAGCGCTTTGCCCTGCCGCCGGAGCTGAGAGGGGGTGCCGCCCGTGTCGTTTCGGTCGAAGAGCACGATGCCGCGTTCCTTGCGCGGTTCCGACATTAGCCGCGCCCCGGTGCCCTGCCCCTACTGCGGGCGGGCGCTGCCGGTGTGGGCAGAAAATGCCGCATCCGCCCATGGCCTGTGGGTAAAATGCAAAAATCCCGCCTGTAAGCGGGAGGTAGAGATCAAGTTATAACAGCCTGTGCCCTTGTGCCCGCGCTCTTTTGGAATGGAGAGAGGTGGACACAGTGGCAGATTTCAGCATCACCGGCGAAGTAAGGCTGAACAGCGACCCGGCGGAAAAAAGCACCAGCAAGTGGACGGTAGCCGCCGGGCAGATGATCGCGGACTTTGCAAAACAGGCATCGTCCAAGCTGGCCGAGGTGGTCAAGAGCGGTGTGGATTACAACGCCACCATGGAAAGCTACCTGACCAACTTCAAGGTCATGCTGGGCAGCGAGGAGGCCGCCGCCACAAAGCTTTCCGAGATCCGCAAAATGGCGGCATCCACGCCTTTCTCGCTGGATGACCTGACTAGCGGCACCCAGACCCTTCTGCAGTTCGGCATTGCGGCAGACGACACCACCGGTGTGCTGCAGCGGCTGGGTGATATCTCGCTGGGCAACGCCGAGAAGCTGCAGACCCTGACCCGCGCCTACGGCAAGATGTCCAGCGCCCAGAAGGTCACGCTGGAAAACGTCAACATGATGATCGATGCGGGTTTCAACCCGCTGAACCAGATCTGTGATGCCACCGGCGAGAGCATGTCCGACCTGTACAAGCGCATCTCGGATGGCAAGGTCAGCTTCAGCGAGCTGGAAGCGGCGGTGGAAGCCGCCACCAGTCAGGGCGGGCAGTTCTACAACGGTATGCTGGAAGCCAGCCAGACCTTCAGCGGGCGCATGTCCACCCTGAAGGATAATGTCAGCGCCCTGACCGGTGAGCTGACCAGCGGCCTGTTTGCAGCTCTGGGTGAGCTGGTGGTCAAGCTGAACGAGGTGGTGGTCTCCTTCCTCGACAGCGACGAGAAGATGGCCCAGCTCAAGGAGACCATCGGTATTGCAACGGCTGTTGTGGCCGCTGCCGGAACGGCATTCCTGACATACAAGGGCTATGTAGCCGCCGCTACTGCAATTGAAGTGGTTCACACTGCCGCAACCACGGCCATGACCGCTGCCCACCAAGCCGCCGAAGCCGGGGCGACCGGTCTTGCAGTCGCGCAGGCAGGTTTGAACGCGGTTCTCAAGGCGAACCCCATCGGCCTTGTAGTGTCTTTACTTGCAGCTTTGGCAGCGGGTCTCGTGACGGCCTATAAGACCAGCGAGACCTTCCGCAATGCCGTCAACTCCGCATTTGCGTCTGTGAAAAAGATCGCACAGAACGCCATCGGCACGGTGGTGGACTGGATCAATGAGCTGGTCGCCAAAATCAGGGGCGCGGCGGCTGCACTGGCAAACCTGAAAAACGGTGTCGGTGCGGCACAGGACGCCTACAATGCCGCCTACAACGGCTACATGGACAACTATAACAAGCGCAAGAACGCGAAACAGTGGAACAGCTCCCACAAAGACCTCGAATGGGACGATGACAACGGATGGGTCCCGAAGGGCACAAGCAGCTCCGGCAACGGCAGCAGCCGTGCCGGGAGCCAGACAGCCGTGAACCCCTACCCGGCCATCACCAGCGGAGCCAAGAAGGCCAGCAAGGCCACGAAGCAGGCCGCCGCAGAAGTCGTCAAGTCCATCTCGGACACCACGACCGAAATCGACGGCAAGATCACCCGCACCACCGAAAACATCACCGAAACGCTCTCCAACGGCAAGACACAGCAAAAGCAGGTCATCACCGAGACTTCCCGGCAGATGGTGGATGGTGTGCTGAAGGACATCAAAACCATCACAGAGGTGGCTGCGGACGGCACCAAGACCGTCAAGCAGACCATGGAGACTGTGCGGGAGACCGCCAAGACGGTCACTTCCACCTTCGAGACGCTGGCAGACGGGGTCAAGACCACCACCCAGACCGTCACCGAGACCCTGACCGACGGCACTGAGACCCAGAAGCAGGTCATCACCGAGGTCTACGACGACGTGGTGGACGGTGCCCTTGTGACGGTGGAGAAGATCAAGACCGTCGCCGCAGACGGCACCGTGCAGGTGGCCGAGCAGATCAAAAAGTCCAGCGCGGACAACTTTGACGGCCTGTGGAAGGAGCTGCAGACCGAAGCAGATACCGGCATTCTGGGCACCTTCGATGATCTGTACACCGCCGTCAAGAATCAGGACTGGCTGGGCATCGGCAAGTGGGTGGCGAGCACCATCTACGGCGGTCTGACTGCCGACCAGAAGAAGCAGGTCAATGATTTTGCCCTTGGCATCGTGACTAAGCTCAACAAAGCGCTGGGCGGTGCCCGCGATCAGCTGGTGCAGGGAGCTATCGACCTTGGCGGGCAGATCGTGAACGGGCTGACCGGCGGCTTCTCTGAGGTCTGGCAGCAGGCGCAGGGCCTCGGCTCTACCCTGATAGAGATCTTCGGCGGGCTGAAAACACCGCTGAGCAATGTGGCCCTTGCCATCAGTCAGGGCCTGAGCGGCGGTCTGCTGTCCAGCTTCCCCACCATTTTTGCGGGCGTCGCTTCCCTGATCGGCGCGGTCGGTGCAGCCTTTGAAGGCCTGCTGACCGCAATCTCCGCCGCGCTGAGCGCGACCGTTTTCGGCATCCCGATGGGCCTGATCGTGGCAGCGGCAGCGGTCGCGCTGGGCGTTGCCATTGCGGCCATCGTGGGCAGCATGGGCGGCTCCAAAAAGAACGTAAGCCACGGCGGCGGTTCCTCTGGCGGCGGTTCGTCCGGCTCCGGCGGCATGGGCAGCGTGGACATCACCACCGGCACCGGCAGTCTGGAAGATGCCATCAACGCCAACACCAAGGCGCTGGAAAAGACCAACTCTGCCCTTGCCGACATGATCCGGCAGGCGGGGGCGCTGGTGCTTTCCGACAACATGCGTCTGGGCAGCACCGTGGCCGCGTCCGGCACTGCACAGGTGGTGTCTGCTGCCAACAGCTACCACCGCGAGGGCGATACCAACATCACTCAGAACATTTACAGCAAGGCCCAGACGGCGGCAGACCTCCAGCGGGAAGCCCGCTGGGAAGCCGACAAGGCCAAGGCCCGCAAGCGATGAAAGGAGGACACTGTGCTTTTTAAGGATCATCTCAAGATCGTGACAGATGCCGGTGCCGTCCTGCATCTGGGCTGGGACTACGATACACCTTACTTTCTCGACCCGCTGAACGGCATCGACGTGGACTTGAAAACCGCGCAGGGTGTCAATCAGGTGGGCGACACCGTGGAGGGTCAGAGCGTCTCCGGCATGTCCCGCACCCTCGATGTGGTGTTCTGGGGCGCGTATGCGCTGGACAATGCCCGGGATTTCAGCAAAAAGCTGCACTACTTCACCAAGGGCACCCTGTACTTTGGCGACCACTATTTCACCCGGTTCGTGCTGCAGAAAACGCCATACTTTTCCAGCTACACGCCGAAGCCGCGCTGTTCGCTCATGCTCTACAGCGAAAAGCCCTTCTGGTACGACCTCAACGCCGTCAGCAGCGTGCTGGGCGGGTATGAGAAAGCATTCCGTTTCCCCGTCCGCTACGACAGCCACATCTATGGCATCAAGCGGGACGGCACGGCGGCGGTGCTGCGCAACGAGGGCAGCCTTCCGGTGCCCTTCACGGCCACCCTGCGGTGCGACATGCCGGTGACACACCCCAAGGTGGTGGATCTGCAGACCGGAGCCTTCATCGGCTTTGACCTGACCCTGCAGCCGGACGAGACGCTGGAGATCTACCGCAGCACCTCTGACCGGCTGGCCTGCACCCTGACCCGGGCAGGCGTGACCGAGAACATCTTTGCAAAGCTGGACGAGGACAGCACCCTCACCGAGCTGCAGCCCGGCGATAACATGCTCTCCATGCAGGCCGAGAACGGCTCCGGCTACCTGCAGGCATCCGTGAGCTTTTACCCGATGGAGGCGGGCATCCTGCCCGAACCGCTATGAGACTGGACGTTTTAGACGCAGACACCCTTGCCCGCGTGGGCTGGGTGGACGTGTGGGTGTCTTTTTACTGGGACAGCCCCTATTACTCCGAGGGCAGCTTCACGCTGGAGGTGCGTCCCACCGCCGAGAACCTGCAGCTTTTGCAGGAGGGCCGCTGGCTGGTGCGCAGCGACGAAAGCCCGCGCATCCCCATGCGCATCTGCTCCCGCGCCAACCAGAACGAGGACGCAAACCTTGTGGTGTCCGGCTACCCGGCAACATGGCTGCTGACAAAGCGCGTCTCTGCTGTGACGGTGAAGAACCAGAACGCCGAAGCCGCCATGCGCAGCCTTGTGAGCGCCGCAAAGCCATGGCCCCGCCTTGAGCTGGGCACCGAGTACGGCTTTGACACCACCTTTGAAAAGCAGACCTCCGGCGGTACGGTGTTCGACTACTGCAAGACCATCGGGCAGGCCTGTGATCTGGGGTTCCGCATCGTGCTGGACGGCAAGGGCAGCAAGAAAAAGCTACTCTTCGAGTGTTTCCGGCCCACCTTCGACCCGAACCGCAGATACAGCCCCCAGTGGGGCAATCTGCTGAATTCCGGGTGGAGCTTTTCCGATACCGATTACGCCAACGTGGCCCTTGTGCAGGGCGCTGGCGAAGGTAACGAGCGCGCCACCGTTTGGGTGGGCGATGTAAACGCCACTGGCTCCGACCGGCGGGAAATGTACATCGATGCCCGGGACATCAAGCCGGACGAGGACAAAAACGAGACCAGCACCAGCCAGAGCTATCTGGCAAAGCTGGCTGACCGGGGCGGCGAAAAGCTTCTGGCCCAGCTGCGCACCGGAAGTATCGAGTTTGACGTGGACGACGACACCCTGCAGGTGGGCGACGTGTTGAGCGCCAGCCTGCCCCAGCTGGGCTACACTGCCATGGTGCGCGTGGCCGACATCATCACCCAGAGCGAGGACAGCGGCACCACCCGCACCATCCGGCTGGGCACGCCCACCTGGCACAAGACTTAGGAGGACTTTATGGCTGATATCATTACTTACCCCGAAAACGGCATTACCTACGATGCCGACGACGCTTCGGGCTACCTCGCCACCCGCCTGAGCGGCGTGTACAGCGCCGAGGAGGATTTCTCCGTCACGGCACAGGGCGGCCTGAGCGTGCAGGTGAGCGCCGGTCAGGCATGGGTGCGCCCGGCGCGGTTCAAGGGCCGCAGCATCATCATGGAGCAGCCCACCACCGTGGTGCTCACCGAAGCGGACCCTGTACGCAGCCGCATTGACCGCATCGTGCTGCGCTACGATGCCGCCGCCAAAAAGACCAGCCTGCAGGTGCTGGAAGGTGTCCCGAATTCTGCCGGGCCTGCTGCCCCGGCCATCACCCGCACCGAGCTGATCTACGACCTCTGCCTTGCCGAGATCAAGCGCCCTGCAGGCTCCACCGCCGTTACCGCCGCCGACATCTACGACACGCGCGCAGATGAGACCGTCTGCGGCGTGATGCGGGATGGTGTGCATGGCATCCCCACCGGCACGCTGGTGCAGCAGTGGAAGGCCGTGATCGAATCCATGAGGGGTGGCAGCTTTTACACCCGTGCCGAGGTGGATGCGCTGTTGAAAAGCTTGAAAAGCGTGGATCCTTTTCCCGTGGGCAGCATCTACCAGAGCACCGCACGTACAAGCCCTGCCGCACTGTTCGGCGGTACATGGCAGGAGATTGCGCAGAACCGGGTACTGATGGGTGCTGGCAGCGGCCACGCAGCGGGCACCACCGTGGAGGCCGGACTGCCGAACATCACAGGCTCTTTTGTCGCGGATGTAAAAAAGGGTGAACATAAGGTATCCGGCGCATTCACTGCCGGCAGCGCGATCGCAACTACGGGCGAATACAATAACTTTTCTGATGTATATAAGTTCAGTCTGGATGCGTCCAAGTCTAATGCCATCTACGGCCGCAGCGCCACCGTGCAGCCTGCCGCCTACTATGTGAACATCTGGCGGCGCGTGGCCTGAGAAAGGAGGTTTTGAGCGATGATCCCTGTGACATTTGACACTGTGGCAACATTGCAGTTTGGCAGTGAGGGTCACCCGACCAGTCTGCACTTTGCCATCCCGGAAGAGTGGAAAACCTGCAAAATCAGACTCCACCTGCGGCGCAGCGACGGTAGCTTTGTGCCCCCGATGCAGCTGGACGAAAATGGATGCGTAAAAGTAAACCGCAGTGACTCCGGCAAGACCGGCGGACAGTGGATGCTGTCGGCTGAAAGTCCTGACGGAAAAGTATCTTACTCGCGAATCGGCAAATATGTGACCCCCATGGAGGTGACACAATGAAGATCCTTGACGAGACCGGCGCGGTCGTGGAAAACCCGGACCTGACGCTTGGGTATCTGGTGGACGACACCGAACCAGTGGAGCACCCGGCTGTGGAAGGTGTGGAGGAAGTGAGCCACTACGAGACGGTGGCGGAGTACTCCAACGGCGGCAGGGATGTGCGGAAGGTCATCGATGTGCCGGGCGTGCCTGCGCAGGCCGCATGGACTGAACAGGTGCCGGTGCAGAGATACATCCGCTACACCGCCGAAGAGCTGGCCGCGCAGGAAGAAGCACGCAAAAAGGTCGAAGCCCGGGAGAAGCTGCCGGAGCGCGTGGACGCGCTGGAAACCGCAAACAACGATATTATTTTGATGATGGCTGATTTGATTGGAGGCTGATTTTTATGAAAACCCTGAACGCACTCAAACTTCGCATTATGACCCGCGCTTTCAAAATCCGCATTGCCGCCGGTGAAGTCTTTGAAGACATCGCCGCCGACTACCCGTCCCTGACCATGGACGATCTGGAAGCCATCAAGGCAGAATTGGAAAAATAAGCCCGCGGCTTGATCCTATGAAAGGACGTGATACATATGGCGATCAAGCAGTACAGTTTGAAGAATGATGGTGCAAAGCAGCTCTCTCCCGCATTCCGTGTGCGTGAGTTCCGCTGCCGCGACGGCACCGACACCATCCTCATTGACGAGGGCCTTGTGGTGCTGCTGCAGTGCATCCGGGAGCACTTCGGCAAGCCGGTGACCATCACCAGCGGCTACCGCACGGCCAGCCACAACACAAAGGTGGGCGGCTCTAAATCCAGCCAGCACCTGCTGGGCCGGGCCGCTGACATTCAGGTGCAGGACACCGACCCGCTGGCTGTGGCCGCCTACGCAGAGAGCCTGATGCCCGGCTGGGGCGGCGTGGGCCGCTACCCGGTCAAGGCAGGCCGGGCCAAGGGCTGGGTGCACGTGGACACCCGCCCGAACAAGAGCCGGTGGACACTGTGAGGGGGTGAGACCAGTGGAAAGCATCATCTCAGCCATCCTTGCCGGTGCGGTGACCCTGATCGGCGTGCTGATCGCCAACAGCCGCAGTCAGGCCGTGACCGACACCAAGCTGGAAGAGCTGACCCGCGAGGTGCGGGAACACAACAATTTTGCCCGCCGCGTCCCCATTTTGGAAGAGCAGATGAAGGTGGCCAACCACCGCATCGCTGATTTAGAAGCAGACGAACACGAAAGAGAAAGGAACTGACTATGAACGCACACACCTACAACGCACCCACCATCTCCGCAGGTACCATTGCCCGCACCGCCTGCCTGCTGCTGGCCCTGACCAATCAGGTGCTGTCTGCACTGGGCAAGCCCGTGCTGCCCATCGAGAGCCAGACCGTGGAGCAGCTGGTCACCGCCGGTATCACCACCGTGGCCGCGCTGGTCGCGTGGTGGAAGAACAACAGCTTCACCCCCGCAGCCCTTCAGGCAGACCAGACCTACGACAAGCTGAAGGCACAGGGGAAGTAAAGGAGACGCAGACGTGATTATTACTGGCATGGCCGAATATGAAAGCATCTGCAAAAATGCACTGGTCGAGTGGTACAACGCCCACCGTGAGACGAAGATCACCCTCGAAAATGTCTTTGTGGTGTGGGCCTGCAAGACACTCCAGAACTATAAGGCATTGCTGTCCACCACCGTGGCAGGTGACGGAATCTATGCTGAGTACACCTACAACGGCGATAAGCAGGAGCTGTACGAGGATGTATACGGCAAGCTGACGAACCGCTGTATCAAGCGGTAATCCCATACATAGCAGCAGCCCCGGGGAGCCTGACGGTTCCTCGGGGCTGTTTTTGTTTGGCATGTTTCGACGCTTTACGACGTATATCGACGTAATTGGTAAATTTTAAGTATTTTTCGGTTAGAGTTGACGCATAGAAAGGATGTGTCAACTATGATCGTTTCCGAATTGTCCACTCAGGTCAATGATTTGCTGCGCCCGATGGGCATCACACGCAATCTGAGCGCCTACAGTATCCTGTGCCAGTGTCTTGAGCTGGTCTGTGAGCAGGAAGACCGCCTGCAGGCCGTGGAGAAAGATATCTATACCCCTATCGCCGACCGCAGAAGATGTGAGCCAAAAGCGATTCAAAGCGCTGTCCGCCGGGCAGCTAAAGGTGCATGGCTCACAAACCCGGAGTATGTGCAGCAGCTGGCAGGCTATCCGCTGACCGGTGCGCCCAGCGCGGTGCAGTTCATTGAGATGTTGTATAATGCACTGGTGAGAGCAGTCTGAAAACTTAATAGTGTTACCAAAAACGTTACCATGACAAAGAAAAGAACGCCAATTCCTAACGAAATGGCGTTCTTTTTTCATGGTGGAGGCGATGGGAGTCGAACCCATGTCCGAAAAGAGTTCAGTGTAGGTATCTCCGGGTGCAGGCGATCTACAACATTCCCGCCGCGCCACGCCGATCGTCAGGCTAGCGCATTGGTAGCTTCATGAGTTCCTGCCGGTCCGCAAAGCTTAAGTCCGTTCAGGTGCTGTGTCTAAAGGACGCCCCGGCCCCACACGACACAAGAGTGGGCGGAACGCGCAGCACTCAGGCTGCGAGCAACTGAGAATTGTTATTGTCAGTTAATTTTTTGGAGGAGTTATAGAGCAGTTCCCCCACTGCTACCCGCTGCCCAGACCTCGCTCTCCCCGTCGAAACCTTTACGCCCCCTTATAAAGCACACCTTGCGGTGTGCAGAAAGCTTTGAAAAAGTTCCGCTTCAGGAAGCGGTCTGAAAAAATCAATAGTATTTGCCGTTGGACTTCATGGCACGGTCAATGGAACGCTTTGCGTCACGCTGGGCGGCATCGGCACGCTTATCGTAGAGCTTTTTGCCTTTGCAAAGGCCCACTTCCATTTTCACGCGACCATGCTTGAAATAGAGCGAAAGCGGCACAAGGGTATATCCCTGCAGCTTGCACTGCTGATGCAGCCGCCGGATCTCACTTTTGTGTGCCAGCAGGCGCCGGACGCGCATCGGATCCTGATTGAACATGTTTCCGTGGTCGTAGGGACTGATATGCATTCCCTTTACCAGCAGTTCACCATCCTCAATATCGACCCAGCTGTCTTTCAGGTTGACCCCTCCGGCACGCAGGCTCTTGACCTCCGTACCTTTCAGTTCAACGCCGGTTTCCAGCGCTTCCAGAACGAAGTATTCATGGCGCGCTTCACGGTTTGTGGCAATGGTTTTTGTTGCCGGACGCTCCTTAGTGGGTGCCATTCCGCGCGCCTCCTTTCTCCATTGTGGTTTGTTGTATCAGTATACCATTTTTTTATGGTTTTGCAAGGGTTGTTTTTGAAGAAATTGTAAATTTTTCCCAATTCACAGCTCACCACGGCCAGAAAGTGCACGGTACAAAGTGGTTTCGTCAGTGTATTCCAGGCTTGCGCCCACCGGCAGGCCATAGGCCAGACGTGTGGTCTTGATGCCCAGAGGCTTGATAAGCTTTGCCAGATACATGGCGGTGGCTTCACCCTCCACCGTGGGGTTCATGGCCATGATGACCTCTTTCACCTTGCCGTCGCCCAAGCGGGCCAGAAGTTCCTTGACGCACAGCTGTTCGGCAGTAATGCCGTCCATCGGGCTGAGCAGGCCGTGCAGCACATGGTACAAGCCGTGATACTCCCTTGTGCGTTCAAACGCCTGCACATCGCGGGGCGTTTCCACCACGCAGATCACAGAAGGATCGCGTTTTGCACTGGCACAGATGGGGCAGATATCCGCTTCTGTATAATTCTGGCAGATACGGCAGCGATGGAGCTTGGTGTGGGCACCCTGAATGGCTCCCGCCAGTGCGGCGGCATCTTCGTCCGACATGCTCAGCACCTGATACGCCATGCGGGTAGCGCCCTTGCGCCCGATCCCCGGAAACTTGCTGAATTCTTCGATCAGCTTTTCCAGCGGGGCAGCAGTATAGCCCATATTCTTCCCTCCTGCCGGATCAGAGACCAGGGATGTTCATGCCGCCGGTCAGCTTGCCCATTTCAGCTTCGGCAGTTTCGTCCACCTGCTTGACGGTTGCGTTGATGGCAGCAGCCACCATATCTTCCAGCATTTCAACATCATCCGGGTCCACAGCCTCGGGCTTGATGGTGATGGACAGCACTTCGTGCTTGCCGTTCATCTTAACAGTGACCATCTCACCGGCAGCGCTGCCGGTGTACTCGGCAGCTTCCAGCTCGGCCTGTTTGGCTTTCATATCTTCCTGCATCTTCTGTGCCTGACGCATGAGGGCGTTCATATCGGGGCGGCCAAAGCCTGCGGGCATTCTTGCTTTCATAATCGTTTCTCCTTATTGATGCAATGTATTTTTATGATCTCGTTTTCCTTGCGGAATCCTCAATGGACACATCCAACCCCAGCTTTTCCAGTGCACGAAGCGACTGCTCTGCGTTGGAGACCGTTTTGCCAGCGCTCTTTGGTTCATAGGGACCAATGGGCACCGCCGTACCGGACACATCCTTGATCAGCTTTTTGATCAGGCGCTGGCTGTCCTTGTTGGCGCGGATAAAATCGCGGAAGGTCTTGCCGCCGTCGATCAGCACGCGGGTGCCATCAAAATAAGCCTTGGACTTGCGCAGATAGGTGTAGAGCATGGGATCTTTTTCCTGCAGCTGCTGTACCACCTGCGGCCAGTACGGATACAGCGCAGTCCCTTCCTGCCCGGCATCCTGTGGCTTTTCCGGCACAGGCTTTGCAGCGGGCGTGGGTGCAGGTTTGGGCGGTTCTGGCTGCGGAACAGGTTCCAACTCTGCCGGCACGGATGCAGCTGGCTGTGCGGCCTGCGCGGCAGGCTCGTCCCAAGGCAGCATTCCGGCCTGCTGCACGGGCGGTTCCTCCGGCAGCGGCGGCAGCTCTTCGGTCTGGACGGGTGAAGTCTGCTCTACAGATATTTCCGACGGCACGGAAGGTTCTGCCTTTACAGGTTTCGGTTCCGCTGCAGGCTGCACCACAGGAACGGACGGTATTGGCGGCTGGGGAGTCGGAGCGCTTGCAAAGGGCTGCACAGCAGTTGCCGAGGCAAACGGCTGCGGCGCTGCGGGTTGAGCTGCAGCACGGACAGGCGCGGCCTGCACAGGAACTGCCTGCGGCTGCTGGGGCGGTTCGGATAAGCCAAACAGTGCAAGTTCCAGCTCGATCCGCTGGTCGCTGCCGCGGGTCATATGTTCCAGCGCACTGCCCAGCGCACGGATGGCACGAATGGCCTCCCGCTGGCCCAGCTGCGGGCCTTTTTCCAGATACAAAGCCTCCTCCTCCGGCGAAACGCCGGACAGAAGGCTCTGCCCGCCCGGCAATGCTGCCAGCATCAAAGCACGATAATGCGCGATCAATTCCTCCGTCAGACGCTTGACATCCACAGACTGCTGGCGAAGCTGTGCCAGCTGGGCCAGTGCTGTGGCACCGTCCTGCGCTTCCAGTGCGTCCGAAATGCGGAACAGATAACTGCGGTCGGTCACACCTGCCATGCGGCGCACCACATCGGCATCGATTTTCGCCGTAACGCCTGCGCAGGTATCCAGAATGGACAACGCATCACGCAGTGCACCGTCGGCCAGACGGGCGATCAGTTCCGCACCGTCCGGCGAAAGCTCCAGCTTTTCCTCACCTGCAATGTATTCCACCCGGCGGGCGATATCCTCCGGCCCGATGCGGGTAAAATCGTACCGCTGGCAGCGGGAAAGAATGGTGGCGGGCACCTTCTGGATCTCAGTGGTTGCCAGAATAAAGATGACGTGGGCAGGCGGTTCTTCCAGCGTTTTGAGCAGCGCATTGAATGCCGCTGTGGACAGCATGTGCACCTCATCGATGATGTATACCTTATATTTACAGGCGCTGGGAGTGTAAGCTGTTTCGTCGCGCAGATCGCGGATATCGTCCACACCGTTGTTGGAAGCCGCATCCATCTCCACCACGTCCAGAATGCTGCCGTTATCGATGCCCTTGCAGATCTCACACTCGCCGCAGGGGTCTCCATTGACCGGATGCAGGCAGTTGACTGCCTTTGCAAAGATCTTGGCGCAGGTGGTTTTGCCGGTGCCGCGCACGCCGGTAAACAGGTAGGCATGGCCCACACGGTTTGCCGTGATCTGGTTTTTCAGCGCAGTAACAATGGCCCGCTGGCCTACCACATCCTCAAAACGCTGCGGTCTCCATTTGCGGTACAAGGCACGGTACATGGTTCTCTCCCCTTTCCTGCAAAATAAAAAGGACAGCGCTGACGGGGTTTTGTCCCCGCCTTGCGTAACTCGGCATACGGATGCAGGCTTACTGAAACGCACGAACGCACTGCTTAAGGCTGCTTGGTTCCCCACCTGACCTGGTTCACAGCGAATCCATCGTACAGGACCCGCATCCGTATGCCGAACCACGCAGCAGGCGCTGTCCGACACATCCTTCTGAATGCCAGAATATTGTACCATAAACGCAGGCAGATTGCAAGGGGTGGGAGGTATCATTTCACGGCCCACGCATGAAACGATCAAATAGGATAGCCCAAAGTCAGAAAATGTGATGTTCTCTAAAATCCAAAAAGCGCAGTACATTCTCTGCGCTTTCGCGTTTTGTACTGCGCTTTGCTTTTATCCTGTTATTTTAACGGCATTGATTTTGCAACAGCCCTTTTTTCTTACAATGCCACATCCAGTGCCATCATCAGCGCAAATCCCAGCACGATGCTTACAACACCGGCAGGCTCGTCGCCCTCCACGGCCTGCGGGATCATCTCCTGTGCGGTCACGCACACCATGCAGCCCGCCGCCGCGCTGAGCAGCCACGGCAGCGCAGTACTGACCCATTCGGCCAGAGCAAAGGCAAGCAATGCCCCCAACGGCTCTACCAGCCCGGAAGCCGCTCCCGCAAAAAACGCCTGACTGCGGGTGCGGCCGTTATGGGCCAGCGGCAGGCTGACTGCTGCACCTTCCGGGATATTCTGCAGGCCGATGCCAAGGCTCAGCGCCAGTGCACCGCTGATGGCATCCGGCTCCCCGGTCAATGCCAGTGCAGCGGCAAGGCCCGCCACCATACCCTCGGGCAGGTTGTGTAATGTTACAGCCAGCACCATACGTCCGCCGTGCCCGGCCCCGCCTGCCAGCAGCTGCCCGGCAAACTGTTCCACCTGCAAAAGGCCCACTGCGCCAAGCACAAGCCCCACTGCCGATGGAATCCATGCCGGAAGCGGCAAAGTCTGTCCGCGCTGGATAGCAGGCAGCAGCAGGCTCCACACACTGGCCGCCAGCATGATGCCCGCTGCCATGCCGCACAGGATGCGCTGCGTGCAGGGCCGCGACTGCCGCCGCAGCAAAAACACGCCTGCTGCCCCCAGTGTAGTGCACGCCGCCGGGAACAGCAGCACCCACGCAGTGAAAACGATCTGGTTCACGATACATTCCCCCTTTGCCCGGTGTATGTGCGCCGAAGCAAAAAGGTGCAGAAAAGCCCGTCACACTGTATTTTGTGTGGCGGGCTTTTCTGTCAGAATGCGATGGCATCTTCTTCGTTGCCAAAGGGCAGACCCGTAGCCGGATCGACCGGCGGCAGGCCAGTCTGCCCCATATCCGCCGCCTTTACACTGCATACCACCGCATTGGCAAGCACATACTTCACCTTTGCGGTGGCAGCAGCGCCGATCTTATCATAGATGCGGCCTGCGCTGTAACAGTCGCCCAGCACGGTGTGAGTGCTGTTGGCCACATAACCCACCTTGCCCAGACCCGGCAGTTCTGCGCGGATGGCTTCGCGGTCAAAGTCATTCTCCGGCTCCTTGACCAGCTTTACCTTCTGGCCTACTGTAAACGGCTGAGTGCCGAAGCGGTAGTTGAGTCCGGTCAATGTAACATAGTACTTCATCTTTATTTCCTCCAAAACACATGTTTTATTTTCAGTGAACCCGTTCATCCCCTGCTGTGTCTGTATTATCCACTTTTTATGTCCAATAAAAATCACTTTCAAATAGCACTTGTCATTTTTTGATATTTTTGTTCAGGTTCGCTGCACAAAGTTTACCATCTTTTCTTTCTCCGCAGGTCAACTGTCAGGTGACAAATAGTTCTTTTCCGTTTCCGGAGCCGCATCATCCTCACTTTTGCATTTCTTTATTTCTCTTTAGGGAACATGCATTCCCGTCTTGATTCAAGTGAACAAACAATGAAAGAAATTACAAAGTGATTACAACGCGGTAAAAAATTCTTTCCTGAGTCTCCCTGTGCTTCGATCAGTTTAACAAAAACTCTTTGACTTTTAGCGATAAATTATAACAAAATCGTAGATTATCATTGAAATCTCACTTCTTAGCCAAAAAAGCTCTTGATTTTTTCGCAAAAAAGACTAGAATATCCACTTGCAGAAAGGCACTTCCTGTAGGGCCTTCTGCAAAATACATTTGCGTATGGCAAGGAGATTTTAGATATGAAACTCAAGAATGTTTGTGTTGCTGTTGTTGCTCTGGCTCTGGCTGTTGGCATGACCGCTTGCGGCGGCTCTGCTTCCTCCACTGCTGCATCCTCTTCCGAGGCTGCTTCTACCAGCACTTCTGTTGCTGCTGAGGCCGATGAGAACGCTTCTTCCGCTGTTGCAGAGGAGAACGGTTCTTCTTCTGAGGCTGCTTCCAGCGAGGCCGCTTCTTCTGAGGCCGCTTCTTCTGAGGCTGCTTCCAGCGAAGCTGCTTCTTCTGTTGCCGCATAATTCAGGCAGCACTCTTAGTTCAAGGAACGATCAAACCGGGCACGGAACTTTTTCTGTGCCCGGTTTTTTTGCAGCAAAATGCGCCGGAAAGGTTTATTGGGAACCTCCCGGCGCATTTTTCAGAAGCTGTCATCAGAAGCAGGATGCCCCTCAGGCAGCGTGCAATGCTTATTCTTATATTCCCCAGAACAGGATCCCCAGTCCTGCAGAGAGCAGGATCATCCCAATGGGCGATGGTGCTTTGCCCTTTTTCCGGCGGCAAAGGGCATGCAGCCCCCACAGCAGCAGGAACACCACAATGGAACGGAGATCCGGTGCAATGCCTGCCTTGTCCGCTGCAAACCCGGCCAGCGTAGAAAGCGCCATGTTGACAGCAGTTGCCAGGATCATCGCCACCACACAGGGACGAACGCCGCCAAGAACTGCATTGACACCGGCATATTTCATCAAATTCTGCAGCACCGATGCAATGAGCAGAATGATCACAAAAGACGGCAGCACCACACCCAGCGTGGCACACAGCGCGCCCCAGAAGCCGCCCTGTGAAGCACCGATGAAGGTGGCCATATTGATGGCCAGCGGGCCGGGTGTGGATTCCGACACGGCAATGAAGCTGAGAAATTCGCCTTCCGTCAGCCAGCCGTGTCCTAAGACCGTTTCCCGCACCAGCGAGATCATGCCGTAGCCGCCGCCGAAGGACAACGCACCGATCATGAGGAAATTCCAGAAAAGTTCTACATAGATCACGGCTTCTTCTCCCCCTTCCGCAGCTGCTGTACTGCATACACCAGCAGCCCGGCCGCACCGCTGAACAGGATGTAAAAAATGGAAGAGAATGACACTGCTGCAATGGAACAGCCCACCATCGCTGCCGCAACCGTGGTCAGGATGACAATATTGAAGACGCTGTGTTCCAGCTGCTTCAGCATTTTCAGTCCGGCGGAAAGGATCAGATAGATCACACACACCTGAATGCCGTGGAACGCACTTGCCACCACCGAAAGGCGGAGGAACTGGTCAAAGAACAGCGAGATCAGATAAATGACCGCGAAGGACGGAAGACATACCGCCACCGTGGACGCTGCCGCACCTGCCGTACCCTCGATCTTGTAGCCGATGTAGGTGGCACTGTTCACCGCCACCGGGCCGGGCGTAGACTCCGCAATTGCCACCATGTCCAGAAATTCTTCTTTTGTCACCCACTTTTTCTCTTCCACAAATTCATTCTGCAGCAAAGCCACCATGGCATAGCCGCCGCCAAACGTGAACGCACCAATTTTGAAAAACGTCCAGAAAAGCTCCTTTGTTTTCGACATAGCCTTCTCCTTTCTTGCGCCTTATTATATCATTTTTTGTTTTGATATGATATACTTTAATGGAATATGCTGTTTTCTTTGGAAAAAGCAGAAAGCTGTTTTCTTTGGAAAAAGCAGAAAAAGGAGTTTAGGATATGAAAACAAAATTTGGCATTGTAGGCTGCGGATTTCTGGGCGGCATTGTGGCCAACGCATGGAAGAACGGTCTGCTGCCGGACTATGAGCTGGTGGGCGTGACCAGCCGCACCCGTGCTTCGGCGGAAAAGACTGCCGAAACGGTGGGCTGTGCCGTGTGTGACGATGTGGATGCCCTGCTGGCGCTGGAGCCGGAGTACATCGTGGAGACCGCTTCGGTGGAGGCTGTGCGCGCCATGGCTGTGCCTGTACTGAAAAAAGGCGTGAATCTGGTCATTATTTCCATTGGTGCCTTTGCGGACCTTGATTTTTACGAGCAGGTCAAGGCCGCTGCCGTGGAGGGCGGTGCCAAGGTGCATCTGGCAAGCGGTGCCATTGGCGGCTTTGATGTGCTGCAGACCGTCACTCTGATGGCCGAGGCGCAGAAGCTGGCCGAGACGGCAGGCATTGAGACCCACACCGGAGCCAAGGGCTTCCGCAACACGCCGGTATGGGCCGACCACCTGCTGACCGATACCGAAAAGACCACCGTGTTCACCGGCAATGCCAAGCAGGCCATTGCCACCTTCCCCCGCCGCGTGAATGTGGCTGTTGCCACCTCGCTGGCCACCACCGGCCCGGAGATCACCGGCGTGACCATGCACTCGGTACCCGGCTGGGTGGGCGACGACCACCGCATCACCGCCGAGATCGAGGGCGTGAAGGCCGTGGTGGATATCTGCTCTTCCACCAGCGCCATTGCCGGTTGGAGCGTAGTTGCCCTGCTGCGCAACCTCTCCTCCCCTGTATGCTTCTACTAAAGGAGGGCTTTGCAGATGTTCAACAAACTGGTGGCCATTGAGCCGGTAAGCCTGATTCCTTCCGCCGAGGAAGCGCTGCATCAGTACGCAAAAGAAGTGGTGCTGTACCGCGATATCCCGGCCAGCGATGACCAGATCGTGCAGCGCATCGGAGATGCCGATGCTGTACTTCTGAGCTACACCTCCCGCATGGGCAAAAATGTGATCGAGCGCTGCCCGAATATCCGTTACATCGGCATGTGCTGCAGCCTGTATTCTGAGGAAAGCGCCAATGTGGATATCGCCTACGCCCGCACCCGCGGCATCAAAGTGCTGGGCATCCGGGACTACGGCGACCGCGGCGTTGTGGAGTACGTCCTGCATGAGCTCACCGGCATCCTGCACGGTTTTGGGATGCCCATGCTGCGGGACGAGCCGGTGGAGATCACCGGGCTGAAGGCAGGCATCATCGGGCTGGGTGTGTCCGGCAAAATGATCGCCGACGCGCTGCAGTTCATGGGCGCCGACATTGCCTATTACAGCCGCACCCGCAAGCCGGATGCCGAAGCTGTGGGCATGGCCTATAAGCCGCTGGCACAGCTGCTGACCGAGAGCGAGGTGGTGTTCACCTGCCTGAACAAAAATGTCCTTCTGCTGGGCAAGGACGAATTTGCGCAGCTGGGCGCAGGCAAGGTGCTGTTCAACACCTCCATCGGCCCGGGCTTTGACTCTGCTGCTCTGGAACAGTGGCTTGCTCTGCCGGGCACCCACTTCTTCTGTGACACCCGTGCCGCTGCCGGCCCGGTGGGCGAAGACTTCTTTGCCCGTGAGAATGTGCATTGCGCGAATGTTTCTGCCGGACGCACCAAGCAGGCTTTTGTGCTGCTGAGCCAGAAGGTGCTTGCAAATATCCGCACTGCACTGGGAGAATGATATAAAAAGGAAACGCTTCCCGGCCGGGGAAGCGTTTCCTTTTAGGCTTTATTCAAAATTGTTGTGATCTCTTCCAGATTCGCCGCAAATCGGATGCCCTGCTGGCGCTGCGGCGTGGAAAGGCCTTTCTCGATCATTTTGGCAAGCAGTGCTTTCAGGCTGTCGTAGTAGCCGTTCAGATCATACAGGATGCAGGGCGCGTCCAACTGGCCCAGCGAGACCTTGGACATTACCTCTGCGATCTCTTCCAGCGTGCCGGTACCGCCGGGGAATGCGATGAAGGCATCGCCCAGCTCGATCATCTTCGTCTTGCGCTCGGTCATGTCCTTGGTGACGATCAGCTCGGTCAGGCCATCGTGCTGCAGCTCCTGCTGCACAAAGAACTGCGGTTCCACACCGGTCACCGTGCCGCCTGCGTCCAGCGCGCTCTGGGCAAGCTGACCCATCAGGCCGCTGCGGGAGCCGCCGTACACAAGGCGGTGCCCGTTTGCACCGATCCAGCTGCCCAGTTCCCGGACAGCTTCCGCCAGCGCAGGATCATTGCCCGCATTTGCTCCAAGATAGACCGTGATGTTCATGGTATTTCCCCCTTTGTTTTTTCCATTTTACCACGCAGCGGGCCGATTGAAAAGGGCCATCCCCTTGCAAATGCAGCGGCACTGTGGTATTCTTGAACGCAGAAAAAGGGAGCCTGCAAAAGCAGGCTGAGAGTGGGCTGTTTGCCCAGACCTGTGACCTGATTTGGACAATGCCAACGTAGGGAGATACTGCTGCTTCAAAGTGCGGAGGTGCCTCTTTGCGGGCATTTCCGCATTTTTTGCAAAGGAAGTTGTAACCATGAAAACTGCATTGACGATTGCCGGCAGCGATTCCAGCGGCGGTGCTGGCATCCAGGCCGATATCAAAACCATGACTGCAAACGGCGTGTACGCCATGAGCGCCATTACCGCACTGACTGCCCAGAACACCACAGGTGTGACCGGCATTTTTGAAGCCACGCCCGAATTTCTGGCACAGGAGATCGACGCCATTTTTACCGACATCTACCCGGATGCCGTCAAGATCGGCATGGTATCCTCGGCAGAGCTGATCGGTGTGATCGCCGAAAAGCTGCACACCTACGGCGCAAAGCATATCGTGGTGGACCCGGTGATGGTTGCCACCTCCGGCTCCAAGCTGCTGCGGGACGATGCCGTGCAGGCACTGACCGAAAAACTGCTGCCCATGGCAGAGGTGGTCACCCCCAACATTCCGGAGGCTGAGATCCTTTCCGGCATGAAGATCACCGATGCGGCCGGAATGGAGGCCGCTGCAAAGCTGATCAGCGAGAAATACCACTGTGCCGTGCTGTGCAAGAGCGGCCACCAGATCAACGATGCCGACGACCTTCTGTGGCGGGACAGCTGCGGCAAATGGTTCCGCGGCAAGCGCATTGCAAACCCCAATACCCACGGCACCGGCTGCACCCTATCCAGCGCCATTGCGTCTAATCTGGCAAAGGGCTATGATCTGGATGCATCTGTGGAGCGCGCAAAGGCCTACATTTCCGGCTGTCTTTCTGCCATGCTGGATCTGGGCCACGGCTCCGGCCCGATGGACCATATGTTTGCACTGAAGGGAGAGTTTGTGGGTGAGTGAGCAGACCTTTGTGCAGCAGCTGGTGCAGGAAAGTCTGCCTGTGTGGGAGCAATGTCTGCACTCAGAATTTCTGACCCACCTTGCGGATGGCACACTGGATGAAGCCTGCTTCAAGGGCTACATCGTGGAGGACAGTCTTTACCTGCGGGAATATGCCAAGGTGTTTGCCTGGGGCATGACCAAGGCAAAGGATATGCAGACCATCCGCACCTACTATTCCCTGCTTTCCTTCGTGAATGAGAGCGAGGATGCAGCCCGCCTGCACTATCTCAAGCACTTTGGACTGACCGATGAAGGCATCCAGAGCCTGCCGCTGCGGCCGGAGAACCGTGCCTATGTGGACTCTATGATCGAAGCCGCCAAAAATGGCGATGGCGCGGCCGAGTGTATGATGGCCTGCCTGCCCTGTATGCTGAGCTATGGCTGGATCTTCCAGAAACTGCTGGAAGAAAAGCCTTCCGTGCAGGATACCCTTTATGGTGCGCTGGTGGTGGACTATGCTGACAAGGGCTATGAGGCGGCCTGCCGCGACTGGGCCGCGTTTGCAGAAAAAGTCTGCGAAGGCCTGAGCGACGAGCGCCTTGCCCGCTGCCGCGAGATCTTCCATGCCTGCTCGGAGCACGAGCTGAACTTCTGGGCCATGGCAGCTTCCCCGCGCAGTGACCTGTAATTTTTCCTAAAATATAAAATGCACCCGGCCTGTGGGCAGAACCGCAGCAACCGGGTGCATTTGTTTTGTTCAGGGTTTCGTGGCCGCAGCCGCAGGCATGAGCCTTCGTGCCGGAAACATGGGAGCCCTATGCTGCACTAAATGGTGTATTCCCGCACAGCGTCCTTCATGCTTTTTACATATGCGCCAATGTGCTCCGGTGCATCCTTGCCGTACTGTTCCAGCAGTTTGATGATGGCCGAGCCCACAATGGCACCATCGGCAATGCCCGTCATTTTTGCTGCCTGCTCCGGCGTGGAGATGTTGAAGCTGTGGGCGTTGTCGCCGCCGGTGCCAACGATCTCAAAGATATCCATGCCGGTGTCCACCTTGGTGGCGTGGTCGCGCATGGCGGCGGCGCAGCCCGCAATTTCGTCCGTGGTCTCAGCCTTGGCGCTCTTGGTGGAAAGCGCCGCCAGAAAAGCTGCGTTCTGGGTGGGAGTGGTCTCGCCGCTCATGATCTCGTTCATCACGGCATAGGCTTCGTCATAGGTCAGGTCCTGTTTGCTGACGATCTTCACAATGGCTTCCTTGATCATTTTTTAACCCTCCATACTTCGTCCAGTGTGGGCCGTATCTTCATGGCTTTTTCCCTCCCGGTAGAACAAAAACTCCCCCGGCTCTTCTGCCGAGGGAGTGGAAAAGAAAAACGCCCCTAACAGAAGAACTCTCTTCTGTCAAGGACGAATAAAATTTGGCCTTCTATCCGCGGTGCCACCCTGACTTCATGGGCATGACCCCATGCACTTGGCGGGATGCCAACACATCCCCGGCAACTGACGTATGCCCTACGTTGCAGAATACTGTGCGGCGAAAGTTCTCCGCAGTTCCCTGCACCCTCAGCGGTCCATTTCGGGAAAATATAACGCAAAGTCACACTTTCCTTGACGAACTGTTTCCGGTCTGCTTCTCAGCTGCGCAGGCTCTCTGTACAGGCATGGTTCGCCGTTATCTCCGCTTCAACGGTTTAGTGTATTGAATTTGGCTATATTAAACCACGGATTTTTCGTTTGTCAATACCTGTTTGCAAATTTTTTAAAATCAGCCTATGTCCACAGTGGGTTCAGCGCTTCCGGCGGCTGTTCGTGCTGGAAAACTTCACCGCTTTTGCCGGCCTGCGGCGGCTGTGCAACGCACTGTAGTAGCCAAAGGCAGTGCCGCATAAGCCGCCCACAATGTGCATGAAGTTTGCTACATTGTCGTGCACAAAAATGATATCGTACACCTGCTGACCAAAGTACAGCGCTGCAACCAGCAGCATGGTGACCGGGATGCCGCCGGAGAAGCCCGCCAGCGACGAAAGCATGATAAGCATGAACACGATGCCGGACGCGCCCAGCAGCCCCGAACGCGGGAACAGCACGCATTGCAGCACGCCGGTGACCAGAGCGGTGAACACCATGCCGCACAAAAGCGGCTTGCTGCCGTACTTTTCTTCCATTGGCGGGCCAACAACGAGCAGCAGCAGCATGTTATTCAGAAAGTGGTCCCAGCTGGCATGGCCCAGCACATGGCCGAACAGCCGGATGTAGAACAGCGGGTCCTTCAGCGAGGAGCGGTAGACACAGAACAGATGCATCGTCGTCCACCCGTCCGTCCACTGGTCGAGGAACAGCACCAGAAGTGACAGCAGGAAAAATGTGAGGATCACCGGGGAGTTGTACTGCAGTTCCAGTTTGAGTTTTACTTTTTTCATCCTCTTGTCTCCACCCAGTATTCGCCCATGCTCTGGCCGGGCTGGTTCGTCACTTCATCCTTGAGGTAATCGCCAAGGCCGCAGCTTTCCGGCTGCCATGCAAGGGCTGCTTCCACCGTGGGGTACTCCACCTCGGCGTACCAGAACTCGGTGGGCTGGCCTTCGTCCACATGGTTCACTTCCAGCACAGAACCGTCCGGCAGGGTGTAGCTGCGGCGCAGCTTTGGGATGAGCGGTTTAGCGATAATCTTGTATTCCAGATCATCAAACAGTTCTTTGTCGATGCTGCGCTCGATCTCCTCGCGGGCAAGGCCGCCCCCGGATTTGAAGCAGAGGATGTAGTCCGTTCTGCCACCGGTGAGGGCTTCTTCCCGGATGCGCACAGTGGGCCGCACGCTGATATAGCCCTGCCGCATGGCAAATTCCTCCCTGAGGGGCAGCCCCTCCGGCCAGCCCTTCACCATCCATTTGCGTTCGATCTCCATAATGTATCCCTCTTTCATGCGGTTTTTTGGCATTTCTTATTTATAATAACATGATTTTGTGCTATTATAAAGGGTAGATTTTTACTCCTTCAGTCTGCTTCGCAGCCAGCTCCCTCAGTGAGGGAGCCTATCCGCACGGTAAGCGTGTCGAGCGAACGCGGGACGAAGGGAGTTCGTCCATGATAAGGAGAACCATATGAAAGAACGCGCTTACCCTGTGTATACCGTCAACAAACACGCCGAAGGCCTGCTGGTGGGCGGGCACCCCTGGGTGTATGAGAACGACATCCTCAATTCCCCGGAAAATGAGCCGGAAAACGGCACGCTGGCCGATGTGGTCAGCACAAAGGGTTCCTACCTTGGCACCGGCTTTGTCTCGCTCAAGAGCAAGATCCGCGTGCGGCTGATCTCCCGCAATGCCAACGACACCTTTGATGCTGCGTTCTGGCGCCGCCGGGTGGAATATGCATGGAACTACCGCAAGACCGTGCTGGAACCTGCAGACCTTTCTGCCTGCCGCGTCATTTTTGGCGAAGCCGACCAGTTCCCCGGGCTGACTGTGGACCGGTTCAGCAACATCCTTGTCACCCAGACCCTAAGCGTGGGCATGGAAAAGCTCAAGCCCATCCTCTTTCCTATTCTGGCAGAAGTCCTGCGTGCCGACGGCCAGACCATCGATGGCATCTACGAGCGCAACGATGAGGCTCTGCGCGCCAAGGAAGGTCTTGAGCAGAACAAAGGCTGGTTTGAGCTGCCCGGTGAGACTCATCCGGCAAGCACCCAGACCGAGATCTGCGAGAACGGCGTTTACTACCATGTGGACTTTGAGAATGGGCAGAAGACCGGCTTCTTCCTTGACCAGAAGTACAACCGCCGGGCCGTGGCACGTCTTGCCGCAGGCCACACCGTGCTGGACTGCTTTACCCATACCGGCAGCTTTGCACTGAACGCCGCTGCGGGCGGCGCTGCCCGTGTGACCGCCGCCGACATCAGCGCCGAGGCCATTGCCATGGCGCAGCGCAATGCCCAGCGCAACGGTCTGACCAATATGGACTTTTTGTGCGAGGACACCTTTGAGCTGCTGCCCCGCTTGGAAAGAGAAGGACACCCCTACGATTTTATCATTCTGGACCCGCCGGCCTTTACCAAGGCGCGCCGCACTGTGGAGAACGCCATGCGCGGCTACAAGGAGATCAACTACCGTGCCATGAAGCTGCTGCCCCGCGGCGGCTATCTGGCAACTGCCAGCTGCTCCCACTTTGCCACCGAGGAGCTGTTCATCAAGATGCTGCGCGCCGCTGCAAAGGATGCGCACCGCCAGCTGCGGCAGATCGAGGTGAAGCAGCAGGCACCGGATCATCCGATCCTGTGGGGTGTGCCGGAGACGAATTATCTGAAGTTCTTCCTCTTTCAGGTGATTTAACGATTTTAAAATTGCGCCGCTTCGCTCTGCAATTCATTAAGGTATTTTTATTTTATATTTTCGTGTTTGTCGCGTCCCCGACACTTGTCAGGGCAAAGCCCTTCCATCTGCTAACGCAGACCGCTCGCCTGCTTAAAAGCCTCGCCGGGGCTTTTATTGCTGCGCAACCGCAGGGCCGATCCAAACACATTTTCACCAGAAGGGACCCCATCGGGTAAATGCATCTTTTTGCTGCGCTGCCTGAACCCTCTCAGTCAAAGCCTGACGGCTTTGCCAGCTCCCCCGAGGGGGGAGCTTTATGAGCAGGGACGGAAAACAACAATCTTTTCCGATGATGAATAAACTTACCCGGCAGCTGGATAAAAGCTCGCCCTTCGGGAGAGCTGGCATTGCGCAAGCAATGACTGAGAGGGTTTTTCCCATCGGGCGGAGAGGGTTCGTTCTCTTAAAAAGTCATACCAAGTGCGGATGCTCCAAAAATGCAGGAAGCTGTTTGTACAGAATCGTCAGATTTGTCAATTGCCTTTTTGCCCGGCAGAGGCTATAATCAAACCATAGACAGCAACGGCGCTGTGGGTCACCTCCTGACTCGCAGCGCCGTTTTTGTTAAGATGCTTTCGTACTTCTGGGTGCGGCATTGCGGCAGACCAGAATGCAGACGAAAGGGTAAGAAAAATAAGATCAAGTAAGGAGTAGGATTTATGGCAGCGAATGTTATGGAAATCTACGGCAGCAAGGTCTTTAACGAACATGTGATGAAGGAGCGCCTGCCGAGCGCAACTTATAAGAGCCTGAAGAACACCCTGCACAAGGGTGCTCCGCTGGACATTGAGGTGGCAAACGTTGTGGCCAGCGTGATGAAGCGCTGGGCCATGGAGCTGGGTGCCACCCACTACACCCACTGGTTTCAGCCGCTGACCGGCATCACCAGTGAGAAGCACGATGGCTTTGTTTCCCCTGTGGGCGACGGCACCGCCATCATGGAGTTCTCCGGCAAGGAGCTGGTGCGCGGCGAGCCCGATGCATCTTCCTTCCCCTCCGGCGGTCTGCGCGCCACCTGCGAGGCCCGCGGCTACACTGCATGGGACCCCACCAGCTACGCATTCGTGAAGGATGATGTGCTGTGCATCCCCACCGCATTCGTCAGCTACACCGGCGAGGCTCTGGATAAGAAGACCCCCTTGCTGCGTTCCATGAACGCACTGTCCAATCAGGCAGTTCGCATCCTGAAGCTGTTCGGCAAGGATGTGGATTACGTCTCCACCACCGTCGGCCCCGAGCAGGAGTACTTCCTTATTAAGAAGGAAGATTACGAAGCCCGTCAGGATCTGATCCTCACCGGCCGCACCCTGTTCGGTGCCCCCTCTGCCAAGGGTCAGGAGCTGGAAGAGCACTACTTCGGTGTCATTCGTCCCGAGGTCTCCGAGTTTATGAAGGAGTTGGACGAGGAGCTGTGGAAGCTGGGCATTCCCGCCAAGACCAAGCACAACGAAGTTGCTCCCTGCCAGCATGAGCTGGCTCCCATCTACGATACCACCAACGTGGCCATCGACCACAACCTGCTGACCATGGAGATGATGAAGAAGATCGCCCCCAAGTACGGTCTGGTCTGCCTGCAGCATGAAAAGCCCTTTGAAGGCGTGAACGGCAGCGGCAAGCACAACAACTGGTCCCTGTCCACCACCGAGGAGAACCTGCTGGATCCCGGTGACACCCCCATGGAGAACCTGCAGTTCCTGGTGTTCCTGGCCGCCGTCATCAAGGCTGTGGACGAGTACGCCGACCTGCTGCGGACCTCTGTGGCCACTCCCGGCAACGATCACCGTCTGGGTGCCAACGAGGCACCTCCGGCTATCATTTCCATCTTCGTGGGCGAAGAGCTGGAAGCTGTCATTGATGCTATCGCATCCGATTCCCCCTACGCAGGCCCCGTCAAGATGAAGATGGACCTGGGCGTGGACGTGCTGCCCAAGTTCAGCAAGGACACCACCGACCGCAACCGCACCTCCCCCTTCGCCTTCACCGGCAACAAGTTCGAGTTCCGGATGCCCGGTTCTTCTCAGAACCTCAGCGACTGCGATACCATCCTGAACACCGCCGTGGCCAAGGAGCTGAAGGGCTACGCCGACGAGCTGGAGGGTGCTGAGGACTTTACCAGTGCCGCCATCGCGCTGGTCAAGCGCACCATCCGGGACCACCGCCGGGTCATCTTTAACGGCAACGGCTACTCTGCCGAGTGGGAAGAAGAAGCAGCCCGCCGCGGCCTGCCCAACAAGAAGAACGCCCCCGCTGCCCTGCCGGCCCTCATCGACCCCAAGAACATCGCCCTGATGGAGGAGTTCGGCGTGCTGACCAAGGTGGAGATGTACAGCCGCTACGAGGTAGAGCTGGAGCACTACTCCAAGATCATCAACATCGAGGCCCTGACCATGCTGGAGATGGCCCGCAAGCAGCTGCTGCCCGCCGTCAACGCCTACATGAGCGAAGTGGCCAACACCGCCGCTTCCAAGCTGGCCGTCAGCGAGAGCATCAGCGTGCGCAGTGAGACCAAGACCCTGGGCCGTCTGTCCGCCGACGCCGACGCCATGAGCGACGCCATCGACACCCTGCAGGATGCCGTGGATGCCGCCAAGGCTCTGCCCTCCGAGAGCGAGAAGGCCGTTGCCTTCCATGACAACGTGCTGCCCGCCATGGACACCCTGCGTGCCGCCGCCGACGACGCCGAGACCATCTGCGGTGAGGATTATTGGCCTCTGCCCAGCTACAGCAAGATGCTCTACTACGTCTGATCTTTCATCAGCGTAACAGCAGAATAGCATCCGTAGGCTGCGGAATTTAAAATTGCCATTCTCCTTTTCCTATTTCTTACACCAGCCTAAAGACCTGCTCCCATTCTGAGGGCAGGCCTTTAGGCGTTTTATTTGAAAGGGAAACCATTATGAGCTATTCGACCCAACAGGACATCCTTGATTTTGTGGAGGACAATAACGTCAAATTTGTGCGCTTTGCCTTCTGCGATATCTTTGGCACTCAGAAGAACATTGCCGTGCTGGCAAACGATCTGCCCAAAGCTCTGGAAGACGGTGTCTGCTTCGACGGCAGCTCCATTGCCGGCTTCATGAAGGTGGAGGAAAGCGACCTTGTGCTGCGGCCGGATCTTTCCACCGTGACCATTCTCCCCTGGCGGCCTACCGAGGGCCGGGTGATGCAGTTCTTCTGTGATGTGGAAAAGCCGGACGGCCAGCCCTTTGGCGGCAACTGCCGCGGCTTTCTGCGCAGCGTGAACCGAAAATTCAAAAAGCTGGGCATCACCTGCAATGTGGGCGCAGAGTGTGAGTTCTACCTGTTCGAGAATGATGACCGGGGCCGCCCCACCCGTATCCCCATCGACTTTGGCGGCTACTTTGACGTAGCCCCGCTGGATGCAGGCGAGAACCTCCGCCGGGACATCTGCCTGACCATGGAGCAGATGGGCATGAGCCCTCAGCACAGCCATCACGAAAGCGGCAACGGCCAGAACGAGATCGACTGCCACCACGCAGGCCCCCTCAAGACCGCCGACAACGTGATGATGTTCAAGCAGATCGTGCGCGCCATTGCCACCCGCAGCGGCATCCATGCAAGCTTCCTGCCCAAACCCCTGCCGGATCAGGCAGGCAGCGGCCTGCACATCAACCTGTCCCTTTACATGGATGGCCGCAACCTGTTTGAGGGCGACATTGCCCCGGACAGCATTGCAGGCAGCTTTATGGCCGGTGTGCTGGCCCACAGCCGGGAGCTGACCGTGTTCACCAACCCTCTGCCCAACAGCTATCAGCGCTTTGGCTGCGATGAAGCGCCCCGCTATGTGAGCTGGAGCCGCCAGAACCGCAGCCAGCTGGTGCGCATCCCGCAGGTAAAGGGCGACAACTGCCGCATGGAGCTGCGCAGCCCGGACCCTGCCTGCAACCCCTATCTGGCCATTGGTCTGGTTCTGGCTGCCGGATTGGACGGCATCGAGAACCGCATGGTGCTCTCTGCCCCCGTGAACAAGAATCTGTTCGACCCCTCCATGGCTGAGGGGCTCGGTCTTGAGACTCTGCCCACCAGTCTGGAAGAGGCCGTGCAGGCCGCGGAGGAGAGCGAATTTTTGCGCAGAGTGCTGCCCGAGCAGCTTGCCAGCCGCTACTTTACGGAAGAACTGAAGCGCTGCGAAGCACTGAAACACGCGTCCGACCCTGTTGAGTACGAGCGTACCCATTACTTCAACGCCATCTGACCCCTGCAAAAGAGAGTGTGTAGGAGAAAGGAGCGAAGGAAATGGGACGTGCACTGATCGTAAGTGCCGGTGCAAGCTCCAACGAGTATATCGCTGCACGGCTGACCGAAATGGGCTACAGCCGCCCGGTGATCATTCCCAGCGGGGCCGAAGCCCGGAGGCGCATGACGGAATCGGACTTTGAGCTGATCGTGGTCAACTCTCCCCTGCCCGATGAATTCGGGCATGAGGTGTGCATCAATGCTGTGGAAAAAACAGATGCCGGTGTCGTGTTTCTGGTCAAGGCCGCACAGGCTGAGCAGCTTTTGGGGCCTTTGAGTGAGCAGGGGGTATTGCTGCTGTCAAAGCCCTTCAGCACCACCTTTTTTGTGCAGGCCATGCACATGGCGGCGGCAGGCAACCACCGCCTGCTGCGTGCCCGGCAGGAGAACGCCCGCTTACAGGAAAAGATCGCACAGGTGCGGCTGGTCAGCCGGGCAAAATGCTGCCTTGTGGAGCACGAGCACATGACCGAAGCCGAGGCACACCGCTACATAGAAAAACAGGCCATGGATACCCGTCGTGACCGCACAGAAATTGCACAGGAAGTCCTTGAAAATTATGAGGACATGGGTGTATAATATTGGATTGGGAAAAGTATCCTTGCTTTCACCGGCTCATTTTGGGAGAGGCTGAGAGCAAGACCGTTCACCTGAAAGAATTCACAAAGGTTTATAAGGGAAAAAATTCAGAAAAACAAAAATAGAGGAGGAAATTCTATGGCAGAGAAACAAACCAAATTCATCTTTGTCACCGGCGGTGTCGTCTCCGGCCTTGGCAAGGGCATCACAGCCGCATCGCTGGGCCGTCTGCTCAAGTGCCGCGGTCTGAAGGTGGCCAGCCAGAAGCTGGACCCCTATGTGAATGTGGATCCCGGCACCATGAGCCCGCTGCAGCACGGTGAGGTGTTCGTGACCGACGATGGCACTGAGACCGATCTGGATCTGGGCCACTACGAGCGCTTTATCGACGAGAATCTGAACAAATACTCCAACCTGACCACCGGCAAGGTGTACTGGAACGTACTGAACAAGGAACGTCAGGGTGCATATCTGGGCCAGACCGTGCAGATCATTCCCCACATCACCAACGAGATCAAGAGCTACATCTACAATCTGGCCTCTTCCACCGAGGCTGACGTGGTCATTACCGAGATCGGCGGCACGACCGGTGATATTGAAAGCCAGCCCTTCCTCGAGGCCATCCGTCAGGTGGGTCTGGAGCAGGGCCGCGACAACTGCTGCTACATCCATGTGGTGCTGGTGCCCTACATTTCCGGCTCGGACGAGTACAAATCCAAGCCTGCACAGCACTCTGTGAAAGAGCTGCAGGGCATGGGCGTGAACCCGGACATCATCATCCTGCGCGCAGACGGCAGTGTGGGCGGCGACATCCGCCGCAAGATCAGCACTTTCTGCAATGTGAAGCCGGAGTGCGTGATCGAGAACCTGACCATGCCCAGCCTGTACCAGTGCCCGCTGATGCTGCACACCGGTGGTCTGGACGAGGTCGTGGTGAAGAAACTCAAGCTGGACGTTCCTCCTGCCGACCTGACCGAGTGGAAGCAGGTGGTCAGCCGCATTGCCACCCGCAGCAAGACCTGCAGCATTGCACTGGTGGGCAAATACGTCAAGCTGCACGACGCTTACCTCTCCGTGATGGAGAGCCTGTACCACGCCGGCTTTGAGAACGACAGTCAGGTGGAGATCCGCTGGGTGGAGAGCGAAGACCTGACCGACCAGGTCGCCTGCAAGGAAGCCTTTGCAGATGTGGACGGCATCATCGTACCCGGCGGCTTTGGCGACCGCGGCATTGAGGGCATGATCCAGGCTGCACAGTATGCCCGCGAGAACCATGTTCCCTACTTTGGCATCTGCCTTGGCATGCAGATCATGGTGATGGAGTTTGCCCGGGGCGTTTTGGGCTACAAGGATGCAAATTCCAGCGAATTCACCCCGGATGGCAAGCACAATGTGATCGCCCTGATGGCCGACCAGCAGGGCAACATTCCCAAGGGCGGCACCATGCGTCTGGGTAAATACCCCTGCAAGGTGATGCCCGGCACCAAGATGGCCGAGTGCTACGGCGAGGCCGAGATCTGGGAGCGCCACCGCCACCGCTACGAGTTCAACAACGAGTTCCGTCAGGAGATGCAGGACGCCGGTCTTGTCATTTCCGGCACCAGCCCCGACGGTCGTCTGGTAGAGACTGTAGAGCTGCCCGGCCGTGACTTCCATTTGGGCGCACAGTTCCACCCGGAGTTCAAAAGCCGTCCGAACCGTGCTCACCCGCTGTTCAAGGCATTCATTGCTGCGGCACTCAAGTTCCGCGCCAGCGAGCAGCGCAGCCTGCTGCACATGTAAACCATAAAAATAAGGTGCTGTCTGTGCGGACAGCACCTTATTTTTTACCCATATAATCCATGATCCTGCAAGGCATTATTCATAGTGGTCATTTTCCAGATCACACACCACAAACCGGTCCACGATGCGGGCCATCCCGTGGAACATCTGTTCCGTAAGTTCCTTGCGGCGCTGCAGCTCCATCCGTTCCGCTTCCGCTTTTTGCAGAGAACTCCCGGTGGCTTTGTTCTATCCTTGATTTCCGATCAGCACCACGGCCACATCGTTGACATTCGTGCCGGTCGCGCCGGTGATGATGAGCCCATCCACCGCCTTGAGGGCATGGTAGGCATCGTTGTTCTGCAGCACATCGTACACCTTCAGCTGGTTCTGCGCCAGTGCCGCGGCCGTGCTGCCGTCCACATAGCCGCCCGCAGCATCGGTTGGGCCGTCGGTGCCATCGCTGCCCACCGAAAAGACCGCTGCGTCCAGCCCGGCGATCACCGGTGCTGCAGCAAGGGCCAGCTCCTGATTGCGCCCGCCCAGACCTGTTCCGGTCAGGTGGACGACCGTCTCACCGCCTGCAAGAAAGGCCAGCTTTTTGCCCTGCCCCGCGTGGGTGCGGGCTATGGAACCAAGGAAGCTGCCAGCCTCCCGCGCTTCACAGCAGAGCCTGTCGGTCAAGATCACCGGCTCATAGCCCAGCTCCCGGCAGGCGTTGGCTGCTGCGCTGCACAGCTCCCGCACGCTGCCGGTGATCTGCGTGGCAACACGGTCCAGCACCTTTGGAGTCTCCTGTGCCAGCAGAGCCTTGGCCTGTGCCGAAAGCTGCAGGTGATATTTTTCCGCAATGGCAAGGGCCTGTGCACAGGTGGAGGTATCCGGCACCGCCGGGCCGCTGGCGATCATATCCAGCGGGTCGCCCAGAATATCACTGAGCACGATGCTGAACACCCGCGCGGGCGCACAGCTCTGTGCAAACCGCCCGCCCTTGACCCCGGACAAGCGCTTGCGAATGGTGTTCATCTCCACGATATCGGCACCGCTGGCAAGCAGCTGGCCCGTGATCTGCTGCAGCTCTGCGCCGGGGATCAGCGGCTTCTCAAACAGTGCACTGCCGCCGCCGGACAGCAGAAACAGCACCGTATCCTCTGCCGTTAAGCCCTGCACCAGTTCCAGCGCTTTCCGGGTGGCGGCAAAGCCATTCTCATCCGGCACGGGATGCCCGGCTTCGCAGCAGTCCACGCCGGGGATCGTGCCCTTCACGTGGCCGTATTTGGTCACGACCACGCCGCCATCCACCCGGCCAAGAAATTTCACCGCCGCATGGGCCATCTGCCATGCTGCCTTACCGGCAGCCACCAGCAGCACCCTGCCGCCCTGCGGCCGGAAATTTTTCAGCGCGCGGCGCACCGCTTCGTCCGGCAGAACAGCGTTCAGGCTGGCACGGATGATGGCATCTGCATCTCTGCGCAGTGTTTCGTTTTTCAGCATGTCGTTCTCCCCTTTTCCATCGCTTCTTGTCCGCGGACAAAAAACACCTGTACAGTCTATTCCTATGCAGGAAAACGCCGTACAGGTGTTCTGATCTTTTTTGCTTACTTTGTGCTTGCCGGAGCAACCTCAAAGTCGATCTTGCCCAGGTTCACATCCGCACGCACAATGGTGATCATCATGGTGTCGCCCAGGCTCCAGTTCTTGCCGGAGACGGGGTCGGACAGGCGGATGCCCTCGGTGAGCATGGTACCGGAGGGGGTCAGGCTGGAAGCCGGCACAAAGCCCTCCACGCCATTGTCCAACTCGATGAACAGGCCGCGCTGGGTCACGCCGGAAATGCGGCCCTCGTAGCACTCGCCCAGATGGCGGCGGGCATACTCGGCCTTGTAGCAGTCCTCAGCCTTGCGCTCGATCTGCATTGCAATGATCTCGCGCTCACTGGACTGCTTGCTTGCCTTCTCGGCAAAGTCGCTGTAGCGCAGCACCATGGTATCCTTATCCATGCCCTTGAGCTGGGCGGTCATGATGCGATGGATGGCCAGATCCGGGTAGCGGCGGATGGGGCTGGTGAAGTGAGCGTAGTCCTTCAGCACCAGACCGTAGTGGCCCTTGGGTTTTTCCTCATACACAGCCTTGGACATGCAGCGCAGCATACCGGTATTGATGATCTGCTCATACGGGCCGCCGCGCACACCTTCCAGAATGGCGCTCAGCTCCTTGGGGGTGGGCACATCCTTGGCAAAGTGATCGTTGATGCCGCAGGCCTGCAGCAGAGTGTGCAGACGCTCCAGCTTTTCAGCATTGGGTTCCTCGTGCACACGGTACACGAAGGGGATCTGCTTCACGCGGGCAAAGTGGGCAGCGCACTGGTTGGCCAGCAGCATGAACTCTTCGATCATAGCTTCGCTCTCGCCGGAGGTGCGCTTTTTCACATCGATGCAGTGGCCGTCCTCGTCGAGGATCAGCTTCACCTCGCCGCTCTCGATATCCATGCAGCCGCGCTCCTTGCGCAGGCGGGCACGGTGGCCGTACAGCTCCTTCATGGCGGGCAGCTGGTTGAGCACTTCATGGTACTTGCCCTTCAGCTCGTCGTCAGCACTGCCGGCCAGCAAGGCATTGATCTCGGAGTAAACACCCTTGACGCGGCTGCGGATGACCGACTTGACAAAGCGGTAATCGATCAGGTTGCCATCCTTATCCAGATGCATCAGGCAGGAGAAGGCCAGACGCAGCACGCCCTCATTCAGGCTGCAGATGCCGTTGGAAAGCTGCTTGGGCAGCATGGGCACCACCTGATCGGCATAGTAGACGCTGGTTGCGCGGTTAAACGCTTCGTTGTCCAGTTCGCTGCCGGGCTTGACATAGTTGGAAACATCTGCAATGTGGACACCCAGCTCAAAGCCGCCCTCCGGGGTCTTGGTCAGGCTGATGGCATCATCGATGTCCTTGGTCTCAGCACTGTCAATGGTGAAGATGGGCAGGGCACGCAGATCCATGCGGCCCTCGGTGTCCTTTTCAGAGACCTCAGCGTTCTCCAGCTTCTTGGCTTCCTCACGAACCTTATCCGGGAAGCGGCTGCGGATATCCTGCGCATAGAGCAGGGCCTTTGCGCAGCGCTTTGCTTCGTCCGAGCTGCCAAACCGCATGGCAACGCCCACGCGGTGATCTTCCTGCCGATTGCCGCGCTGCAGGATCTCCACGGCCACCTTGTCGCCGTCCTTTGCACCGCCCTCGCAGTCACGCATCAACTGCATGGAGATGGCCGGGCAGTCGTCCGGCACGAACTTCAGGCGGCCCTCAATGCGGCGGGCAGTGCCCACCAGATCGTTCTTTTCTTCCAGAATGGCCAGGATCTCGCCTTCATCGCTGCCCTCCACACGGGGGTGCTCAAACTTTTCCACAAGCACCATGTCGCCGGGCATGGCACCGCGGGTAAAACGGCCCGGGATAAAGATATCGCTGGTGCCGTCCTCCAGCATGACAAAGGCAAAATTCTTGCCCAGTTTTACCACCTTGCACAGCAGAGCCTTGTCTGCACGGCCGGAGCGCACCGTAAAGAACACGCCCTGACGCTGGCAGATGACCGCCTCGTGCACCAGCTGATCCACAGCCTCCATCACCTTGCGGTCCGAGCCGCGGTCCCCGCCGAATTTGGATTTGAGGTCTTTGACGGTGCACGGCTGATTCTGGATCGCGTGCTCAATTTTATCGCGCATTGCCATAATATTTTTTCTCCTTGCTCTTCCATGGCCGCAGCCTCCAACGTGCCGCAGCGCTGCCAATCGTGGGCCAGCTGCCCCACCCTGCCCGGCGGTCAGACTGCCGCCGACATCCTATCATAACACAGAAAAACAGCCCCGTCCTTTACACGGGGCTGCACGAACCTTGTCAACCTGCCAGACGGCCTGCAAACAGACATGCCAGAATGGCAACCACAAAGAAAACAATACCTGCAATGCGGGTGGTCTTGGCCAGCATCTGATCAGCCGGGGTCAAACGGGCATTGTTTGCGCCGCCCATACTGCCGTTGATAGCACCGGAAAGGCCCTGACCGTGGGTGTGCTGCATGAGAGTGAGGAAAACGATGACGAGCGAAGCGATCAGCAGGATCACACCGCCAACAATTTCGATAACAGACATGGATTGAAACGCTCCTTTATTTTAATTCAACAAAAACTACGCAGAAATACAAATATATAGTAGCATAACAAGCGCAAAAAAGCAAGCAGAAACCGTGCATTTTTATGCCAGAAGGTCCAGCATTGCGCACAGCCGGGCAAAGATGGCGGCGCTGGAATGTTCCGTGCTCACCTGCCCGTCCTGCAGCACCACAATGGTGTAGCGCGGCTGCTGCGCCGGGTAAAACCCTGTGAACCACAAGTTTTTGCGTTCCGTGCCATCCGGTGTGAACTGCCCGGTCTGCGCGGTACCGGTCTTGCCGCCAGCCCCTTCTTCCAGCCAGGCAGCATCCTGTGCGGTGCCCTCTTCCACCACCTGCTGCAGCATTTTACGCAGGAGCGCTGCATTTTCCGCGCTCATCACCCGCCTTGACTGCGGATGTGCAAGCGTTTCCAGCGGCGTACCGTCAGTTTCATCCACCGAGCCACACACAAAGAAAGGCGTGCGGTACACCCCGCCGGAAGCAATGGTGTTCATCATGGCGGCGATCTGTACCGGTGATGCCAGCAGACCGCCCTGCCCAAAGCTGAAATTTGCCAGCTGGCCGCTCTGGGCAAGCTCCCCGGCAGACGGCAGCTTTCCGGCATCGGCGTGCAGCGCACCTGCCACCGGCACCTCCTGCCCGAAGCCAAGCTGCCGAGACATCTGCAAAAGCGTCTCTGCCCCCAGCTGCTGCCCCAGCCGGATAAAATAGCCGTTGCAGCTTTTTTCCAGAGCCGCAGTCATGTCCACCATTCCGTGCGGAACACCGCCTGCGCAGCGGAAGATCTGTCCATCCACCACCACAGCACCGGTGCATTCGCACTCCGGCAGGATGCCCTGCTCCAGCGCTGCCGCGGCCAGCACCGGCTTGAACACTGAACCCACAGCATAGCTTTCCAGTGCGCGGTTCAGGAACGGACTGTCCGGTGCATCCAGACTTGCGGCAAGGTCATCCGGGTCATAGCCCGGCACGCTGACGCTGGCGCGAACCGCAGCAGTGGCCGTGTCCAGAACCAGAATGCAGCCGCTGGTCATGGTGTCTGCGGCCACCGCTTCGGCGGCACGCTGCACCGGGCGGGAGATCGTCAGCTGCACACCCACCGCACTGCTGTCCTGCCGGGTGAGCTGCGGTGTTTCCCCGGCCCGCAGCCGTCCTTGTGCTGTGACCGCGCACACCAGCGTGTCATGCTCCTTTGTCCCGGCCAGCTGGCTGTCCAGCGCCTTTTCCAGCCCGGCAATGCCGCGGCCTTCTGCATCCAGATAGCCGATCAGATGCTGGCACAGTGGAACTTCTGCGCAGCGCCGTGCCGTTGCAAAGCAGCGTATGCCGCGCCCGGAAAGGTCGCGGTCCACTTCCAGCAGAAACGGTGCGGAGCGGTTGCGGTTCCGGTACAAAAGTGCCTGCCCGGCACTGTCCGTAAATGCATACAGGCGTGTGTAGTTGTTTTCGCCCGGGAAGCAGAGGGCAAGATGCCGCGTTTCCAGCCCGGTGAGAAGCAGGCCGCTGTGGTCGTAAAAGCTGCCCCGCCGGGCAGGCAGCGAGAGCCGGACCGTGCTCTGCGCTTCGGCCCGGGCAGCATAGGTATGGTTCTCTGCCAGAAAATACAGGCGGCACAAAACTACCGCAAACCCCAGCAGAACAGCTGCATACAACGCCAATACCCGTTTGCCGGACATCTGCTCACCCCTTTTTGATAGAGTGGGCTGCATCTGTGGTTTCTATACAAAAAGAGACGGGGTCTCCGAAGAGATCCCGTCTCCATAAGGTACTTATTGAGTAAGCAATTCCGCTTCATACGTCGAAAATCACAGGTTGCCGGCGATCTGTTCAAAGGCTCTTTCAACCGATTCAAAGCTGCTGTGCGTGTAGACATCCAATGTCACACTGGCATTGGAGTGCCCCATCAGGTATTGCAGGCTCTTCACATCCAACCCGGCCTGCTGAACATTGGTGCAGAAGGTGTGTCGCAGCACATGGGGTGTAATGCGCGGAACCGGTTTGCCATATGCCTTCTCAAACTTTCCCTGTACGCCGCGCATATAGTTTTCCAAGTGCATTGCCACCTTCGGCATTCCGGACTTGTCCAGAAAGAGAAATCCGCTGCAACCATCCACTAGTGCTTCCACCTTTGTGGATGCTCTGGCTTTTACTACACGCCGCAACGCTGCACAAACGGTATCCGTCATGGGAACATTGCGGATACCGCTTTTTGTTTTCGGCGGTGTGACAAAGTAGGGCTTTTCAGCCGTCCGGCAAAGCTGCCGCCGGACATGGATACAGTGCCGTTCAAAGTCGATATCTGCTCGTGTCAGGCCATACAACTCACTCACACGCAAGCCGGTTCCCATAAGAATGACGATATCATCATAATAGTTGCCGCCATAGTCTTGAACGAATTGCAGATATTTCTCCTGCTGTTCTCTGGTCAGGGCATTGCGCACATAAGCGTCCTTCGGCACAACGTCCGACAGCTTGAACTTAAATGGATTCTTGCGGATGATGTCATCCTCTACCGCCATCTCAAACGCCGGTCTGACAACGCTTTGCAGGATTCCTATGGTGTTTTGCTTGAAACCGCTGTCATGCAGAAACACGAACCAGCCTTTCGCATCGGACAATTTTACCGTTTTGATGGCTTTTTGCCCGAAAGGGTCAGCATGAATCCGCTTGACCGCTGTGTTGTACGACCGAAGTGAATTGGGTTTCAACCCACGTTTCAGGTTCATATAGCGGTCAACCAGATCAGCCACCGTCATCTCTCCGGCGGCGTAGTCGATGCCGTCTGCCAGATCGCGCCACAGTTCTTCCTCTTTTTTCCGCAGCTCTGTCAGGGATTTAGCGTAAATACAACGCCGTTTCTTGTGGATATCGGTATAACGATAGTCGTAGGTGCCGTTTGCTCTCTGGCTTTCGCCATCCTTCAAAACACGGCCCTTGCTATCTTTGCGCTTTTCAGACATTTAGAAACTCCTTTCTGTGAAAAGCGCATATAGGGGTTAATTTTAGTATACCATACCGACCATGCGATTTCCACCGATATCGAATAGAAAAGACGTTGCATCATTCTCAAATAGAATACGCCTGCTCGATAAAGCAATCAAACAGACGGCGCTTGATCAAACGCTTGTTGCCCACCCAAAGGACAAATTTGCACTTATCCTCGTTGGTGATCTCACGCAGTTTATTGATGCCAATGCCGGAATAAGCCGCAGCTTCTTCCAGCGTCAGATTGCTCTTTTCCCAGATCGGAACTTGTCGGGACTTGGTTCCTCCATCTTGCTGATGCAAGACCGTTCCGTCGCTTGAAGTCTCCACCGGGGACTTCATTGCTTCGCAAACGCGAACTTCCTTCATAGGCAGACCTCCAATTCCTTGTAACCGAACGCCTGTAACCGGGCAGGAAAACTCTCTTTTTCTGCACACAGGGCATCCGGTCGGCTTTATACTTTTTCTTATCTTTTTAAGGTTACATGGTTACAGAAAGAGGAAAACACAGTAGCCATGCGGCCTTTGGACTGTAACTGAAGTGTAACCGAATCTGTAACCAGACGTGTAACCGCTGTTCATCAGAAGGGAAAGCCCAGCTGCTTAGCTTCTACATCCGTTATTTCGGAGAAATCTTCAGCCCCGGTTTCGGGGCTGGTTACGCGCTCCCAGCCTTTCTGAACGCCGTACTTCGGGTAACGCTTGGCGGTCTTGTGCGCCTGCCAGCCTTGAATATCGCCGCGCGAAATTCCCGTGTTCATGATCTCACAGATAGCGCGGGTCTCCCACTCTGCCGGGATGTTCGTGTTGCCCAGCGCTTCCGCATAAAGCTGCTTGGAACACACCCGGTCACCCGTGTAGTCCTCCAGAAAGGCGTAGATCATGCCAGCCTGTGCATCCTCCTGCATGAAGTCCTGCTGATGGACTTGCAGCGTTTCCTGCATGGCGGGGCTGAACGCCAGCTTGTAATTACCGCTGTTGTAGATGGTCATGGCTTCAGCCCAAAGCTGGGCGATATAGGCACGGGATTCGGCTTCATCGTCTAGAATGTGGACTTCGGCCAGTTCCGCATTCACCGGGACAGGGATGAAGCGGCGGTTGCCTGTGCGGTCACGGGGCAAAAAATCCTGTCGATTGGTCGTGCCAGCAAAGACGCACTGGCGCAGACGGTCGGCAGGATGTGTCTCGTAGGGAACTTTATAGGTTTCCTTCTGCTTGCTGAGGAAACTCTTGATCTCCTCGATGCTCTTAGCATTGGCGGTGGCGATCATCTCCGACATTTCGATGATCCAGTGACCTTGCAGCTTGCGGTACACGTTGTCATCGTCCAGCCGCCGCAGGTCATCCGAGAACCACTCATCCTTGACCGCCAGCAGTCGAAAAAAGGTGGACTTCCCCGGGTCTCGCCTGTCGGCTCGGTCGGTGCTTCAAAATGCCTGCAGCATTTTGAGGTCGCCACTGGCGACCCGCACCCTTGCCCGCCCACCAGACAGAGCATGGTTTCAAATTTACATCCCGGCTGGAACACCCGCTTGATGGCTCCCAGCAGGAATATCTTCATAGCTTCGCAAGTGTACTCGTCCTCCGCAGCACCGAGGAAGTGGTGCAGAACGTGGGGAATCCTCTTTGTGCCATCCCATTGCAGGCCGTTCAGGTAGTCCCGGATGGGGTGGTAGCGGTTCTCGTTGGCAACGATGCGGATGGCGGATTCGATCTTCTTCTCGCTGGAAATGCCGTATTTCTCCATCCGGCGCAGGATATACTTCATGTCAGTGTCGTTCAGGGTCTTGCCGGAGCGGGGCCAGCCCACGGGCTTCACAATGTCGATGCGCTCGCTCAACAGGTTCAGCCGGATGGCATCGGCAAGCACATGGTCGTTCTGCAAAATCGTGATGCAGTTTTGGATTGTCCGCTGGATCTCGCCGTTGGAGTGCTTGGTCAGCATTTCTTTTACGTCCGCAACGGTTCTGGGAGTACGTTCTTCGTTGGCTTCTTTGCTCAATAAACATCACCTCGTACTATTATTGAAAACAATTTTCTAACTTTTCCGCAGCGGGTATATCTCCGGGTTTCCGTTGCATCTGCTCTGCCTGCAATCGGCTTAGCAGTTGCAGAACGGAATCCCGTGCTTTCTCCTTGACCTGTTCCTTGCCTTTCTGCCGGACTTCCGGCTTCAGCAGCTTCTCTTGCAGACGTGCAGCAGTGGTCTGCATGGTCTTGAGAAATTTGTCCAGCACGGTGTCCAAACGGTGCGCTGCATACTCTCTCGTGGCCTGCGGAGCCTTGCGTTCAGGGGACAGCACCCACTTTTTTGTGTCCTCGATCATCCGCATATCTTCCTTGCGGGTCTCGGTGCGTACCACGTCGGTCACAACCTCCACCGCCTTGTCATAGGCCGCAGCCGAAACATTTTCCAGCAGGGTCTCCATATCCGAAACTTTCAGGGTCAGCTCGTCCAGCTTGCTCTGCTGGGCGGCAAGCTGCTCCTTCTGCTTGGCAAGGATGAAGTCCTGCTTTTCCAAATACTTGCGGTTGCCATACTCCGCTTCTTCCTCCAATTCCAGACCATGCCGTTTTGCAATCTCGAACAGCATCTTCCGGCAGGCGGCATCAAAGGTGATCTTGCGGTTGTTGCGGCGGCTGAGGGGCTTGTCCGGGTCGGGCAGGTCGAAACCCAATGCTTCCAGTGCCTTTTCCTGCTGAGGAGCGATCTCGCCGTACTTGTTTTCGCAGTCGAACACATGACGCTCATGGATGTGGGGAGTGCTTTCGTCCAGATGCAGTGCCCAGTCCAGCAGATGAACATGAGTGCCGAAGCGCTCATGAAATTCGGACATAAACTCTGTCACCACTAAAACCAGGTCTTCCACCGATGCGTGTTCGTCCAACGTTCCGAACTGGTAGATGGTTTCTTCCGGGCAGGTTTTCTTACCTGCAAGCAAGTCCTCTATGGTTCGATTGCGCTCGGTGTGGCGAATCTTCGCATTGCGGGCGTTCTGGTTCTCCACAAAGTGAGCGTAATGGATTTCATAGAATATCTTCTCCACATCGCTGAATGCGGCAGTCTGTTTATCATTGTCGGATGCAGAACGGATGCCATGATAGCAGTCCCAGTAGATGTTACCTTTAGCTCGTTCCGGGTCAATGTGCTCGCTGTTGGAAAGGTTGAAACTGCGGTCATTGTGCTTGGGGTTATAGGTGCCGTGGGTTCCGGCTCGTCCATTGTGTCGTGTTAATTTCAGATAGACATCCCTCTTTTCCTGTATTTTTGTGTACGGTCACTCATGCTATTAGATCACAAGAGTAATACAATTCTTCCAAGCAAAGGGTCTCGCATTTCAAGACCGTGTCTTGAAATCTTCTCTCGGAATCGAGAGGTAATCCTTTCGGAAAAGGATTTATGTGTTTGTTATACTGCAAAGAAAGTGGCCTACCGCTCCTTCCCTCAGTGGGAGATCATGGCGTTTGTCGCTTTCTGCTTAGAAGAGTTTGCTTTCGCTCTGCAAGAAAAGTATAACAGAGAAACTCATAGTCGAACAGGAACTGTGAGTTCCTAATTTTCAGTGAAAGTAGGAAGCATCGTTCCCATTTCTTGTTGCATCGTTATTCTTTCTTTGCAGAAAATCACTAAGATGCTGCATCTCTGCAATTATTATAGCACCTGAAATCACTAAATTCGTGGGCCTCGTAGGCCTATTATTGGCTCCCTAAGTGAACCTGTTTTGATTACTTTTTCCTGATTTTGGTATAAGGTTTAGCGGAGGCTTCTTTCATTTCAACAGCTTGCCGGGAGAGTGCGCAGCAGCGGAGCTGCTGGATCTGCCGCCATTTTGCGCCAGATAATACCCAGTAGGATATGACGCACAGCATCATATCACTGGGCAAGGCGTTCCCCCTTGACTCCCTTCAAAGAGCTGGTCTCGCCTGTCGGCTCGGTCGGTGCTTCAAAAGGCCAGTGGCCTTTTGAGGTCGCCGCAGGCGACCCGCACCTCTCTGCACTCTTGCTCCGGGCAAGCTGTCCTGGAATGGACAGCTCGTCCGGCTCCGATGTAACGAGAACTGACAAATTCGTCCGTTTTCGTAATCGTATAGCACAAAAAGGCGGCCATCTGCACCCATGCAGACAGCCGCCTTTGGTTTTATGCTGTATTCTATTTGTCAGTCTCTGAAAATCTTATCCAGTTCCCTTTCCATGGTGCCCGCCTTGGCAAATTCCAGCGTATCCGCCTGACGGATATGGTGGGCGGTGATGCCGTGATCCTTTGCAAAGCCCAGAATGTAGCTGATAGCAATGCGGTAGATGATCTCGGTAGGGGCAAGCCCATAGACCTGCTTGGCAAAGATATGTTCCAGCCGGGCGTTATCGTCCGGGAAGGCTTGCCGCATCTTCTCGCTGCGGTAAAGGCGCTTGACGATTTCCGTAATGTACAGGCCGGACTTCATGTAGGGATCCAGGAAGGTCTTGCCGGGGTCATCGAAGCAGCCGGGGTTTTCCTGTTCCAGCAAGTCCACCATCTTTTTCACCACCCACTTTGGGGTGAAGATCTGGTTGGTTTTCTGGGGCGGGATGTAATCGAAGATATCCTCGGTGCGGCTCTCGTCAAAGTAATCCGCCAGTTTGACCTTCAGGTTCAAAAACTCCTTCACCGAATCGTCAAACACCACCGGGTCGAACAGGTGGCCTGCAAAGTGCTCCTCCTGTCCGGTAGTCTGGTTGATGTACGGCCCGCCGTCCCGCAAAAAGCGGAACTGCTCCAGCGTGATGCTGGTGACCTCCTGAAAGACCTTGTCCGGGATGATCCGGTCAAAGTTTGCCAGTGTCACGGTCTCGTCGCCGTAGGCCATGAGGAAGGACGGGATGGTGCGGGAGAAGCCCCGGAGATGGTCACGGACGGTGTCCTCGTAGCCCTTTTTCTTCTGCTCCTTCTGGTTGGTCTCCACGGTGCGCACGATGGTCTGCTGCATTTCCTGCGCCGTCTGCTGGATGGTGGATTGCAGGGTCTCCATGAGGGCGACGGTGCTCTGCTGCTGCTTTGCGTCAAACTCCCGGTTCACCTGCTGGCGCTGCTGGGCGGTGGTGCAGCTTTGCAGCTGCTGGGTGCGCTGGGTCTCCAACTGGCTCTGGTCGATGCGGTAGTTGTCCACCACCTTGTTCACCGCCACGTCCATTTTGGCCTTGGCGGTGCTCTCAAACCGCTTCTGGTCGGACAGCTTCAGGTCCCGCCCATACTCCTGCTTTGCCTGCTCCACCATAGGAGTGATGATCTCCTTGGTGATGCTCTTTTTCAGAGGTTCCAGATGCTCTTCTTTGGCAGGAGCCGGGGCATCGGTCAGGTCTTGCAGGGCGGTGTCCAGCGTCGGGGTGCTTTCGTAGATCTTTGCCCCGAACACATCCGCTGCCTTGCCGATGACGTAGCCCTCGTCCAAATCCACCTCGCCCTTGTCGTTCAGGGAGAGGTCTGCGCCGGTCTCCGGGGTAATCTGGATGGGCTTTGCCTTGGCTTCGCTGATGGGCTGCAAGTTTTGCAGAATGTCCAGCACCTCCTGCGGCGCACTGAACACGTTGGAAATGTTCTGGAACAGGAAGTTGCTCTGGAAGCCCATCCGCACCACTTCCTTGGACTTAATCTTCCGGGGGATGCTGAGGACTTTTTCTGCATCCAGCGGGATCATCTCCCCTTCCTCGTCCTCGCCGATGACCGGGAAGAAGTTGAGCAGATTCTGAATGTGCGCCTTGCGCTCCTCGGTGTCGCCCTTGCCGCTGGCGGTGTCCTGTGAAAGGTCGTTGGCGAACTGCTCGTAGATCAGCAGGGTGCGGGCAGGGTCAAAATCGAACACATAGGCGTTCTCTTTGCGGCGGAAGGTGCCGTTTTCGTGGAAAAGGCAGGGGTTCTGTGCACGGAACGCCGCCTGCATATACAGCGCCGGGCTTTTCAGGTTGGAGAGCATCAGCACCGCCGACCACTCCGGGATGGTGACACCGGTAGTGAGCTGCCCCACCGACAGGGTGATGGTCTTTTCGTGGTGGGCGATGGCGGCTTTTACCCGGTCAAAGCTCTTCTGGTTCTCGTCCGTGTCGTCCAGCTTGCCGTCACCGGCGGCTAGGATCACCTCATAGTCCCGGAATACCGGGTGCGCCTGCAGCTTTTTCGCCAGCGCTCTGGCGCTGTCCACCCGGTTCAGTAGCCAGAAGGTATGCTTCAGCTCGGCACGCAGTTCCGGGGTGGAAAACGGAAATTTGTTCTGGGTGGTCATGGCATCCAGAAAGCGGTCCACCTCAGCCTCATGCTCAAAGCTGCCGCTGGGCTTTACCTTGAAGAACTCGTTCAGGTCAAAGGCAAATTCCTGCGTTTCGCCGTCGATCTCCACGCCCTGCTGAATTTCGTCCCGGATGATCTCGGACATCTGGTAGGTGTAGAGGTTGAGCATAGGGAGGTTTGCGTAGGGATTCTGCTGCCCCGGTGCGCCCTGCCAGTTCCGCTTGGCGGCCTGCTCGTCGGCGTAGGTCCAGTTGAAGATGGCATCCCCGGCAAACTTGTCGTTCGCCAGCGCCTTGAAGGGCGTGCCGGACAGGTGCAGCGTGAAGCGGCGGCGGATGTGGTCAAAGGCAAGGTCGGTCTTGTAGGTGTCCACGCCCTCGTGGGCTTCGTCGATGACCAGCACATCCCAGTTCAACTCGGTCAGGTGGCGCAGCTTGTCGTACTCGCCGCCGAAATATTTCGAGCCTTTCATGTCCTGCAGGCTGACGAACTCAATGCGCTTATACAGTTTCTCGCCCTGTGCGGCGGCATCCAGATAGCCTTGCTCGTCCAGCACATGGGGCTGCCCGGCAAGGGCATCCACATGGCTGACAAACAGGTAGCCGGACTCCCTGCCCAGAAAGCGCACATAGTCGCTGTACCAGCTATTGGCAATGGCAGGGCGGTTGGTGACGATGAGCACCGTCTGTGCATCGACCTGCTTACAGAAGTCGTAGACGGAAAGGGTCTTGCCAAAGCGGGGCTTGGCGTTCCAGAGGTATTCCCCGCCGGGGTGGCTCTGGTAATAGATTTTGGTGTCGTGGACAGCCCTTGCCTGCTCCTCCCGCAGGGTGTAGGCGATGGCGGCATCCAGCTGCACCCGGCCCCGGTTCATGCGGAAATCCTGAAAATACCGCCGGGACTGCTGACCATCCAGATGGAACCACTCGTTTTTGCAGTCGTTCTCCACGTTCAGCTTGCGGAGGTAGGCGTGGAAATCGTGGTCGGTGAACACCTCGCCGCTGCCGTCATCGTAGACGGCATTGCCCCGCCACTCCTCATGGTACAGCACATCGGCGGTGTGGGTCTGCTGTTTCAGGCGTTTGTCCACCGACTGCTCGGTGTAGCCGATCTTCGTCCAGCCGTTGTGCCGGGCAATTTCCGGGGTGGTATAGGCGTAGATCATGGGCACCACCTGCCGGGCAGTGCGCAGGGTTATGCCAGCCATTATGCCATCTCCTTTATAATGCTTTGTATGAATGCCACTTCATCAGAAGTTAGTTTATACTTTGAAAACAGTTCTTCATCTGTCCACGCTCTTGAAAAATCCTGAGCAGGAACAAAACCAAACATACCTTTGCTGATATGCTGTGTCATCGCCAAAATCGAAATCAAAAAACGCACAAATCGTGTTTTTAGGTATCTCATATAGTTATCTGCTTCAGCTTCTGTGTCAAATGCTCCTGCAACGAGATACGTTTCTGAACAAACTACTTTCGGCGGCTGCTTTTCCATTGTCGAGAGAATGCGGTATTGTCCGTTCTTGTCGGGCTGTCCTGCGTGTTCTGCCGTCAAATATGAAATAATGATTTTATAGCGGTCTATATTTTCTATACCCGTAGAAATCAAACTTCTTTTATATGGGCCTATCCCACCATTAAATCTCAGTTGAATATCTCCTGCTTTGAGCGGTTTCACATTTGTAGCAAGACCAAACGGCTTTCGGCTGGAAACTATCGTATCAAGCGTCTGCTCTCCTTTCAGACGCACCTTCTTAACTATCTCGGCAGCGATTGGATAACGAATAAATGTCGAAAACTCATTCAAATCACGGTATTCGGATGTCTTAACCCCATCTCGGTAATTTATGTAGTAGCATTTTCCCTCATGTGACTTAGCCCACACAAAATAGCATACACCACCAGCAACATCCACATTCGGAAAAACATCCAGCGAGTTAGGATAGTCAACGAGTACCGCCATTCGTTTGTCGTTTAACATCTGCTCTCGAAATTTATCCAACCCTTTACCACCAGAATACCATTTTGCTGGAATGATAAAAGACATTGCCGTTGGATTCAATGTCTTTGTTTCCTCAATGAATTTGTTATATACCGGCGTTGCGCTTGCGCCTGAACCTCCATCAACTTCCTGATACGGTGGGTTTCCGATGACATAATCAAACTTCATGCTGGCACTCCCTTCCTGAATGGTTTCAAAGTTCTGCGTTTTGCTAGAACGCCAATTTTTCACTTTGCACGATACTGCCGGGGTCTGCTCTTCCATCGTGCCAAACATTGAGAAGAGATTAAGCTGTTCTGCCTCCGGCTGAGGCTTGCCGCCGGGCACAGACAGGTGCAAGCCGTCCATTTGCCACAGGTTCCAGCTGATGATGTTGGCGATAGGCTGTAACTCTTCTTTTGTGGGTTTGCGCTGCCAGCGAGCTTGCAGATGCTCTGCATAGGTCAGCAGCAGGTTGACCCGCGCCAACAAAAGATTATCTCCCTGATACTCGTAGCCGTAGGTGGACTGCACCGCATGGGTGGCATATTTGCGCCACTCGTCCTCTGTGGCGGCGTTCTCGCTTACCACACGCAGTTTTCGGTCCAGAATGCCAATACGCCGAGCCACCGGGATCATCTCGCCGGTGGCGGCATCGTAGCGGGACGCCAGAAAGGGGGCTTCACCGCAGGTCACCTCCAAGCGGCGGCTCTGCACATACTGCACCCATGCCGGAGTCCTGCCCTTGCAAACCGGAAACTGCACCGGCGTTTCCACCGTCTGCCAGCCTTGGGGCAGCTCCACCGTGAACTGCCCGGCACTCTCCTCTGCCCCCAGCGCACCGAACCAGTCGGCGTCCAGTGCGTTGTTCATCTTGTTGCAGACCCATGCGGGGCTGAACACCTCGCCTTTTTTGCGGGTGCGCTGCTGCTGGGTGTTGGTCTGCTTCATCATCCGGGGCAGCACCACCTCGTAGTGGGTCAGCCCGAGCTGCTGGGTGGTGATCTGAGATCTATCCGTCACCGGCTCGTACATTACCGTTTGCAGTTCCTCCGGCGGGTCGGTGGCCCAGATGATGTTTTTGCCGGTGGATTTATCTTTTAGTAGCGTATCCAGCACCGCCTGCACTTCCGGTGCGTGAAAGTCGATCAATTGTTCCAACGGGGATTCCCTCGCTTTGCCTTAGCGTTGCGGCGGAAGTGATAATATTCTTAGCACTTTCAGTCCATACTAACAAGTATCTTATCACTTTCAAGCCAAATTAACAAGATTCTCGGCGTTTTTTACCAAAAGTGATATGAAACACCTATACTTATGGCAAAGAAAGGCGGGAAAAAGATGATTGGAGCACGATTAGCCGACCTGCGAGATTGGAATAACCAAACGCAGGAAGAACTCGCCAAAGCCCTTAATGTTGCAACCTCTACCATCCGCAGTTGGGAGCATGAAAAGAGTTCCCCAAACCACGAGATGTTGATTGCCATTTGCAGGTACTATGGCACCTCCGCCGACTACCTGCTGGGTCTGACCGACATCGACCCCTCGGACGAAGCCCGCAAACAGCGCCAGCGCCTGACCGAAGAAGAACAGAACGAGATGCACCGCTACGAAGAATATTTGCTCTGGAAACGCAAAAAATAAGCCGCCCAGCGAGACCGTAAGGTCGCTGGGCGGCTGTTTTGTATATAAACTAGTTGTCTTCTCGAATTTCTTTCAAAATGTCCTCTGTTCGTTTTATTCCCATTTTACTAAAGTCAGATTTCAAACTATTATAGCATTTTTCAAGTTTTTCTTTATCATGTAGATATAACAAGGTCATAACATTATAACAGACCATTTTTTTGGTTTTTGACATATTATCAACAGGGAACGAATTTCTTTGATACAAGGGATCAATTTCTTCATCAATATAGCGATGCATCTCTAGCGTTCCTGTATACCATTCTTTAAGCCAGTACGAATACTCATATGCAATTTCTTCGTCTAGGATACCACCAAGTTTCTCGATATATGTTCTTATAATTTCTTTTTTCGTTTGTTTAAGTACTTCTTCATATATATCACGAATTTTTTCTGTTGCGCCATGGAATTCATCGCTATTGTAATAGTCCAATGGACTTCTTTTATCGCTTCTGTTCTCACATAAAAACATGTTTTTTAAAACATCTCTGTAATATTCAATAAGTTCGTCATCATCTTTTTCCAACACCTGAAACCAATAATCATATTCCCCTGCCAACTGCGTCAATTCTACACTATTTGATGCTTCATGTAATTTTGCTTTCCAACTTTGAATGTAAGTCTCTATCTCCTCATCAGTTTTGTAATAATTTGCTTTATCACCGGCTTCCTTGAATTTTTGATAATGTTTTTGAAGGGTTTCTTCACTAAGCATCTTAGAGCTTTTAAAATAGTTATAGATATCATCCAATAATGCACCACTAGATTGAAGATGTACATAGTTTGCGAGTCGGACATTTAAATGATTGCTCAAGATATGCCCATCTTTCCGGTATCTGCTGTTAGTATTTTCTTTCTCTGTTGAATCGTTTTTATAGTATAACTTATCTACATCTTCTACAACAACAGCAAAGCAGAGCATCTTTACTTCATTCATAAATTGTTCGTTTTCTATTTTCAGGCAATACTGTTTCACATCATTATAAAAATTTTGAGCCTTTTGCAATGTTCTCAAATTTTTTGCTTTATGATGCATCAAAAAGGCATCAATAAATTCTCCATCTATTCCATACACTCCCCACTTAATCGATGCCGAGTGTTCCGTTACCTCAAAGATACGATCAATAGTTTTTTCTTTGTACTTATTGAACGTAGTTCTTTCATTTTCATGAATTTCATTTGAATTGGCAATAAGAATAACCTTAATATAGTTGGACTGCTTTAGTTCCTCAATCACTCCAAAGAGTTCCTCTAAATCCAATCCAGCCTTTCGACGTTCCAAATCGTCAATGACGATAATTCTGTTCTTTTTAAAATTGCTCGCCGTAACCGCAAACAATTCTCGTTCAGATATTGCTTGTGCAAGCGCACCGTTCAATTTTGTTATCTCCGCACAGAAATTACCAGCTGCTTTTGCTACCCCTTTCGCACCATTTGCAATTTTTCCTCCACGAGAGGTACGCAACGCCAACTGAAAAAAAGCTTCATGGTATATTTTTTGAACATCATCCATTCCAAAAAGTGAGATAAAGCACGTCCTATCCTTCATATCCTCCAGTGCTTTTCTTACCATGTAGGACTTACCAATTCCCCAAGCGCCATCAACTAAGATACATTTATAAGATTGCTTATCAATATTTCGAATGATATTTTCAACATAGTCAGCATTCATTGATTTCACCTCACACGAAAAGAAACTACTTTTATATCATTGTTGCAGCATGCTTCTTTAGCCCATTTCGCCGCCGCATTTGTTGCAGAAAGCAGCCGTGATTTCAAAAGTATACTTCTTTTCCCGGATGGTCTGGTTGATTTTGATTTTCTTCAAGGTGTAGCTCGTTTCTCTGCGGCATTCTGTGCAGAAATCCCTCTGATTTTCCATGGCGGCACGCTCCCTTCCGGTTTTACATTCTTTTTTATTATTGTATCCCTACCTTTGTTTTTCGTCAACAATAAAGCCGCTGACAGTCTGCCGCTCGCAGAATCCATCAGTGGGTTTCATGAGTCTTCAAATCCCCTAGACACAAAAAATCGGCACCCGCTTTTCAGCGAGTGCCGATTTTATTACCCTATAGTGCGCTTTGATTTTTGGCGTAAGTGGCGTAAGTTTGGCGTAAATCCGCTTTTGCGCGCTCCAAAAATCAAGGATTCATGCGGTTTTCAGGCAGTTATTAGTACATGCCGCCCATACCGCCCATGTCACCGCCTGCAGCAGCGGGTGCAGCAGGGGGTTCCGGCAGATCAGCGACCAGGCTTTCGGTGGTCAGCACCATCTCAGCGACGGAGGCTGCGTTCTCCAGAGCGGAACGGGTGACCTTGGTGGGGTCAACGATGCCAGCAGCGATCATATCGTCCACAAAGACCTCGTTCTGAGCATCAAAGCCGTAGTTGGGCTTGTTGGCAGAGATGATCTTGTCGATGATGACACTGCCTTCCAGACCGGCATTCTTAGCGATCTGGCGCAGAGGAGCTTCCAGAGCCTTCAGAACGATCTTGGCACCGGTGCGCTCGTCGCCTTCCAGCGTGTCGCACAGCTCGCGCACAGCGGGGATCGCATTGATAGGAGCAGTGCCGCCGCCGGCAACAACGCCTTCCTGAACAGCAGCCTTGGTTGCGTTCAGAGCATCCTCGATGCGCAGCTTCTTGTCCTTCATCTCAACTTCGGTAGCAGCGCCGACCTTGATGACGGCCACGCCGCCAGCCAGCTTTGCCAGACGCTCCTGCAGCTTTTCACGGTCGAAATCGCTGGTAGCGGCCTCGATCTGGCTGCGGATCTGAGCGATGCGGGCTGCGATGGCATCCTTATCGCCTGCACCGCCAACGATGGTGGTGTTCTCCTTGGAGACCTTCACCTGACGGGCATGGCCCAGCATCTGGACGGTAGCATCCTTCAGCTCATAGCCCAGATCGGAGGAGATCACGGTGCCGCCGGTCAGGGTTGCAATATCCTGCAGCATTTCCTTGCGGCGGTCGCCAAAGCCGGGAGCCTTGACAGCGCAGACGTTCAGGGTGCCGCGCAGGCGGTTGACGATCAGAGTGGACAGAGCCTCGCCCTCAATGTCCTCAGCCACGATCAGCAGTTTCAGACCGTTCTGCATCACCTGCTCCAGCAGAGGGACCAGATCCTGAATCACGCTGATCTTCTTATCGGTGATCAGGATAGCGGCGTTGTCCAGATCAGCCACCATCTTGTCGGTATCGGTGACCATATACGGGGTGAGGTAGCCGCGGTCGAACTGCATGCCTTCCACGATCTCGTTGTAGGTCTCAGCGGTGGTCTTGTTCTCCTCAATGGTGATAACGCCATCGGAGGTAACCTTCTCCATAGCCTCGGCGATCAGACGGCCGATCTCGGGGTCGCCTGCAGAAATGGTGCCGACGCGGGCGATATCGTTGCTGTCCTTCACCTTCTGGCTGTGAGCCTTGATGGTCTCAACAGCCTTGGCAACAGCCTTGCTCATGCCGCGGCGGATATCCATGGGGTTTGCACCGGCGGTGACATTCTTCATGCCCTCGGTGACCATGGCCTGTGCCAGAACGGTTGCGGTGGTGGTGCCGTCGCCTGCTGCGTCGTTGGTCTTGGTAGCGACTTCACGCACCAGCTGTGCGCCCATGTTCTCGAACTCGTCCTTCAGCTCGATCTCCTTGGCAATGGTCACGCCATCGTTGGTGATGACCGGTGCACCGAACTTTTTGCTCAGCACCACATTGCGGCCCTTGGGGCCCAGGGTGATCTTAACGGTGTTTGCCAGGGTATCGATACCGGCACACAGTGCCTTGCGGGCATCCTCGCCCTGCTTGATCTGCTTAGCCATAATCAAATCGCTCCTTTAAAGCTCAATTTTCAAATATCAGAGGGGAAACTGCTCAGTCCTCAACGACTGCCAGGATATCGCCCTGACGGACGATGGTGCACTCTTCGCCGTCCACCTTGACCTCGGTACCGGAGTACTTGCTGGTGAGGACCTTGTCGCCGACCTTCACAGTCATCTTGACTTCCTTGCCGTCCACAACGCCGCCGGGGCCGACAGCGATGACCTCAGCCACCTGGGGCTTTTCCTTAGCACTGCCGGTCAGGATCAGACCGCCCTTGGTGGTCTCCTCAACCTCAACAGCCTTAATGACAACACGGTCTGCAAGAGGAATGATCTTCATAGTTCTTGCCCTCCTATAGTAAAAATATAATTTAAAACTTTGCTGTGTCCAAAGGGCCTCGTGTCGGCTCTTCAGCTCTTTAGCACTCCATTTATCTGAGTGCTAAGTGTATTGTACTCATCTTGACCCAAAAAATCAAGACCTTTTTTGCTTCTTTTTGTTAAGAATTTATGACAGATGAAAAAATCAGCCGTACAGCGAAAAAGAGACAGCTTTCTCTTGGGCAAAAAAGCTGTCTCTTCTTCTGGTTTTTCATGTTCGGTCTGCACTCTGTGCCGTCCTCTGCGCTGCAAAGCGCTCAAAAGCAGGCTTTGGCAGAAGGATGCGCCCTGCCAGCGGCTGTACCTGTACAGTGATCTGCTCCTTGGGTGCGCATTCGCCGTCTGCCGTGGCAACGATTGGCCCGCAGCCATCCGCAGCGCGCAGGCTCACCTGCTTTGCGCGGCGGTAAATGAAATACGGCTCTGCAGCTCTGACGAGCTGACCGTTCTGGAAGTGCTTGCCGCTCTTGTACATTCCCAGCAGCTTTGCAATGGTCACGCGGCTCACCTTGCGGATGATATATACATCCAGCCAGCCATCGTCGGGCTGTGCTTCCGGCGCTGCATAGAAGCCGCCGCCATAGGTGCGGCCATTGCAGATGGCACACATCAGGCAGTCCACATCCAGCGTTTCACCATCGATGGTGTACTCCACCCTGCGGCCGATGTGTCCGCACAGCTGTTCCACAATGGAAAGCACATAGGCCATCTCGCCGCCGCACAGCGGGATGCGCCGGAACTTCGGGATGCCGTAGGCAACCTGCGCATCCAGACCGGCAGCGCAGATGGTGGCCGAAAGGCCAAGGCTGGTCTGCATCAGATCGATGCTCACCGGCCCACCGGCCAGCTGGGCATCCAGATCCAGAAACTCTTCCTTTGTCCCAAAGGTGCGCAGAAAATCGTTGCCGCTGCCAAAGGGCAGACAGCCCACGGCTGCATTTGCATAGCCATAGAGCCCGGTGAGCGCTTCGTTGAAGGTGCCGTCGCCGCCGGCAGTGAAGACCCGCAGTTCTTCCCCGCTCTGCCGGGCCTGCTGCGCAGCGACATTGGCCAGCTCCCGGGCATGACCGGCGTGATTTGTGACCTGAATGGTATATTCTTCCGGCGCAAGCCCTGCACGCGCGGCGGCAACATTGATCTGCTGCGGCAGCGTACGGGTGCAATCGGCCTTACCGGCAGTTGGGTTCAAAAGAAACAATGTGCGCATGGACTTCCTCCTGCAATTCTGTTGCTTCTATGATAACAGAAAACCAAAAGGATGCAAGAGCCAATCTCACAATGTCCCTGCCCCGTACGCGCAAAAAAGGAGCGGACGTCTCCGCTCCCCCCTGCAGACAAAAAAATACCGCCCCGGGTCTTGTAACTCAGGGCGGTCCTTTTGAGCTTCAGATGCTTTACAGTGTTGCGGTTTCGTCCTCCCGCAGGACGATAGCACCATCCGCCGAGCAGTCCGCCGTCCAGTGCTGGCCCACGCAGGCCGTGCCGGATGCGATCTGATCCGCAAGTGCCTGCTCCACTGCCCTGTCCACTGCGCGGCGCAGTTCTCTGGCCCCGTAGGCAGAGCGGGCCTTTGCTGCCAGTGCCTGCCCTACCCGCGGTGTGTGATGCAGCTGGTAGCCGCTGCGGGCGGCACGCTGCTCCAGCTGGCACAGCATTTTTTCGGCAATGGCGCACAGGCTGTCGTCGGCCAGCGGACGGAATACGATCATCTCGTCCAGACGGCCTGCCAGCTCCGGCCGGAACCACTTTTTTGCCTCCTCAATGGCCTGCGCAGACTGCTTTTCAAACACGGCTTCGCTGCCCGCCGCAAAGCCCAGCGGCGTGCTCTGACCCGCCAAAAAACGTGCGCCGAGGTTTGAGGTGAGCAGTACGATGGTGTTGCGGAAATCCGCCTTGCGGCCCATGGCATCGGTCAGCTGGCCATCTTCCAGTATCTGCAAAAGGATGTTCTGAATGTCCGGGTGTGCCTTTTCGATCTCGTCAAACAGCACCACACTGTAAGGGCGGCGGCGCACTGCTTCGGTCAGCTGTCCGCCCTCGTCATGGCCCAGATAGCCCGGCGGCGCACCCAGCAGCCGGGCAGCGGTGTGCTGCTCCTGATACTCCGACATATCAAATTTGAGCAGGGCTTTTTCGCTGCCGAACCAGCTGACCGCCAGCGCCCGGGCAAGAGCCGTTTTGCCCACTCCCGTGGGGCCAAGAAACAGCATGGCACCCATGGGCCGGCCCGGCTCGCCAAGACCGGTGCGGCTGCGCCGGATGGCACCTGCCACCGCAGCCACAGCCCGGCTCTGGCCCACGATCTCGGCGTTGAGACGTTCTTCCAGCTTGTCCAGTCGTTCCCGCTCCTGCTCACCTACCCGCTCCACCGGCACACCGCTGGCCTGCGCCACCACATGGGCGATATCGTCCGGCATCAGCGTGGGCTTTGACTGCTTTGCCTGCTCGGCCCGGATGCGTGCCGCCGCACAGGCTTCGTCCACAAGGTCGATGGCCTTATCCGGCAGAAAGCGCCCCGGCAGATATCGCACCGAAAGCTCCACCGCAGCCTGCAGCGCTTCCGGCGGAAGGCAGACATTGTGGTAGCTCTCATAGCGCGGCGCAAGCCCATTGAGGATATCCAGCGCCTGCGCAGGCGTAGGCTCCTCTACCTGCACCTTGCCGAAACGGCGTTCCAGTGCGGCATCCTTCTGGATGTGGGTGCGGAACTCTTCGGTAGTGGTAGCGCCGATAATTTGTATCTCGCCCCGGGCCAGCACCGGTTTTAAGATGCTGGCTGCATCGATGGCACCCTCCGCTGCACCGGCACCCACGATGGTGTGGAACTCGTCTACGAACAGGATGGAGCTGCCGTCCCGCACCAGCTCTTCCAGCAGGTTCTTGAACCGCTCCTCAAAGTCACCGCGGTATTTGGTGCCCGCCACAAGGCTGGCCATATCCAGTGCCAGCAGACGGCGGCCCTTGAGCGCACGGGGCACACGATCCGTGGCAATGCGCTGGGCCAGCCCTTCGGCAAGGGCGGTCTTGCCCACGCCCGGCTCCCCCACAAGGCAGGGGTTGTTCTTCTGACGGCGGCATAAGATCTCCACCATGCGGTCCAGCTCTGCTTCCCGGCAGAACACCGGGTCCAGTTCCCGTTCCGCAGCACGGCGGGTCAGATCCCGGCAGTACTTATCACTGGCGCGGCTGCCGCGCGGCGCACTGACCGTGGCCCGCGTCTGATACGGCAGTACGAACTGCCCGGACAGCTGGCGGCATTCCCGCACGGCATCTGTGAGCTGCACGCCCATGGATGCCAGCAGGATGCCTGCTGTGCAGCCGTCATCCTCCAGCATGGCGCAGAGCAGATGTTCCGGCTCGGCCCGGTTCAGGTGCGCGTTCTGTGCCCCGATGATGGCGTAATCCATGGTGCGCTTGAGGTCCGGCGCAAGAGCGTAGCGATCCAGATGCAAAGCCGGTGCGCGGCGGCTCTCGGCCAGCTGACGGCGCACCTCCGGTTCCCGGATCTGCTTGCCCTCCAGAAACCGTGCTGCCGCCCCGTGATCCTGCTGCAGGATCGCCAGCAGCAGGTGGCCGGTATCGGCTTTTTCGCAGCCAAGGTTCCCGGCAAGCTCCACCGCACTGCGCAGCAGCTGATCCGACTCGTGCGAAAAGCCCTTGTACCCGCCAAAGCCAAGTTTTTCCCAAATACTCATTTGCCCGCTCCTTGCTGATGAAATTCGTTTTCACAAGAAGTATAGCCCCGAAGCACAGAAAAAAAACATCTCTTTCTGTCGGGATGGGAAAACAAAAAGGAGATACCCGCAGGCATCTCCCCCTTCGCTGTTTGATTTTTCAGTCCATTTCGGCCAGGGCCTTTTTCAGATTCTTGGCGATCTGATCCGGGCAGCTGGTATTGCGGAAACCGCAGAGCGTGCCCTCCATGCGGTCGATCACATCTTCGGCCTTCATGCCCTTGACCAGACGGCAGATGCCCTTCAGGTTGCCGTTGCAGCCGCCAATGACCTCCATGGACGCAATGGTGTGGTCATCGTTCAGCACAAAGTTGGTCTGCTTGGAACAGGTGCCGCTGTTCGGGAAGCTGAATTCCTTGCTCATAGTTCAAAATCCTCTCTTTTTGACAGAAATCCCGACGAAGATCGTCTGCTTCTATTATAGAGCAGCGTGCCGGAATGTCAATGTGACCGGGTCACACATCAATACCGCGGCGCTTGTGGGCCAGCTCCAGAATGCGGGCCACCTGATCGTCTGCCGTGGTACAGGTACCCACCGGGTGCGGCACCTTGTGGTTTGCACCGTGGAAGTCCGTACCGCCGGTATGGATCAGCCCATACTGCTCACACAGAGCAGCACACTCGGCCCTGTCCTCCGGGCTGTTGCGGGGGTGCTCCACCTCAATGCCGTCGATGATGCCCTCTTTGGCAAGCTGACGCACCAGCGGCATGCTCTTGTAAACGGTCGGGTGTGCAAACACCAGCACCGCACCGGCAGCTTTCGCCGTGGCGATCACTTCCTGCACCGAGGGATATTTTACCTGATGCAGCACCACGCCGCGCGGCTCCCAGCCAAAGAGATAACTGTACAGCTTGCCGTACACAGCATCGCACAGCCCCAGCTGGTGCAACGCTTCCATAATGCCGCTTTTGAACAGCACACCGCTGTCCTTTGCGTATTCCAGCGCCTGTTCCGTGCGGAACTGTGGGTACAGCGCTTCGATCTCCTTTGCGCTTTGCAGGCCGCACTCGTTGCGGCGCTGTCGCAGGATGTCGCAGTGCTCCTTCAGTTCCCGGCTTTCCGGGTCCGGGAAGTAGCACAGCAGGTGCACGCGATGCTTATGCTCATGGTCATAGCCGGTCAGCTCGGTGGCCGGGAGCAGGCGCACGCCGTCCTGCACAGGGTGCTCATAGCAGTAGTTTACGCTGAGCAGGGTGTCGTGGTCGGAAATGGCCATGGTGTCCAGCCCCGCCCGCGCCGCCATGAGCGGCAGGCGGTGGATGGGCACAGAGCCATCGGAACAGGTGGAATGGTTGTGAAGATCGCCGGGCATGGAAAATGAACCTCCCAAGAAAGCCAGAGAAAGGCTTCCCCCAAAGAGGAAGCCTTATATCCTATCAGTGCTTATAGAAATTGATCAGGCAGCCGTCGGCCAGGATCTTGCGCTCGTCGGCGGTCAGCGGGGCCATGTACAGGCTGAACTCTTTTGCAGTGTCACCCAGCACATAGGCCTTGATGTCCTGCAGGTCGCCCTTGAGGGCCTCGCGGACGTTGGGGATAAAGACATAGTCGCCCAGACCGAACGGCGTTGCGCCCACCAGCTGCAGCGGCAGCATGCCCCAGTTGATCAGGTTGGAGCGGTAGCGCTTGGTGGCGTACTCGGTAACGATGTTGGCACCGGCCCCCAGCACACGCTGGCAGCTGGCCGCCTGCTCACGGGCAGAGCCATCGCCGGGCTTGACGGCAAAGATGGTGGATGCGATCTGCACATCGTTCCAAGTCAGGTTTTCGCAACCGGGCACCTTGTGCAGCTGGGCCAGCACCTCGGCGCTGCCCTCGCCTGCACGGCGGGCCTTTTCTTCGGCCTGCACGGCCTTGGCACGGCCCACATACTCCGGGTCCTTGCGGCTGAGGGTAAACTCGGCCAGACCCAGAGGATTGGAACGGTAAGACGAAGTCTCACCGGAGGGGATCAGCTCGTCGGTGGTGGTGACAGGGTCGGTGATGTAAGATGCCACCTTCAGCAGCAGGTTATCGCCCAGCGGTGCAATTTCGGGCCAGTCCTTGATGTTGGGGCCAAGCTTGAGCAGAGCATCGTAATCGCCCTTGCCAAAGCCCTGATACACGCGGGTATCGTAGCTGGAAGGATCGTACTGATACTCCGGCACGGTGGGATCATAGTCGATATCGGTAGCCGGGGTCAGAATGCCGCCGTTGGCCGTGGTGGCCGCAATGCTGCGGGCATCCATCAGTGCCACACCGGAAAGCTGGCCGTTGCCGGGCTTGGAGCCTTCGCGGCTGGGGAAGTTGCGGGTGGTATGGCGGATAGACAGCGCGCCGTTGGCTGGCACGTCGCCTGCGCCGAAGCAGGGGCCGCAGAACGCCGTGCGGACGGTGGCACCGCTGGCCATCAGGTCGTGGATGACTCCGGTGCGCACCAGTTCCATCATGATGGGCTGGCTGCCGGGATACACGCTCAGGGCGTAGTCACCGCAGCCGCCGGTGTGGCCCTTGAGGATGGAGGCCGCTTCATAAATGCTGTCGTACAGACCGCCTGCGCAGCCTGCGATCACGCCCTGATCCACACGCAGTTTACCGTTCTCGATCTTGCTGCACAGGTCAAGGCTGACATCCTTACGGCCGATCAGCTTCTGCACATCCTGCTCGCAGGCATGGAGAATATCCTCAAGGTTTGCGTTCAGCTCTTCAATGGTAAATGCATTGGAGGGATGCATGGGCAGTGCGATCATGGGACGGATGGCAGAAAGGTCCACCTCTACCACACCGTCGTAATAAGCAAGGTCGGCCGGAGCCAGCTTCTTATAGTCGGCGGCACGGCCATGCACCGCAAGGAATTTCTGCGTCGTTTCGTCGGTTTCCCAGATGGAGGACAGGCAGGTGGTCTCGGTGGTCATGGCATCGATGGCGTTGCGGGTATCCTGACGCAGAGACGCAACGCCGGGGCCGACAAACTCCATCACCTTGTTCTTGACATAGCCGCTCTTGAACAGCTTGCCCACCAGCGCAATGGCCACATCGTGCGGGCCGCAGCCTGCAGGCAGAGAGCCGGTGAGATAAATTGCAACAACACCCGGACGGGCCACATCGTAGGTGCGGCCCAGCAGCTGCTTTGCCAGCTCGCCGCCGCCCTCACCGATGGCCATGGTGCCCAGAGCACCGTAGCGGGTGTGGGAGTCCGAGCCAAGGATCATCTTGCCGCAGCCCGCAAACTTTTCGCGCATGTACTGGTGGATGACCGCCAGATGCGGGGGCACAAAAATGCCGCCGTATTTTTTGGCGGCGGACAGGCCGAAGCGGTGGTCGTCCTCATTGATGGTGCCGCCCACGGCGCAAAGGCTGTTGTGGCAGTTGGTGAGCACATACGGAATGGGGAATCTCTCCAGACCGGACGCACGGGCCGTCTGGATGATGCCCACAAAGGTGATGTCATGGCTGGCCATGGCATCGAACTTGATCTTCAGGTTTTCGGCATCGCCGCTGGTGTTGTGGGCCTGCAGAATGCTGTAGGCCATGGTGCCGGTCTTTGCGTTCTCGATGGCTGCGGCATCAAAGCCCTTTGCTGCCAGTGCGGCGCTTGCTTCGCCGTCTGCAGGCACCCATTCACCGCGGGCATAGTATGCGCCGCCGGTGCTGCACTTGATCATATCCAACATCTCGATTCGCCTCTCTTTTTGTATTTCCCGCCCGCCCTATCTTGCGGGCACTGCCCCAGCAGAGCGGTACGCTGCCCGCTCTGCCCTCTTCTGCCGCGCTGCCAAAGCACGCGGCTGCGGCCCGGAAAGCCGTATCTGAAGGTTATTATACCATGAAACCACGGAAAGAAAAAGCACTTTTTACAAATGAATCGTGAATGGAGGATGAAGAAACGGGCTCTGTGCTTTTTCTTGACAAAGAAGCCATTCTATTGTATTATTATTAGCGTTGTATGCCGCTGTGGTGAAATTGGCAGACACGAGGGACTTAAAATCCCTTTCTGGAGACAGAGTACGGGTTCGACCCCCGTCGGCGGCATAAAAAGACCCCCCAAGCTTACGCTTGAGGGGCTTTTTATTTTGCTTATTTTACACCTTGCCGCCGTGCAGCTCTGCATACATCTTGGAACGGCACTCGGCCACAGCCGGGGTCATGTTCACATAGTGCTTATGCGGGCACTCCAGACGCAGTTCGCTCTCCCAGGTCTCCTCGGTGAGCTGCTTTGCAATGTAGGCCTTCTTCTCTGCAATCGAAGGCAGCTCAATGGCCAGCTGACCATTCAGCACATGCGGCACCAGCAGCTTTTTGACCTTGGTGGGGGTAATGGTGACGGTGCGCTCGATGGCATCGGAGTCCAGATTGACCATCGTGACGGGCTTGCCCGCCTCGATGACTTCATCATCCATGGCGATCAGGTCGCACTGGGCCTGACCATTTTCATCGTAGAGACGCCACGGCATCTTCTTGCCCGGAATGATGGCCTTGCTGGCGGAATCCGAGCACTTCATCCTGGGAGTGTAGCTGCCGTCCGGCTGCTTGACCGCCACCAGCTTGTACACCCCGCCGAACACGGGGTCGGAAGCAGAGGTGATCAGGTTTTCGCCCACGCCGTAGGAGTCAAAATGAGCGTGCTCATACAGCTCCATGTTGGCGATCTTCTTTTCGTCCAGACCATTGGAAGCCACCAGCTTGATGTAAGGCTTACCGGCCGCATCCAGTGCCTTGCGCAGGCGCTTGGAGCCGCGGGCCAGGTCGCCGGAGTCGATACGGGCGCTCTTGACGCGGCGGTTCGGGTCGTTGGGGTATTTTTCGATGAGGTAATCGTCCAGTTTAATGAGGTTGGGCAGACCGCTCTCCATGATATTATAGGTGTCCAGCAGCAGACTGACCGAATCCGGGTAGGTATCGGCAAAGGCCTTGAAGGCATCAAACTCCGTGGGGAAGAACTCGATGAAGCTGTGCGCTACGGTGCCCACAGCCTTGACCTCCGCGCCGAACTTCATCTCGGCCAAACAGTTGGCAGTGCCCACGCAGCCGCCCAGAACAGCAGCATATGCACCATCGTTGCCAGCGCTTTCGCCCTGCGCACGGCGGGTGCCGAATTCCATCACGCTGCGGGGCGTGTGGGTGTTCAGGCCGGTGACGCGGGTAGCCTTGGTGGCGATCAGACTGTGGAAGTTCATGGTCTGCAGCAGGTAGGTCTCGATCAGAATTGCGCCCACGAGGTCACACTCGATGCGCACCATCTGCACATGCGGGTATGCCACCGTGCCCTCGGGCAGAGCGTACATGTCGCCCTTCCACTGATAGGTGCGCAGATACTCGCAGAATTCCTCACTCATGCCCTTGGTGCGCAGCCACCAGATATCCTGTGCATTGAAGTGGTAGTTCAGCAGAAAACGGGTCAGCTTGCGCTGGCCGGCACTGATGGAGTAACCCTGATTATCCGGGTTCTTGCGGAAGAACATATCGAACACCAGTGTAGTATCCTTGAATCCGTGCAGGAACAGGCAGTTTGCCATTGTAAATTCATAAAAATCCACGACCATTGCGGGGTTGTCGTAGTCCTCATCTGGAATATAAGGCACAACCTTGATTTCGTCCATGAATAGTATCCTCTCTTCTTTACACCCGGCAAAGGCTCCTTGCTGTCCCCTGCCGTTCTGACCTGTGGGAAGGTTTGCGCGCCTGCCTGTCTTGACAGTGCGTTTCTATCATGATATCACCAAACGCAGAGCGGTGCAAGCATTTTTGAAAAATCCTGGTCGATTTCCGGTAAGAAAAAGCCGCCCATACACAAACAGCATGGGCGGCTTTCAGAACAAACGTGTTAACCGTTGATGATATTGGGGGTAGCATTCTTCAGCACAACGTCGTGGCTGCCGCCCTCAACGATGGAGGTAGAGGAAACCACGGTCAGCTTTGCTTTCTGCTGCAGCTCCGGGATGGACAGAGCGCCGCAGTTGCACATGGTGCTCTTGACCTTGTACAGAGTGGTCTGCACACCGTCAGCCAGAGGGCCGGCATAGGGCACGTAGCTGTCCACGCCTTCCTCAAAGCTCAGCTTGCTGGAACCGCCCAGATCGTAGCGCTGCCAGTTGCGGGCACGGTTGGAGCCTTCGCCCCAGTACTCCTTCATATACTGGCCGTTGATGCGCACCTTATTCGTGGGGCTTTCGTCAAAGCGGGCAAAGTAGCGGCCCAGCATCACGAAGTCTGCGCCCATAGCCAGTGCGAGAGTGATGTGGTAATCGTGGACGATGCCGCCGTCGGAGCAGATGGGCACGTAGATGCCGGTCTCCTTATAGTACTCATCGCGGGCCTTTGCCACCTCGATGACAGCGGTAGCCTGACCACGGCCAATGCCCTTGGTCTCGCGGGTGATGCAGATAGAACCGCCGCCAATGCCGATCTTCACGAAGTCTGCACCAGCCTCGGCCAGGAAGCGGAAACCCTCGGCATCCACAACGTTGCCTGCGCCTACCTTGACGGTATCGCCGTAGTGCTCACGGATCCAGCCGATGGTGCGGCTCTGCCACTCGGAGTAACCCTCGGAAGAGTCGATGCACAGCACATCCACACCGGCATCCACCAGTGCGGGCACGCGCTCAGCGTAATCGCGGGTGTTGATGCCTGCGCCCACCACATAGCTCTTGTTCTTATCCAGCAGTTCGTTGGCGTTCTTCTTGTGGGAGTCGTAGTCCTTGCGGAACACCATATACTTCAGGTTGCCCTCGGCATCCACCAGAGGCAGGGTGTTGATCTTGTTATCCCAGATGATGTTGTTGCAGTCGTGCAGGGAGGTGTTCTCCGGTGCAGTGACCAGCTTTTCAATGGGAGTCATGAAGGTGGTGACAGGGGCATCATCCGGGGTGTGGTTGATGCGGTAGTCACGAGATGCAACAATGCCCAGCAGCTTGCCGCTCGGAGTGCCATCGGCAGTGATGGCAATGGTGGAGTGGCCGGTGCGCGCCTTCAGCTCCAGCACATCGTGCAGGGTGGCAGTGGGGGCCAGGTTGGAATCGGACACGACATAACCGGCCTTGAAGCTCTTGACGCGGCGCACCATGGCGGCCTCGTTCTCAATGCTCTGAGAGCCGTAGATGAAGGACACGCCGCCCTGACGGGCCAGTGCAATGGCCAGCTTATCGCCAGAGACCGCCTGCATGATGGCGCTGATCATGGGAATATTCATCTGCAGGGGGCACTCCTCCTCGCCCTTGCGGTACTTGACCAGCGGGGTCTTGAGGCTGACAGCCGTGGGGATATTCTCTGCAGAGGAATAGCCGGGGATCAGCAGATATTCACCGAAAGTGCGGGAAGGTTCTTTATAGAAATAAGCCATGTTCAAACTCCTTTTCTCTTAACGCATCAACATCAATCGGATTCATGTTTGCAACCTATAAATTGATTGTATATACTGTACCACAAAGCCAGCCGGAATACAAACCCCCGCCGCGCCAAACTTTGTAAATGTCCTTTGCAGAAAAACAGGCAAATTGCCCACCAAAATGGCGTAAGGTCATACTTTCCCGCATGAGAAGCCGGTTTTTGCGTAATTTATGGATGCAAAAAAGCTCGTCCAGAACGGACGAGCTTTTTTGCACACGAAGCGGGATACCGCCTGTGCGGCACATGGATCACGACTGTGAAGGAGAACAGCCGGAGGAGGAGAACCTGTGCCCGATATCCCAAAAAACAAGAAGAAAAAGATTTCACACTCAGCAGGGCTTGTGCCCTTGCTGTAACCATATTGTAACTCTTTTGAAACCATTTTGCAATAGGGTTTTGTAATTTTTCTGTAATTTCTTTTGTTAACTTTTTGTAGACACATATAAAACCCCTGCCAGAAAATTTCCGGCAAGGGCTTTGCAGATCATTATTTATTTTCTTAATAGCACTTTTTGCAAGCAGTGAAGCCTTCCGCTTTTGCTTTCGATAATGTAACCTTTTCCGGGTCTTTCATATTGCTGCAGGTAGACTTGCTGTGATATTTTTTGCCGCCGTGCGTTGGGACCCAGACCATCTGCTCCGTCTTTTTGCCGGCAGAAATGGTCTGAACGGCTGCAGTGGACGGCTTGCAGGCCGCAGTCTGTACACTGGCGGCAGATGCCGCCGGGCACAGCAGACTGAAGCACAGTACCAGAACGGCCGCAAGGACTCGGAGATGTTTTTTCATTTGTTTTATCCTCCTTTGGACAATCAGAAGATCCTTCTAATAAAAGAGTACTCCCTGTTCCTCAGAGGATGCAATTCTCAAAATGCGCCGGTTTTTTCTGCACGGGTGACGCTTTTTTTGCATTGCTCGCTTATTTTCAGCTAAAAGCGGCGCAGCGGTTCTCTTGAGAAATCAACGATTTACACGTTTGTCTTTCCCATCTCCAGATAGCACTCAAAGCTGGTCTGGCCGTTGTGCTTTCCGACCACATACCAGCCATCCGCCGAAGGAGCATAAAACACCTCTGCCGTTTCTCCCATCGGGATCTCGCGGTGGTAGTTGATAGAAGCAAAGGTCACGGGGCCTTTGCGCATCACTTCCAGCGGCAGCGCATCGCAGACAAGGTCCAGATAGAATGCGTTGTTCAAATGGCCGTTCAGATCGCACTGGGAATAATGCGCCGTCCACTCCCCTGCGCTGGTCAGACCATCCTTGCACTTGTGCAGCTGCAAAGGCAGCTCGCCCTCCACCGTATCGTTCCAGAAATTCTCCACCGTCCAGCCCGGCTCCCGCAGGATACGGCCCTCGGCAAGGCTTGCCACGATCCAGCGGCAGTCCACCATAGCCACCTCTTTGCCCTCGGCATCGGTCAGGGTGGTGATGCGTTTGACGGAACCATGTTTGCTGACCTGCGCCCGGGAGGTAAGGGTCAGCGTTTCGGCACGCTGGGGCACACGGTCAAATTTCAGGGCCTGCTTGCCCACCAGAAAGGTCACACCGCGATCTTTGAAGAACTGGTCATCCATACCAAAGGCGCGGGCGTGGTCTGTCGAAATCTGCTCCACATAGCGCAGCAGGGCGCTGGGCTTGAGCAGGCTGCGGAAGTCGGCATCTGCGTTCATGACTGTCATGGTCTCGGTGTAAAAGAACTGTTCCATGGTTTTTCCTTTCTATAAAAAGAGACCACTGCACGTTGTTCTGTGCAGCAGCCTCCTTTGCGTTTAATACTGATTGCGGTTGCGCCTGCGGACCTTGCGCCAGATGTTGAAGCAGGCCAGCGCCACCATGGCTGCCAGCAGCGCAAGGAACAGTAGACTGCTGCCACCCTCGTCGTAGCTCTTCATTTCGCTCCACTTCACGTCCAGCTCGCTGTTCACATCGTCGCTCAGGGAAGTGAACACCTTTTCCTTGGCGGCTTTCTCTTCGGACGGATAAGCGATCTCGCTCTCCTTCAGATCCTCGTCCAGCACCTCCCACACATCCTGCATGGGGGTGGTGTAGCCGATGTACTCGGCGTTTGCCTTGCCGATGTCCGTCTCACACATGAAGTTGATGAACATTTCCGCAGCTTCCTGATGCTCACTGGCAGCAGGAATGGCCATGCAGTCCACAGACAGCACGCTGCCCTCCTCCGGGAACACCCATGCAAGGTCGGGGTTGTCGTCGATCATGGTGATGGCATCGCCGGAGTAGTACACACCGACGGCTGCCTCGCCGCCGATCATCTTATCAAAGATCTCATCCATGACGTAGGCCTGCACCAGCGGTTTCTGAGCCTTCAGCTCTTCCACCACCTCATCCACCTCTTCGGTGGACTGCGGGTTGATATCGTGGCCGCTCTTAAAAGCAGCAATGGCGTAGGCATCGCGGCTGTTGTTGAACATCAGGATATTGCCTGCGTACTGCTCGTCCCACAGGTCGGCCCAGCTGGTGGGCGCTTTGTCCACCATGGTGGTGTTATAAATGATACCGGTGGTGCAGAGCATGTAGGGCACGGTGTAGGCATTCTGCGGATCGTAATCCGGATTCACGTACTCCTGATTGATCTTTTTGAAGTTCGGGATATTGTCGTAGTTCAGAGGCTTGAGCATCCCCTCGGCGATCATTTTTGCCACCATGTAATCTGACGGAATGACCACATCGTAGTTGGCTGCGCCGGACTTGAGCTTTGCGTACATGGACTCGTTGGAGTCGAAGGTGGTGTAGTTCACCTTGATGCCGGTGAGCTTTTCAAAGGCCGCCACCACGTCCACGCTGTCGTCCGAGCCGTTGGAGATGTACTCGCCCCAGTTATAGACATTGATGGCCACGTTCTGGCCCTTGAAGCGGGTCCAGTCGTAATCGTCCGACACCGAGACATCCTCGGTCACCTCAATGGTGCCGGCGGCAAAGGCGGGCATTGCACAGCAGACCGTCATTGCCAGCGCCAGCAGCAGCACAGCAAAACGTTTCATCACACGCCCTCCCCTCTCAGCGCCTTCTGGTCGCGGCGGTAGCTGCGGCTCTCCATTGCATTGGAAATCAGAATGATGCACAGAATGACCACGAACATGATGGTGGACAGCGCATAGATCTCCGGGCTGACCTTTTTACGGGTCATGGAGTAGATGGCGATGGGCAGCGTTTCCACCGTGCCGCAGTTGAAATAGGAGATCATGAAGTCGTCGATGGAATAGGTCAGGCAGATGAGGAACGCCGACAGGATGGCCGGGCTGATCTCCGGCAGGATGACCTTGAAGAAGGCCTGCTTGGGGTCGCAGCCAAGGTCGAGCGCTGCCTCATACAGCTTGATATCCAATTGCTTGAGCTTGGGCGTGACGTTGAAGATGACATACGGCACATTGAACGCGATATGCGCAATGAGCAGCGTCGGGAAGCCCATGATGGTATCCGGCAGCCAGGAGACACCCCCGGCAAAGCGCTGGTAGGCCACGAACAGCAGCATGAGTGAGATGCCGGTGATGATCTCCGGGTTGACCACCGGGATATAGGTGATGTTGGTGACGACAAGGCGGCTCCCGCGGCCCATGGACGCAATGCCCAGACTTGCCGCTGTACCCAGCACAGTGGCAATGACCGCAGAGATCAGAGCCACTTCCAGCGAGACCAGCAGCGCATGCAGGATGGAGGAGTTGTGCAGCAGGCTGGAGTACCACTTGAGGGTAAAGCCGGTGAAGAGCGAATAGCCCTTGGACTGGTTGAAGCTGAATACGATCATGTATGCAATGGGCAGGTACATGAAGCAGAAAAACAGCACGATATAGACGCGCTGCATCAGGCGCAGATGTTTCGTTTTCATCAGGACACGCCCTCCATTTCATCTTCATCAAAGCTGGAGGTGAAGCTCATGCACAGCAGCACAATGATCATCAGCACAAGGCTCATGGCAGAACCCACGTTCAGATTGTAGCTGTTGCCCAGAAACTGCATCTCGATCAGATCGCCAATGAGCAGGTTGGAGCCGCCGCCCAGCATACGGCTGATAACAAAGGTGGACACCGCCGGGACGAACACCATGGTGATGCCGGTGCTGATGCCGGGCACGCTCATGGGAATGAGCACCCGGAGAAGGGTTTTGGTGGTGGAAGCGCCCAGATCCTGCGCAGCTTCCACCAGGCTCTGGTCGATCTTGGTCATGCTGGTGTACAGCGGCAGGATCATATAGGGCACATAGTTATACACCATGCCCAGCACCACCGCACCGGAGGTGTTGAGCATATTGAAGGGGCCAAGGCCGAACACGCCCAGAACGGCGTTCACCGGGCCGTTGATGCTGAGCAGGCCCATCCATGCGTAGGTGCGCAGCAGGAAGTTCATCCACATGGGCAGCATGACCAGCATGAGCATGATGTGCTGCTTGTTCACCCGCAGGCGGGAAAGGAAATAGCCCACCGGGAACGCAATGACCAGACAAATGACCGTGGCAATGAGGGCCAGCAGCAGGCTGCGGGCAAACACCGAGCCGTAGCCGCTGATGGAGGTGAGGTTATCCAGCGTGAAAGCTCCGTTTGCATCCGTAAATGCATAGTACACCACGATGATCAAAGGCACCACTGTGAACAGCGTCATCCATACAAAGTACGGATAGGCCAGCTTTTTATCGTAAATCTTCATCATTGCGGCTCACCCCTCTGAACGCGCCATAATGTGGATCTCGTTGGGGCCGATGCGCATACCAATGGTCTCACCGGGGGTGCAGGCGCGGGTGGAATGGATCAGCCATTCGCGGCCCTCGCACTCCACATGCATCTCAAAGTGGACACCCTTGAAGATGACATCGTTCACAACGCCGACAAGCTGGCCTTCCACAGGAGAGACCACCTCGATATCCTCGGGGCGCACCACTACCTGCACGCTCTGCTCGCGGGCAAAGCCGCGGTCCACACAGGGAAAGTCCACACCGGAGAAGGACACCAGAAAATCCCGGTGCATCACGCCGTCCACGATGTTGGAATCGCCAATGAAGTCTGCAACAAAGGCATTCTTCGGCTCATTGTAAATATCCTCCGGCGTTCCGATCTGCTGCACCTTGCCGCCGTTCATGACCACGACGGTATCGGACATGGTCAGGGCTTCCTCCTGATCGTGGGTAACATAAATAAAGGTAATGTTCATTTCGCGCTGCAGGCGCTTCAGCTCCAGCTGCATCTCCTTGCGCAGCTTGAGGTCCAGTGCGCCAAGGGGTTCGTCCAGCAGAAGGATCTCCGGCTCGTTCACCAGACTGCGTGCGATGGCCACGCGCTGCTGCTGGCCGCCGGACATCTGGCTGATGCTGCGGCGCTCGAAGCCTTTCAGGCCAACAACTTCCAGCATGTTGCGCACCTTGCGGCGGATGGTCTCTTCGTCCATCTTTTTGAGCCGCAGACCGAAGGCCACGTTCTCGAACACGTTCAGGTGCGGGAACAGTGCGTATTTCTGAAAAACGGTGTTCACCGGGCGCTTATAGGGCGGCACGCCGGTAATGTCCTCACCTTTCAGCAGCACTTTGCCGGAATTGGGTTCCAGAAAACCTGCGATCAGACGCAGGGTGGTGGTTTTGCCGCAGCCGGAAGGGCCCAGCAGCGTTACGAACTCTTTGTCATGGATGTCGAGGTTCAGCCCATCCAGAATGCGCTGACCGTCAAATTCCACTACGATATCCCGCAGTGAAACGATCACCGAGTTGTCCATTTTTTACTTTATCCTCCTTGTAACTCAGATACGAAAAAAGACAGGGCCATGCCCCATCCCTCGTACCAGGGCGACCCAGCCCCGCACAACATCCATGACGACCGGAGAACCTGCAAAAGCAGGCTCTTATATTGCGCAGTTATTCTGCCCTGTCTCGTCTATCTTAATCAATCTTTGCTGAAATGTCAATCACTCTGCCAATGTTTGCCGAAGCTTTACACGCCGCAATAAAAAAACATGCGCCGCAGCGGGCTTTCCGCATACGGCGCACAAAGGTTTTTATTCAGCTTTTAAGGCAGCGGCCGTTATCAGAAGGGCCTGCACAGTGTCAAGGTCAACCGCATAGACGGAACTGTCCCCCTCCACCATCATCCAGCAGCCGTCTGCTTTTTCGGCGTAGTGGAGGGTCACAGTCCCATCGGCAGAGGCAGCCCGCACCGTTGCAAGCGGTGCATCAAAGCCATAGGCCGAAGGGTCGGCATCCGCGATTTGTGCGGTCACATAGCCTGCCAGAGCAGAGAGGATGCTCTGCACCTTGCTGTCGTCCAGATCGGCAGAGGGTTCATCGGCCAGCCGCCACACGGTCTGATAGGTGGTGGAATCGGCCGCACTTTCCGAGGAATCGCTCTCCGCTTCCGCAGGCTCAGAGACTGCATTCAGTGCAAGGGTGCCGCTGCCCGTCGTAATGGAAACACTTTCCAGCGCGGAGGCCGTCAGTCCCGCCGGGTTGAACGCGCCAAAAAGGTCCGCTTTGGTCAGCTCAAAGCAGGCCGCCTTGTTGCCAGAAACGGTGTACACGGCATCGTCCCCTGCCTTCTGCACATACAGATCTCCTGTGACCGGGTTCTCGGTGCCAAAGGCAAAGGTGTTCGTCTCGCCTGCCGCCGTCACCGTGACCGTAACAGCCGGATCGGCAAGGCCGTAGTCCTCGCCGGGCTGAGCCGTGAGCTGACGTTTGGCGTTCAGGGATGCCAGCGCCGTGACCATGGTATTGCAGGCAGATACATCCAGATGATAGTCCGGGTCATCCGCCAGCGTCCAGTTGCCGGAATCGTAATTTAGGGTAAGCGTTTCGCCGCCATAGGCATACCGGATGCTGGTCACATCGCCCGCCGCAAAAGAAGAAAGCAGGATGCTGCCCTCTGCGGCGGCGCTGGAAGCAGCCTCTTCTGCGGCATTGCTGCGGCTGACAAACCACAGCAGCCCGCCCAGCACAAGTACCAGCACCAGAAGCACCGCAAGGGTGCGCTGTTTTGTTTTCATGGCAGTGCCCCCTTACCTGCGGCGGCGCAGCAGCACCTCCACAGCACCTGCAATGAGCACTGCTGCGGGCAGCACGAATACGAACACCATGCCCAGCGTCATGGATGCGGAAGCCGGGACCGTGATGGGTGCAGCTTCCAGTGCTTTGGTGTCGATGAGCAGGCTCTGCCCTACCAGCGAAGCGGCACAGCCCTGCAGGAAGGTCAGGTTGCCCGGGATGGACTGGTACACCTGCTCGTTGTCCATGTTGGGGCAGCCGATCCAGATCACCTCGGCACCGGTGGAATCATTGCGCGCCCATACGGCCAGCGAGAACGGGCCGTCGGTATCGCCGGCTTCCTTTGCGGAAGAAGAGCTGGCATCAAAGTCCTGCTTGCTGTAGGCATCCTCGGTGGTATACAGCAGCGGTTCCGCCGTCACATCGTCTGTCTCGGTGATGGTGACGCCCTGTGCCACCGAGAGCATCACATGGGTGCTCTGATTCACGCCGTCCAGCGCGGTGCTTTCGTCGGCGGTCGCGTAGTCCGGGAACAGCGAGTACGGGTAGCCGTACAGCGCGTGGCCCGCATCGCCCTCCACCACAAGGCCCGGCTCACGCGCAAGGCCGAACTGTGCCATCACTGCATCCAGATTGGGCGTTTCGGTATAGCCGCTGGTGGTCAGCAGCACCTTGCCGCCGTTTTCCAGATAGGCCTGCAGCTGCGCGATCTCATTCACAAGGCCGTCAGCTGCAAAATCCGAAGCGGGGTCGCTGATGATGAGCAGATCACAGTCCTCCGGGATGGTGCCGGTGAGCAGATCCAGCGGCTGGGCATTGATATTCTGCGCCTTGAGCGCCTCGGTCAGCGAGGAGGTAAGCGCCTGCTCGCCGTGGTTGGTGGTGTAGTAGGCATGACTTTCTGCTGCGGCAGTCAGCTTGTAGATGGCAGAGCTGATCTGCTTTTCGCCGCCAAAGGTCACGTTGGCAGCGCCGGTGGTGTAGTAATCGGAGTAATCGTACTCGTAAAGTTCGGCGGCGTTCAGCACTTCGCTGTTCTCACCGCTGACCACGATCAGACTGCCGGTGGATGCATTCTCTGCGCCGTACTGCGCTGCAAAGGTCGGGTAAAGCGCCGGGTCCTTCTGCTCCCAGTGGAAGTGACCGCTCTCGTCGGCGTAGTGATCCAGCAGCTTGGTGATAATAGCATCCTCGCTGCCGGTCTCACAGAGATAATAAACGGTCACGTCCTGATCCAGGCTCTGCATCAGCTGCCTGGAGCTGTCGCCCAGCGTGTACATTTTGGCGGCAGAGAGGTCGAACTCGGTGTATTTTTTCGGGATGGCCCCCACCAGCAGGTTGATCAGCACGGCCAACACGATGGCTGCTGCCAGAATGGCCGTGGAGTACAGTCCATTGCGGAACACCTTGCCGTTTGCGGAGGAAGAAACTTTGAAATTTTTCATGTTGTTCCCCTCCCCTCAGTTCCAGCGGCGCTTTTCCAGCCCCTGCGCCGTGAAGAACAAAAACAGCATGGTCACGGTCAGGTAGTACACCAGCGTCGGGATGGAAAAGCTGTTGTTGACAAACTCTTCAAACGGCGTGAACAGGCACAGCCCGCTGAGCACCGCGCTGAACGCTTCGGTCAGCCAGCTGCTCTGCAGCAGGAACAGTGCCGTCAGCACCACACAGCAGCCCGCAAAGGTCAGGCAGCCCAGCGTAAAGCTGCGGGTACGCAGGCCTGCCACCACACTGAGCACTGCCGCAATGGCGGTGAACAGGGCCAGCGCCACTGCGCTGCCTGCGGTGAACATGCTGCGCAGGCTGGGCATCATGTAGGCCAGCAGCAGTGCGGCAACACCTGCCACCGCAGCAATGATCTGATTCTCGGTCAGGCTGGAAAGAAACACGCCAATGGCAATGGCGGCGCAGCCCATGAGATAATAGCACAGCAGAGCGGCCAAGTTTGCCAGCGTGGCCGTGCCGGTGGCACCCAGTGCGGCCAGTACAAGGATCATGACCGCATCGGCAAGGCACGGCAGTGCAAAGATGACGCACAGGGCAAAGAATTTGCCCAGCACGATCTCCCACACAGACACCGGGCTGGTAAGCAGCAGCTGATCGGTGCGGGTGCGGCGTTCCTCTGCAAAGGAGCGCATGGTGAGCACCGGGATATACAAAAGCAGCACAAACGTGGTGCGGTAAAGCGTGTAATAGCCAAAATCCGTCAGGCCGTAGCCCAGATTCAGGGCAACAAAATAGATGGCCGTTGCCGCCAGCATAAAGGCGGTGAGCACGTAGCCGATCATGCCATGAAAGCTGCTGCGGATTTCGCGTTTTAAAATGGCGGTCATTCCGTTTTCTCCTCCCCTTCATCCGATGGTGTTTCAGACTCGTTTTCGGTCAGTGCAAGGAACACTTCCTCCAGCGTCCTGTTTTCCGCTGCCAGCGCCAGCACCGTGCATCCGGCCTGCGAAAGGGCGCGGGACACCTCGGCGCGGCGGTCAGAAGCATCGGCACTTTCTGCGGTAAAGGTCACCTGTCCGTCGGCCTCGGATTCGATCTCCACCTTGCGGATGCCCGGAATGGAGCCGACTGTTTTCAGCACGGTCTTCCCCCCGCCCAGAGCGGTAGCGCGCAGACGGCTGCCGGGGTTCAGCTTTTCGGCCAGCTGTTCCGGCGCACCCACCGCCACCAAATGCCCCTTGGACAGGATCAGTACCTGACTGCACACCGCCTGCACCTCGCTGAGGATGTGGCTGGACAAAATGACCGTATGGGTCTTGCCCAGTTCCTGAATGAGTCTGCGGATCTCGATGACCTGTGCAGGGTCAAGGCCTACGGTAGGCTCGTCCAGAATGATGAGCTGCGGCGCGCCCAGCAGCGCCTGCGCAATGCCCACGCGCTGGCGGTAGCCCTTGGACAGACTGCGGATGAGCCGGGGCAGCACCTCTTCCAGCCCGGTGCGGCGGGCAGCTTTGCGCACCTGTTCTTTGCGGTCGGCCTTCTTTTTGATGCCTTTCAGCTCTGCAGCAAAATCCAGATATTCCTGCACCGTCATTTCCGGGTAGAGCGGCGGCTGCTCGGGCAGATAGCCCACACAGGCCTTGGCCTGCCGGGCCTGCTCCGGCAGGCTGAAGCCCGCCACCTTCACTTCACCGGAGGTGGGGGCAAGGTAGCCGGTGAGGATATTCATGATCGTGGACTTGCCCGCGCCGTTGGGGCCGAGCAGGCCGAAGATCTGGCCGTCGCCCACCGTAAAGGACAAATCTTCAATGGCAGGGTGCGTGCCATACTTTTTGCTCAGATGCGATACTTCGATCACAGCAAACGCTCCTTTTTCATCTAGTTCAATGCTGGTATATTTTAGACTGAAAATGTGTAAAAATTAAGACAATCCTGTGGCGGGATGCAAAAAGAATTCTTAAGAATGATTAAGGCCGCCCTTTCATATGCCAAAAAGGCAGCAAAAAAAGCACCGTCTCCCAAAGGAAACGGTGCTCAGAAAACCATAATTACTTACGGCCGAAACGCTTGTTGAAGCGCTCAACACGTCCGCCGGTGTCAACCAGCTTCTGCTTGCCAGTGTAGAAAGGATGGCACTTGGAGCAAACTTCGACGTGGATCTCAGGCTTGGTGGAACGAGTCTTGATGACGTTGCCGCATGCGCAGGTGATGGTGCAGTCAACGTAGTTCGGATGGATACCCTGTTTCATTCTTTTCACCTCATTTCTGGTTCTGACTTATTGGGGCCATATTATAAATGTATGTGCCCATCACAACCTTCAATATCGGCTACCCCGTCGAGCGGCCTTGGAAACGATTGCCTTACTATTATAGCACGATTCCGACAGAATGCAAGAGGGAAAATAAAGTTTTTAGCATACAAAAAGTCCCCTGCACTTTCATGCAGAGGACTTTAACGGTTTTACCTTATGCCGTCAGGCCATCAGTGGATGAACACAGGACCCAGCGGGTTGGTGATGGGGCTGACGTAGCCGCCCAGCAGCTTGGGGATCGCCAGGCTGATGTCGGGCACGAAGGTCAGCAGCAGCAGTGCAACGAACATGCACAGGTAGAACGGCAGGGTCGCCTTGACGACCTTTTCCATCGGGCGCTTTGCAACGGCAGAGCCGATGAACAGCACAGCGCCGACAGGAGGAGTCAGCAGGCCGATGCCGCAGTTCAGAACCACGATGATACCGAACTGGATGGGATCGATGCCGATGGAGGTTGCGATGGGCAGCAGGATGGGAGTAGCGATCAGGATGATGGGAGCCATATCCATGATGCAGCCCAGAACCAAGATGATCAGGTCGATCAGCAGAGCGATGATGTAGGGGTTATCGGTGACGCTGGTGATGGCATTTGCAGCCAGATCCGGCACATGCAGCATGGTCAGGCAGTTGCCGAAGACTGCAGAGGTGGCGATCAGGATCAGCACGATGGACAGAGTGTTCACGCACTCATCCAGTGCATGCCAGACACCCTTCCAGTCCAGACCCTTGTAGACGAACACCGACACGAACAGAGAGTAGATAACTGCAATAGCTGCAGACTCGGTAGCGGTGAACACACCGCCAACAACGCCGAACACAACGATAATAACAGCGGCCAGTGCCCAGATGGAAGTGCCCAGCTGCTTAACGAAGCCCTTGATGCTGAACGGAGAGCCCTTGGGGTAATTCTCCTTGACCGAGATGATGTAGGAACCGATCATCAGGACGATGGCCAGCAGAGCACCGGGCAGATAACCTGCCAGGAACAGGCTGCCGACCGAGATGCCGCCGGCAGTGGTGGCATAAATGACCATGTTGTGGCTCGGAGGAACCAGCAGACCCTCGCAGGAGGAGGTGATGGTAACAGCAGTGGAGAAGTCGGCATCGTAGCCCTGATCGACCATCATGGGGATCATGATGGAGCCGATGGAAGCGGTATCTGCAGATGCAGAACCGGAAATACCGCCGAAGAAGTAGGAAGCAACGATGTTGACCATTGCCATGCCGCCGCGCATCCAGCCCACGCAGGCATCAGCCAGAGCGATCAGCTTTTCAGAAATGCCGCCGGAGCCCATGAGTACGCCCATGGTGATGAAGAACGGCACGGCCATCAGGCTGAAGGAAGAGATGCCCTTGACCATCAGACGGCAGACATCGGTCAGTGCCTGACCCTGCACCATCATGCACAGCACGCTGGAAAGACCAACGGCGTATGCAATGGGGAAACGCAGGAAGATCATTACAAAGAAGCTGACAAGAAGGACAATGATTGCCAGTGTCTGAACTGTCATATTACACTTCCTCCTTTACAAAAATGCTCTTGATGTGGTTGTACAGTGCCTCGATCTCGAAGATGATCATGGCAACACCGGCCAGCGGCACCGGGAAGTACATCCAGAAGCGGCTCAGCCAGGGCATGGACACGTAGAAGCCGCGGCCGCCCAGAGTGGTGGCATAGTTCCAGCCGACCACCATCATGATGACACCCAGAATGCACACGGCAAGATCGGCCAGAATATCCAGCACCTTGACGGCGATTTTGGGCAGATACACGTCAAACGCAGTCATGCGGATATGGGCACCGCGGCGGATGGCCAGAGCAGCACTCAGCACGGCCATGTAGCTCATACAGGTCAGCACAACCTCTTCCGACCATGCCGGGTCCGGGATGAACGAGACGTAACGACCGATGACCGACATGGTAGTGATGAGGATATCTGCGATCAGCAGCAGCTTGCAGATAAACAGGACCACTTTGTAGGTGATGTCGTACACCGGCTTGATCTTATCCAAAGTGGTAAAGATTTTCGGCATATGAATTCCTCCATATAAAAAGCCCGGCAGGTCTGCGGGCGTATCCCGTAGTCCCCCGCCGGGCTATATACTATCTCAGAACAGGAAAGGCTTTTTCAATTATGCCTTCATGTCCAGCAGCTGCTGATACAGCTCAGCCTGATCGGAGGTGTTCTCGCTGATGACCTTCTGGCAAGCTTCCTGCCAAGGTGCCTTATCGGGAACATCCACGACATTGCAGCCGGAGCTCTTCAGCTCATCCAGAACCTTGTTCTCAGCGGTCTCGGACAGCTCTGCGTTGAAGGCCTGCGTATCAGCACCGGCCTCCATGATGGCAGCCTGCTGGTTCTCGGTCAGCTTGCCCCATGCGTTATCGGTGATAACAGCCTGAACAGCGCCCAGAGTGTGGCCGTCCAGGATCAGGTTGTTGGCAACCTCGGGGAATGCATTGGACTTGTAGTTTGCGATGGGCTGCTCAGCACCATCCACAACGCCGGTCTGCAGTGCGCTGTACAGCTCACCGAAGGAAACGACGGTGGGGTTAGCGCCCAGACTCTCGACCATGCCGTTCATAACGGGGTCGTTGGACACGCGCAGCTTCAGGCCCTTGAAATCATCGATGCCGGAAACAGGGTTGACCGTGAAGAAGTGACGGAAGCCCTCTTCGCCGTAGAAGACACCACGAACGGGCAGACCCAGCTCCTGAGGCTCGTTCAGGAACTCAGGTGCCAGATCGCTGTTGGCGAAGTTCCAGAAGTGTGCGCGGTTCTCGAAGGTGAAGGGGATGGACAGCAGCTTGGACTTGTTGCAGCCATAGCTGGTCAGTGCGAAAGCGGAGATACGGCTCATATCGATGGAGGTAGAACCGCCCAGGATTGCGTCCAGAACGTCGTTCTCAGAACCCAGAACGCCGGAAGCCTGCACATCGATGACGACGGAGCCGCCGGTCAGCTCCTCGACCTTCTCCTTGAAGTGGGTAGCGGTCTGGCCAACGATGGTATCCAGCGGGTTGACCTCGGCGTAGACCAGAGTCACCTTGGGATCGTTTGCAGCAGCAGTAGCATCACCAGCAGCAGAAGCTGCGGTGGAAGAAGCTGCGGTAGAGGTGGAAGCAGCAGCAGAATTGCTGGAGCCACCACATGCGGTCAGAGCCAGAGCAGCGGCGGAAACACCGGCTGCTGCCAGAAAGCTGCGACGAGTGATCTTTTTCATAATAAATCGTCCTCCTTAAATCTCCCGAACGGCCCGGTCTGCACAGGACCCGCATACCGTTCATTTACTGTACACACTTTAGCAAATTTTTTTAAACGAAACAAGGGCTTTCAAAAAATGTCCTGCTTTTTGAAAGAATGTCAGAATTTCTTTTGTGAAAAATGCCAAGTGTTTTACTTTTTGTTTGTGCACCTTCGCCTAACAGATGGATACATTTCTGTATTCCAGATAGAAGCAAAGCGCTGGATGCCCTTCCCTTTGGGGTTCAGAGCACACAGCGCTTTGCCGGTTCTTTTTTCTGTTTTCCTGATTTCTTTGCCCATCTTTTCCGGGCTTTGCTGTGGGGCTTATGCCTGCCGGATGCGGGCGATCAATTCGCCCTGCTGGGCAAACCGATCATACATCGGCTGCACAGCAGCACGGAACCTTGCCTTTTCTTCTTCGTCCAGCTCTGTCACCTCAATGCCTGCTGCACGCAGATCACTTTCCGATTCCGCCTCCTGCTGCGCCCAGAGCCTGCGCTCCACCTTGGCGCTCTCCCGGGCACACAGGCGGATGATCTCCGGGTAGCGCTCGTCCAGTGCGGCCAGCTTTTCCATCACAGCAGGGCTTGCAAGCTGCACCTCCGGCACGCGGGTATGCTCATCCTTTAAAAAGTAAGGTGCCACCTCGTAGTGACCCATGGCTTCGTAGCTGGGCCAGTTGTTCTCTGCGCCATCGATCTCACCGTTGTGCAGGGCGGCATACACCTTGCTGTACACTACCTTTACCGGCTTTGCGCCGAGGTCGGTGATCATTTCGCTCATCATGTCCGATTCCTGCACGCGGATGGTCAGGCCCTGCAGATCTGCAAGGCCTGTCACCTTCTGCCGGGTGTAGATGCTGCGCACACCGGCATCGAACCATGACAGTCCCGTCAGCTCCAGCGACTCCAGCGTGGAGAGGAACTCGTCGCCGATGGTCCCATCCAGCACGCGCCACATCTGGTCGGCATCGGTGTAAAGATACGGCAGCTGCAATACGCTCAGCGCCGGCTCGTACTCTGCCAGCTGGCTGAGGGACACGCGGGAGAAGTCAATGCCGCCAAACTGCATCTGCTGGATCACGCTCTGCTCCGCGCCCAGTTCTCCCCCGCTGTACACCAGCACTTTCACGCGGCCATCGGTGCGCTGGGCCACAAGATCCGCAAAGGCCAGCGCCGCCTGCGTAGTAGGATAATCCTCCGGCTGGTTCTCCGCATAGCGCAGGATCAGTTCCGCCCCCTGCTCGTCCTGCACCGGCTGATGGCCGCAGCCCGCCACCGGCAGTGCCAGCACGGCTGCGCCAAACAGGGCGGTCAGCATCTGGCGGCGGGTCACAGTCGGGCCTCCCGTGCAGCCTTGGCCGCTTCCCTGCGGTACTGGGTGGGGGTCATGCCGGTGCGTTTTTTAAAGGTGCGGGCAAAATAGCTGGAATCCTCGTAGCCCACCATGGAAGCTACCTCTGCTGCCGAACGGAACGGGTCGGTGAGCAGCTCCTTGGCAGCGTTGATACGCAGCTCGGTCAGGCAGTCCAGAAAGTTCATCTTCTGATACTTCTTGAACTGTGCTGAGAGATACGCCGGGCTGATATGCAGGATCTCGCTCACACTGTCCAGCGAGAGGTCGAACATATAGTTATCCTCCATATACTTGCGCACATGGGCCATGACCAGTGCATTGCGGTCGTTCTCCCCTGCTTCGGCGGCATCGCTCTCCGGGTCAGCTTCCGGCTCCGGTTCCACCGGAGCCAGCTCTGCAAGGCGGCGGCCCGCCTCGATCTGACGGATGGCCTTGCGGATGGAAGCTTCCACTTCGTCCGGGTTCACCGGCTTGAGCAGATAATCGCAGGCACCCAGATGCATGGCCTCGTGGGCGTACTGGAACAGACTGTAGGCCGTAACAAAGATCACCTTGCACTCCGGGCGCTGTTCCAGCACGGCGCGGGCTGCATCCAGACCGTTCATACCGGGCATCTCAATGTCCATCAGGATCAGGTCTGCGCCCCACAGCACCGCCGTATCCGCTGCCTTGCGGCCGTTCTCGGCAGTCTCGATGGTCACTTCGTGCTCAAAGCGGCGGGCCACGATGTCCGCCAGCGTTTCCCGTTCCAGTGCTTCATCATCCGCGATCAACAGACGAATCATTCCTCAAACTCCTCCTCATTCTCCACCAATGGCAGATACAGCACCACCGCCGTACCGCGTCCCGGATGGGACCGTATCACAAAGCGGCTGTTCCGATCCAGCAGACGCAGGCGGGCCGCAACATTATAAATGCCGATATGCTCCCAGCGCTCACCGGGCTGGCTGAGCGCCCCGCGCAGCTGTCGTAATTGATCCAGCTGGATGCCCACGCCGTTATCCACCACGCGGATGCACAGCAGTCCCTTCTCCCGCAGAGGGTTCACGCGGATGCGCACCACACCGCCCTCCTCTTTGGGGCAGATGCCGTGCTTGAAGGCATTTTCCACAATGGGCTGTAAAATAAAGGACGGCACCATGGTCTCGGTAAGATCCAGCGAATCGGAAATGCGCCACTCCATACGCACCCGCTCACCAAAGCGGACATGGTAGATGGAGTAATATTCATCCACGATGCGCACCTCACGGGAGAGCGGCACCTGTTCATCGTTGCTCATCAGGCTGTAGCGCAGCAGGTGCGAAAGCGCCATGATGAGCGCCTGCGTACGGTAGGCCGTCTCGGTGCCGGCGGTCTGCTGGATCACATTCAGGGTGTTGAACAGAAAGTGCGGGTCGATCTGGCTGCGCAGCTGCTGTAGCCGGCTGCGCTCCATGCGGTTCTGCAGCTCCAGTGCTTCGGTCTTCTGGCGGTGCAGCTCCCGCTCGATCTCGTTTTTCTCCTGCAGGGTGGTCACCTGCTGGGCCATGGAGTGCTTCATGATATTGAAGGACTCGGCCAGCTGAGCGATCTCCGGCTGCTTGGGCAGCGGGATGTCCGGGGTGTCGAACTCACTTTTGCCAATGGCGCGGGAGGCTGCGATCATCTGCTGCACCGGCGTGAGCAGACGCATGACCATCAAACCGGTAACGCAGCCCAGCGCCACGCACAGCGCCACCACCACCGTCTGCAGCATGGTGATGCGCTCGTTCAGGGCCGAGATGGTGGTGTAGGTAGTCTGGGAATCCTGAATGGCGGTTTCCAGCAATTGCAGGGTGTACTGGCTCAGGTAATCGCCGCAGGGCACCACCTTTGCATAATACAGCTGGGAAGCTGCGGCATCGTTGCCGCTGAGCAGGTCGTTTTCCAGCTCATCCAGCAGGCCGGTGTAGGTCTGATAGACCGTATCCACTGCGCTGTAGAGCACCCGCTGCTCATCGCTGACGCTTTCCAGACTGTCCAGACTGGTACCGATGCGCCAGAGCCATGCATTGCAGGTGGAAGATGCCGACTGCAGCCGGTCAATGATCTCCTCCGGCTCGCTGTTCTCCCAGCGGTAGTTCTCCAGCACGGAAATAGAGCTTTCCACACCGCCCTGAAAGCGGCTGATGGCGTTGAAGCAGCCCATCTGCGCGTCCTGTACTGCCTGCACTGCTCTGGACTGGTAGCCATTGAGCGTGAGCTGCATGGCAAAGGCCGCAAAAAATGCTGCCAGACACAAGCCCATGCGCTGCTTGAGGGTGATCTGCCGCTTGCGGTGCTGCAAAGCCTGCCGCCTCCTTTCGTTTGGTAACGATTTATTGTACCACGCTTTGGGCCGGATTGGCAAGGTTTGCATGTTTTTCTCTTGCCTAAACCGCGCAATTGTGGTACGATGCCTGTAAATACAAAGGAGGCGACTTTATGTCCCAGACCATCTCCGTTTCCACCACCATGGGTGAGCAGGGCTTCCGCGATTTTGCCGTGTTCGATGCATTCCATCACCGCAAAGCATGGCTGCGTCCCGCTGTTTTTGCCGCCATCATGCTGGCTTTTGCCGCCGTCTGCCTTTCGCAGCTGGGCAAGCGCCCGGGTGCCGGGCTGCTGGCTGCTGTGCTTGCCATTGTGGGCATCGGCCTGCCGGTGAGCTACTTTTACTCGTTCTTCCGCAGCGTTTCCCGGCAGATCAAACAGATGCACCTGCCGCGGGCCTTCTACCGTGTGGAGCTGGCCGACACCGGCATTGCTGTGTGGATGTACGGCCAGCAAGACAAGCCCGAACCCACCAGCCGCCACGCATGGGACAGCTTTTACTGCGCCTACCGCACGGACAATGCGGTGTACCTCTACGTAGAAAAAGAGAAAGCTTACTTACTGAACGACCGCATGGAAGTGGTGTGGAAGTTTTTGGCCGGCATCCTGCCCAAAGAAAAGCTGCACGACTGCAGAAAAGGTTAAACCCAAAAAATATGCACACGCAAAAAAGAACTGCTGACATTTCGTTCAGCAGTTCTTTTCTTTTATAAAGACCCACGCTGCGGCAAAGCAACGCGCAGCGCGGGTGCGAAGATATCTTAAATTATCGTGTCAGCAGATCAGCGGGCCAGCGTATACTTGTGCAGGGTCTTGCGCACAGCGCCGGGGCCTGCAAACAGCTCCTTGGCCATTGCCTCGATCTTCTCGCCCAGACCAACGGCATACAGATCCACGCCGAACACGTCAACACGGCTGTACAGCTTCTTCAGGCAGCTGAAGTCCTGCTCGCCTTCCTTGACCTCCAGCGGAGCCACAATGGCCTGCAGCTCAGCCAGCAGCGGATCGGCGGAAGGCTCAAAAGCCTGACCGTTGTCATCGATGCCCTTCAGGTAGCGGGCGTAGCCTGCCAGCACCAGCGGGATCAGGATCAGGTTGCCCTTGTCCAGACCGCGTGCCTCGTAGGCCTTGATGGTCTCGCCAAAGCGGATGGCCAGCTTCTGGGAGGTATCGGTTGCGATACGCTGGGGAGCATCCGGCATGAAGGGGTTGGGCAGGCGGCGGTTGATGACAGCGCCGATGAACTCGTAGGGGTTCAGAACGCCGGGATCGACCACGACGGGCATTGCCTCGATGTAACCGATCTTCTGGATGAAGGCACGCAGGTCTTCATCGGCCATCTCGGCGGAGATGAGGGTGTAACCCAGCATGCAGCCATAGATGGACATGGCAGTGTGCAGCGGGTTCAGGCAGGTGCAGACCTTCATCTTCTCGATCTTGTCCACGGTCTCGCGGTCGCAGTACAGCACACCGCCCAGCTCCAGCGGAGGACGGCCATTGGTGTAGTGATCCTCGATGCACAGGTACTGGGTCTCCTCGGCGTTGACGAAGGGAGCGGTGAAGGTGTGCTTCTCGGTGACGATGGTGTAGTTATCCTCAAAGCCGTCGTCGGCCAGCATCTGCTGGACCTTGGCATCCGGGCGCGGGGTGATCTTGTCGATCATGCTCCACGGGAAGGTGATCTTGCTCTCGTCCTGCACATAGGCCAGGAACTCGGCGGGCACCAGACCCTGCTCCACCCACTTGGCAGCATAGGCGTGGACAGCGTTCTTGACCTTATCGCCGTTGTGGGAGCAGTTATCCATGCTCTGGACGGTCAGGGGCAGCTTGCCGGCCTTGAAGCGTTCGTACAGCAGAGCAGTGACCTTGCCCATGGCCAGCACGGGGGTCAGGCCGCGCTCCAGATCAGCGGGAGCAACGCCGTAGCCCTTCTCAGTGATGGTGAAGGAGATCATCTGCAGGCTGGGGTTCTGGAAGATCTCCACCAGACGTGCCCAGTCCTCGCCGAAGGAGTAGTCAGCCTTCAGGCTCTCGGTAACGGAAGCCACCACCTTCTTCTCGATCTCGCCGGTGGACTTCAGGCAGACCAGCAGGCTCATATTGTCGTAGGGACGATAAGCCTTGTCGATGATCTCGTAGTCAAAGCTCTCGGCCACGATGACACCGCGGTCATACTTGCCGGTGTTCAGCGCATCGTTCAGGATGGCAGCCGGGAATGCACGGAAGATATTGCCTGCGCCGAAGTGCACCCAGGTGGGTTCGGCGTGGGTCTTGGCCTTGACAGCCTCGATATCGAATTTGGGCAGCTCATAACCCTTCTCTGCCCACTCGGCGGACAGATTGCCGTTTTTGATCTCAGACAGCTTCATATTTATCAGCCCTTCTTTTTCTCTTCATCCAGACGATCCAGCAGATCCCAGACACCCAGCATGTACTGAACGCCCAGAGCACGGTCATACTTGCCGTAACCGGGGCGGCAGTTGCCGGGGCCTTCCTCCCACAGCTGACGGCCGTGGTCGGGACGGATGTAGCCCTCAAAGCCGCAGTCATGGTAAGCACGCAGCACCTCGATGATGCCGGTCTCGCCGCAGCAGTCGCGGTGAGCAGCCTCGGAGAAGTCGCCGTTGGGGAAGTGGTGGATGTTGCGGATGTGACCAAAGGCAATGCGGTCGCAGTGCTTGCGCACGATCTCGGCACAGTTGTTGTTGGGGTTTGCGTTCAGGCTGCCGGTGCACAGGGTCAGGCAGTTGTACGGATCATCCACCATGCTCAGGAAGCGGTCGATGCTCTGGGCATCCACCAGCAGACGGGGCAGGCCGAAGATATCCCAAGGGGGATCATCCTGATGGATAGCCATTTTGATGCCGCACTCATGGCAGGTGGGCATCAGTGCTTCCAGGAAGTACTTCAGGTTTTCCCACAGCTTTTCCTTGGTGACAGGGGCGTAAGCCTTGAACAGCTCGTCCAGCTTTGCCATGCGCTCCGGCTCCCAGCCGGGGAAGGTCATGTTATACTTCTCAGTGAAGGACATGATGTACTCAGCCATAGCCTTGTAATCGCCCTTGATCTTATCTTTCTCGTAGAACAGTGCAGTGGAGCCGTCGCCCACGGGGTGGAACAGATCGGTACGGGTCCAGTCGAACACCGGCATGAAGTTGTAGCAGATGACCTTGACACCGAACTTGGACAGATTGCGGATGCACTGCTTGTAGTTCTCGATGTACTTGTCGCGGGTGGGCAGGCCGATCTTGATGTCATCGTGGACGTTGACCGACTCGACCACGTCCATATCAAAGCCGTAGGCGTGGATCTGATCGGCTACCTTCTGGATCTCGTCGATCTCCCAGATCTCGCCGGGCATCTTGTCGTGCAACGCCCAGACGATGCTGGTCACGCCGGGGATCTGCTTGATGTCGCTCAGGCTGATGGGATCGTTGCCCTCGCCATACCAGCGCCAACCCATTTTCATAGGCATAGGAAAATCCTCCTGTTTTATATTTTCTGCTTTGCATTTTCCGCGCAGCCGTGTGCCGCGCTCTTGTACTTATATTCTAGTATATCAGTTGCGTTTTTTCAATGGTCGCTTTGCCGGTTTTTAATGTTTCTTCTTGTATACTTTAGACAAAAAGAACAAAAATCCGTCGGACATCACCCGCCCGACGGATTTTTACACGATTCAAAATGCCGGTTTCAGCGTTTCAGCTTCTGCCGGATGGACGGAGCCAGCACATCCTTGAAATATTCAAAGGTGTCCAATTCCAGAATGGCAGAGCCTGTCAGATAAATGCCCAGACCAACCACCACCTGAATGATCACCGTCAGCAGATCCGGCAGGTGCAGGAAAATGACCAGATACATGCACAGGCCCGCGCCCACTGCCAGCAGCAGGGTCGGCAGGATATCACGCATCTGTTCCAGATAGCCATAGCCGATCAGCTTTTTGTTGAGCTGTGCATCCAGGATCTGGGTCACAACATTCGTGATCAGCATACCATATGCAATGGCCTCGACGCTGACACGGAATGTTGCCAGCAGAAGAAGGATGCACACCCCTTCGTTCAAAAGCTGACATTTCAGGTAAAGATCGCTGCGGCCCACCGCCTTGGCTGCATTCAGGTTTGCCGTGATGATCGGCCAGCACGCATACCCCAGACAGAACACCCTGAGGAACAGCACACAGGGCAGCCACTTCTCGGTGAGGATCAGGCGCACCAGCGGTTCGGCACAGAACGCAGTGCTCATCATCACCGGCGCAATAATATAGGTACAGGTCTTGATGGAGCGGCGGGTCATGTTCTTGACCTGCGCACGGTCATCCTGCAGTGAGGACATGACCGGGAACAAAACGCTCTCAATGGAAGTATCCACGCTTGACGCGATATTATAAGTCAGGTTATCGCCCTGATTGTAATACGCCAGATCCGCCGAGGTGTACATCTTGCCGATGATCAGGCTGCGCAGGTTGTTGTAGATGACGCTGCTCAGCGACGAGGCCAGCAGCTTCCAGCCATAAGAGAGCAGCCCTTTCAGGTGCTGCCACGAAAATTCCATCTTAGGCCGCCAGGAGGACAGCTTCCACAGCACCAGCGTGTCCACCGTGATATTGGATACCTGCTGCACCACCAGCGCCCAGACTCCAAAGCCCATATAGGCAAGGCCCAGACCCAGGACCGTGGATACGATCGCGCCCGCAAAGGCGGAATAGAAAAAATACTGGAACTTCATGTTCCGGGTCACATGCGCCTGCTGGATCGTTTTGATGCCGCAGACCGCCACTGTCAGGCTGATGCCGCGAAAGATCGGGGTCATGCTGGGGTCATTGTAGAAAGCAGCCAGATACGGTGCCGCCACGAACATTCCCCCATACAGCACAAAGCTGATCACAATGCTGAAAAAGAACGCCGACGAGTAATCCAGCTCGTCCACTTCCTTCTTCTGCACCAGCGCGGTGCCAATGCCGCAGTCCAGCAGGACATACATGATATTGTTGAACACCGTCACCAGTGCCACCTTGCCGTAATCATCGGGTGTAAGGATGCGCGCCAGAAGGATGGACACTACCGCTGAGATCAGCTGCACACCGCACCGCTCTGCAAAGCGCCAGAAAAAACCGTTTACAATAGCATTTTCTTTTTTCTCGTTCATTCCTGCGTCCACTCAAATTCCTTTCAAAAAAGCCGGTCGGTCTGCACCCTGCGCAGAAATGCATTTCCGCCGTATCCTTATCATCCTCTTCCCTGCTGCCAAAACAACTGAGCAGAGATAGTTAGTTTTATAATATCACACCCATCCATGCATTTCAACCAACATATTCTTAAGAAATGACGGCCCGAAAATTTCATTTAAAAAGAGAAAAAGCGCTTGACTATCTGCCAGGAACGTGGTAATATATTCAAGCAGTCCGCATCACGGTCTTTCACCTCAGAGATTTCAGGGCTGCGAAAACAATACGGTATGCGAGGGTGGCGGAACTGGCAGACGCGCACGTTTGAGGTGCGTGTGGTTTATCCTTGGGGGTTCGAGTCCCCTCCCTCGCACCAAAAACCAGTACACATTGTGTGCTGGTTTTTCTTTTTGTGCGAGGGAGCAGACCTCGAACAAGGCGGCGGCGCACAGCGCCGCAAGCAAAGCCACAGTGCAACAACGACAACCGCAGCCTGCGGCTGAAACAGGGAGGAGTTGTTGGGGCCGCGTTCTGATTTTTCAAAGCCCTGCCAAGGGGCTGCGGAAAAATCAGCTAACGCAACCCGTTGCTGTTGCTTAGCCTGCGGGTCCCAACCCGTAGGAATGTCTATCAGGGGTGTACCTATTTTGTACCGGTTTCTTTTTGTGCGAGGGAGAAGACCTCGAACAACACTATTTATTATATAAAAGAAAGCGCGATGAATTCTGAGAACTCATCGCGTTTTTTCTCTTATGCGGGTAGTGGGGGTCGAACCCACACGCCTTGCGGCACAGGAACCTAAATCCTGCGCGTCTGCCAATTCCACCATACCCGCGTATTCTTCTATTCTGCAGCTGCGGCCAAACCGCCTTAATATAGTATCAGTTCCGGCGGCAAAAGTCAATCACTGCATTGATATTTCCGCCCTTCACAGCGCATACTATCGCCGGACGATCGTATCATTTTCCATGGCGGAAAGGGGCTTTTTGCCGATGCGCAGATCAAAACTACGCCGCGCTGGCAGCATTGCGGCAGCTTATCTTCTGGTGGCCGCGCTGGCGGTGCTGGGCTGGCTGTGGCACAGTCTGCCTGCTGAAATTTTGCTGGAACCCGGCCAGACCCTTACCCTGCCCCGTTTTGCCTATGTGCAGCCGCTGCGCACCGCTGGCTCCCGCAACGCGGCCAGCACGCAGGCTGCGGGCAGCTATCAGGCCACTTTGTCCATTGGCGGGTGGCTGCCCGTCAAGACTGTGCGCGCTCTGGTGGAAACACGTCCGGTGGTAACCGTGTGCGGTACGCCTTTCGGCGTTAAGATGTTCTCCGAGGGTGCGCTCATTGTGGGCTTTTCCGACCTGAACACCCCGGACGGCACCGCAAACCCCGCCAAGAAGGCCGGGCTGCGGCTGGGCGACCGGGTGGTGCGCATGGACGACACCCTGACCGAGACGAACGATGCCGTGCACGATGCTCTGGAAACGGCCGCAGGCGCGCCGGTGCAGGTGGTCTATATCCGCAATGGTGAGCAATTCCAGACCCGGCTGACCCCCGTGTGGGACAGCACCGCCGGGCAGTGGCGCGCCGGGATGTGGGTGCGGGATTCTTCCGCCGGGGTAGGCACCATGACCTTTGTGGACAATGCCGCCGGGGTGTTTGCCGGGCTTGGCCACCCCATCAGCGACAGCGACACCGGTGAGAGCGTGGCCCTGCGCAGCGGCGAGATCGTCCCCTGCCAGATCGTGGGGTGTACCAGCGGCACCGTGGGCAGCCCCGGTGAGCTGAAGGGCCGCTTTCTGAGCACCCATGCGCTTGGCAGCATCTGCATCAACAGCAAGACCGGGGTCTATGGCAGAACACGGGCTGCATTTTCCGGCCCGGAGCTGGAGATGGCTTTTGCGCAGGAGGTGGTGCCGGGCGATGCCGAGATCTGGACGACTGTGGACGGCGAGGTGCCCAAGGCATACCGCATCCGCATTGAAAAGGTAAACGACGCAGACCCCCACCGCAACATGATCCTGCGCGTGACCGACCGGCAGCTGCTTGCCAAAACCGGCGGCATCGTGCAGGGCATGAGCGGCAGTCCCATCCTGCAGAACGGCAGACTGGTGGGTGCAGTGACCCATGTGCTGGTAAACGACCCCACGCGGGGCTACGGCATTTTTGCTCAGACCATGCTCAAGCAGGCCCGCGCTGTTGAAAAAACAGACGATGCTGCGCAGCCATAAAGCTGATCTGCAAAAAAATTTGCGCATTTCGATTTTCTTTGCCAAAATTTACCAATATAAACCGTTGAAAGTTCTGGAAAATTATGGTAAAATCCATGGTGTTAAGGGAACTGCACACATTGGAGGAAACAACCATGGACAAAGTTAGATTTTTGATGTCGGATACTGGTGCCCCGTTCACTGCCGCCTGCCGCGAAGCGCTGGAGCAGAAGGGCGTGGACGTGACCGTTGTGGAAAAGGACGGCAACAAGGTCCTGCAGAAAATGCTCACCGTGCGCCCGCAGGTGGTCCTGCTGGATGCTTTTATGCCCGGTCTGGATGCCCTTGCGGTAAAGCAGCGCTACAATGCCGCCGGTGAGCGGCACACCTCCTTCTTCGTGACCGGTGCCTTCCAGAGCGAAGAGATGGTACAGGAGCTGCTGGACGAAGGCTTTGCCTACTACTTTGTAAAGCCCTTTGATGAGACCGTGCTTGCCGCACGGGTGCTCAAGGCGGCACTTGGCCCGGAAAAGCACATCCTGCACACCAGTGTGGACAGCGATGAGCTGACCGTTACCGAGATCCTGCATCAGATCGGCGTCCCTGCCCATATCAAGGGCTACCAGTTCCTGCGGGATGCCATCCTGCTCACCATGAACGAGCCGGAGTATATCAACGCTGTGACCAAGCGTCTGTACCCGGAAATCGCCAAGAAAAACGGCACCACCGCCAGCCGGGTGGAGCGCGCCATCCGCCACGCCATCGAGGTGGCATGGGACCGGGGTGATGTGGATACCCTCAACAGCTACTTCGGTTATACCATCCATAACCTGCGGGGAAAACCCACCAACAGCGAGTTCATTGCAATGATCGCTGACAAGATGCGGCTGGATAAACGGCAGCGGGTGGGCTGATTTTTTTCATAGAATCCGCCGTCGTTCATATTCTGATAAGAGCAAACCAAACAGACAAAGGAGGTTTTGCTCTTGAAGCTTGCAGAATATCTCGCACGGCGCAGGCGGGCCAGAGTTGCGGCCGTGATGCTGTTCGCCCTCATTATGGGGTTTGTATCTGCTGCGCCGCCGGTCGTCACCGGATGTCAGGCGCAGGATCTTACCCCGGCACCGGACACTTCGATGCTCTCCCCCGCCGTTTCGGCTCTGGCACAGGAGCAGCAGGAGCCTGCTGCCCAGCCGCTGCCGGAAAAGTGGGTCTGCCTGACCTTTGACGACGGCCCCAGCAAGACCACACCGGATGTGCTCAGCGCGCTGAACGCGGCCGGAGTGCACGCCACATTTTTTGTGGTGGCTACCGGTTACAACGAGAAGTATCTGCCCCTGCTCACCGAAGCGGTCAGCGCCGGGCACCAGATCGCGCTGCACTCTGCTTCCCACGAGTACAGCGATATCTACCGCAGCAGCGACGCTTATTGGGAGGACATTGCCCTTTTAAAGGAGCGCATTGCGCCCTATGTGGATGCCGAGAGCATCCGGTATCTACGGTTTCCGGGCGGCAGCACCAACACCGTCAGTCGGCGCTACGGCGGCAAAGGCCTGATGAAACAGTTGAAAGCCGAAGTAGAGCAAAAAGGCTGGCAGTGGGTGGACTGGAACGTGTGCGCCGAGGATGCCGTGGGCGGGCACCCAAGCGCGGACACCATTTACCGCAATGTGGTGCGGGAGACCGGGCAGCAGACGAACTGCATCGTTCTGATGCACGATTCCGCCACCACCCGCACCACCGCCGAGGCGCTGCCCGACATCATCCGGTGGTATGCAGACAACGGCTACACCTTTCTGACGGTGGCCGAAGCTCTGCCGCTAAGCTGAGCAGACTGGCCCAGTTACAGCCGGTGTTCAAAGCCGCGGCCAAGCAGGACCCCTGCCGCTGCCAGTGCTGCCAGCCAGAGCCAGTCCGCTCCGCCGGTCGCCACCCAGCCTGCCGCCAGAATGGCGGCAAAGGTGAACACCGGCGGCAGCACGATACGCGCGATGCGCAGCAGCTTTTCCCGCCGGGACGGCAGCCCGGTGTTCAGCTGTTCCGGAGATGCAGCATCACAGCAGATCTCATCGCGGTACTTGCCCGGGTTGCGGTAGGCTTTGTATGGGATCCCGTCCAGCGAAAATTCCGGGTACATTCCTTCTTTTGTCAGGCTGAGCTGCATCCCGTGTTCCTCTGCATACGCCTGCAAGGCCGCGGCAAACTCCTGCGGCGTGTTGATGCTGCCCTCCGGAATAAAGGAAAAATGCCTCTGATGCTGCACCTGCGCCAGCGTGCGGTAATCCTGCACCCAGCCGCAGAAAAAGTTCTGCGGCTGCGCAGGGTCCTCCATCCGGGACAGGCAGGCGTCCACATCCAGTGATGCCACAGACGGGTCCTGCCGGGCCAGTTCTGCACAAAAACGCGCCGCCCCTTCCAGCTGCTTTGCGCGCTGTTCCAGTGCGGTCTTTTGCTCCCGCAGGACACTCCCCAGCGATGCATCGCCTGCAAGCACGGATCGGATGACCGGAAGCGGCACATCCAGCATCCGCAGCATCCGGATGAACCGGAGAGTGCGGATGTCCTGTTCCGTGTAATCACGGTAGTCGTTGCCAGGCAGCCGGGCGGGATTCAGAAGTCCTTCTTTTTCATAGAAGCGGATATTGGGGGCAGACACCCCGCTCTGTTTCGAAGCCTGTTTGATGTTCATTTGCTTCACCTCCGCACTCACATTACACCTTAAAGACACTTGAAGGTCAAGTTTTTTTCAAAAAAAGCCCCGGAATGCGCGCGGCTGCGGGCGATCCGGGGCTAAATCTTTATTCCGCGTTCTGGCAGAACAGTGCAAAGGTGCGGTAAGCCATGTACAGGTCGGTCTTATGGATGACCTCGAAGGGCGAGTGCATGGACAGCACCGGTACACCGATGTCCAGCACCGGGATGCCGCGGTTGGCCACGTACTTGGCAATGGTGCCGCCGCCGCCCAGATCCAGACGGCCCAGCTCACCGATCTGCCATGCCACGCCGTTGGCATCCAGCAGGCGGGTGATGTTCCCTACCAGCTCAGCGGAAGCATCGCTGGCAGAGCTCTTGCCGCGGCTGCCGGTGTACTTGAAGAAGGCCACGCCGCGGCCTGCGTAAGTACCGTTCTGCGGCTCGAAGGCATTTGCCCAGGAGGGGTCGTAGGCGGCGGTCACATCGGCAGAGAGACACACGCTGTTCTGGAAGGCAAGGATGTCGTCCTGACCGGCGGCGCGGCACAGCAGCTGCATAAAGTGGAACACATACATGCTCTGCATGCCGGTCACACCGTCGGAGCCGATCTCTTCCTTATCGGTCAGCACGCAGACGGTGGTGTGCACAGGATCTTTCGTCTCGATCTCGGCCATAAGGGCGGGGTATGCGTCCACCCGGTCATCGTGACCGTAGCCGCCCACCATGGAGCGGTCAAAGCCCACGTCCCGGGCCTTGTGGGCGGGCACCACCTCGATCTCGGCGCGGGTGAAGTCCCGCTCGGTGATGCCGTACTTTTCGTGCAGCAGCATCAGGGTGTTCAGCTTGACGGCCTCCTTGATGTCGGCATCCTCTACAGCGTCGGAGCCGATGAGCACGTTCAGCTCCTCGGCCTTGATGCCCTCGCTGAGCTTGCGGTCGTTCTGCTCGGCACCCAGATGGGGCAGCAGGTCGGTGATGCAGAACACGGGGTCATTCTCGTCCTCACCCACTGCAAAGGACACGCTGGAGCCATCAGCACGGGTGAACACGCCGTGGATGGCCAGCGGCATGGTGCCCCACTGGTACTTGCGGATGCCGCCGTAATAGTGGGTCTTGAAGTAGCTGAGGTGATTTGCTTCGTACAGCGGGTTCGGGCGCAGGTCCAGACGGGGGCTGTCGATGTGGGCGATCACCAGACGGAAGCCCTCCTCAAAAGATTTCCGGCCGATGGTAGCGGCCACCACCGCCTTGTGCTCCTGCACAAAGTAGATCTTCTGGCCGGGGGCATAGGTCTTTTTCGGCTCAAACTTTTCGTAACCGGCCTCCAGCAGCAGCTTTTCGCTGGCGGCGGCAGCTTCGCGCTCGGTCTTGGCAGCGTTCAGGAAGGCTTTGTAGCCTTCGGCAAAGGCTGCAGCCTTCTTCTTCACGTCGGCGCTCTTGTCGGCGGCGTACTCCGGCTTGTAAAGCAGCTGTTCGGCAGCCTGCTTTGCGGTAAGTTTCTCGCTCATGTTCCTTATCTCCTCTCAGCTTTCTGCATAGATACGCTGATACCGCGCATAGCAGGAAGTGATCTTTTTTACGTAATGGTTCATCTGGTTATAGGGAAAGCCCTGCAGCGTTTCGCCGTCTGCGGAGTGCTCTTCCATCTGTAAAAGAGCATCTACCGTGCCCCACCCGCTGTGATAAGCGGCAGCGGCAGTGGCAACATCGCCGTTGTAGCGCTCCATGCACAGATGCAGGTAATAGCATCCGAACCGGATGCTGGTCTCCGGGTCGTAGAGATTTGCAAAGAGCAGTCCTTCGTCCGGTGCGATCTTGCTGCGCAGCCAGATAAAGGTCTCCTCTGTCATCTGCATCAGGCCCCGGGCATCCACAGTGGAGGTGGCCTGCGGGTCAAAGCCGCTTTCGGTGCGGATGAAGGCATCCACCAAAAGCGGGTCAAGGCCGTAAGTCTCCGCCCACTGGTCCACCAGCGCTTCGTACTTGCGGGGGTATAAAAGCCGTTCTGCCCTGCCCCACAAGTTGGGCACCAGCACAAACAGCAGGATCAGCGCCATGCCCAGCAGGAACAGCCTGCGGCTGCGCATTTTTTTGCGGCGGCGTGCCTTCTGGGCGCGGAGAGCGCGGCGGATGCGGGCCGTCTCCGGGTCGTACTGCGGTGCAGGATCTTGTTCGTTATATCGTTTGTTCAAAGCTCTTTTCCCGCACCTCCTTCTGCCAGAAGCTTTGTGCAGAGCTGCTCTGCCGCAGCCTGCAGATGTGCAAGGCTGGAATCGTTGCGCAGCACATAGTCTGCCTGCGCGGTGAGGGTGCTTTCCGGTGTCTGGGCGTTCAGGCGGCGGGCGGCCATCTCGGCCGAGATGCCGTCCCGGGCCACGATGCGGGCCACACTGGTCTCAAACGGTGCCGTGACCACGCACAGGCGGTCACACTCGGCCTGCGCCGCAGTCCCCACGATGACCGCGCCATCCAGCACGAACAGCGGTGCACCGGCATCCTGTGCTGCCTGCTTTGCCGCACGGATGCGGCGCACGATCTCCGGGTGGGTCAGGCTGTCCAGCGCCGCCTTGCCTTCCGGGGTGGCAAAGGCGCGGTCAGCCAGCAGGCGGCGGTCCAATGTGCCGTCTGCTTTTAAAATGTCTGCGCCGAACCTCTGGGCCAGCCGGGGCAGCAGCGGCGAGCCGGGCAGTAAAATCTCGCGGCTGATCTGGTCGGCATCGGCCAGCGGCACACCGTGGGCCGAAAACACCGCCGTGACCGTGGATTTGCCGCAGCCGCTGCGGCCCGTGATGCCAAGCGCGATCATAGCTTGATCACCCGGAAGGCCGCAGCGCGGATCAGGCGGTTGTACACCGCCATGGAAAGGCCGTCCTTCTGCGGGCAGCGGGCGTAGACCACGGCATCGCCCTGCTCATCCAGCGCGCGCAGGCAGCGGAAGATGTGCTTTGCCTGATCGGCACCGTCGCCCTCGCGTCCATACTCCACGCAGGGCACACCCAGCTTTTCCGCCTCGCCGGTAAAGCACAGGCAGCTGGGATTCTGCTCGGCGTGGGCATCCACATAGGCTTTGAACTGCTCAAAGGTGCCGTCCAGCAAGGTCACATCCGCCTTGGGGGCGTAGTGCTTGTACTTCATGCCGGGGCTGCGCACCACAGCACCCTCCGGCAGCTTTTCGAGGATGGCTTTGGACACTTCCACCTCTTCGCCGAGGGCACGCTCGAGGTCTTCCAGCGTGATGTGGCCCGGGCGGAACAGGGTGGGCTTTTCGCCCACCACCGACACCACAGTGCTTTCTACGCCCACGTCGCACTCGCCGCCGTCCAAAATCAGCGGCAGGCGGCCGTCCATATCGGTGAACACATCCTGCGCGTTGGTGGGGCTGGGCTTGCCGGAAAGATTGGCGCTGGGGGCAGCAAAGGCGCAGCCGCTCTTTTCAATGACGGCGCGGGCCACCGGGTGGCTGGGCATCCGGATGCCCACGGTGTCCAGACCGGCACAGCACTCCGCTGCCACCTCCGGGCCGCGGGGCATGATGATGGTGAGCGGGCCGGGGCAGAACGCAGCCATCAGCAGCTGGGCGCGCTCCGGCACCTCGCTGACAAGGCCGGGCAGCATTTCCGGGCCGGTGACGTGGACGATCAGGGGATTGTCCTGCGGGCGGCCCTTGGCCACAAAGATCTTCTTCACAGCCTCGCCGTTGCGGGCATCGGCAGCAATGCCGTAAACCGTCTCGGTGGGCAGGGCCACCAGCTCACCGTTCTGCAGCAGGGCAGCGGCTTTTTCAATGCTCTTTTCGTCCGATGCGGGCAAAATTTCAGTTTTCATTTCCATACGGATCATCGTTCTTTCTATCTGTAAAGTATTTATGCTTTTCAGCATTTATCGACAGGATATCGTTTTATTTTCAAAACCGCATTTCAGCCCTGCTCGTTGAGCTTTTGCAGCTTTTCGGCCTGTTCGCGGGTGGCCAGTGCGTCGATCAGATCGTCCAGATTGCCGTCCATGATCTTGGAAAGATTGTGCACGGTCAGGCCGATGCGGTGATCGGTGCAGCGGTCCTGCGGGAAGTTGTAGGTGCGGATCTTTTCGCTGCGGTCGCCGGTGCCCACCTGCCCCTGACGGCTGGCGTTGATGGCATCCTGCTGCTGTTTCTGCTTCTGGGCCAGCAGGCGGCTGCGCAGGATCTCCAGCGCCTTGTCCTTGTTCTGGAACTGGCTGCGCTCGTTCTGGCATTCTACCACCATGCCGGTGGGGAGATGTGTCACACGGATGGCGCTGGAGGTTTTGTTGATGTGCTGACCGCCCGCGCCGGAGGAGCGGAAGGTGTCGATGCGCAGGTCCTTCATGTCCAGCGCAAAGTCCACCTCTTCGGCCTGCGGCATCACAGCTACCGTGGCCGTGGAGGTGTGGATGCGGCCCTGCGTCTCGGTCTCCGGCACGCGCTGCACACGGTGCACACCGCTCTCGTACTTGAGGCGATTGTAGGCCCCGGCACCGTCCACCGAAAAGATGGCCTCCTTCACGCCGCCAAGCTCCGTCTCGTTGAGGTTGAGCATTTCCAGCTGCCAGCCCCTGCTTTGCACATACATGGTGTACATGCGCAGCAGGCTGTGGGCAAACAGGGCAGCTTCCTCCCCTCCTGCGCCGCCGCGGATCTCCACAATGACATTTTTGCCATCGTTCACGTCCTTGGGCAGCAGCAAAATTTTGAGATTATTTTCCAGCTTTTCCACATCTTGACTTTTTTCGCTGATTTCCTGCTGTATCATCTGCTTGAAGTCCGGGTCAAGTGCGCCCGGTTCTTCCAGCAGAGCTTTGGCCTGTGCCAGATGATCCTGTGCGGTCTGCCACGCGCGGTAGGCCTGCACCACAGGTTCTGCATCGTGGTACTCCCGCATCAGCCTGCGGAAAAGCGCAGGGTCTGCGGCGGTATCCGGCTGGTTCAGGCGGATGGAAAGCTCTTCAAAGCGGTGGCAGACAGCATCCATCTGGGTAAACATGTTCGGCATAATTCCGGCAGTTCTCCTTACAAACTCAGATTCATGTTCGTGCAGCCGAACGGTTCCGGGGCCTTTCCGCCCCGGATGCGTGCTGCGCCGGGCGCTAGGCCTGCCCGGGTTTTACCACCTTTTTGATGTTCTTTTCAATTTTAGCACGCGGCAGCATCACCTCGCGCCCACAGCCGGTACACCGGATCTTAAAATCCATGCCGACGCGCAGCACCTCGAAGCTGGACGCTCCGCAGGGGTGCTTTTTGCGGGTGAGGATGGTATCGCCTACAGCAATGTCCATAGCTCTGCTTCTCCCTTCTGCCTGCCCAAAACAGCAGGCGGTGTGTGCGCAAAGTCCGGCGTGCCGGTTTGCTGCGCATACAGATATAGTATAATGCAAAGCCGCACAAAATGCAAATATCCGCCCATGCGGATGCATAAGTTTTAACAGAAAGGCCGCTGCCGTTCCAAGCACGGCCTAAAAAGCAGAGAAAGAGGAATGAAAGATGATGCAAGCTTACCGTACCGAAGGCAACTACCGTTCTGCTGCGCGCCTGTCCCCCGCTGAACTGCGCGCCGCCATGGCAAACCGCGAGATCCTGCAGGCCACTGCTCTGGCCTTTGATACCCAGCGCCAGCTGCGGTTCGAGATCGGCGGGGTGAGAGCCGTGATGCCCTTTGCCCAGTGCGCCGATGGTGCCGCAAACGGCACCGTGCGGGACATTGCGGTGCTGACGAGGGTGGGCCGCCCCACCTGCTTTGTGATCGAGGCGCTGGACACCGACGAGAACGGTCAGCCCTTCTACCGGCTCTCCCGCGCACTGGCGCAGCAGATGTGCAAGGCCGACTATCTGGACACCCTGCAGCCCGGCGATATCCTGCCCTGCACCGTGACCCATATCGAGCCGTTTGGCGCGTTCTGTGATGTGGGCTGCGGCATCAGTGCCCTGCTGCCCATCGACTGCATGTCGGTGAGCCGCATCTCCTCCCCCGCCGACCGGGTGAGCGTGGGCCAGCAGATCTTGTGCGCCGTCAAGAACCGGGATGTACAGGGCCGCTTTGTGCTGACCATCCGGGAACTGCTGGGCACATGGGAGGAAAATGCGGCCGGGTTCACCGTGGGTGAGACCGTAGTGGGCATCGTGCGCAGCGTGGAGGAATACGGCACCTTTATCGAGATCGCGCCCAACCTCGCGGGCCTTGCCGAGAGCTGCACCGACCTTGTGCCCGGGCAGGCGGTGAGCGTCTACATCAAGAACATCCTGCCGGAAAAAATGAAGATCAAGCTGGTGATCGTGAACCACGCCCTGAGCCAGCGCCACCGGTTCGAGCTGAAGTATTTCATCACCGAGGGCCATCTGGACCACTGGGTGTACTCCACACCGGAAAGCCCCAAGCGCATTGAGACAGATTTTGCCGCTGCGGCTTGCAATCCGGCGTGAAAGCCTTTATACTATAAAAGAAAAGGAATGCAAGGGGGATGTATGGAACGATGGCCGCCAATGATGCTTTTACTGCCGGTGTACGTCCCGGCGGGTTGACCAGCAGCACCGAGATCCGGCTGCTGCTGTGCTATCTGGTCAAAAATGCCGGACCCATTACCCGGCAGGAGATCGAAAACGCCCTGATGGAAGAAGCGCTGGTGAACTATTTCGAGATCGGCTCGTGTCTGGACGATATCACCAAGCAGCAGCTCGTCACCCTGACAAAGGGCAGCTACACCATCACCGAGAAGGGCCGCAAAGTGGCGCAGGAGCTTGCCTACGACCTGCCCCGCAGTGTGCGGGAGCGCGCTGTGGCCGCTGTGCTGCGCTGCCAGACATGGGCACGCAAGGAAGCCAAGTACAGTGCCAGCATTACCGAAAAAGAGGACGGCCACTGCACCATCCGCTGCACGGTGAAAGGGCTGGACAGTGAGCTGTTCTGTCTGGACCTCGGCACACCGGACCGGCTGACCGCCGAGCTGGTAAAAAAGCAGTTCATCCTCAAGGGCAACGAGATCTACCAAATGCTCATCAATAAGCTGACCGAAGAAGAGAAGTGAACAAATAAAGAGGGAGGCACCCGCGCGGCGCTTCCCTCTTCTGTTTTGTAGCGGTCAGATCAGAATGCAGATCAGCCCGGTGCAGCCCTCATTGATGACCCGTTCCAGCGTTTCCTGCAGGCGGGTGCGGGCCTCCTGCGGCATGTGCAGCAGCTTGTTCTGCAGCCCTTCGTTCACCAGCTCGTGCAGGCTCTTGCCAAAGATGTTGGATTCCCACAGCTTTTCCGGGTCGTCCTCAAAGCCGGCCAGCAGGCTGCGGGCAAGGTCCTCGCTCTGCTTTTCGGTGCCCACGATGGGGCTGATCTCGGTGTGGATGGTGGCCTTCATCATCTGGATGGAGGGCGCGCAGGCTTCCAGCCGCACACCGTAGTTCGTGCCCTGCCGCACGATCTGGGGCTGTTCCAGTTTCAGCTCGCTGACCGTGGGCATCACGATGCCATAGCCGGTGGCTTCCACCTGCTCAAGGGCGCTGCGCACCTTCTCGTACTCCCGTTTGGCCTTTGCCAGCTCCATGATGCAGGGCATCAGGCCCGCTTCGTCGCCAATGGCAAGGCCGGTCTGCTCGCTCAGCACCTGATAGAAAATTTCCGGCTTCAGCTCCACTGTGATGCGCACACTGCCGTTTGCAAGGTCGATGCCGCTGATGGCCGAGCGCTGCACTGCGTCACATTCCAGCGCAGGTGCGTCTGTTCCGGAGGGCACATCCTTCATGCGGGAGACCTTTGCCGCCAGCTGCATGGCCGCATCGTACACCTGCGTTTGCAGCCAGTGGCCGTTTTCCAGCATCGTGACCCAGCGCGGCAGGGCAAAATCCAGCTCCTGCACCGGGAACTCGTACAGCACCTGCCGCAGGATGCTGCCCAGTGCCTCCGCGTCCAGATCCACGCAGCTCACCGGCAGCACGGTGTGGTCGTAGTCCCGGGCCATGCCCTCGGCCAGCTGCTTCGTCTCCGGCGCATCCGGGTGGGTGCTGTTGAGCAGGATGATGTAGGGCTTGCCCAGCGCATCCAGTTCTTCCACGATGCGCTTCTCGGTTCTGGCATAGCCCTCCCGCGGGATGTCGCTCACAGAGCCGTCGGTGGTGACCACGATGCCGATGGTGGAATGTTCGCAGATCACCTTGCGGGTGCCGGTCTCGGCGGCAAGGTCGAAGGGCACCTCGTGGTCGAACCACGGGCTTTTGACCATGCGGGGCTTGTCGTTCTCCTCGTGGCCCATAGCCCCCTCCACCATGTAACCCACGCAGTCGATGAGCCGCACCCGGCACTCGCCGCCGCCCTCCAACTGCAGGGGCACGGCTGCTTCCGGGATGAATTTTGGTTCCGTGGTCATGATGGTGCGGCCCGCTGCCGACTGGGGCAGCTCGTCCCGGGCACGCTCCCGCGCAGCCGCCGGGCCGATGGCGGGCAGCACCAGCTGTTCCATGAAACGCTTGATAAAGGTGGATTTGCCGCTGCGCACCGGGCCAACCACCCCAATGTAGATATCTCCGCCGGTGCGTGCGCCGATCTCGCGGCAGATGCTCTTCTGTTCCTGATTTGCCAAATTGCTCTCCCCTTCCCGTTTGCGCTGTGCACCGGACAGGATTCCGGTCCGCTTGTTGTAATCGTATGAAACAGGGCGGGGCATTATGCCGGAACGATTTTGAATGCCCTCCGCCTTGCTCTGGGCATATTCAGCGAAAAATTTATTTTATAATTGCAATTCAGGAAAATCTGCGGATTTTCCTGAATTGCTTTTTCACAGATGGGGTCGTAGAGGGAAACAGCATTTACAGCGCCGCTTTCTGCGAAAGCGCGGCGCTGTGGAATAGGCTTTTTCGTTTGCTTTCAGCATGCTGAACCCTCTCAGGCTCACATTCGTTCGCCAGCTCCCCCGAAGGGGGAGCTTTTTGCAGTAACGGCGCAGTTTCCAGATAAAATGCAAGCCTTGCGGATGCGTCAGAAGCTCCCCCTTTCGGGGGAGCTGGCAAATCCGAAGGATTTGACTGAGAGGGTGAGTCCACCATTCTAAACCATCCAACAAAAAGAGAGCTGCCGTGCAAAATGCACGGCAGCTCTCGGTATGATCTCTATAAAATTACGGGGTCAGACGGTTGGGGCCGCGGAACAGGAACTCGGCATCCTTGATGGTCAGGCCGCACAGCAGCATGGTCAGGCGGTCGATGCCCAGACCGAAACCGCCGTGGGGCGGGCAGCCGTACTGGAAGAACTCCAGATAGAACTTGACATCATCGGCCAGACCCTTTTCCTCGGCCTGCTTCTTCAGCACCTCGTAGCGGTGCTCGCGCTGGGCACCGGTGGTGATCTCAACACCACGCCAGATCAGGTCGTAGCCCTGGGGCACGCCGTTCTCGTCGCGCATGTGGTAGAACGCACGCTTCTCGGCGGAATAATCGGTGATGAAGAGGAACTCGTGGCCGTAGTGCTTCTTCACCCACTCATAGCTCAGGCGCTCGGCCTCGGTGGTCAGGTCGCCCTTCTCGCTCTCATCGACGGTGTAGCCGAACTCTTCTTCCAGACCCTTGTACAGGTCTGCCAGCTTGACCACCGGGAACGGAGTGGTGGGAACGATCACTTCCTGCCCGAACATCTCCTTGATCTGGTCGCCGTAGTTGTCCTTGACGGCCTGCAGACCGGCAGTCAGCAGCTCTTCTTCCATCTTCATCACGTCTTTATAGGAAGTGATGTAGCTGAACTCCAGATCGAAGCCGGAGAACTCGGTGGAGTGCTTGTTGGTGTAGCTCTTCTCGGCGCGGAACACAGGGCCGGTCTCGAAGATGCGCTCAAAGCCTGCAGCCATGGCCATCTGCTTGTAGAACTGAGGGCTTTGTGCCAGATAGGCGTTGCGGTCAAAGTAGTCCACCTTGAACACCTCAGAGCCGCTCTCGCTGGCAGCAGCGATCAGCTTTGGGGTGTGGATCTCGATGAAGTTACGGTCCAGCAGGAACTTGCGCATGGCATTGACGAAGCAGCTCTGTGCCTTGAACATCAGCTGGTTCTCGTCGGTGCGCAGGTCGATCCAGCGGTAATCAATGCGCTGATCGATGCTGGAGCGCTCCACAGCCTTCTTTTTCTTGGTGGCTGCGATCTCCTTGCGGACGATGGGCAGAGCGTTGGCGATGCTCTCGATCTCGATGCTCTCGGGGATCATCTCCACGCCGCCCATCTTGACGTAGTCGTTCTCCACCACCTTGCCGGTGACAGTGATGACGGAATCCGGGGTGAGCTGATCGATGGTATCCACCAGATCGGGGTGGTCTTCCTTTTCCACCGTGATCTGCAGCTTGCCGGTAATATCCTTCAGCACGATAAAGGCCATATACTTGCTGTTGCGCAGGTTCTCGATAAAGCCCTGCACCTTGACCGTGCCGCCGATGGCCTTTTGAGCCTCGTTGATATAGGTGCGTTCCATAATACAGGAATCCTCCTTTGACGTCTTGTGTACTGTTTTATTATACGCTTTTCCGGGGATAAATCAAGAGATATGGCGATTTAGAATGGCCTCCGCTGCGCTCTGGCCATCTTCTGCGGAAGAATTATTTTTATTTTGTGTTTGTCGCGGCCTGCGGGCCGCTCCAAGCACCTTTTCACACATCAGGACAAATCAGCAAAAAATGCAGTTTCTGTTCACGACCCCTTCTGTGAAAAAACAGTTCTGGAAAATCCGCAGATTTTCCAGAACTGCAAATAAAAAAATATTTTTCCGCTGAAAATATTCGGGTTTCGGCCACTGGCCGCGGTCGTCGCCGTTGCAAAGCGCACGCGGCGGCTATTCTTAATGGTTCTCTTTGCCTGTTTCTTCGTGCAGAGTGCCGGTGCCGCCCTCCACCACGCCGTCGTGCTTAAGCACTGCGGCAATGGTGCCGAAGAAGCATTTCACATCCAGCCCAAAGCTCAAATGCTCCACATACCAGCCGTCCAGCTTGGCCTTCTCGGCAATTTCCAGCTCGTCGCGGCCGTGGATCTGTGCCCAGCCGGTCAGGCCCGGGCGCACATCGTTTGCATGGTACTTGTCGCGCTCTGCCAGCAGATCATACTGGTTCCACAAAGCAGGCCGCGGGCCGATGACCGCCATATCACCTACAAAGATATTCCACAGCTGGGGCAGCTCGTCCAGACTGGTCTTGCGCAGGAAATGACCCATGCGGGTGATATACTGGTCCGGGTCGTGCAGCAGATGGGTGGGCATATCGTGGGGCGTGTCGATGCGCATGGTGCGGAACTTTAAAATGTAAAAGTGCTTTTTGCCAATGCCCACACGCTTCTGTTTGAAGAACACCGGGCCGGGCGAGTCCAGCTTGATGGCGACGGCCAGAATGAGAAAAAGCCAGGACAGGCAGATCATGCCGCACAGCGACAGCACCACCGCCAGCAGGCGCTTGATTCCATTGCGATACATGGGTTTCCTCCATTTTCCGATTCAAAGTAGCAGTTCCAGTATAACAGTATGGGCCGGAATTTGCAATTGCATCCGCCGCCTGCCGCCGATATTTTTATGCTTTGGCTGCGTTCTGCCGGTTTTGTGGCAAAAAAGTGCCGGTTTTGTCTCTTGTTTTGCAGCGTGGCCCGGGGTAAGATAAAGAAAATGAGAAGTCCACTCCCCCAGTCTCGCTTTCGCTCGACAGTCCCCTCGGAGATGGAGCCTTTGGCAAAACCTCTCACTTTGAGAGAGGTGGCACGCCGAAAGGCGTGACGGAGAGGGCAAGGATGCTACAAGGAGGTCCCCTATGATCCAGCGTTTCCGTTTTGGCCTGCCCCTGCCCACCGACAGTGTGGTGCAGGAGATCCCAGTTTCCGCCGGGCCGGTTCCCTTCCTCACAGCCGAAGAAGACGGCTGGGCCTACCGGATGGCTCCGGATGCCATCGTGTACGGTCTGGGCGAAATGCCCCGCGGCATCAACAAGCGCGGCTGGCACTACGTGACCAACAACACCGATGAAGCCCGCCACAGCGAGGATAAGCTTTCCTACTATGGTGCGCACAATTTTCTGCTCATTGATGGCGGTGTGGGCCGTGAATGCTTTGGTGTGTTCATCGATTTCCCGGGCAAAGTGCGCTACGATATCGGCTACACCGAATACGATGCCCTGCGCTTTGCCACCGAAGAGCCGGATCATGAGCTTTACATCATCACCGGCGACGACCTGAACGATATCAGCCGCCAGTTCCGGCAGCTCATCGGCCGCAGCTATATCCCGCCCAAGTGGGCCTTTGGTCTGGCACAGAGCCGCTTTGGCTACAAGACCGCTGAGGACGTGCGGGAGGTGGCCCGCCAGTACAAAGAGAACGATCTGCCGCTGGATATGATTTGCATGGACATCGATTACATGCAGGACTACGCGGATTTTACCGTAAACAAGCAGCGCTTCCCGGACCTTGCCGCCCTGAGCGCTGAACTGAAGGCACAGGGCATCCGGCTGGTGCCCATCATCGATGCGGGTGTGCGCATCGACCCGGAAAACCCCGTCTGTGCCGAGGGCCTTGCAAACGGTTTCTTCTGCACCAAAGCCGACGGCACCCCCTTTGTGGCGGCGGTGTGGCCCGGCAAGGCTTACTTTGCGGACTTCCTGCGCCCGGAGGTGCGGGAGTGGTTCGGCCGGCAGTACAAGGCACTGACCGACTGCGGCATCGAGGGCTTCTGGAACGATATGAACGAGCCTGCGCTGTTTTACTCACCCGAGCGGCTCAAGGCTTTCTTTGAGAGCATGGACGAACTGAGCCGGAAGGACAACATCGTGCAGGATGAATTCTTTGGCAAGGTGGTGGGCGGTGCGCTGGGCCTGATGAACGCCCCGGAGGACTACGCCAGCTTCTACCACGATGTGGACGGCCAGCGGGTGCGCCATGACAGGGTGCACAACCTCTACGGCGGCAATATGACCCGTGCGGCAGGCGAAGCCTTTGCCCGCCTGCGGCCCGGCAGACGCACGCTGCTCTACAGCCGTTCCAGCTTCATCGGCAGCCACCGCTACGGCGGCATCTGGCTGGGTGACAACGCTTCCACATGGGCACAGCTTCTGGCCAATATCCAGATGATGCCCAACGTGCAGCTGTGCGGCTTTCTTTATACCGGTGCCGACCTGTGCGGTTTTTCCTACGATACTACGCCTGATCTGGCTCTGCGCTGGCTGGAGTTCGGCCTGTTCACGCCGCTGATGCGCAACCACGCCACCGACGGCTCCCGGATGCAGGAATACTACCGCTTTGCGGATATGCTGCCTGCCCTGCGGAAGATGCTCCGGCTGCGGTATGCCCTGCTGCCCTACCTTTATAGTACCTTCATGAAGGCGGCATTGGAAAATACCAGTTACTTCCGGCCCTTGGGCTTTGATTTCCCTGCTGACCCGGATGCCCGCGAGGTGCAGGACCAGCTGCTGCTGGGCGAGGGTGTGATGGTAGCGCCTGTCTACACCCAGAACGCCAGCGGACGGCATGTCTACCTGCCGGAAGCAATGAAGCTCTACCGCATCCGCAGTGTAGACGACTACGACACCGAGCTTCTGCCCGCCGGGCACCACTACGTCCGCTGCGCATTGGACGAAGTGCTGCTGTTCATCCGCCCGGGCCATGCGGTGCCGGTGGCAAGACCCGCCAGCTGCACCGCCCAGCTGGACGACACCGCCCTGACCCTGTGGGCCTGCCCGGACGAAAATGGCAGCGCCCGCTGCCGGATGTACACCGATGACGGCGAGACGAGCGATTTTGCCGCACCGGAGCACTGGAAGGTGCTTGAATCCAACTGAAAAACCGTTTTCCTGTGGCATTGCCGGAAAAAACTGTCTTTTTTCGGCGGTGCCACTTGTATTTTTCTGCGCCGCGCGTTATAATATGCCTTCGGTTCCCTTTATTTACGAAAAATTTACATTTCAGATGCTGTCCTCCTAAGCAGTGTGCAATGCTTCGGAAAACGGCTTCTCCGCGTAAACGATAAAAAGGAGGTACTTTTCTCATGGCTCAGACAAGCCGCTCCGCTGACCTTACCAGCGGCCCGATGCTCCAAAAGATCATCCTGTTCTCCATCCCACTGGCAGCTTCCAGCATTCTGCAGCTGCTGTTCAACGCTGCGGACGTAGTGGTCGTGGGCCGCTTTGCGGGCAGCACCGCACTGGCGGCAGTGGGCTCCAACGGCTCCCTCATCAACCTGCTGGTGAACCTGTTCGTAGGGCTTTCGCTGGGCGCAAACGTGGTGGCGGCCCGCTGCTTTGGTGCAAAGGACGAGCGCGGTGTTCAGGACACGGTGCAGACCTCGGTGACACTGGGCCTTGTCAGCGGCGTGCTGCTGGCTGTGGTGGGGTTCTTTGCAGCCCGGGGGCTGCTGGAGCTGATGAGCTGCCCGGAGGATGTGATCGACCTTTCTGCGCTGTACCTTAAAATTTATTTCATCGGGATGCCCATGACCATGCTGTACAACTTCAGCAGTGCGCTGCTGCGCGCCGTGGGCGACACCAAGCGCCCGCTGTACTGTCTGGCAGCAGCCGGTCTCATCAATGTGGTGCTGAACCTTGTGTTCGTCATTGGCTTTTCCATGAGCGTGGCAGGCGTGGCGCTGGCTACCATCATCAGTCAGACCGTTTCCGCCTGCATGGTGACGCGGATGCTGATGAAGGAGGAGGGCGCGCTGCATCTGGATCTGCATCATCTGGGCTTCCACATGGGTGCCCTGAAGCAGATTTTGCTCATCGGCCTGCCTGCCGGTCTGCAGAGCACCGTGTTCAGCCTGTCCAACGTGGTCATCCAGTCGGCCATCAACTCCTTTGGCTCCACGGTAGTGGCAGGCAGTTCGGCCTCCGCCAATCTGGAGGGCTTCGTCTATACCGCCATGAACGCCTTTTCGCAGGCTGCCGTCACCTTTACCAGCCAGAACATGGGCGCGCGCAAGTACCAGAACCTGAACCGTGTTGTCCTCAACTGCCTGCTGTGCGCCATCGTGACCGGCGTGGTGCTGGGCGGCGGTGCGGTGCTGGCAGGCACCCAGCTGCTGCACTTCTACTCCTCGGATGCGGCGGTGATCGCTGCCGGATACGAGCGCCTGCGGGTGATCTGCGGCACCTACCTGCTGTGCGGCATCATGGATACGCTGGCCAGCAGCCTGCGCGGCCTTGGCTACAGCGTGCTGCCCATGGTGGTGAGCCTTGTGGGCAGCTGCCTGCTGCGGCTGGTGTGGATCGCCACCATCTTCCAGCTGAATCGCACACCGTTCATGCTGTACATCAGCTACCCCATCAGCTGGGTGCTGACGGCTGCCGTGCATCTGGCCTGCCTGCTGGTGGTGCGGCACAAGATGCGCCAGAGAGGTCAGACACTACAGGCGGCGTAAAGAGAAGCCCTGCGCCCTTGACAATCCCTGAAAAAAGCACTATACTACAAACAGAAAAGGCGCTGTCCGCAATGGTCAGCTCCTTGCCCGTTTAGTCAAGAAAAGATTGACCGCACGAGTTGGTAGCTGGGCGGTCAGTCTTTTTTGCTATCATCGGCTTTGTGCTTGGAAAACATTGTCATGACCTCAACGGCCAGACGGATCACGTCCACGATCAGACCCAACAGTGTGAGAATGAAGGTGAGCAGTGCGAAGGTTTCCAACAGAGTCACCGGATATCCCTCCCTTCGCCTTCAAGGCTCCGGGAAGTTTCATTTTGCAAAAAAGTTCCACTCCCGGAACCTCTGCTTCGTTCTATGTAGAAAGAGCAGCGATAACGGGCAGGAAGCATGACCACCTGCGCTTGCAGACAGCACCTTAACGCCACCCTTCGGGGTGGCGTTTTTAGTTTAACATACTTTTTGACGAATTACAACTTTTTACAGCTCCTTTGCCAGCAGGTAGCGGTCGTGGCCGCCATACATTTCCCGCCGGGAGACGATGGCAAAACCGGACGCAAGGGCGTTGTGCAGGCTGTACTGGTTCTGCGGGCTGACGGTAGCACCGATGTGGGTGATTTTTTTCGGGAAAAGCGGCAGCGCTGCTTCCAGCATGAGCCGTTGCAGGCCGTTGCCGCGAAAATCTGCGTGGACGATGGCGCTGTCCGCATTGGCCCAGTGCTCCCACTCGGTGCGCGGTACATCCATGAAGGCCGCATAGTTGTGTGCGCTGCGCCCGCAGAAGCGCACGATGAGATACCCGCCAAGGCGGCTGCCCTGCCATGCGCCGATGCACAGATCATTGCGGACATAGGCCGTGATGTTTTCCAGCGTGTCCGGCACGAACTGCTCCGGGTCCGGCATGGCGGCGCGCACCTCGTTTTGCAAGGCGTACACCGCCGGGGCCTGCTCCGGCGTGCAGCGGCGCAGCTGCATGGACACCGGCGGCTGCACCGGCTGGCCGCAGATCTTGTGCAGAAAAACTTCCATCTTGCGTTTCCCTCCAAAATAAAATCATACTTTTTCGCTGTTTCCAGTATAAATGCCGCTTTTATAAATGTCAATTTATGTTATAATAAAGTATAAAGGGGTCTGCGGTGTATGGCGTGGTCACAAAGGTGCCGTGCGGCGCAGGCTTCAAGTCCCGGCGGGGCGCATCCCCTGCCCGTGAACGGAGGAACCGAACCATGAAGGAATCTGCACTTACCTCTTCCAACCGATTGGGCGGTGCTGTGATCAGCGACCGCATCGTTGCCAGTCTGCTGGAAGAGCTGCGCACCGGGCGCTATGCCCGGGCCGACCGTCTGCCCGCCGAGGTAGATCTTGCCGCTGAGCTGGGCGTGAGCCGCACCGTCATCCGCGATGCTTTGAGCGAGATGGAGCGCGCAGGCTATGTGGAGCGCGTGCGCGGCATTGGCACGGTGGTGAACCGCGCTGTGCTGAGCCTGCGCAGCCGGCTGGACCAGAAGCTGGAATACTACCCGCTGATCCGCAGCTTTGGCAGCTACCCCCACGCCGACGGCATTCAGGTATTTCCCATCCGTGCCGGTGAAGAGCTGGCCCGCGATCTGGAAATTGAGCCGGGCGACGACGTGATCTGCATCAAAAAGCGCATTCTGGCCGACACCACCCCGGTGATCTACTCCATCGACTACCTGCCCAGAGCACTGTTCGGTGCCAGAGACTACACCCGCATCGACCTGACCGGCGGCGTGTTCGATATTCTGGAACGGGAGTGCCACCAGCAGATCTCCTCCAACGTCGCCCACCTGAAGGCAAGCTGCGGCGACGATGCCATCCGCTCCGCCATGCGCCTTGCTCCGGGCGAGGCCATGCTGCTGCTGGACGAAGTGTGTTTCAATCGTTTGTGCCGCCCGGTGATGCGTTCGCTGAGCTACTACACAAACTTCTTTGATTTTTCCATTTTACGCAAGCTGCTCTAAACCAAAAAACTGACGGAGGTATGCACCCATGCGACATCTGATCGACCCGTTGGATTTTACCCAGCAGGAAATTTCCACTCTGCTCGACCTGGCCGACCGCATCCATGACGACCCGGCCGCGTATCAGGAGGTAGCCCGGCATAAAAAGCTGGCTACCCTGTTCTACGAGCCTTCCACCCGCACCCGCCTCTCCTTTGAGGCAGCCATGCTGAACCTTGGCGGCCATGTGCTGGGCTTTCCCAGTGAGAACGTGTCCAGCGCAAGCAAGGGCGAAAGCGTTGCCGACACCATCCGCGTGGTGTCCTGCTATGCGGACATCGTGGCCATGCGCCACCCCAAAGAGGGCGCACCGCTGCGCGCTTCCCGCTACTCCCGCATCCCGGTGATCAACGCGGGCGACGGCGGCCACCAGCACCCCACCCAGACCCTGACGGACCTCATGACCATCCGCCGCCGCATGGGACGGCTGGATGACCTGACCATCGGCCTGTGCGGCGATCTGAAATTCGGCCGCACCGTGCACTCCCTCATCAAGACCATGGCCCGCTGCAAGAACATCCGGTTCGTGCTTATCAGCCCGGAAGAGCTGCGCGTGCCGGACTACATCGTAAAGGACGTGCTGGAGGCCAACGGCATCCCCTACCAGGAGACCCGCAGTCTGGAGGAATCCATGTCGGAGCTGGACATCCTGTACATGACCCGCGTGCAGAAGGAGCGCTTCTTCAACGAGGAGGACTACATCCGCCTGAAGAACAGCTACATCCTCACCAAGGAAAAGATGAGCCTTGCAAAGCCGGATATGGCTGTGCTGCATCCCCTGCCCCGCGTCAACGAGATCGCACTGGACGTGGACGACGATCCCCGCGCCGCCTACTTTGAGCAGGTGCAGAACGGCGTGTATGTGCGTATGGCACTGATCATGACCCTGCTGGGCCTGCGCGACCCCAAGGCACCTAAGGAGGAAAACTGATATGCTGAACATCGATGAAATTCAGAACGGCATCGTGATCGACCACATCAAGGCAGGCACTGCCATTGGCCTGATGGACCTGCTGGGCATTGCGGGCAACCGCACCGCCAGCGTGGCGCTGATCCAGAATGCACGCAGCAGCAAGACCGCCAGCGGCCGCAAGGACATCATCAAGGTGGAGGGCGATGCTTCCTGGCTGAACCTGGATGTGCTGGCCTACCTTGACCCGGGCATCAGCGTGACCATCATTGAAAACGGCAAGGCCGTGCGCAAGGAAAAGCCGATGCCCCCCAAGCGCCTTGTGAACATTGTAAAATGCCGCAACCCCCGCTGCATCTCCTCCATTGAGGAAGAGTGCGACCAGATCTTTGAGCTGAGCTCCAACGGCAAATACCGCTGCATCTACTGCGAGCAGGAGCTGCAGGTAAAGCCGGAATAACGACACAGAAAAAGAGCTGCTGTATCAGGCAATTTTGCCGTACAGCAGCTCTTTTTTTGCAATAAAAAATCTGACGGAACTCTCACCGACGCAAATGCCCTGTGCGGCAGATGCTCCATTCCCACAAGCAGCACCTGCCGGACAGAAATGCGACGTACCGAGTGACTTTATCAGCAGCAAACCCCAAAGTTCGCCGTTGAAAGCCCCGCCAGATGAGCTGCGCAGCGCATGAGGACTGCACAGCGAAGAGCAAAGGGAAAACAGAGCAGCTTAACACGCACCGCTGCCCGGATCACTGCACAGGGGGCAAAGCTTCACCAGGTCTTCCTTTGGCCGCAAATCCGCCCTGCCCCGGCAGGAGGTCACCTTTACTGGCCTTAGTATAGCATTGTTGCGTGCCTGTTGCACAGAACATGTCATAAATTGTCGGTGCTCATGTCATGAACTGCGCACGGGATGGCGCAGGTAAACCGGAACCACCGGTCGCGGCAGCTCACGGTGTACTCGGCACCGTACTTGCGCAGCACGTCCTGCACATTGGCAAGGCCCATGCCGTGGCCGCTCTCCTTTTTGGTGGTGCCGGGCAGCTTGCCCTCCTCCAGCAGCAGGTCTTCCTGCACGCGGTTGCGCACCGAGATCAGGTATTCTTCCGGCGTTTTGCGGATGCGCACATACACCTCCGGCGGCAGGGCCTGCGCTGCGGCGCGGATGGCGTTGTCCAGAAGGTTGGAGAGCACGATGACCATATCCATGCTGTCGAAGGGCATCCGCTTGAGATCGCACAGGTCAAAGTAAATGTTCACGCCAACTTTTGCCGCTTCTTCGTATTTTTTGCTCAGAATGGAATCCAGCAGCGGGTTGTGGGTATCCATGATGGTGGTGCCCGCCGCCACCGTTTTGCTCACGCTGGCAATGTAGGCCTGTGCGCCTTTCAGATCTCCCTGATCCAGCAGGGCGGTAAGGGCTGTCATGTGGTTGGTGAACTCGTGGGTCAGGCGGCGCTGTTCCGTGTAGGAATCCAGCAGGGCTTCGGCACGCTGCTGTTCCAGCTGAGCACGGTAGCGGGAGTTCTGCCGCTGCACCACCTGATCGTTGAACATCTGCACGATGGCGATATGCACCAGCACCGCCACGCTCATGCCAAAGGTGAGCAGCATGGTCATCCGGGTAGCGGGCTGCTGGGTCCCTGTGACCATCAGCACGATGTTCAGCACCACAGCCACCCCGGGGAAAAAGGACATCACCAGCGCCTGCAGCGGCTGCAGAGCACACTTCTGGTTCCAGCTGTACAGGGAATGCGCAACTGCTGCACCCACGATAAGGTTCGCGGCGCACAGAGCGATCAGGCAGCCGGGGTGCTGCCATGCTTCGCCGGTGCGCACTCCTGTGAACCAGGAGTAGGTATAGTTGACCGTGTTCTCCACCAGCAGGCACATGGTGCCGTTGATCAGGCAGGCGGTGAGCTTATCGGCAAAGGTTCCGCCAAACAGCTGCGCCGTAACAAAAAGGTACAGCACATTGAGCAGGACGCTCTGCACATTGAAAAATGACATTCCTGTTGCGAGTGACAGGCCCAGCTGCCCCATACACAGCAGCTCTGCCCACAGAACCGGCCAGCGCAGTTTTCCCCTGCCCAGATAGGCCCACTCCACCAGAATAAAGGCGTTCCCCTGGACCAGACACACCAGATGCCCCAGCATCATTTCCGCAAATGCATCACTCATCCACATACTGCCCCTTCCATTCCAGATATGCGTTCTGGATGGCCGCATAGCCTGCGCGGCTCACGCTCAGCTCCACCCCGTTTTTCAGCAGGGCGCGGTAGCTGCGGATGCTGCGCACATATTTCATGTTCACCACATCGCTGCGGCTCACCTGCAAAAAGCCGTTCTCGTAGAGCATGGGCGGCAGGTCGGCGATCTTGCCGTAGTAGGTGCAGATGGGCTGGCGGGCAATGTCGCCGTAGATGTTGATCTGGCGCAGGTCGCTTTCCAGATAATAGATCTGATCCAGCGGAATTTCCGTTTCGGTGCGGTTGTGGTGCACCGTCAGGGTCTTGCGCTGGTCGGTCAGGGCGGCAAGCAGGTCGTCCAGACACTTGGGCAGGGTGCGCGCAATGTCCCGCTTGAGCAGGTAGCGGTAGGCGTTCACCGTGTAGCCTTCCAGCGCAAATTCCAGATAGGCCGAAACATACACCAGCATCAGGCCGGGGCACTTCTGCTTGAGCTGACGGCCCAGCACCATGCCGTTTGCACCGGGCATGTCCACGTCCAGAAACGCCAGCTGATACAGCTCCAGCCCCGGCGTTGCAAGCACCTCGGCTGCGCTGGTGCAGACGGCGGTGTGCACCTGCACGCTGCGGGCGGTAAAGTAGACGGTGACATATTCTGCCATGCGCGCGCCGAACGCCGCATCGTCGTCACAGATCAGGATATGCATGGAAGGTTCCTTTCTGCCGCAAAAGGCCCCTCTTGCAGTAAGAGGGGCCAAAGTAACTATCAGAGAAATTTATCGTAGAGGCCAAAGGCAAAGATGAACAGCACGATCACCGGCAGCACGCAGGTCAGGTAACCGCGCATCCAGTCGTGCATCTTGAGGCCCTTGCCGGTGTTGACTTCCTTTTTATAGTTGTCCCAGCCCCAGCCGTACCTGGTAACGCAGAACAGCAGGTACACCAAGCTGCCCAGCGGCAGGAACAGGTTGCTCACGAGGAAGTCCTCCAGATCCAGCACAGCGCCGCCGAACACGGCAAAGCCGTCCCATGCCCACACGTTGTAGCCCAGCACGCAGGGCAGCGAAAGCAGAGTGATGAGCACGAAGTTCACCAGACTGGACTTCTTGCGGCTGCAGCCGGTCAGCTCCATGCCGCAGCAGATGATGTTCTCGAACACGGCCAGCACGGTGGAAAGCGCTGCAAAGGCCATGAACAGGAAGAACAGGGAGCCCCACAACCGGCCCATGGCCATGTTGGCAAAGATGTTGGGCAGGGTAATGAAGATCAGGCTGGGGCCGCTGGTCTGGTCCACACCGTAGGTGAAGCAGGCCGGAAAGATGATGAGACCGGCGGTGATGGCCACGAAGGTATCCAGCACCACGATGCGGGCGGACTCGCCCAGCAGGGAGTGCTCCTTGCCGATGTAGCTGCCAAAGATGGACATTGCGCCAATGCCAAGGCTCAGGGTGAAGAAGGCCTGATTCATGGCGGACACCAGCGTGTTGACCACGCCCACCTCTTTCATGCGCCCAAAGTCGGGCACGAGGAAGAAGCTCAGGCCTTCCTTTGCGCCGGGCATGAACAGGCTGTTGACGGCCAGCACCACCATGATCACCAGCAGGGCGATCATCATGACCTTGGTCACGCGCTCAAGGCCGTTCTGCAGGCCCTTGGCGCATACAAAGATGCCCAGTGCCACCACGAACACCATCCAGAAGGTCATCACGCCGGGGTCTGCCAGCATTTCGGTAAACTTGCCAGCCACCTGATCGGCGTTCAGGCCTGCCAGCTTACCGGTGGCGGTCATGTAGAAATAGTGCAGCATCCAGCCTGCCACGGTGGTGTAGAACATCATGAGCAGATAGCAGCCAATGAGGGTGAGGTAGCCGTGGATGTGCCACTTCTGGCCCGGCTTTTCCAGTGCCTGATAGGCCCGCACCGGGCTTTTGCGGGAAGCGCGGCCCACCGCAAACTCCATGGTCATGATGGGCAGGCCCAGAATGATGAGGAAGATCAGGTAGAACAGCACGAACGCGCCGCCGCCGCCCTGACCGGCAATATAAGGGAACTTCCACACGTTGCCAATGCCGATGGCACAGCCCGCCGAAAGCAGAATGAAGCCCAGCCGGGACTTCAGTTTTTCTCTTTCCATGATTCCAAACTCCTTGTTTTCCGTTCTGCTCTGCCCTGCCCTTTGCGGGGCCGGGCGAAGCGTTGCTTTTGTATTATAGCACAAATTTGGTCGAAGAACAGGGGCGCTTCAGTGAGATGAACTTTTGTTGTCAAAAGTATTCTTTGTCTTTCCCGCGTGCACAGCCCGTCCTGCCGCAGGGTCGTACCGCAATTTTCGTTGCAGGTGCGTCCGTTTTCGGTGTATTTACGGCAGGCTGCAATTTTTCTCACCTGAAAGGTGAAGAGCTGACAGTTATTCACTTATATAAAAATGCCTTGCATAATAGCCGAGAACCATCTCTTGACAAACCAGCAAAAAGAAACTATACTACAAATAGAGAAGGTGCTGTCCGCAATGGTCAGCTCCCTCCGGCTAAGGAGTCAATAAGAATGACCGCTCACCGTTTGGAGACTGGGGCGGTCATTTCTTATTGTTATGGATCTCTTTGAAGATTGCCCATGCGATCTGAAATGTAATCCCAACTGTACCGCCAACAATGACGAACAGCTGCAGAACATCGTTCAACACCATGATGCATCCCCCCTTCCGCGTTTGCGAACGGGGGAACAAACAATAAGCTTTTACGTCCCCCGGACGCTTGCCGGAGGAAAGCATGACCACCTGCGCTTGCAGACAGCACCGAATCACCGCCTTTTCGGGCGGCATCTTTATGATATCATAAAAAATAACATTTTACAATAAAGAAAGCACCCGCTGTACAGGTGCTTTCTTTTCGTTTATATAGGTATATAGGCTTACTTGCGCTTTTTGGGGGCAGTACCCTTGCCCACCGGGCCGCGGGGGCGGCGCGCGGCAGCCTTGGACTGCACTGCGGCACTGCGGGTCTGGGCGCGGCCCTTGGCGGCAGCGGCACGCAGACCGTTGATCTCTGCCTTGGTCAGCTCACGATAGGTGCCGGGCTTGAGCATTCCCAGCTTTACCACGCCCTCGGCATTGCGCTTCAGGCGCACCACCTCAAGGCCCACGGTCTCGCACATGCGGCGGATCTCGCGGTTCTTGCCCTCTTTCAGGGTCATTTCCATCACGGTGCGGCCCGGCTCGTCGGTGACAACGTTGATGGCGCAGGGCATGGTCTTGGTGCCGTCGTCCAGCACAACGCCGCTGCTCAGCTTCAGGATCTGGCTTTCATCGGCGCGGGGCTGCACGGTGACGCGGTACAGCTTGGAGATGCCGCCCGACGGATGGGTGACGGCCTGCGCAAACGCGCCGTCGTTGGTCATGAGCAGCAGGCCCTCGCTGTCCTTATCCAGACGGCCCACCGGGTACAGGCGGGCGGGGATATCGCTCACCAGCTCCATCACGGTCTTGCGGCCCAGCTCGTCGCTGGCGGTGGTCACATAGCCGCGGGGCTTGTACAGGGCCAGATAGTACATCTGCTGATCCTTGCGGATATAGATGCGCTCGTCGTCCACGTGCAGCACGTCGCGGTTGGGGTCCATCTTGTCGCCCACCTTGACGGGGTGGCCGTTGACCTTCACGCGGCCCTCGGCAATGATCTGTTCGGCGGCACGGCGGGAGCAAAGTCCCTGCTCGGCCATGATCTTTTGAATACGTTCTTCTGCCATAATAAAACTCCTTGTGCGCCTCCCGGCGCTCAAAACGCGCACCTCTCCCCTGCTTTGGGGTGCGGGTGCGCCTGTATCAAAACTGTGAGTTGGAAGCTCACAGTTACGGCGATAGTAGTTAGCAGGCCAGCAGGGAGCTTTCTCCGCGAACAGCGACGGGTTGCGGCACCCAGCAGCCGCTTCGCTATCGCTTGCGTCTTGCTGGCCGCGGCCCCAACGGCAACTCCCTGTTTCCGCCGCTGGCGGCGGTCGTTGCCGTTGCAGGGCTCCAGTCCCGCCCCAACGCTTGCGCGCCGGGGCCCCACCCCCAGGACATTCGCTGGAGAAACTCCCTGCCGTCCTGCCGGGATCGGCACCGGATACTCCGGCAAGATGCGCGAAGCCATGTCTAAAGTGCAGGCTGCGACTAAAATCGACAGAAAAGCCTGCCGGGAAGTGCGAGGGCTACACCACGCTGGTGGTCTGGCGAGCGCAGGCGGGACGGAGTGTCCGGTGCCAAGCCCTCCACTTACTGCTCAGCAGGAGCAGCAGGCTCTTCCTTCTTTTCGTCCTTCTTGATGAGGGCGGCAACCTTGTCCACCAGCTCCGGCAGCATGGTCAGGGCACGGTTGATGGTATCGGCGTTGTCCGACAGCTGGATGGTGCGCACGCAGCCGTCCTTTACCACGAGGAAGGCCACCGGCTGGATGTTCACACCCGCACCGGAGCCGCCGCCGAACAGGTCCTTGTTGGCGGCGTTCTTGCCGTCAAAGTCGGTGCCGCCGGAGGCAAAGCCAAAGCTCACCTTGGAAACCGGCAGGATGGTGGTGCCGTCCTCGGTGATGATGGGCTTGCCAATGATGGTGTTGGAGTCCACCATCTGGTGGATCTTCTCCATGGTAACGTTCATCAGGCCCTGAATGGGATGCTCAGCCATAAAACAGCTCTCCTTTATCGGTTTGATTCGGGCAAAGGCCCGTTGTCTGCAGATCCGGATACACGTATAGTGTACCACATTATAGGAAGATGTCCAATACTTTTTTGCACCAGAACTCGTACAGCACCCGCACCGCCGCAAGAACGATGAACAGTGCCTGCGCGCTCACCCTGCAGGACACCCGGTCCTCCACGGTGGGCTGCCCGCTGCCAAAGTCCGGCAGGATGCGCAGCTCATCGAACTGCAGCCAGAGAAAGCGGTCCAGCACGCCCAGCACCGGGTACAGCCACGCCTGCAGCTTGCCGTAGCTGCGGGCAGCGGCGGCGGGGTCCTCCCCGCGCACACCAAGGCGCACCTGTATTTTTGTGATGCGCAGCGCACCGAACACAGCTTTGGTCAAAGTGCCCGCACCTTTGAGCATGGTGCAGAGGATCTCCAGCGTGATCTTTGCCTTTTTGCGCGGCTGGGCGGGCTTGTTTGCCTTGGCGGCAGCGGCGGCGGCCTTTTTGCGGGCCTTCTCCTCTGCCTTTTTCCGCTTGCGCTCGGCCCGCCATGCGGCAAACTTTGCCTTGACCTTGCCAAAACCCCTGGGCGGCTCCGGGTTTTCCGGTGCGGGCGGCGGCTCCGGCTTCGGGTACTGGAACACCGGGAAGGTGATGCCCAGCGCACCGGCCTTTACGGTGAGCACGCCGTGCTCCCAGCACAGGTCTGCGCAGAAGGGGCACAGCAGCAACAGCACCAGTAAGATCAGCACCACCAGCAGCAGAATGCCGATCACCCGGAGGATGAACAGCAGCACTGCGCCCAGCGCGGCGAGGAATGCTCCCATGCGTTACCCCTCACTTTCCGTCGGTGATGCGTTTGTTTCAGTCTCCTGCCCGTGCACCGGCGGCAGGTCGGCCAGAGAAGAAAGGCCGAACACCCGCAAAAAGGTGTCGGTGGTGCGGAAGCTCACCGGCCTGCCCGGCAGGTCAAGGCGTCCGGCTTCCTCAATGAGGCCCTTTTCCAGCAGGCCCGACACGCTGGACGAGGAATCCACGCCGCGCACCTGCTCGATGAAGGCGCGGGACACCGGCTGGTTGTAGGCGATCACGGTCAGGGTCTCCATGGCGGCGGGGCCAAGGGGCACTGCGCGGCGGCTGTCCAGCAGGCGGCGGATGCAGTCGGCCCACTCGGTCTTGGTGGCAAGCTGCCAGCGGGTGTTCAGGTGCAGCAGGCACAGGCCGCTGTCCTCCCGGGCGTAGCGCTCCCGCAGGGCTTCCAGCGCGGCTTCCACGCTGAGCTGCGGCAGCTGCACCGCCTGGGCCAGCTTGTCGGCACCAATGGGGTCGCCGCTGGCAAACAGCATGGCTTCCACGGCTGCACGGATCTGTTTCTGGTTCATTCCTTCTCCTTATCACGTTGGATGCGGCCCCGCTGCATGGTCAGCCGGCCCTCGTCGTCCAGCTTTACGCGGCCGCCGCGCACCAGCTCCAGCAAGGCCAGAAAGGTGGCCACGTTGGTGCTGCGGGTCTGCTGACGGCTGAACAGCTGGCTTATTTTTGCCGCTGTACCGGCAATCAGGTGCCGCAGAATGTACACCACCCGGCTCGTCACCGACACCATGGGCGCTGTGACCAGCGGCTCGAACTGCTGCTGGGTAGGCTCCCGGCGCAGCTTGGTGCGGCCGGAAAGAATGGCCCAGTCATCCGCCAGCACCTGCGGCGCATGGTGCAGGTCGTAGGTGTTATCGAACTCCATCTCCATGGGCGGACGCACAAAAACCGGCGCAGCTTCGGCCTTTTGGCGCAAAAGCGCAGCCATGCGGCGGCACTGGTCGTACTCGATCAGCTGGCCGGTGAACTCCTGCTTGAGCCGCTCGCCCTCTTCGCTGCGGGGCAAAAGCAGGTAGCTTTTCATCTCCACCAGCCGCGCGGCCATCTCGATGAAGGCGCTGGCGGCTTCCGGGTCCGGGTCGGCCCGCGCCACCGTGGCGGTGTACTGGTCGATCAGCTCCAGAATGGGGATGTTGTGCAGGTCCATCTTATGTTTGGCCACAAGCGCCAGCAATAATTCCAGCGGGCCGTCAAAATCTTCCAGATGGAAGGTCAGTTCTTCTGCCACGCTCACACCACCGTCCCAAGGCCGGCATAGTAGATGGAATACGCGATCTTATCAATGTAGCCGGTGCCCTTGCCCAGCAGCTCCCACACAATGTTGTTCAGGTAGTACAGGGGGGTATCCAGTGCGCCGAACCACACTGCCGCCAGCAGGGCGATCATGATATAGCGCTCGTACTTCATCAGGCCAAAGTAGATGCGCCGGGGCAGCACCACCAGCAGGATGCGGCTGCCGTCCAGCGGCGGCACCGGGATCAAGTTGAACACGGCAAGGCTCACGTTCATCAGCACAAGGTACTGCAGGAACATGGCAATGTAGATGGCGGCATCGTTCACCGGTGCCCAGTAGTACATGAGCTTCCACACCACCATGCCCACATAGGCAAGGAGGATGTTTGCCGCAGGGCCTGCCAGCGCGGTGAGGGCCATGCCCCACTTGGGGTTTTTAAAATTGCGGGGGTCGGTGGAGACGGGCTTTGCCCAGCCCACGCCCGCAAACACCATGCACAGCGTGCCCAGCAGGTCAAAGTGGGCAAGGGGATTCATGGAGAGCCGCCCCTGCCGCTTTGCGGTGTCGTCGCCCAGCAGCCATGCCGCCAGCGCGTGGCCGCACTCGTGGAAGGGGATGGCCACCAGCGCCACCAGCGCGCGGATGAGATAATAGATGCCCTGAGAGGTCATTCGATATTCCTGCCTTTTTTCAGTATACCATATATAATACTATTTTTTGAGGTTTTAGACAAGGGGTGTCCAGACGATTTAAAATGATCTCCGCTTCGCTCTGATCATTTCAGCGGAATTTTATTTTTAATTCGTGATTTGTCTACGAGTTGCGGCACCCAGCATTCGTTTCGTGCCTTGAACGGCACTCACGTCTTGCTGGCCGCTGCCCCAACAGCTTCTCCCTGTTTCCGCCACTGGCGGCGGTCGTCGCCGTTGCAGCCTGCGGGCTGCTCCAAATCACATTTTCACACAAGGGGTCGTAACAAAAAACAGCATCTGAGTGCATCGGGGCAGTTTTCCAAAAAACCGCAATATTTTTTGAAAAAAGGCTTGCATTTTGCCCGGTAATCTGCTACAATAGTCAAGCTGATTATTTTGATTCCTTACTTCACTGCAGGAGGTGCAAGTACCATGGCTAAATGTGAATGCTGCGGCAAGGGTGTTGCCTTTGGTATCAAGGTTTCTCACTCTCATCGTCGTTCCAACCGTACCTGGAAGCCGAATGTCCGTCGTGTCAAGGCGGTCGTTGAGGGTTCTCCCAAGTACGTCTACGCATGCTCCCGTTGCCTGCGCGCTGGCAAAGTTACCCGCGCTGTCTAATTTGGTGTATGTGGCCGGTCACTTTGTCGAGTGGCCGGCTTTTTTTGTTGCTGTAAGGAGGCAAAACACATGGCTCTGCCCAACGATCCCATCATGCTGCTGAGCGTGGTGAACCTGAAGCTGCGTGATTTTTACAAAAACCTCGATGCTCTGTGCGAAGACATGGATGCCGACAAGGCAGATCTGTGCGCAAAGCTCAAAGCTGTGGGCTACGAGTACGATGCCCAGCGCAACCAGTTCGTGTGATATTTCCAGAGAAAGCTTTCTTTTGATCGCTAACGACCGGCACCAACGTGCAGCGACTGCGCCCGGGCCGGTGAATATAGAAACAAGGAGTGCTTGATTTATGATCCAGGGTACCTATTACAAAGAGTGGAGCAGCGTGCTGAACCGCGAGATGGAGTTCAAGGTATACGGCAGCGCCGGTGTGCCGGTGCTGGCTCTGCCTGCCCGCGGCGGCCGCTTTTATGATTGGGAGAACAACGGTATGCCCGATGCCATTGCCCCGCTGCTGAACGAGGGCAAGGTGCAGCTGTTCTGCGCCGACAGCATTGACGGCGAGGCCGTACTGAACGGCGACATCCCGGTGCGCCGCCGCGCCGAGATGGAGGAAAAGTACTTCGTCTACCTTACCGCCGAGCTGGCTCCCCGGGTGCTGGCCCTGAACGGTGCCGCAAAGGATGCCAAGCTGTGGTGTGTGGGCATCGACCTTGGCGCTGTGCACGCCGTCAACTGCCGCCTGCGCCGTCCCAAGCTCTTTGCCGGTGCCATCGGCCTTTCCGGCATCTACGATCTGGCCCGCTTCTGGGGCAGTGAAGCCGACGATCTGGTGCTGCGCTGCTCTCCCCTGCAGTATCTGGCCGAGAACGGCATCGCCGACAAGCTGGCTCTGGCCAAGGCCAAGGAGAACAGCCTGATGCTCTGCGCCGGTCAGGGTGCCTACGAGGACGACGCCAAAGCCGACACGCAGGCGCTGGCCGATGTGCTGGCCGCACAGGGCCTGCCCGCCCACCTCGAGGTCTGGGGCGGCGATGTCTCCCACGAGTGGTACTGGTGGGGCAAGATGCTGGGCCTGTTTGTGCCGCGGATTCTGGAGAAGTAAAAGATATTTGATAGAGGGAAGGCATTTGCAGTGCCTTCCCTCTTTTTGTTTGTATTTTTCAATTCCCTACTTGATTTATCGGGTTTGCTGTGCTATACTCATGCTGTAAGACGTATACCCCCTATGGGTAAAGGAGATATTTTATGGACAACGAGAAAAAGCCCTGCTGCTGTTGCGGCACGCCCGCCCAGCCCGAAGCTGCCACGGCTCCGGCCGTTGACGCATCCGCTGCGCCCACCGAAAGCGTCACCCCCTCCTGCTGCCGCCACAAAGACCGCACCCCGGAGGAGCACAGGGCCCTGCTGAACCGGCTCAGCCGCATCGAGGGGCAGGTGCGCGGCATCCGCGGCATGCTGGAAAAGGATGCCTACTGCGTGGACATCCTTGTGCAGGTGGCGGCGGCGAACTCGGCGCTGAACAGCTTTTCCAAGGAGCTGCTGGCACAGCACATCTCCACCTGCGTGGCGGACGACCTGCGCGCGGGCAGCGAGGCAAAGCTGGACGAGCTGGTGAATCTGCTGCCCAAGCTCATGAAATAAGAAGCCCTTTCCTGTGCATACTCAACGTAGGAGTGATATTTTATGGAACAATACAACGTTACCGGCATGAGCTGCGCAGCCTGCTCCGCCCGGGTGGAGAAGGCCGTGAGCAAGGTGCCCGGCGTTGCCAGCTGTTCGGTAAGCCTGCTGACCAACTCCATGGGCGTGGAGGGCACCGCCAGCTCTGCCGAGATCATCAAGGCCGTGCAGGATGCCGGTTACGGTGCCAGCCCCAAGCGTGCAGGCGCGGCGGCTGCCAGCTCCACCAGCGCCGACCTTGACGCGCTGGCCGACCACGAGACCCCCAAGCTCAAGCGGCGGCTCATTGCGTCGCTGGGCTTTCTGCTGGTGCTGATGTACTTCTCCATGGGCCACATGATGTGGGGCTGGCCCCTGCCCCGCTGGTTCGACGGCAACCACATCGCCATGGGCCTTGTGCAGCTGCTGCTGGCGGGCATCGTCATGGTCATCAACCAGAAGTTCTTCATCAACGGCTTCAAGGGGCTCCTCCACGGCTCGCCCAACATGGACACGCTGGTGGCCATGGGTTCCATGGCAAGCTTTGTGTGGAGCACCTACGCCCTGTTCGCCATGACCCGCGCGCAGGTGGACGGCAACAGTGAGCTGGTCATGCACTATATGATGGAGTTCTACTTTGAGTCCGCTGCCATGATCTTGACCCTCATCACGGTGGGCAAGATGCTGGAGGCCCGCTCCAAGGGCAAGACCACCGACGCGCTCAAGAGCCTGATGAAGCTTGCCCCCAAGACCGCCACCCTGCTGCGGGACGGTGCCGAAGTGACCGTGCCCATCGAGCAGGTGCAGAAGGGGGACATCTTTGTGGTGCGCCCGGGCGAGAACATCCCCGTGGACGGCATCGTGCTGGAAGGCACCAGCGCCGTGAACGAGAGCGCCCTGACCGGCGAGAGCATCCCCGTGGACAAGGCTGCGGGCGACAAGGTGAGCGCTGCCACCACCAACCAGTCCGGCTTCCTGCAGTGCCGGGCCACCCGCGTGGGCGAGGACACCACCCTTGCCCAGATCATCCGGATGGTCAGCGATGCCGCCGCCACCAAGGCTCCCATTGCAAAAATCGCCGATACGGTGTCCGGTTTCTTCGTGCCTGCGGTCATTACCATCGCGGTGGTCACCACCATCGTGTGGCTGCTGCTGGGCCGGGAGCTGGGCTATGCGCTGGCCCGCGGCATCTCCGTGCTGGTCATCAGCTGCCCCTGTGCGCTGGGTCTGGCAACGCCGGTGGCCATCATGGTGGGCAACGGGCTGGGTGCAAAGAACGGCATCCTGTTCAAGACCGCCGCTTCGCTGGAAGCTGCAGGCCGCACCCAGATCGTGGCGCTGGACAAGACCGGCACCATCACCAGCGGTGAACCAAAAGTGACCGACATCCTGCCCGCCGAGGGCGTTTCCGAGACGGAGCTGCTCACCCTTGCCGCCGCACTGGAGCGCAAGAGCGAGCACCCGCTGGCAAAGGCCGTGCTGGCCTGCACCGACGCGCAGAAGCTCACCGCCCCCGAGGTATCCGGCTTTGCCGCCCTGCCGGGCAACGGTCTGGCCGCAAAGCTGGACGGTGTGGAGATCTTTGGCGGCAATGCGTCCTTTATCGGCACCAAAGTCACCGTGCCCGCACAGCTGCAGGAGAAGGCCGCAGCCCTTTCCGCACAGGGCAAAACGCCCCTGTTCTTCGGCGGAGCAGGCCGTCTGCTGGGCATCATCGCGGTGGCCGATACCATCAAGGAGGACAGCCCGCAGGCCATCCGGGAGCTGCAGGCCATGGGCATCCGCGTGGTCATGCTCACCGGTGACAACCAGCGCACCGCTGCTGCCATTGGCAGACAGGCCGGTGTGGACGAGGTGATCGCAGGCGTGCTGCCCGACGGCAAGGAAGCGGTCATCCGCCAGCTGCAGGCATCCGGCAAGGTGGCCATGGTGGGCGACGGCATCAACGATGCCCCGGCTCTGACCCGTGCCGACACCGGCATCGCCATCGGCGCAGGCACCGATGTTGCCATCGACGCGGCGGACGTGGTGCTGATGAACTCCAAGCTGTCGGACGTGCCCGCCGCCATCCGCCTGAGCCGCGCTGCCCTGCGCAACATCCACGAAAACCTGTTCTGGGCGTTCATCTACAACATCATCGGCATCCCGCTGGCCGCAGGCGTGTTCATCCCCTTCGGCCTGACGCTGAACCCCATGTTCGGTGCTGCTGCCATGAGCCTTTCCAGCTTCTGCGTGGTAAGCAACGCCCTGCGCCTGAACCTGTTCGACGTGCACAGCACAAAGCACGATCGTGCGGCAAAAAATGCTGCTTCCCTGCCCGCTGTCTCCGCACAGCCCGCAGCGGTTGCAAATAAAGAGAGTACCAAGGAGGACACTGCTATGAAAAAGACCCTGAAGGTGGAAGGCATGATGTGCGGCCACTGCGAAGCCCGCGTGAAGAAGGCTCTGGAAGCCCTGCCCGAGGTGGACGAGGCCGTGGTGAGCCACGAGGCCGGCACCGCCATCGTCACCCTGAACGCCGAGGTCGCCGACGACGTGCTGAAGAAGGCCGTTGAGGATCAGGACTACCCTGTGACCGGCATCCAGTAAACCGCCGCTGAATACGGAAAGGCCGCTGCATGTGAACCGTGCAGCGGCCTTTTGCATTGGGTTATGCTGTTTTCTTCACAGGAACGCTGTTTTCGTACAGCTCATGCGGGGCGATATCCTGCCCCTCTTCCCACTCGATGCCAATACCGCCCGGCAGCAGATGCACGGTAGCAAAGTAACGCTCATCCTGCAGCCTGCCGTACCACGAGCCGGTGGCATAAGGGGCTGCATCAAACAGCTTTACCTCGCCCGTCTCATAATAAAGGCAGAGCTTCAGCGGTTTTACGGGTTCCACCTTTGTCAGCTTCGGCTGTAACATCCAGAATCACTCCTTACTTCAGCGGGTCGATGCGGAAGAATTGTTCACCATTGCTCAGCAGCTTCCAGTTGGCTTCCAGATCCTCATGATGGATCACGATCCATGCCTCCAGCAGTTTCAGCTTGTTCTTCGGAAAGCTGCCTTCCAGAACCGTACCGTCCAGCGCAACCACGATCTCTTCACCGGAATATTCTGCGTGGATATGCGGCATATTATGCTTTCCACCCTGTTCGCGGTACATTCTGACAATGATGCCGTAAAAAATGCTCAGTACCGGCAATTGCACCACTTCCCTTCTCAGTGTCATTTTAACATACAGCAATCAGGTTTTCAAGGCGCATCAACGGCCTTTTTATCGTGTTTACAGGCTTTTAAAATTGATTCAGAATATCATGGTGTCCGATGTCCAACAGCAGAATGATCGTATCACCGTCGTACTGCCAGATGACCCGCACATCCATGTTTACGCTGAACTCGAACAAGTCTACCGTGCCTTGAATACGCTTTGTGCGCAGCGACGGATACAGCGGGTCCATTTCCAGAATTTCCAGCTTCTTTTTCAGCTGCGCCCGCTCCGCTGCGTTCAAACGCTTCAGGTTCTTTATGAATCGTTTGGTGTAGGTGATCTTGTAATTCATTCGTCCGCACCGTCCAGCGCTTCAAACAGTGCGTCCACAGTGTCGAACACCGGCTGCTCCCCTGCCGCAATTTTGGCCTTTGCTTCGTTGATCTCGCTGCGCAGCTCGTCCAGATACTTTTTGGGGTAAACGGCTACCGGCATCAGCTCGATCACGCCATCCTTCTCCACGATCTCCAGCTTGTCGCCCTCACGCAGGCCCATCTTCATTACAATATCCTTTGGAATGGTGATCTGGGATTTTGTCCTCAATTCCGTCAGCATCCTTCATTCTCCTTTGTGCGATTTTCTTACTTTCTCACTTTTATTATACTCTGCTTTTTTCAAAAAGCAACCATGCACCATAAAATTTTACAAAGCGTCGTTTCTGTGGGTTCTTATTGTATTTCGTCAGAAAGTATGTTAAACTAAAAATGCCGCCCCAAAGGGTGGCGTTAAGGTGCTGTCTGCAAGCGCAGGTGGTCATGCTTCCCTCCGGCAAGCGTCCGGGGGACGTAAAAGCTTATTGTTTGTTCCCCCGTTCGCAAACGCGGAAGGGGGGATGCATCATGGTGTTGAACGATGTTCTGCAGCTGTTCGTCATTGTTGGCGGTACAGTTGGGATTACATTTCAGATCGCATGGGCAATCTTCAAAGAGATCCATAACAATAAGAAATGACCGCCCCTGTCTCCAAACGGTAAGCGGTCATTCTTATTGATCCAACCGGAAGGAGCTGACCATTGCGGACAGCACCTTTTCTATTTGTAGTATAGTTATTTTTTGCCGTTTTGTCAAGAGAAGGTGCCCGCCTTCTCTTTTACTTTCCCCATTTTCCTGTGCATTTTCACCCCGGAAGCTGTGGCTTTTTGCGCAAAAACTATTTGTTGACACGTTGTTTTTTCAGAGTTATACTTATAGCAACAACATTTGGTTTTGCTTCCAGTTATAAACCACAGCGAAAGGAGAAATGTATTTTGGGAGTATCCATTCAGGACCGCACAGACTTTCTGAACATGCTGGATGCCTGCAGGACCGAGCAGCAGCTGTTCAGCCGCCTGACCTTTGCGGTAATGTTCCACCAGACCGACCCGGCTGCACGGGAAGACCTGCTGGACGACGTGCGCGGCGCAGCCTGCAACATGCAGCTGCCCGCCGTCAATTACAAGATCGATCAATGGCTCAACACCTGCAAGCAGGCGTGGCAGGCCGACCCCGCAGCCTTTATGGCAGCCGTGAACGCGGACGCAAAGCAGCGCAAGCTTGCGCTGGAGGGCAGCGCGGTGCAGCCCGGCCTGCTGGCCGATGTGCCCATGCAGAGCGTGGCGTGGCTGGTGCCGCAGCTGCTGCCGCTGGGCGAAGTGTCTCTGCTGGGTGCCGACGGCGGCACCGGCAAGGGCATCTGGCAGGCACAGCTCATTGCCTATGTGACGGCGGGCAAGACCTCCGGCTTTTTTCCGCTGCCGCCGCAGCAGACCGGCAAGGTGCTGCTGCTTGCGGGCGAGGACGACCCCGGCAAGGTGCTCAAGGCCCGTCTGCTGGCGGCCGGGGCCGACATGAACCGGGTGCTGGTGCTGACCGCCGACGACTACTTTGGCAAGACCGGCCAGCCCCTTACCCTCAAGGATCAGGCACTGGCGGATTTTGCCGCCAAGGCCGGGCCGCTGCTGCTCATCGTGGACCCGCTGCAGAGCTTTCTGCCCGCCGATGTGGAGATGGCAAGCCGCAACCAGATGCGCAGTGCCCTGCTGCCGCTGCGCGCCATTGCCGCAAAGCAGGGCTGCGCGGTGCTCATCGTGATGCACTCCAACAAAAAGCAGGGCGTTTCCGGCCGCGCACGTCTGGCCGACAGCTCGGATATCTGGGACATGGCCCGCAGCGTGCTGATGATGGGCCGCGCCAAGAACGACGGCAAAATTTATCTCAGCCACGAGAAAAACAGCTACGCCCGCCCCCAGCAGACGGTGCTGCTGCACATCGACGATGTGGAGGTGGAGGGCGTAAAGACCGCGCGGGCCGTGTTTGACGGCTACACCGACAAGAAGGATGCCGACTTCATTGAGGAGCGGCGGGTGCGCACGGCGGAGACCCGGCAGGACACCCGCAGCGCCATCCTGAACGTTCTGTCCGAGAGCCGCCTTGGGTCGATGCCCAGCAACGAGCTGCGCGCCGCCGTCCTGCGGGAGATTGGGTGCAGTGACAGTACATACAACCGTGTGTACAGTGACCTCACGAAGTCCAGCCAAATCGCAAAGCAAGCGATACGTGGAAAAGATGGCAGGAATCGCTGGTATACCTGCTACTGTGGAGAAACATCTGACAAAGTTCCATTTTAAATACTTATCTACGTTATAAATTTGATGTTTGTCAGCTTGACAAAGTTCGGATATTTGACAAAGTTGGAACTTTCTCAGAACAATGGAACTTTCTCACCTTGACAAAGTTACTTTTCAATCGTTGTATCATTTAAAAGTTTAAACTTGCTCAGATAACGCTCCTACAGTAGCACCTGATAAAGTTCCCTGAAACCGCAGGCTGCGTGCTGGCAGCTTTCTCCGCGAACAGCCCGGAACCCACGGTTCCGCCCCTGTGCTTACGCACGGGGCCCCACTTCCCGGACATTCGCTGGAGAAACTCCCAGCCCACAGCCCAGCACGCGGCCCGCACCTTAACTTCTCGCCAGCTCCTCCACCGTGATGCAGCACACGGCAAAGGCCAGCAGGGCGCAGTCCAGCGGGACACGGCGCAGCACCACCACCCGTTCGGTCAGGGTGGTAAAGGTCTGCACGGCCTGCACCGGCACGGTGCTGCCCAGCCAGAACAGCGCCACCGAAAGCGGCAGATGCACCGCCCGCGCTGCCAGCAAAGGCCGCAGCGAGATCTCGGCCGGGCAGATGGTGCGCACCTGCAAAAGTACCGACACCCCCTGCACACTGAGCGCCGCACAGCACAGCGTGCTGGCCCACAGCCCGGTGCGGGCGGCCTGATCGCAGCCGGAACACACTTCCAGCAGCATGGCGGGCAGCGCCGCCCACGGCTGTGGCAGCAATGCCCCGCACCCTGCCGCCAGCAGCCGGAAGTACAGCACAAAGCCGCAGAGCTTCAGGTAGGTCACTGCCGCCTGCGCGATCACCGCGTCCAGTGCGGGCAGCTGAATGGTTTCCCCCTGCGCGGGTGGAGCCTGCCCGGCCCCGCCCTGCATCCTGCACAGCAGCGCCGCCGTGAGGTATCCCGCCAGCAGCTGGGCCGCAAACAGCCGCACCCCCACCGCGCGGCTGCCCAGCATCTGCTGCCCTACCGTGAGGATGACAAAGGACGGCCCGCTGCACACACAGGCGGGCAGCAGCGCCGAGGCCTGCCGGGAGGTGAGCTGACCGGTGCGCACGGCTTCGGACGCAGCCACCGCCGCCGGTGCAAAGCCCCCCAAGGCCCCAATGAGCAGCACGCCGCCCGCGCCCTTTGCCCGGATGCCCATGAGCCGCGCCGCAGGCCGGAACACAAAGCCCAGCCACTGCCCGGCCCCGCAGCCTGCCGCCAGCGCCGATACGATGAGGAACGGAAACAGCGATACCAGCAGCGGCCCGCCGCACAGCCGCAGCCCCGCCTGCAGGGCATCGGCACAGCGCTGCGGCGCGGCAAACACCAGAAACGCCGTGTACCCTGCCAGCGCCAGCAGCACGCCCCGCCGGAAATTCCAGCTTCGATTCATAACTCAGCCCTCCGCATCCATATATATGTAGCAGCGCGCCGCGGGCAGAACTGCGGGATGGGAGGGAATGGGATGTGTGCCAAGCGCAAAAAGCGGCTTTTGCTGCAAAGCTGGCTGGCCCTGCTGTTCCGTCAGCCGCCGCAGGGCTTTTACCACGCCCCTGCCGTCTACCTGAGCGGGGGCCGCATGGAGGTGGAGCACTTTTGCCGCATCCTGACCTACAGCCCCGACCGGCTGTGCCTGCAGATGCCCCATGGCCGGTTGACCATCTACGGCGACGGGCTGAAGATCGTCACCCTTACCGCCAGCCGCCTGACCTTGCGGGGGCGGTTCGTGCGCACGGACTTTGCGGATGACTAGGAGGTGCTCATGGAACCGGTAAGCCTTTGGGCCGCGGTGGAGTTCACCGCATGCAATGGCAGCACCGAAGCCCTGCTTACCGCTGCCGCCCGGGCCGGGCTGCATCCCTACGGGGTAACGGCCCTGCCGGGAGGGTTTGGCGGGCGGTGCGCCGCGTGGCAGTACCCGCGCCTTGCCGCGCTGGCCCGCAAGCACCGGGTGCGGCTGCGCATCCGCCGGAAGCTGGGGCTGTATTTCTGCCTGCGCCCCTTGCTGCGCCGGGCCGGGCTTTGGGCGGGGCTGGCGGTGTTTGTGCCGCTGCTGCTCTTTGCACAGCAATTCGTCTGGTATGCGGACACCTCTTCCCTCACCACCGGACAGGCTGCGCGGGCCTGCGCCGTCCTGCGGGAAGCGGGCCTGCAGCCCGGTGCGGCTGTGACCGAGGCAAAGCTCACCGCCGGGGAGTACGCCCTTTTGCACAGCGGCGAGTTCTCCTGGGCCAGCCTGAATTTTGCCAAAGGGCGGCTGGTGGTGGAAGCCGCCGCGGCCAAGCCCAAGCCGGACATTGCCGCCGGAACGCTGCACGGCATCCGGGCAAAATGCGGCGGCACTGTTCTGCGCACGAACCTTACCAGCGGCACCATGCTGGTGCAGCCGGGCCAGCAGGTGGAAGCCGGGCAGGGCCTCATTGGCACAGCCCGCGCCGAGCGGGACGGCACCCTGATCTTTGCGCCCGCCGCCGGAACGGTGGTTGCGCAGTTTGAGTGGAGCGACACCCGCACCGTGCCCTTGGAAGAGACGGTGCAGCAGTACACCGGCGCGTGCACCCGCACATACCGGGTGACAGCGTTCGGGCACACCTTCTCCCTGCCCGCCGTGCCTGCGCCGGAACATGCGGCGGTGATCCTCCGGCACTTCCAGCCGGAGGTGCCGCTTCTGGGCCTTGCCCTGCCCTGCTCTGTGGAGGAGACCTGCCGCTATGTGCAGCAGCCGGAAACGCTGCACCGCACCGAAGCGCAGGCCGCTGCGCTGGCCCGGCTGCAAAGCCTGCAGGCGCTGTACGCCGCATGGCCGGACGCGGAGCACATCGCCCGCAAAGAGGACTGCACCGTGAACGGCAATGTACTGGACTATACCGTCACCTACACCGTGGCAGCGGACATCTGCGGGTGAAAGGATTCCCATTGTAATTCGCCAAAAAGTATGTTAAACTAAAAATACCGCCTGAAAAGGCGGTGATTAGGTGCTGTCTGCAAGCGCAGGTGGTCATGCTTCCCTCCGGCAAGCGTCCGGGGGACGTAAAAGCTTATTGTTTGTTCCCCCGTTCGCAAACGCGGAAGGGGGGATGCATCATGGTGTTGAACGATGTTCTGCAGCTGTTCGTCATTGTTGGCGGCACAGTTGGGATTACATTTCAGATCGCATGGGCAATCTTCAAAGAGATCCATAACAATAAGAAATGACCGCCCCAATCTCCAAACCGTGGCGGTCATTCTTATTGATCTAACCGGAAGGAGCTGACCATTGCGGACAGCGCCTTTTCTATTTGTAGTATAGTTGTTTTTTAGCGGTTTGTCAAGTCCCCTGCTCTGCAGCGGCACGTTCCGCCGCCTGCGCATCGTACTCGGCAAGCAGGTCGTTGAGGTCGTACTGGTACTTGCTGTGGCAGAAGTGGCACACCACCTCGCAGGCGGGGTCCTCGTCGCGCATCCTCACCAGCTCCTTGCGGCCAAGGCTGAACAGCATCTCCTTGGTGCGCTCGGCGCTGCAGTCGCACTGGTAGTGCACATCGCGCTCGTCCAGCACGTTGGGGTCAAAACCCGCCAGCGCCAGCTGCATCATGTCCTCGGGGGTCTTGCCCTCGTGCAGCAGGGTGGTGACGGACGGCATGGCCGCGATGTTCTTTTCCAGCTGATCGATCTCCGCATCGGTGGCACCGGGCAGCAGCTGCACCATAAAGCCGCCTGCGCACAGGATGGACAGGTCTTTGTCCACCAGCACGCCCAGCGCCATGACGGTGGGCACCTGCTCGCTGTAGGCGTAGTAGGCGGTCAGGTCCTCGGCGATCTCGCCGGAGACCAGCGGCACCTGCCCCACGGTAGGCTCCTTCTGCAGGCGGTTATCCCGGATGACGGTGAGCACACCGTCTTTGCCCACAGCGCCGCCCACGTCCAGGTGACCGTTCGGCTTTGCGGGCAGCTCCACCAAGGGGTGATCGATGCAGCCCTTCACGTTGCCGGTGCCGTCGGTGCAGGCAATGACCACGCCCGCCGGGCCGCCGCCGGACACACGCAGGGTGATCTGGTCACGGTCGTCCTTGAGCATGGAGCCCATCAGGGCCGCGCCGGTGAGCAGACGGCCCAGTGCCGCGCTGCAGGTGGCGCTGGTGGTGTGCAGCTTTTCGGCCTTGCGGACGATCTGGGTGGAATCCACGCCGCAGAACACGACCCCGCCGTTCTCCGACAGGCCGCGGATCAGATTTGCCATAAAGTTATCCCTCCAATTGTGTATACTGCTTGACTGCGCAGAAGAAATAGCGCTGGCTGTCCTCGGTCAGCGGGCCGAAGGTCTCGCCGTCGCAGACGCTTTCCAGCGCAAAGCCGTGCTTTTCCAGCGCGGTGCGGATGGTGTCAAGGTCATAGGTGTACTCGCAGAACTGCTCGTGGAAGTGCTCGCCGGTCTCGTGGTAGTCGATGTCCACGGTGATCTCCACGCGGCGGTTGGCGGCATCGTAGTGGTTGCGCCACACACAGGCGGCATCCTCTTCCTCAAAGGTGAACGCGTTGTCGCCCAGCACGTTCCGGTGCTTGTAGGGCGTGTTCATATCGAACAGGAACACCCCGCCCTTCTCCATGAAAAAGCCCGCGTTGGCAATGGCGGTGTCGAGGTCCGGGATGTGGTTGAAGGTGTCAAAGGTGGACACCGCGCCCCGGATGGTGCCGTACAGATCCAGCTTGAGCAGATCCTGCCGGAGCAGCAGCAGCCTGCCGGATAGGCCCAGCTGTTCGGCCTTATCGCGCACAACGCAGAGCATCTCCTCGGACTGGTCAATGCCGATCATATCATAGCCCGCCTGCGTGAGCATCAACGTCAGCTCACCGGTGCCGCAGCCAAGGTCGGCAAGGATGCCGTCGTGGATGCCGTGCTCCTTGAGCTTTGCATGGATGTGGGCATACAGGGCATCGTAATCGGCCTCGCCGTTGAATTCATCGTAGAAATAGGCAAATTCGTTGTAGGCCATGGTTTACTCCGCTTCCTGTTCCCCGGCCACAGCGGCATTGAGCACCGCCTGCAGCTCCGGGATGCCGTAGCCGTTCTCGCCGCTGGTCAGCACCACCTTCTGGCAGCCATAGGGGCGGCAGAGGTTCTCAAAGTCTTCCAGCGTCTTGGCCAGCTGGCTCTTTTTGAGCTTGTCGGCCTTGGTCAGGGCCACCACGTAGGGGATCTGGTGATAGTGCAGGTAGCGCAGCATCTGCTCATCGTCGGCGCTGGGGGCGTGGCGGCAGTCCAGCAGCTGCACCAGCAGGGTGTGGTGGCGGGGTGCTTCAAAGTAGCTGTTGATGAGGTCGTCCCAGCGCTCACGGTCGGCGTTGCTCACCTTGGCGTAGCCGTAGCCGGGCAGGTCCACAAAGTAGCAGTCGTCCACCGAATAGAAATTGATGGTGGCCGTTTTGCCCGGTGTACTGGACACGCGGGCAAGGTTTTTGCGGCTGCACAGCTTATTGATAAGGCTGGATTTGCCCACGTTGGACCGCCCCGAAAAGCTCAGCTCCGGGCGGTCGCTCTCGGGCAGCTGGCTGGAAATGCCGTAGCTGGCAATGAAATCAGCTTTGTTGTAATTCATGGAGCTTTCCTTTCTTTGATAAGGGGATCGTCACCGGACACTCCGTCCCGCCTGCGCTCGCCAGACCACCAGCGAAGGCAAGCCCTCGCACTTCCCGTCGGGCTTTTCTGTCGATTTTAGTCGCAGCCTGCACTTTAGACATGGCTTCGCGCATCTTGCCGGAGTATCCGGTGCCGATCCCAGCAGGGCGGCAGATAGTTTCTCCAGCGAATGTCCTGGGGGTGGGGCCCCGGCGCGCAAGCGTTGGGGCGGGACTGGAGTCCCGGGCTGTTCGCGGAGAAAGCTATCTGCCGCCCTGCCCTATTCTCAGCACACCGCGCCGGGCTGGGGCTTTTCTGCGGTGGGCGGCACGATGGCGGCGTCTGCCGCCTTTTTCTTTGCGTGGGTGCGGCTGGGAGCCTTGGCCTTCTTTGCGTTCTGGGGCTTGAGCAGGGCCGCGTTCAGCACCTGCGTCAGGCTCTGCATGGGCAGGAAGGTGAGGTTCTTCTTCACCTCGTCGTCCACCTCATACAGGTCGGGTTCGTTGTCCTTGGGGATGAGCACCGTTTTCATGCCCTCGCGGTAGGCCGCCATGCTCTTTTCCCGCAGGCCGCCAATGGGCAGCACGTTGCCGTGCAGGGTGATCTCGCCGGTCATGGCCACATCGCCGCGCACCGGGATGCCGGACAGGCAGGACACCAGCGCCGTGGTCAAGGTGACACCGGCAGAAGGGCCGTCCTTGGGCACTGCGCCCTCCGGGGCGTGGATGTGCAGGTCGCACTTCTTGAGCTTTTCCGGGTCGATGCCGTACTCGGCGGCGTGCACGCGCACCCACGTAACGGCCAGCTGAGCGCTCTCCTTCATCACGTCGCCCAGCGAACCGGTGACGGTGATCTTGCCGCTGCCGTTGTCCATCACCTGCACCTCGATGGGCAGGGTCTCGCCGCCCACGCTGGTCCATGCCAGACCGTTGGCGATGCCCACCGCGTTGGTGCGGTTGAGGAAGTCGGGCTTGACAAAGCGGGGGCCAAGCAGCTGTTCCAGCATGGTGCCGGTAACGGAGACGCTTTCCACCTCGCCTGCGGCGATCTTGCGGGCGCACTTGCGCAGCACGCTGGTGATGGTGCGTTCCAGATTGCGCACACCGGCCTCGCGGGTGTAGCCGTCGATGATGCCGTACAGCGCGCTCTGGCTCAGCGTGACCTTGCCGGTCAGGCCGCAGGCCTTGAGCTGCTTGGGCAGCAGGTGCTTGCGGGCAATGTTGTATTTTTCCACGCGGGTGTAGCTGGGCAGCTCGATCACGTCCATGCGGTCACGCAGCGGGCCGGGGATGCTGCCCAGATCGTTGGCGGTGGTGATAAAGAGCACATGGCTCAAATCGAACGGGATATCGATGAAATGATCGTTGAAGGTGCTGTTCTGCTCCGGGTCCAGCGCTTCCAGCAGGGCTGCGGCCGGGTCGCCGCGGAAGTCGCCTGCCAGCTTGTCGATCTCGTCCAGCAGCATGAGGGGGTTCGCGCTCTTGGCAGAGATCATGGCAGTGATGATCTTGCCGGGCATCGCGCCGATGTAGGTGCGGCGGTGGCCGCGGATCTCGGCTTCATCCCGCACGCCGCCAAGGCTGATACGCACATACTTGCGGCCCAGACTTTCGGCGATGGAGCGTGCAATACTGGTCTTGCCCACGCCCGGAGGGCCTACAAGGCAGATGATCTGTGCCTTCACGTCCGGTGCCAGCTTGCGCACGGCCAGCGTTTCCAGAATGCGGTCCTTCACCTTTTTCAGGCCGTAGTGGTCGCGGTCCAAGATCTGCTGTGCGCGGCTGATATCAAGGTCGTCCACCGTAAAGGTGTTCCACGGCAGGTCAAGGCAGGTGTCCAGATAGGTGCGGATGACCGTTGCCTCCTGATTGGAGCCCTGCATCTTGGCAAGGCGGTCCACTTCCTTGAGCAGCTTCTTCTCGCTGTCCTCGGCAAGGTGCAGCCCGGTGATCCTGCGGCGGTACTCGTCGGCCTCGGCGTGGGTGTCGTCGCCCTCGCCCAGCTCGTCGCTGATGATGTGCAGCTGTTCGTGCAGGTAGTAATCGCGCTGGTTCTTGTCCATGGACTCGTTGACCTTTTCCGCGATCTCCTTTTCAATTTTCATCACCTGACACTCACGGCGCAGCATCTCGATGAGCTTTTTCAGCCGTCCGTTCAGGGTGCCCTCGTCCATCACAGCCTGCTTGTCCTCGTAGCGGAACAGCAGGTTTGCAGGCATGTACTCGCTGAGGAAGGCGGGGTCGTCGCTGGAAACGATGGCAAACACCACGTCCTTGCCAAGGCGCGGGTTCATGCCAAGGTACTCGTCAAACCCGGCCTTGAGGGCGCGCAGCAGCGCTTCGGTCTCCACGGCATCGTCGGCCTTGCCTGCGCGCACCGGGGCCGGGCGCACCTCCGAAAGCAGAAAATCGCCGCTGGCATCCAGTGCACTGAGCTTTGCGCGGTACTTGCCCTCCACCAGGACCTTTACAAGGTCTCCGGAGACGCGCAGCACCTGCTTGACCTCGGCCACCACGCCGTAGCTGAACAGGTCTGCCTGCTGCGGCTCGGTGGTGTCCATGGACTTCTGTGCCACCAGAAACACGTTGGAATTATTTGCCATTGCCCACTCCACGGCGGCAATGCTCTTTTCGCGGCCCACCTCAAAGTGGACGAGATTGTTGGGAAACACCACCAGCCCCCGCAGGGCGATGGTGGGCAGATGCAGCTTTTTGCGCTCCACCTTGATGGTAACTTTTTCACTCATAGTGCAAACACCTCCCGGCTGCCGCGCACTTTCCCACGGCGGCAGCGCTGTATGCAAGAGATTTTATCTTTAAAATAGTAGGTTGTTTCCTTATTATACTGATTTCCGGCCAAAATGCAACTGTGATGCATGGACGGTTGGTTATTCTCCCCGCTTTTCCTGCGTGGAGAAGCCCATTTTGCCAAGAGCGGGCAGCAGGGCCTTGAGGGTGATGGAGGTCAGTGCGCCCATCACAAGGCCCAGCACCAGCATGACCGGCGCATAGTAGAACGAGAGCGACGACGAGATGATCACGCTCGCACCCAGCAGCTGGCCGATGTTGTGGGCCAGTGCGCCGCATACGGAAAGGATGAACCAGGTGGGCCGCACCGGCAGCAGATAGTACAGCACCCACATCACCAAAAGTGACAGCAGGCCGCCGCACAGCGAGAGAAAGCCCGCCGTGAAGCCGGACACCAGAAACACGAACAGCGCCTTGAGCACATCCAGCACCAGTGCCTGCTTTGGCCCCATGAAAAACAGCGCGTACATCACCACGATGTTGGCAAGGCCCAGCTTCATGCCCGGCAAAAGGCCCGGGATGGTGAGCGTGCCCTCAATGAACGAAAGCGCCATGGCCAGCGCAAACAGCAGGCCGGAAAGGGCGATGCGGCGCGTTTTTTCGTAACTGCGTCTGTTTTGGGGCATGCTGCACCCTCCTTTACTCTTCGGTCTGCTGGCTCTGCTCGTAGCTTTCCTGCTCTTCCATGGCAGCTTCCCACGCGGCAAACAGCTCTTCCTGATGGAAGCGCAGGTCGCTCAGCTCGTCGCTCTTCTGGCGCAGCAGGTCGGGGTCGTTGTACACCTCCGGGGAGTTGATCTCGTTGTCCAGCTCCACTTCGCGTGCACCGCAGGCTTCCATCTCGTCCTCGCAGGCCTTGATCTTGGCCCGCAGCTCGGCGCGGCGGCGGCGCTGCTCCCTGCCGTAGCCGGTCTTGGCCGGTTCGGCGGCCTTCTGCACAGCAGGGGCCGGGGCGTTGCGGCCCATCAGGGCGTCGTAGCTGGGGTAGAGGGTGGCCTTGCCGTCCTCAAGGTAGAGGATGGGGCAGGCCAGACTGTTCATCAGGTGGCGGTCATGGGTGACCAGCAGCAGCGTGCCGGTGTAGGCCATGAGGGCCTCGGTAAGGTTTTCGCGGGTGTAGATATCCAGATGGTTGGTGGGCTCGTCCAGAAACAGCAGGTTGGGCCGTTCCAGCACGATCTCCGCAAAGCGCAGGCGGGCCAGCTCGCCGCCGGAAAGCGCCTCGCAGGGCTTGAACACCGTCTCGCCCCGGAAGCCCAGCTTTGCCAGATGGCTGCGCACCTCCAGCTCGGTCATACGGGGGTACTTGTTCCAGATCACATCGATGACCCGGCCCTGCCCCAGACGGTTCTGCTGCTGGGCAAAGATGCTGGGCCGTGCGCCGGTGCCCAGCCGCACCATGCCGCCGGAGGGGCGGCGCTTGCCGTCCAGCACCTGCATCAGGGTGGACTTGCCCGCGCCGTTGGGGCCTGCGATCACCAGCCGCTGGCCGCGGCACACCGTGTAGGTAAAGGGTTCCAGCAGGGTGCGCTCCCCTATTTTGATGGTCAGGTTCTTGAGCAGCACCAGTTCGTTCCACGGTTCTACGTCATATTCAAACCGGAACTTGAGCTGGTTGGTCTCGTCCTTGGGCGCTTCGGTGATCTCCAGCTTTTCCAGCTGCTTGCGGCGGCTCTGGGCCATTTTGGTGGTGGAGGCGCGCACAAGGTTGCGGTCCACGTAGTCCTGCAGCTTTTCGGCCAGTGCCACATCTGCATCGTGCTGCTTCTGGCGCAGGGCGTCGGCGGCTTCCTTCTGGGGCAGGTAGGCCGAGAAGTTGCCCTTGTAGGTGGTCATGGTCTGGTAGGAGACCTCCCAGATCTTCGTACACACGTTATCGAGGAAGTAGCGGTCGTGGCTGACCACCAGCACCGCACCGGAATAGCTTTTGAGGTAGTTTTCCAGCCATTCCATGGTGGCAAAGTCCAGGTGGTTGGTGGGCTCGTCCAGAATGAGCACGTCCGGCTTTTCCAGCAGCAGCTTTGCCAGCCGCAGCCTCGTCAGCTCGCCGCCGGAGAGCACCGCAATGTTCTTCTGCCATGTATCCTGCGCAAAGCCCATGCCGGACAGCACCTTTTTGATGTTCACATCCATGTTGTAGCCGTCGGCGGCATCCACGATGTTCTGCAGCTGGTCGTGCCGGGCCAGCAGCTCCGTGTCGTCCGGCTGCGCGGCCATTTTGCGTTCCAGCACCTGCATCTGGGCCATGGCATCCAGCACAGGGGCAAAGGTGGAGCGCATCTCGCCGTAGAGATCCAGCGTGGCATCCAGCTTTGCGTTCTGTTCCAGATAGCCCAGCGTCACGCCGTGGGTCACGCTGAACTCACCTTCGTAGTCCTGGTACTCGCCGGTCAAAATCTTGAGCAGGGTGGTCTTGCCCGCGCCGTTCTGGCCCACGATGCCGATGCGGTCCTCCCGCTCGACACTGGCGGTCACATCGTGCAGCACGATCTTCTCGCCAAAGCTCTTGCCTAGTTTTTCCAAATGTATCAGCATAGTTTTATGATCCCGTTCTCTATCCGCTTATTGGCTCAGCACTGGTGGCGGCGGTTCTTCAGGCCCACATTGGCCAGCTCTTCCTGCTCCATCACCAGCGGGTACAGCTCTTTCAGGTCTGCGATCTCGTAGGTGGGCACCACCTTGCCGGGGTTCTCGGCGTGGCTGGGGTTATACCAGCAGGTGTCAAGGCCCGCATTCACGCCGCCCTGAATGTCGCTGCTCAGGCCGTCGCCCACCACCAGCACATGCTCGCGGTTCTCCACGCCAAGGGCGCGCAGGGCCGCATCAAAAATTCTGCGGTTCGGCTTTTCGCTGTCCATCTTCTCGGAGACGAACACGTCCTCCATAAAGTTCAGCACACCGCTCTCGGCCAGACGGCGGATCTGCACCTTCTGGAAGCCGTTGGTCACAACGGCCAGCGTTGCCACCTCGGAAAGCTCCCGCAGCACATCCAGCACTTCCGGCCCCATCAGGTCCGGGTGGGTGGAGAGCTGTTCCAGATAGAAGCGGTTCATCTCGGCTCCGTCACCGGCGGCATCAATGGCCTTGAGGAAGCGGGTGAACCGCTCCGCCATGAGCTTTTCCCGCTTGATCTGGCCTTTTTCCAGCTGCCGCCACAGCTCCGAGTTGATGGTGCGGTAGGTCTGCACCGTTTCTGCGTCCGGCTCAATGCCGTAGTTCACCAGCGTTTCGGCCAGTGCCTTGCTTTCGGCTGCGTCAAAGTTCAGCAGGGTGTTGTCTGCATCGAACAGCACGCAATAATATTTTGCCATAAACCTTCCCTCTTTTCCTTCTGCCATGGCCTCAGCTGCCATGCGCTCAACAACAGGCAGAAGCCAGCCCTGCCGTAAACAGAGCTGGCTTCACATCATTCTGTTACAATTTCGTACGGTGGTACGTCCGTCTGCTCCGGGTCGTTGTCCGGGCAGGTGGTTTTGACATCACAGGGGGTGGCAGCACACTTTGCCATTTCCTCTTCCAGCGCGCCGTTGTCCACGTTCTCCCAGTCGGTGCCGTAATCGTCCACGCTGCCGTCGGTCACGTTCTCTTCCCCGGGCAGCGCCGGGATGCGGGGTTCCTCGTAGTACATGCAAACGCCTCCCTTCCTGCCAGCCTATGCGGCACAGCAGGCCGGGGTGACAGCCTCAGGACGCGGAGTCCGTGGATGTGGACTGCTCGTTGGCGGCTTCCTTGCTGGCATTGGATTCCGAAGCCGCATGGGAGCTGCCAGAGCTTGCAGAGCTGCTCTCGCTGCTGGAGCTGCTATGGGAAGCCGAGCTGCTCTCACCAGAGTCCGCGTGGGACGAGCTGGTGCTGTGGGAAGAGCTGGCTGTTCCGTTGGAAGCAGAAGCCGAGCCTGCCGGGGAAGCCGTGCTCTCACTGCTGGAAGAGCTGTGAGATGAGCTGTCGGAAGAGCTGTGAGACGAGCTGCCGGAGGTGGATGTAGCCCCGGAGGATGCCCCGGAGGTGGTGCCGGACGATGCACCGGAAGAACTGGTGCTGCCGGAAGAACTGCTGCCCGACGTGCTGCCAGAGCTGCCGGAGCTGTGAGACGAGCTGCCGGAGCTTACGCCGCTGACCGTCACATTCAGGACGTTGCTGGTAACGGTGCAGCCGTTGTAGCTTGCCACTGCATACACCTTAAAGGTCGCATTGAGCATGGAGGGGTCGATCTCCACCTTGACGGTGGTCTTACCCGCCGCCTGCGGCACTTCCGCACCGTTGGCGTACCAGCGGATGCTGTCGGCAGTGAGGTGCTTGCCGCCCAGCTTTGCGGTAAAGGTGTAGGAATCGCCCAGCACGGCCTTGCCGGTGCTGCTGATATGCACGGAAGCCGCTGCAAACACGGCGGTCACGTCCACGTTCTGCTTGAAGTTCGTATCGGTGCGGGTCTTCTGGGTCACGCCGTCGCTCCACTTGACGAACACATAGCCGTCCTGCGGCACAGCCGTCACGCTGATGGACTGGGCGGCGCTGGTCACTTCATAGGAGAGGGATGTCTTGCCGCTGTCGCTGCCGCTGGAAAGGGTGCCGCCGGTCTTGTCCACCCGGTAGCTGGCCTGATACAGTACACCCTGCTCTTCGGAAGAGCCTGCAGCCTCCGAGCTGCTGGGTGCTGTCACCGCAGAGCTGGGGTTCGGGGTATACTCGGCGCGGGTGGGGATGTTGGCGGTGTCGGGGCGGCGGTCGTCGGTCTGGTAAGCGTGGGTGCGCAGATAGCTCAGCATGGCCTTCAGGCCCACGGGCTTCAGGTGGATATCGCCGGTCTGGTAGTAATCCTCGCGGCCATAGCCGTTGGCATCCTTCAGCGCTTCGGCGCTGTTGAGGAACTTCAGGCCCATCTGCTCACACATGGACAGCAGGGCCATGTTGAAGTCGTCGATCTTGGTCTGGTCCATGTGGGGGTAGTTTGCGTGGTTTGCGGGCACCGGCGGCACCGTGTTCACGATGATGTCGGTGTAGGGGTAGCTTTCCTGAATGGCCTGCACCAGCGCGGTGTAGTTCTTGATGAACTCGTCCACGCTCATGCCGGTATCGTTGGTGCCCAGCATGATGACCACGCGGCGGGGCTTCATTTTGGCCACGGCCTGCGCGATGGTGTAGGTGCTGCTGTCCTTTTTAAAGGTAACGATGCCCTCGTTCAGGGCGGCATGGGTGCCAATGCCCTCCTTGGCGCAGAACTGCTGCAGGCTGATCAGGCCGTTGGCGTACAGGCGCACCGTGTTGGAATCGCCGAGGAACAGCGTTTCCTTCTGGTAGCTCTCGCCCGCGTCGGCGGTCTCCGGCAGCAGGGCGGCAGAGGTCTCGCTGATCTGGTAGTGATCCGAGATATCCTCTTCGCCCGGCACCAGCACCTCGCTGGAGGGCTGTTCCCCCGGGGCTGCAGGGGTCTTGCCGCGCTTGAGCAGCGTCATGGTAATGGCAATGGTCAGAATGGCTGCCAGCGCGCACACACTGCACACCAGCACAGCCTGCTTCTGCATAGGAGTAAGCGATTGCTTTTCCGGTCGTGTATTTCTCATATTTCTCACCATTCACTTAGTTTCCGGCACAGGGCCTTCCGGTCATGCCTGTCCGTTCAGGATCTGGTCTGCAAGGCTGGCGCAGCTTTCGGCCAGCAGCACCGGGTGGAAGGGTTCCAGCTCTTCCCTGCTGCCGTAGCCGTACAGCGCACCGGCGGCATCCAGCCCGCAGTCCGCAGCACCGCGCATGTCGTCGTTGCGGTCGCCCACCATCAGCACCCGCCTGCCCTGCATCATGGGCTGGGCCAGCACATGGCGCACCACGTCGGTCTTGGTGTCGCGGCTCTCGTCCATGGACGCGCCGCCGATAAAATCAAAATAGCCTGCAAGGCCCTTTTCTTCCAGAATGGGCGTGACGACCTGCGTAGGCTTGGAGGTAGCGGTGCACAGCACAAGGCCCGCGTCCTTCAGGCGCTGCAGCATCTCTGCTGCACCGGGGTAGGCGGCGCACTCGTGGCTGCCCTTGACGGCATAGCTGTCGCGGTACAGGTCGGTGGCCTTTTCAATGAGGGCCGGGTCGGTAAAGTGCTCACCAAAGCTCTTGCGCAGCGGCGGGCCAAGGTAGCGGCGCAGGTTCACATTTGTGGTGTCCACGCCCATCCTGGCAAAGACTTCTTTTAATGTATTTATGATACCGGGAGCGGAATCGATCAGGGTCCCGTCCACATCAAACAGGATCGCATCGTAGTTCAGCAATTTGTAAATTTCCTCACTTTCATGGTGATACATTGTATAGTATAGCACAGAATCCCGTTATCAGCAATTCCAACAAATGGTTTTTACAAAAATTATGCATTCAAGCAGAGAAAAGGCCCGCCCGGCATCCGGACAGGCCTTTCCGCATCTTCTTACTTCGCTGCGGCATCCGCAGGCGGATAGTACAGGTTGTTGGAGACGAACTCCAGCTTATCCTTGAGCACCAGCTCCAGGTTTGCCACGGCGTGCACCATGTTGGTGGCCGAATCGTTTACTTCCAGCAGCTTGCACAGGTCCAGACCGTCCAGTTTCATGGCGGCATCCATCTTCCGGCTCTCGGCACACAGGATGTGGCTCAGGGCATTTTCCTGCAGAGCGATGCTCTCCACAAGGTCAATGACCGCCTGCTCCAGCGTCACCTTGGGCAGGCAGGGGCAGGGGCAGCGGGTGGTATCGATACAGTTCTCAGCAGACATGATAAAACCTTCCTTTCGTTCATCCGGTCAGGGGCGGTGTACGCCCCATTCTATGTCTGCCGGGTACGCCGGTGTTACTCCTGCTTTTTAGGGTTCTGGATGCCGCGCACCTTTTCAATGGTCTCGCGGTAGCCGCCGGAGCCGTACTGGATGCAGCGGTTGATGCGGCTGATGGTGGCCGTGCTGATCTCCACCGCCTTCACGATCTGATCGTAGGTTCTGCCGTCCAGCAGCATCTTTGCCGCTTCCAGCCGCTGCGCCATATCCGAGATCTCCTTCACGGTGCACAGGTCTTCAAAGAAGTTGTAGCACTCCTCCCGCGTTTCCAGACTGAGGATGGCATCAAACAGTGCATCGGTGGTCTGGTTTCTTCTGGAATTTTTATCTGCCATGAATGTTCTCCTTGCCGCCGCAGCGGACTGTCCGGTTTTGGGAGCGTTCCCTCTTTTAATTGTTCCGGAAATGTTCAGGTTCTTTCTTGCATCACCACTTTAGCACATCAAAGTGTGAAAGTCAAGCCCTTGGCGTGAACTCTTTTCATTCGTTGACGTGTATAGTTTTCTTCGTTTCACGCATGAACAAAAATCACCTAAAAATTATTGCAGAACGCTTTTCTGAATTAGTGTATCCTCCGAACTTGTTCCAAAGATATTGACAATTTGTGAATTCCGCACTAAAATACGGACAATCATTCGGCAAATGCGATGAACAGGACATGATTCTTTGCAGCACCCTCTCCCAGAGAGCCGCCCATCTGATGCAAGGGCAGCAGTCAGGAGCAAAGCGTTCTCCCCTGCGAGCAGCCTGTGTGAACAAAGGCGCTGACCCCGCCTTCCAGTAATGCATGGCCGTTTTGCCCACGTTACGGGGCTGCGTATGTATGTACGCTGGGAGTGGCTGCCCTGTGCAGCAAACGAAGTGGTATCGCGGAGTATTCCATACACGATGTGCAGTGTATGTGAAGGCCTTCGTCTTCGATGGTTCGTCCCAAATGGAACGAACGCAGGAAGACGGGGCCTTTTTTACACCCTGCCGCCCCCATGCCGCTGACATTTGCCGGATGCCAAAAAAGGAAAGAGGTAAAAACAATGAATACGCTGGTCATCGTATTGATCGCAGCCGTGTGTCTGTTTGGCGCTTATATGCTTTACGGCCGCTGGCTGGCAAACAAGTGGGGCATCGACCCCTCTGCCAAGACCCCGGCAGTTGTCCATGAGGACGGCCGGGACTACGTTCCCACCGACGGCTGGACCGTGTTTGCACACCAGTTCAGCTCCATTGCCGGTGCAGGCCCTGTTACCGGTGCGATCCAGGCTGCTGCTTTCGGCTGGCTGCCGGTGCTGCTGTGGGTGCTGCTGGGCGGCATCTTCTTCGGTGCTGTCACCGACTTCGGCGCTCTGTATGCTTCCGTTAAGAACGACGGCAAGAGCATGGGCATGCTGATCGAAAAGTACATCGGCAAGACCGGCCGCAAGCTGTTCCTGCTGTTCTGCTGGCTGTTCTGCGGCATCGTGATCGCCGCCTTTGCCGACATGGTGGCCGGCACCTTCAATGCCTACGGTGCTGACGGTGCTCTGGTGGAGGCTGCCCAGACCAACGGTGCTGCCGGCATGGTCTCCATCATGTTCATGGTGTTCGCCGTGATCTTTGGCCTGCTGCAGAAGAACCTGCACTTCACCGGCTGGAAAGAGAATGTGATCAGCATCGTATTCATCGTGCTGTCCTTTGTGGTGGGTGCAAACTTCCCCATCATTCTGGGCAAGGCTGCATGGAGCTACATCACCTTTGTGTACATCTTCTTTGCTGCTGTCCTGCCCATGTGGCTGCTGAAGCAGCCCCGTGACCACATGACCACCTTTATGTTCGTGGCCATGATCGTGGGTGCTGTTCTGGGCCTGATCGTCAATCATCCCGTCATGAACCTGCCGGTGTTCACCGGCTTTACCAACGCCAAGCTGGGCACCATGTTCCCCATCCTGTTCGTTACCGTTGCCTGCGGCGCTGTTTCCGGTTTCCACAGTCTGGTGTCTTCCGGCACCTCCTCCAAGACCGTTACCAATGAGAAGGATATGCTGAAGGTCGGCTACGGTGCCATGGTGCTGGAAAGCCTGCTGGCTGTCATCGCCCTGTGCGTGGCCGGTGCTTCTGCTGCTGCAGACGGCACCCCCGCAGACGGCACTCCGTTCCAGGTCTTCAGCCGCGGCGTTGCCAGCTTCTTCGTGGGCTTCGGCCTGGACCAGCACTTTGCCTCTGTGTTTATGACCATGTGCGTTTCCGCACTGGCCCTGACCAGTCTGGATGCTGTGGCCCGTATCGGCCGCATGAGCTTCCAGGAGCTGTTCAGCGTGGACGACATGGAGCATGCTGAGGGCTGGCGCAAGCTGCTGTGCAACGTGTACTTCTCCACCTTCCTGACTCTGGCTTTCGGCTTCCTGCTGACCAAAATCGGCTACGCCAACATCTGGCCCCTGTTCGGTTCTGCAAACCAGCTGCTGAGCGCTCTGGTTCTGGCCACCCTGTGCGTGTTCCTGAAGGTCACCGGCCGCAGCAACAAGATGATCTTCCCTCCGCTGGTCATCATGCTGTGCGTCACCTTCACCGCTCTGGTGCAGCGCCTGATTGCTATGGTCAAGGCCATCAGCAATGCCGCTGCTGTCACCATCCCCGCTGGCGAGACCACTTGGGGTGCTGTGTTCATTGCAAACGGCCTGCAGCTGATCCTTGCCGTGCTGCTGATCGTTCTGGGCCTGAACATCGTGTTCCACTCCTTCAAGGCCTATAAGAATGCTGAGCACAACAGCGAAGCAAAGGTCTGAGTTTCAGATCCTGCTGAACTGAATCTGTAAATGCAAACTGCCGCTGACGGCGTAAAAACCGTCAGCGGCAGTTTTTGTTGCTGTAAGCTTCTATGATTTGAAATGGCCTCCGCGTGCGCTCTGGCCATAAGCAGAGGAAAATTTATTTGATATTGTGGTTTGGAAACGACTGCGGTCGTTTCCAAACCATTTTTTCACAGAAAGAGTCCCAAAGATAAAATGCATAGTCACCACAAAAAATGCAGTGTACGGTCACGACCTTTCCCGTGAAAAAGCAAACCAGCAAAGCCCGCAGGCTTTGCTGGTTTGCAAATATAAAAATAATACTTCCGCTAAAAATAGCCATAGCGCACGCGGCGGCTATTCTAAATCAAAAATCAAAAATTCGTTTCTTCCCACGTTTGAAGGACCGCCATCTGCACCGGGGTATGGAACCAGTGTTCCCCGCCTTCCATGATCGTCAGATGCGCCCCGCTTTCCTGACGGAAGCGCTCGATCATGGTGCGGCTGGTCAGGGCATCTCTGTCACCATACAGCACCTGCGTGCGGCCATGCCAGTGCAGCGGATGTTCCCGCACCCAGCACAGATACGGCCATGAGAGGGTCTCCCCAAGATCCGTGGGGATCTCCCCTGCCCGCTGCAGCTGTTCCTCGGTCACATGGGCATATTGCATCATATTCGTGATGAGCGCTTCCATATCCACCACCGGAGAGACCAGCAGGGTCTGTTCCGGCGCGTCTCCCTGCAGCGCCTGCATGGCAAGCCACGCGCCGATGCTGACCCCATACAGCCGGATATGCGCCCACACCGGCTTCATGCGGGCGTATACGGCTTCTATCTCCGGCACAGCCACCCACGGCAGAAGCCGCTCAGGGCTGTTTTTCCGTGCGCCATGCTCGGGCAGGTCGATAGCCAGCACCTGCCAGCCCGCTTCACAGGCTGTAGCGGCAAAACGTTCTGCTTCTTCCTTGCAGCCGTTCTTGCCGTGGAGATAGAGGTAAACATTCCGGCTCCGGCTGCCGTACAGAATGGCAGGGATGCCCGCAAGAGTCATGGTTTGTTTTTTCATAAGGGATTCTCCTTATCCGATCATGCTCTCCATTCGGAGAGACGTTTTGTTTACACTGCGCATTGCTTTTCGTCCTCCCTTCTTTCCGTTTTCTCTATGATAGCACATCCGCCCGCCAAACACAAACAAAAAGGAGCCGCAGCGCCCTGTTACGGGTACTGCAGCTCCCAATTCAACTTTGGAAGTTAAATTACTTCACCATGCTTGCAACTTCAGCAGCGAAGTCGTCGGCACGCTTCTCCAGGCCTTCGCCCTTCTGGAAGCGGGTGAACTTGACGATCTTGATGTCGCCGCCCAGATCCTTAGCGACCTTAGCGGTGTACTGAGCAACGGTCAGGTCGCTGTCCTTGACGAACTCCTGATCGACCAGGCAGTTCTCCTTGAAGAACTTCTTGATCTTGCCCTCGATCATCTTCTGCTTCACAGCCTCGGGCTTGTTAGCGGTCTTGGGATCGCCAGCCATCTGAGCCAGCATGATCTCCTTCTCCTTGGCCACGACCTCAGCGGGGACAGAAGCCTCATCGACATAGCCGGGGTTAGCAGCTGCGACCTGCATGGCGATGTCCTTGCCGTAGGTAACGAACTCGTCCTTAGCCTCGATGCCGTTGGTGGTCTCGAAGTTGACCAGAATGCCGTGGGTGCCGCCGCCGTGGACGTATGCAGAGCAAACGCCCTCGTAACGAACGAAACGGCGAACCTTGATGTTCTCCTTGATGACCAGGATCAGGTTCTTCAGAGCCTCGTCCACGGTCTCGCCGTTCTCGGTCTTGCAAGCCATCAGAGCCTCAACATCAGCAGGGTTCTGCTTCATGATGACCTGAGTAGCCTCCTTGACGAAAGCAACGAACTTGTCGTTCTTGGCAACGAAGTCGGTCTCAGCGTTGACCTCGATGACAACACCCACCTTGCACTGGGGGCAGTAGTCAGCGTAGACCATGCCCTCGGCAGCGGTACGGCTTGCCTTCTTGGCAGCGGTAGCCAGACCACGCTCACGCAGGATCTCGATTGCCTTCTCGAAGTTGCCGTCAGCCTCAGTCAGAGCCTTCTTGCACTCCATCATGCCGCAGTCGGTCTGCTTGCGCAGTTCCATAACGTCCTTTGCAGAAATAGCCATTTTCGTATTCTCCCTTACACGTTATTTTGTTGTTTGTGGGATGGGAAATCAGGCGTTTGCTGCATCCTCAGCGGGAGCGGCCTCCTGGTTGCCCTGCTTGCCTTCCAGCACAGCGTCAGCCATAGCGCCAGCGATCAGCTTGACAGCGCGGATCGCGTCGTCGTTGCCGGGGATCACGTAATCGATCTCGTCGGGGTTGCAGTTGGTATCAACGATAGCCACGATGGGGATGTTCAGCTTGCGGGCCTCAGCAACAGCGATGCGCTCCTTGTGAGGATCAACGATGAACATAGCCTTCGGCAGGGTCTTCATGTTCTTGACACCGCCCAGGTACTTGTCCAGCTTCTCCATCTCCAGCTCCAGCTTGGCAACTTCCTTCTTGGGCAGCAGCTCGAAGGTGCCGTTCTCCTTCATCTTAGCCAGCTGATCCATACGGTCGATGCGCTTGCGGATGGTGCGGAAGTTGGTCAGCATACCGCCCAGCCAGCGAGCATTGACATAGTGCATGCCGCAGCGCAGAGCCTCGTCACGGATGGACTCCTGAGCCTGCTTCTTGGTGCCGACGAACAGGATGTCGCCGCCCTCAGCTGCAACTTCCTTCACGTAGTTGTAAGCCTCGTCCAGCTTCTTCACGGTCTTCTGCAGATCGATGATATAGATGCCGTTGCGCTCGGTGAAGATGTACTTAGCCATCTTGGGGTTCCAGCGGCGGGTCTGGTGACCGAAGTGCACACCTGCTTCGAGAAGCTGCTTCATAGAAACGACTGCCATAGTAAAAATACCTCCAGATATTGTTTTGCCTCCGCACACCGTGATCCCGGGCCGTATCGGACGGTTCGGGACTGCCCTCCACCCATTTGGGCACAAAAGGGCATAGTGATGCGTGTGTAATGCCTTGTTATAATATCACAAACAAACGCCGGTTGCAAGAGTTTTTCTCTGTTTTTTACAAAGAAATCGTCTGTTTTTCGCTCATTTGCCTGTGTCCACGCCGCTCAGGCCCGCAAGGCCCATGCGCTGCAGCGCATATCCTTTGCCGAACATCAGGTCGTACTGCAAAAGCCAGTGCTCTGCGCACCACCGCTGCTGGAACTCGGTAGGCTCCTGCGTGGTGGTGCCGTCCAGATTCATGGTGGTTCCGCGGGTATTGGTGCGGCTGGCCACACGCAGCTGACGGTTCAGGAACTGGAAGTAGAGCGGCTCTTCCAGACCGTAAATGTCCATCATCACCGGCGAGATATCGTAAGCGGCAATGGTGCCAAGGTCCACCTGCTGCTGGCTGTAGTTGGACCACATCAGCAGCGTGGTCTGGTGCAGGCGGGGGTCTGCGCTGGAATCGCTGGCATAGCCGGTAGTGGTGTAGACATCGTAATTGGAATCGATGGGGTTATAGTGGTCGCCCCAGAACACCAGAATGACCGGCTCGTCCACCTGCGAGAAGTATTCGGTCAGTTTGCCCATCATGGCATCTGCATCCCGGATGCCGGTAGCAAAATCTTCCAGCGCGCCCACGGTGCTGGGCTTGAGGCCCGCCGGGTGGGACAGCACCTTCACCCGCTCGTCGTCCGGGTAGTTGTCCTTGTTATAATTGGTATGGTTCTGCATGGTGACAGCGTGCAGGAAGATGGGCTTGTCCGAGCTAGACTTCATGCTCTCGTACTGCTGGATGATCTGGTCGGCCATGGAATCATCGGTGACAAGGCCGCTGGTCCAGTAGTGCTTGCGCACCTTGGTCACGCCATGCATATCCTCAAGGCTGATAAAATCGTCAAAGCCGAGGTTGGGGTAAGCCTTGTCGCGGCTCCAGTATTTTGCCCAGAAGCAGTGCACGGCTGCGGTCTGGTAGCCCTTGAGCTTGAGGTAATTGGGCATGGCGAACATGGGCTTGGTCACATGCTGCTGGTAGGGCTTGCTGCCGCTGGGCAGGAAGGATACCGAGTAGCCGGTAAGGGCTTCAAACTCCACATCGCAGGTGCCGCCGCCAAAGCTGGGGCTGTAGGCCCGGCCATAGGCGCTGGTCTGCTGCAAGGCGTGCAGGTTCTTGGAGACATCGGTATCAAAGGTGATGCCGTACTGTTCCAGCTCCGAGACATCCCAGTAGGACTCGTCCATCACATAGATGATGGTGGGCTGCTTCACCTGCTCGTCCTTGGGGGTCACGGCGCTGTAGCTGGTGGAGTACAGCGGGCTGGTGGCAAACTTCTGGCTCCCGTCCACATTGTCCAGCAGGGCATCCACCGCTTCCTGCGAGTATTCCTCAGGCTTCGAGATCTCCAGATTGGTGAGGTTGGTCATAAAGCCGGTGATCACGCCGTAGTAGCGGTAGTAGCGGTCCTGCATCCATGCATCCGGCGTAATGCCCAGCACCTGCGTGACCGCGGGCTGCAGGTACACGCCGAACACCAGCAGGCAGAGGGCCGCTATAGTGGCGGCACTGCCCGCCAGCCGGGGCAGCCAGCGCTGTTTGTGACGGCCGCGGAACAGGAAGAAGCTGCCCACCGTCAGTGCCAGCACCACGATGATGGTCACGACCATGCTGGGCTGGATCTTGAGGCCCGCAGCGGATGCCACACCGGCAGCTTCTGACACCTGTGCCAGATCCCATGGCAGGAACGGCTCGCCGCGCAGCTGCAGGGTGTAAAAGTTCACCGCGCAGGGCGCACAGCCCAGCACCGCCATGCCCAGCGTGGACAGCGGCGGACAGCGGAACACCCAGTCCAGCAGCAGCCACACCAGAAACAGCAGCAGCCACGCCAGCAGATAAGCCCCGATGTGCGGGAAGATAAAACTTGCAAAAACATCTGCGCTCAGGCTCCCGCGGGCGATCCCCTCGCCCAGCAGCAGCACGATCAGCGATGCCGCCAGCGGGAATACCATCCGCAGCGCCAAAAGCGGTTTGGGAGTTTTCATAATTCCTGTTCCTTTCCTCATCCGTGAAACCTCAGATCATACGCAAAAGCACATTTCTTTACGCTTTTTGCACAAAGCTTCTGCGATTATTATAGTCACTTTCACAAAAAAGTCCACCCTGTTTTTGCAAAAAATTTACAAACCCAGCTTCACGCGCAGCTTTTGCCACCATTTGAGCTGTTCCGGCTGCGGCGGTGCTTCCGGCAGGGCCGTGTGCACCAGCACCGCATCCGTGCCAATGGTCTCGATCTCCTGCCATGGAATGGTCAGGCTATCGTCCCGGCCAAGCAATCCGAACAGCCTTGGCCGCCCCAGCAGGATCAGGCTCTGCAGCCGGGCGGTGGCAGGGTCAAAGGTCAGGTCGTCGGCCCGGCCAAGGCAGACCCCCTGCTCCAGCTGCACCACCTCTTTTTCACACAGTTCCCGGATGGTCAATGCCCTTCTCCCCTTTCTGCCACAGCTTATGCAGCCACCGGGCACATCATGCAAAAAGCAGTGGAAACCGCATGGCAGATTGTGGTATACTGTGGGCAGAGCATTCCATGAGAAACAGAGGAAATTTTAAATGTATAAAAGCATCGTGTTTGATCTGGGCGGTGTCATGGTGGATTTTGCCCCCCGCGCCTATCTGGTAGACCGCATTTGCAATGAAGAGATCGAAGAGCAGGTGTACGACCTGACCTTTGGCAGCGAGGAGTGGAAGCAGCTGGATGCCGGGCTTGTCTCCCGCTTTGACGGCAATCAGGCCATGCTGCGCAACGCCAAGGCCGCCGGGCGCGAGTTTGAGGTGCAGGGCGTGCTGGACGACTGGCTGCACATCCTGCGCCCGCGCCGCCGGATGCAGGAGCTGGTGCGCCGCCTGAAGAACCATGGCTACAGCGTGTACTATCTCAGCAACATCCCGGAGGACGTGCTGGCCCTGCTCAAGGAGCGCGGCGTGCTGGACCGCTTTGACGGCGGCGTAGCCTCCTGCGAGGTGCACATCAACAAGCCCGACCCCCGCATCTATCAGGCCCTGCTGGATAAATACGGCCTGAAGGCCAGCGAGTGCGTGTTCATCGACGACAATCTGGCCAATGTGCAGGCCGCATTCACGCTGGGCTTCGTGGGCATCCGGATGAAGGAGAGCGTGGGCACCCTGATCCGCAGCCTTGCCACCTGCAATGTGGCCCTGCGCTGACCTCCGTGACCCAAAACAGCTCCTGCCGGAAATGCTCTGGCAGGAGCTGTTTTGCTGCTTTAGGAATTACTTTTTCTCGTAGCTCTGGCAGTAGTGCGGGGTCTCCACCTGCTGCGTATCGCAGGTGCACTGCTCGGTCACTTTGATCTGGGGCAGGTCGCACTTGCAGCCGCTCACATTGTGGCAGCACTCGCAGACATCACAGGTAACGCCGATGTTTTCCATATTTATCACCTCTCTGTCCACAGTATGGCCTGCGGGCAGGGTGTTTATTCTGGAAAACTCAGCCAGCCTTTTTCGCTTCGCGCTTAGACCGGAGTGTGACTGCCGCATGCCGGATGGAAAGCACCGGGTGCACCGGCAGCATCCGCGGGCCTGCCCAGCGCATCACCGCGCGGATCTTCTCCCGCATTTCCGGCTTGTAGCAGTGCACTTTGCAGGCCGAGCAGAAGGTTTTGGTCTCCATGAACGGGCATTTGTCAATGCGGGTCAGGGCGTAATCGTGCAGCTGCCGGCACTCCGGGCACAGGCTGCCTTTGGGTGTTTTGTGCTGCCTGCGGCAGTAAAGAGCGATCATCTCGCTCACCAGCATCTTTTCATCTGCGCGCTTCTGATCCAAGTTCTTCGGGGTATCCTGCATGGGACGGGGCCTCCTGCTGCCTTATTTTTTTCTACGGTCCGACCGCATTGCAGCGCGGCGCACCGCACGGCGCAAAAATGCAAAGCCTACCGTAACACCAATTGCTGCAGCCACTGCCATATACACCGCCTTCTGAAACCAAAGCGGCAGGAGCGCAGACCTTTCCGTCTGCTGTCCCCTGCCGCAGTTTTGATGCATTCTGTACAGAGGCTGCTGCTTTTGCACGAAAGTTAGCATTTACTAACTTTCAGCTTTGCAAAAACACCGTTTTTCGGTGTTCTCATAGTTTATCGCAGCTGTCTCTGTTTGTCAAGAGAAGTTTCTCCTGTTTACCATGCAGCCAGATCTGCACCCAGCTTGCGGCATGCAGCCTGAACATCATCGTCCGGGGCCTCGTTGCAGATCAGGCCCTCACCGTTCAGCACCTGTGCGCCGTCGCCCTGAGCACGCTCCACCCAGTCACGCATCCACTGGCCGTCGCCCCAGCCGTAGGAGCCGAACAGGGCGATCTTCTTGCCGTTCAGAGAACCCTCCAGATCAGAGAACATCGGCTCGAACTCGCTCTCCTCCAGCTGCTCAGCACCCATTGCGGGGCAGCCAAAAGCCACTGCATCAAACTCAGCCAGCTTTGCGGCGTTCATCTCGCTGCAGGGCACGATGGTGCCGTTTGCACCCTCTGCCACGCAGTTTGCCATGGTCTCAGTGTTGCCGGTTGCGCTCCAGAATACGACTGCTACTTTGCTCATAAAGATCGTCCTCTCTCAAATCAATATTAGTTAGATATATCTAACTTTATGTTCCATGAAAATGCGTCCAACCACGCAGACGCATCCCCATTTGGTTAGTATCTTCTAACCACCGATAGAATACCACAGCTTCCCGGCTGTGTCAAGCCTTTTATGCAAAAAGAACTGCCGCGGCTGAAAGTACGCCGTAGATCACCGGCTGGTGCAGCAGATACAGCAAAAGCGAGTGCCGGCCCATCCAGCCCAGCGCCGGGCAGACCGAACGGCGCAGCGGTTCCATCCGCGCCCGGCCCACCACGCCGTGCAGAAAGTACCCTGCCCAGAACAAAAACAGCCACGGCAGCAGGGCAAAATAATCGGTGGAATAAAAATCGAAGGGCAGAAAGCCGAAAAACGCTGTAAAGTAATTCGCGTACCATGCATCCGGCAACGCAAGGCGCAGCCCGCCGAAGCCGAGCCAACGCTCGTCCAGATGATAAGTCAGTGCAAACAGCACCGCCGAAACCGCCAGCCCTGCGGCGGGCGGGATCTTTTTCAGCAGCGGTTCCAGCACACCGGTGAGCAGCATGGCGCTGCCCAGAAAGGTCAGCACGCCAAAAATGACCCGCTCTCCCGGCATGAACACCAGCGTCACCGCCGTTACCAGCGCTCCGGCGGCAAACACGGTAACACCGCGCCGCAGCATATGCCGCCCAAAGGGCGCACAGAAGCCGGACAGCAGAATGAACACCCAGCAGATGGTCTGCTGCCACAGACGCCCCGGCATTCCCGCGTACCAGTCCATCCAGATGCCGAACAGGAACATCATGTCCCAGCAGGCATGGTACAGCATCATGCTGACCAGATCCAGCCCGCGCAGCTCGTCCAGCAGGGCGTAGCGGCCCGCCGGGGTCTTTTGCTGCACTCGTCGTTCGTTTTCCATTTTCCATATTCCCCTTTGCTGTGTTTCGCAATACGATATGACAAATTATAACCCGCCGCCGCTGTGCCTGTCAACGGAATAGTTCCGTAGGTTGAACAAAAAAACCGCTGCACAGCGGCAAAGCCATGCAGCGGTCAGAATGGATAACCGGGGAAACCTTATCAGACTTCGGTGTTGAAGTAGCGCTTCAGCAGGCCCTCAAAGCCGCGGCCGTGACGGGCCTCGTCCTTTGCCATCTCGTGAACGGTGTCGTGGATGGCATCCAGATTCAGGGCCTTTGCCTTCTTGGCCAGATCCATCTTGCCTGCACATGCGCCGCACTCGGCCTCGGCACGCATCATCAGGTTCTTCTTGGTGCTGTCGGTGACAACTTCGCCCAGCAGCTCTGCAAAGCGGGATGCGTGGTCTGCTTCCTCGTAGGCATAACGCTTGTAAGCCTCAGCAATCTCGGGGTAGCCCTCGCGCTCAGCCACACGAGCCATTGCCAGATACATGCCGACCTCGCTGCACTCACCCTCAAAGTTTGCGCGCAGGCCATCCACGATCTCCTGCGGCACGCCCTCGGCCTTGCCGATGCCCACAACATGCTCGGTGACGTAGGTGTTGCCGGTCTTTTCCACAAAAGCGGAAGCAGGAGCCTTGCAGACGGGGCACTGTGCCGGGATCTCGCCTTCAGCAATATAACCACAAACGGTGCAAACGTACTTCTTCATAAGAATAGACCTCCATCATTCTTTTTATATCAGTTAGAAAACAGGCTGGGCGGTGTTGGTACTCACCGGCCCTTGTCATGGCTCTATTATAGCGAATAATTCCTAGTTAGTCAAGGATAATTTTAAGAATAATTCCTATTTATTTTGCCTTACAGATAAATTCCGGCAGGGTCACTAAAAACCATCCTCAAAAACTGTGTGCTTTGCCCTGTGCACCTTAAAAACAGCAAAGCCGCCCTGCACACACAGGACGGCTTCTGCCTTGTTCTTCCTTCTTCTATGGGAGATCAGACCTGCAGGTTGCTGCTGGTAGCGGCTTCGGAGCCGTCGGCAGCATCAAACTCGTAGTCGTTGCCGGGCAGGATAGCGTTCAGCAGGATGCCTGCGATCGCGGCCACAGCCAGACCGGACAGGTTGATGGTGACACCTGCAACGGCAAAGCTGACACCGCCCACAGAGTTGAAGCCCAGTGCGCACACCAGAATGACAGCGGCCACGATCAGGTTGCGGCTGTTGGTAAAGTCCACGCGGTTCTCCACCACATTGCGCACACCGATGGCGGAGATCATGCCATACAGCACAAAGCTGATGCCGCCGATGATGCCGGTGGGGATAGTGTTGATGACAGCCTCAAACTTGGGGCTGAAGCTCAGGATGATGGCCAGGACAGCCGCAATGCGGATGACCAGCGGATCGTAGATCTTGCTCAGAGCCAGCACGCCGGTGTTCTCGCCGTAGGTGGTATTGGCCGGGCCGCCCAGCAGGCCGGCCATGGTGGTTGCAAGGCCGTCGCCCAGCAGGGTACGGTTCAGACCGGGGTCGTTGATATAGTTGTGGCCCACGGTTGCGCTGATGGCGGCGATATCGCCCACATGCTCCATCATGGTTGCCAGTGCAATGGGGATGATGGTGAACAGTGCGCTGATGAACTCCGGGCTGCCGTCGATGGCAAACAGGCCCATGGCCTCCTTGTGCAGAGGGATGCCCACCCATGCAGCCTCAGAAATGCGCTGGAAGTCCACTGCACCGGTCACCAGTGCCACTGCATAGGACACCAGCACGCCGATGAGGATGGGCAGGATCTTGACCATGCCCTTGCCCCAGATGTTGCACACGATCACGACACCCAGTGCCACAAAGGCCAGGATCCAGTTGGACTGGCAGTTTTTGATAGCAGAGGGGGCCAGGATCAGGCCGATGGAAATGATAATGGGGCCAGTGACCACCGGCGGGAAGAACCGCATGATGCGGCGGATGCCGAAGGTGGAGATCAGCAGGCTGGCCACCAGATACACCAGACCGGAAAATGCGACGGCGGCGCAGGCGTAGGGCAGCATCTTGGTGTTGGCAACGGTCAGGTTGCCGTCTGCATCTGCCAGCATGGGGGCCACGATGGAAAAGCCGCCCAGATACGCAAAGGAGGAGCCGAGGAATGCAGGCACCTTCTTTTTGGTAATGAGGTGGAACAGCAGGGTGCCCAGACCTGCGCACAGCAGGGTGGTGGAAACGCTCAGGCCGGTGAGCAGCGGCACCAGCACCGTTGCGCCGAACATGGCAAACATGTGCTGCACGCCCAGAATGAACATGCGGCCTGCGCCCAGCTGGCGCGCGTCGTAAATGCCTTTGGAGTAATCGATCTTTTCACTCATGAAGTTTTCTGCCTCCTACAGAACTCGCAGCCCCAAAAAAAGAGGCACCGCCGTCAGCAAAACGGCAATGCCCCTGAAATTTGGGAACAATGATCCCGCCCGGAAATGAGAAGTGCAATGCAGCGCAGTCGATGATTCTTGTGCAGCATGGTGCGCTCCCCCTTTCATTCAGGCTCTTTCCAAACCGCCGCCAAAAGCCCCGCAAAAGGCCGCAGCGGGCAGTCCTTCAAGAGATTATAGCAGACTTTTTGCCGCCGTGCAACCATTTTGCTTAATTCTCCTGTATTTCCAGCCCGGAAGTTTGCGCCGCTTCTCTTGCAATCCGGCCCAAAGCGCACTATAATATAACCTACCATTGTAATCTGTATTATAAGAGAATTATCAGGAGAGTTTATGATCTATCTGGATTATTCCGCCAATACCCCGGTAGACGAAGCGGTTTTACAGCGCTTTTGCGAGGTGGAGCGCAATTGCCCGGGCAATGCCAATTCCCGCCACGCAGCAGGCACTGCCGCAAAGGCTGCCATCGATGCCGCCACCCAGAGCATTGCCCGCAGCCTGAACGTGCAGCCCGCCGAGATCATCTATACATCCGGTGCCAGCGAGGCCAACAACTTTGCCATCAAGAGCATCGCCCGGCTGGAGCGCCACCATGGCAGTCACATCATTTCCACCCCGCTGGAGCACTCCTCGGTGAGCGGCAGCCTGACCGCCCTGCAGGAGCAGGGATACGAGATCGACCTTGTGGACATCCGGCAGGACGGCACGGTGGACCTTGCCCACCTGAAAGAACTGCTGCGCCCGGACACCATTCTGGTGGCCGTCACTGCCGTGGACAGTGAGCTGGGCGTGGTGCAGCCGGTGGCCGAGATCGCGGAAATGTTGAAGGCCTGCCCCCACTGCCACTTCCATGTGGATGCCACACAGGCCGTGGGCAAGCTGCCGGTCAGCTTTGCGGGCATCGACACCATGAGCCTGACCGCCCACAAGTTCTACGGGCTGAACGGCATCGGTGTGCTGGTCAAGCGGCGCGGCCTTGCGCTGGAGCCGCTCATCCATGGCGGCGAGAGCACCACCCTCTACCGCAGCGGCACCCCCACCGTGGCGCTGGCCTGTTCGCTGGCGCTGGCACTGGAAAAGGCAGTGAGCGAGCTGCCCGCCCGGGTGGAGCACATCCGCGCCCTGAACGCCCGCCTGCGCACCGGGCTTGCCCAATACCCCAAGGTGCGCATCAACAGCCCGGACACCGCCGTGCCGCAGATTTTAAACCTGAGCGTACAGAACGTGAAGGGCACCGTGTTCCAGCGGGAGCTGGATGCCCAGGGCGTATGCGTCTCGGTCAAATCGGCCTGCTCTTCGGACGGCCTGCCCTCCCGCGCCGTGTTTGCCGTGAGCCATGACCGGCGCAACGCGCTGTCCTCGTGGCGCATCAGCCTGAGCCACCTGACCACGGAACAGGAGATCACTGATTTTATGCAGGCGTTCGATGCCTGTTACAACGCCCTGACGCAATAAAAAGGAGTACTATGAAGCAAGATCCCCCCGCCGACCAGCAGCGAGGGGATCTTTTTTACTGTTTTTGAATGCCGAACAGTCTGCGCAGAATGCCGCGCAGCGCCTTGGGGCTTCGGATCACAACTACCTGCATATGCTCCCCGCCTTTCCGTTTTCTGGCCCATCCTATGCAGGCAGGGGCCGGAACGTTCCGGCAAGGGCAGCAGCGCTCAGTCTGCGATGGTCTCCACCACCACCAGCGCACCGCTGCGGGTGGAGATGGTGATGCAGTCCGACCCGGCAGCGTACTCGTTGCTGACGCCCAGCGGGTAGCTGGCGGTCAGCTCCGCATCGGTCAGCTCATAGTAGGAGCCGCGCTCGCACACGCCCTGCGCCCTGCCCTCCATCGGGAAGGCCGAGAAGAAGAAGTACTTCTCCTTCGGGTAGCGGCGGGTCTCGCCGGGCATCACGTAGGTGATGCGGCTGCGCTCATCCAGCAGGGTAGTGCGCACACCGCGCTGTTCCAGCCCAAGGCCGGTGCACAGGTTTGCAAGGGTGTGCTCCACCCGTCTGCCGCCAAGGCCGCCCAGCAGCAGCACCTCGTCAAAGCCCTTTTCCGAGACCAGCTTTGCGGCATACTCGGTGTCGGTATCGTCCTTCACATGGGGCAGCACGATGATATCGTCGTCCTGCTGTTCCGGGCAGGGCGCGGTGTCAAAGTCGCCCACGATGATGTTGGGTCTACGCCCCAGAGGTGCGCAGTTGCGGTAGCCTGCATCACAGGCAATGATAAAGTCGTCCGGCCGCAGGGCCTCTGCCAGCTCCGGAGAAACCGGGCAGGCCGAAATGATCACACAGCGTGACATGAATCTCTTCCTTATCCTTTATACTTTCGGGCGCTGCCAATCCTTCACGTCCTTAACTTCCTCGTACATGGCGCAGTAGCTGTCGTACCGGGTCTGGGAGAGCCTGCCCTCGGCCAGTGCGGCGCGCACGGCACAGCCTTTTTCGCTGCGGTGGGAGCAGCCGGTGAACTGGCACTGGCCCAGATAAGGCCCGAACTCCGGGAACGCATGCTCCAGATTTTCTTTGGGGATGAACCCGGCGCGGTTCGCTTCCAGACTGGCAAAGCCCGGCGTATCCGCAATGCGCCCGCCAAAGGCTTCAAAGATCGTCACCTCACGGGTGGTGTGGCGGCCGCGGCCCAGCTTCTGGCTGATGGCACTGGTCTCGCGCTCTGCTTCCGGCAGCAGGTGGTTCAAAAGGGTGGATTTTCCCACGCCGGAGTTGCCGCAGAACGCACACAGCCTGCCGCTGATCCACTGCTTCACCTCGTCCAGCCCGCCGCCGGTCTCGTAATCGATGCGGATGAACGGCAGGGTCGATTTTTCGTAGGCCTTACGCAGGAATTCCGCCTCGGCCAAGTCGCCCTTGGTGCACACGATCACCGGCTGCACGCCCTTGTCCACCGCAATGGCGGCAAGCTTATCCAGCACCAGCGTGCTGGGCGTGGGCTGGGTGGTGCTGGCCACAAGGAACAGCACATCCAGATTTGCCATCGGAGGCCGCACGAACACATTTTTGCGCGGTGCGATCTCGGCAATGACGGCTGCACCGTTCTCGGTCTCCAGCGTCACCTCATCGCCCGCCACCGGCGTGATCTTCTGTTTGCGGAAAATGCCGCGGGGCTTGCACTCCACAATGCCCTCCGGCGTTTTTACATAGTAAAAGCCGCCGATGCCCTTTGTGATATATCCCTTCATGCATGCCTCCATCAGCTCAGCAGCGAAGACCACCAGTCGGTCAGCGGTTTCTGCGAAGGGTCGCCGCTGCCCGCTGTGCCCTGTTCGGTGCCGGTCTCGGTGCTGGAAGAAGAGGAGCTGCTGCCAAACAGGCCGCTCCACCAGTCGCCGCCGGTGGTGCTGTCGCTGGGTGCTTCCGGTTCCGGTGCAGGCTCCGGCCCTGCGCTTACCACAATGTTCACGCGGCCGTTCAGCTTTGTGGTAGAGCCTGCCGCCGGGTTCTGACTGATGACAGTACCCACCGGCTGGTCGCTGTACTGCTCGGTCTGGCTGCCAAGGCCCAGATGGTTCTGCACCAGCAGGGTGCGGGCATCAGCGGTGCTCATGCCGGTCAGCGAGGGCACCTTGGTGGTGGTTGCCACCTGCGGGCGGCTGATATACATCACCACAGTGCTGCCTGCAGCCACCTGACTGCCCGCCGCCGGGTCGGTGCGGATCACCGCGCCGGATGCCACAGAGGTATCCACAGCCTGCGTTACCAGCACCGAGACACCCAGCTCCTTGAGCTGCTGCTCTGCATCGGCCTGCACATAGTTGGTCAGGTCCGGTACGGTAACGTACTGGGTGCCAAGGCTCACAGTCAGGGTCACATTCTGGCCCTCGCGCACCGTGCGGCCGGACACCGGCGACTGCTTATAGATATAGCCCGCCGCATAGTTACTGTTGTACTCCTGCTCCCAGGTAACGCTGATCTGGCCGGAGACCACCTGCTCGGTGGCAGCAGCCTCGTCCTGCGTCATGCCGATATAATCGCCCAGCGTGATATCGGCCTTGTTGTTCATCAGGTTGGAGGAATCGTTCAGGATCATCCAGCACAGCGCAAGGCACGCCAGTGCAAATGCAATGGTAACGCCGAACAGTGCCGGCAGGAAGATGGTGCGCTTTTTCTTGCGCGGTGCGGCCTTTTTGCCGCGGGGCGCAGGCTTTTCGGCCTGACGGTTTGCACGGTTCTGGTTCATGGTACGTTTCACCACCTTTTCGGGAGCATCTTCTGTAATATACTTGTACTCGAACATCACGGAGGGGTTGTGCACGTAGGTGTCCAGCGCATCCAGCATTTCGCGGGCGGATGCGTAGCGGTTCTGCGGCAGCTTTGCCATGGCCTTTTCGGTGATCTCCACCAGTGCATTCGGCACCTCCGGCGCGATCTCGTGCAAAGACTTCGGCTGATCGGAGATCTGCTTGATGGCAACTTCCACCATGTCGTCTGCATCAAAGGGCAGATGACCGCTGAGCATCTCGTACATCATCACGCCCACCGAGTAGATATCGCTGGTGCAGTCGGTCTCATCGCCCTTGGCCTGCTCCGGGCTGATATAGTGCACGCTGCCCATGGCCTTGCCGCTCAGCAGCTGGTTCTCGGCACGGGAGATGCGCGCAATGCCAAAATCCATCATGCGCAGCTGGCCGTTGTCCAAAAGCATGATGTTCTGGGGCTTGATGTCCCGGTGCACCACACCGTTGGCGTGGGCATGTTCCAGCGCCTTTAAGATCTGGGAGATGAAGTGCACGGTCTCCCGGTTGGTCAGCCTACCGCCGCGCTGGTTAAGGTACTCGCGCAATGTCATGCCGTCCACATATTCCATCACGATATACTGCAGATCATCATTCACCGATACATCGTACACTTTTACGATGTTGGGGTGGTTCAGCAGCGAGATGGCCTTGGATTCATTTTTAAAGCGGCGCACAAGGTCCGGGTCGTGCATATACTCCTGCCGCAGCACCTTTACCGCCACCACGGTACCGGCAGGCACCGGGCCGTTGTGCCCCAGCATGACTGCCTTGTAGACGTTTGCCATGCCGCCGGAACCGATCAGCTCCCGCACCTCATACAGGCCGTCCAGCTTTTTGCCGATCAGGTTGTCCATCAGCGCACCTCCTCCACACACAGCAGCAGCGCGGTGATGTTATCCGGGCCGCCGTTCTCGTTGGCCGTGCGGATCAGAAGGTCCGGCAGGTCGTAGAACCCGCCGGTGCGCAGCAGCTGTTCCAGCTGTTCTCTGGGCACGGCATTGGTCAGGCCGTCCGAGCACAGCAGCAGGATATCCCCTTTCTGCAGCGGTGCGGTGGTGAACTCCGAGTCCAGCCGGTAGTCCACGCCCAGCGCCTTGGTGATGATGTTCTTCTGAGGGTGGTGCTCGGCTTCCTCCACGGTAATGGTGCCGCAGTCCACCAGCTCCTGCACATAGGAGTGGTCGTGGGTGAGCTGGGCAAGCCTGCCGTCCCGGTACAGGTACGCCCGCGAGTCGCCTGCATGACACAGGAACACCTTGCCGCCGCGCACCAGTGCGCACACAGCCGTGGTGCCCATGCCCGCCAGCGATTCCTCACGCAGGGCCTTCTGGAACACAAAGCGGTTGGCGCTGAGCAGGCTCTTTTTCAAAAAGGTCTCCTCTTCGCCGGGCAGGCACTTGGAAGCATACTGCTCCTGAAAGCAGCGCTCGATCACATCGCACGCGCTCTGGCTGGCTTCCCTGCCGCCGCGTGCACCGCCCATGCCGTCGCATACCAGCAGCCATGCGGCATCGCCGGGCAGTTCTCCTGCGCGATAATCGTCCTGATTATCCTGCCGGACCCTGCCGACATCCGTTTTTCCTGCAAGTTTCATAGGCTTCTCCCTTTAATATTTACGCTTTCCCGTTCATTTCGTCACGGCGCAGCTGGCCGCATGCAGCGCTGATCTCGCTGCCAAGGCGGCGGCGCACCGTAGCGTTCACGCCAAGGCTCTCCAGCTTCTGCTGGAAGCGGTGCACGTTGGCTGCATCGGTGGCCGAGTACGGGCTGCCGTCCACCGGGTTGATGGGGATCAGGTTCACATGGGCACCCATGCCCCGGATCAGGTTTGCCAGCTGTCTGGCGCAGGCATCGGAATCATTGACACCGCGCACCATGGAATATTCAAAGCTCACGCGGCGGCCGGTGGTATCCTGATAGCGGCGCACGGCCTGCATCAGCACTTCCACGGGATAGGCATCGTTCACCGGCATCATGCCGCTGCGAATTTCATTGTTGGGTGCGTGCAGCGACACCGAGAGGGTCAGCTGCAGCTTTTTCTCGGCCAGCTGGTCGATCTTGGGCACCAGACCGCAGGTAGAAAGGCTGATGTTGCGCATCCCGATGTTCACGCCCTCGGGCGAGGTGATGTTCTCCAGAAACTTCATCACTTCGTCAAAGTTATCCAGCGGTTCGCCAATGCCCATGAGCACGATGTGGGAAATGCGCTCCCCGATATCCTTCTGGGCGGTGTAGATCTCAGAGCAGATCTCGCCTGCTTCCAGATCGCGCACGCGGCCCGCCTGGGTGGACGCGCAGAAGCGGCAGCCCATGCGGCAGCCCACCTGCGTGGACACACACACCGTGTTGCCGTAGTGGTAGCGCATCACGACGGTCTCGATGCAGTTGCCGTCCGCCATGCGCAGCAGATATTTTACCGTGCCGTCCTTTGCTTCCTGCCTGCGCTCGATCTTGGGCGCGGCAATGTAGAAGCTTTCTTCCAGCTTTGCCAGCAGGGTCTTGGGCTGGTCGGTCATGGCAGAAAACTCGGTGACCAGCTTCTGGTGCACCCAGTGGAAGATCTGCTTTGCCCGGAAGCCCGGCTGACCCATCGCTTTCAGTTCAGCGGTCAGCTCTGCCAGCGTAAAGGAAGAGATACAGCGTTTTTGTTCCATTGTGTTCTCCTATTGTTTTTTACGAACAAGCCGCCTGTTTCATTGCAGCTTTTCCCCGTTTTTCTGCATGGCACACAGGAAAAAACCGTCCATGCCGGTACGGGTGGGCACCGAAAGCGCGCCGTGCTCCCCTGCCGTCATCCCCGCGGGCAGCGCTGCGGCAGGCTCCACCACCGTAAACTCCGGGTGGCGGGCCAGAAATGCCGCGATCTGCTGCTGGTTTTCTGCCGGGTCGATGGTGCAGGTGGAGTACACCAGCCTGCCGCCCGCTTTCAGCAGCTGTGCCGCCGTATCGAGGATGGCCGACTGCGTGGCCAATAATTCAGCTTCGCGGGCCGGTTCCAGCTTTTTGTAGCGCAGATCCGGCTTTTTTGCCAGAATGCCAAGGCCGCTGCAGGGCACATCCGCTAAAATGCGGTCGGCCTGCGGCAGGGCCGGGTTCAGCTTTGTGGCATCGTTGCACAGGGCTTCCACATTAGTCAAGCCCATGCGCTGCACTGCCGTGCGGATCAGGCCCACGCGGTTCTCGGCGGCATCGCAGCTGTAGAGCCTGCCGGTGCTGTGCATCTGCTCGGCCAGCAGGATGGTCTTGCCGCCGGGCGCGGCGCACAGGTCGATGACTGTTTCTCCGGGCTGTGCGTCCACGCAGAGCGCCGCCAGCTGGCTGGCCTGCCCTTCCACATGGAAGTACCCCTGCCGGAACAGCTCATTTTCCGCCGGGCTGCCCTCGAAGCGGGCCAGCACACTGCCGGGCACAATGCCCCGCTTTGCTTCCTTTGCGCCGGAAGCCAGCAGCTTTGCACAAAGCTCATCGGCGCTGCCTTTCAGCGGGTTCGCCCGCAGGCTGGTCATGCCGCCGTCGGCCTTGTAGGTAAGGATATCCAGTGCCTCGTCCGGGTAGTTTTTGTGCAGAAATTCCGCCACATCCCGCCCGGCAGAGCCAAGCACCATGAGCCGCTCCACTTCGTTTTTGAAGCTTGCGGTGCTCAGGTCGTAGCTGCACGCCTTGCGCAGCACGGCGTTGACCAGACCGGATGCGCTGGATTTTTTGAAGGCACGGGTCAGCTTGACGGCCTCGTTCACCGCAGCGGACACCGGCACCTGCATATAGCGGGCCTGCGCCAGCGCCGCGCGCAATATTTCGCGCACCGGTGCATCCAGCTTGGCAAGGCCCTTGGGCAGGAACTGGCACAGGATGTAGTCCAGTGTGCCCCGGTGTTCCAGCACCGTGTAAAAGATGGCGCTGGCAAAAGCTTTATCGCGGCCTTCCAGCTGCTGGCGCTTGAGTTCGGCATCCAGAACAAGGTTGGAAAAGCCATCCTGCTCCTGCCGCACCAGCGCCGCCACTGCCGCCGCGCGGGGATTCGCCGCCATCAGAGGATATCCCCCGTTTTCAGGCGCTGACCGGCCGCAAAGGCGGTGCCGTCCATGGGCTTTTTGCCTTCCGGCACCACATTCAGCAGCTGGACGGCCCCCTCACCGCAAGCCACCGTGAGCGGCTTTGTGGCCAGCACGGTGCCGGGCGCTTCGCCGTGAGCTTCCACGGCACGGCACTCCATCACCTTGAGCTTTTTGCCGCCGGAGGTGACGAACCATGCACCGGGCCACGGGTTCATGCCGCGCACCCAGTTGTGGATGTGGGCAGCCGATTCGGTCAGGCGGAACTCTGCCATCTCCTTGTTCAGCATAGGCGCAAGGCAGGCGTTCTCATGATCCTGCGGCTGGGGTTTCAGCGTTCCGGCGGCGATGGCGGGCACCACCTCGCACAGCACACGGGCACCCACGGCAGTCACGCGGTCAAACAGCTGGCCGCTGGTCTCCTCCGGGTCAATGGCGATCTTCTCGCAGCAGAGCACATCGCCGGTGTCAAGGCCCTCGTCCATCTGCATGATGGAAACGCCGGTCTCGGCATCGCCGTTCAGCACGGCCCACTGCACCGGGGCGCTGCCGCGGTACTTGGGCAGCAGGGAGACATGCAGGTTGATGCAGCCGTACTTCGGCGCTTCCAGCACAGACTTCGGCAGGATGCAGCCATAAGCCACCACCACGATCAGCTCCGGGGCCAGTGCGCGGATGTTCTCGTCCTCGCTGCCGTCCCGCAGGGTGCGGGGCTGGAACACCGGCGTGCCGTGGGCAAGGGCCACTTCCTTGACCGGGGGTGCGGTAAGCACCTGCTTGCGGCCAACCGGCTTGTCCCGCCGGGTGTACACCGCGCAGATGTCATGCCCGGCGGCATACAGGGCTTTGAGGCACTCTGCGGCAATATCCGGCGTGCCCATGAACAAAATGCGCATTACTTGTTTCCTTTCGCTTCGCGGGCAGCTTTTTTGCCCTCTTCGGTATCCTCATAGAAATACTCGCTGGACTGCATGATGGTAATGCCGTCCAGATGGTCGTTCTCGTGCTGGATGCAGCGGCCCAGCAGATTCTCAGCTTCCAGCTCGAACCACTCACCGTGGCGGTCCTGTGCGCGCACCTTGACCGCGGCGGGGCGGGTCACAGCGCCGTTGTGGCCCGGGAAGGACAGACAGCCCTCGTAGGCGGTCTCCTCTTCCTCAGATACAGCCAGGATCTCCGGGTTCACAAAGTCGATAAACTTGTACTCGTAGTTTTCGGGAATTTCTTCCGGGGCATCGGTGGTGTCCCACACCACGAACAGACGGCGCAGCATGCCCACCTGCGGGCCGGCCAGACCCACGCCGTCGGCGGCGATCATGGTCTCGTGCATGTCGTCCAGCAGGGTAGCCAGACGGTCATCAAAGGTGGTGACGGGGCGGCAGACCTTGTTCAGGATGGGATCGCCCTCTTTTACAATGTTACGGATAGCCATTTATGGTACCTCCAAATCAGATGTCACCGTCCGAGTGCAGGTCCACCGCAACGGTGGCCTTGGACGGAAGTTTTTCCTGTTCGTATCTTTCCAGTGTGCTGCGCACGAGGTCGCGGAAGCGGCGGTCGTTGCGGCACTTGATGGTAAGCTTATAGCGATAAGTGTCGTTGATTTTTTCAATACTGCCGGGCGTGGGGCCAAGCACCCGCAGCGGCAGGTCCGGCTGTTTTGCCGCCTGCTGGCCCAGCAGGGCCGCAAAGCGCGCCGCCGCCCGTGCCACCTCAATCTCCTTTGCGCCTGCAAAGCCAATGACGCACAGCCCGCAGAAGGGCGGGTACAGGCCCAGCTTGCGATATGCAATTTCCTGCTCAAAAAAGGCATCGTAGTCCTGCGCGGCGGCAAGGTTCAGCACCGGGTTATCGGGGTCGGTGGTCTGGATGATGGCAAAGCCGGGGTCTCTGGCCCGGCCGCTGCGGCCCACCACCTGCGTGATGAGGCTGAACACGTTCTCATACGCGCGGAAGCCCTGCGCAAACAGCAGCGAGTCGATGCCCAGCACGCCCACAAGGGTCACATCCTCAAAATCCAGTCCCTTGGCCACCATCTGGGTGCCCACCATGATGTCATATTCGTGGTTTGCAAACCTTGCCAGCAGCTTTTCGTGGGCATCCTTTGCGGCAGTGGAATCCTGATCCATGCGCAGCACCCGCGCATCCGGGAACAGCTTTGCCAGCTCTTCCTCGGCTTTCTGGGTGCCGAAGCCCCGGTACTGCAGCTTGCCGCCGCAGGCGGGGCACACAGTGGGCGGTTCCATCTGGCTGCCGCAGTAGTGGCACAATACCTTGTGCGCCGCTTTGTGGTACACCATCGGCACGCTGCATTTTGTGCACTTGAGCACCTCGCGGCAGTCCTCGCACTGGGCCATGGTCTGGTAGCCCCGGCGGTTCAGCAGCAAAATGGTCTGCTTGCCTGCATCCAGATTGCGGCGGATGGCATCTTCCAGTGACAGACTGATCTCCCGCGGGTTGCCTGCCGCCAGCTCTGCGCGCATATCCACGATCTGCACCGTGGGCAGCGGGTTGCCGCCGTAGCGCTGGGTCAGCCGCACCAGCTGGGTGCGGCCATGCTGGGCCGCGTAAAAGCTCTCGGTGCTGGGGGTGGCGCTTGCCAGCAGAAGCAATGCATCGTTTTCCGCCGCGCGCTGCCGGGCCACCTCGTGGGCAGAATAGCGGGGCGCGGATTCCGAGCGGTAGGTGTGCTCCTGCTCCTCATCGATGATGATGAGCCCGATGTTCTCCAGCGGCGAAAAGATGGCGCTGCGGGTACCCACCACGATGTCTGCGCCGCCGTCCTGGATCATCTGCCACTGCAAAAGGCGTTCGGTGTGGTTGAGGGCAGAGTGCTGCACCGCCACCCGGCGGCCAAACTGACTCTTGAGCCGCAGGATCATCTGCGGGGTCAGGCTGATCTCCGGCACCAGCACCAGCGCACGCCTGCCCTGCTCCAGACAGCGGGCAATGAGCTTTAAAAACACCAGCGTCTTGCCGCTGCCGGTCACGCCGTAGAGCAGCGCCGAGTGGGGTGCATCGTCTTCCAGCTTTGGCAGCAGAGCATCGTAAGCCGCCTGCTGCTCCTGCGTGAGGGTGATCGGCTCGTTTTTCAGCGGAATGGACGAATACAGGTCGATGGATTTATTCACCTTGCTGCATTCCAGCACGCCTTTGGCGCACAGGTTATCCAGCACGGCACGGCTGATGCCCTTGTCTTCCAGTTCGTTCAGGGTGCGCGGCCCGCCGCCCAGCAGCGCCACTGCCGCCAATTGCTTGGCTGTCGGCTTCGGCTTTGGCGGCAGCCCACCCACAAGGCGGTAGGAGTTCTCGGTGTGGCGGGTGAGCTGCTTTTGCAGCACCGGCGTTACACCGTCCGCCGCCACGGCAGGCTTGTACTGTGCACCATAGGGAATGACCGCCTTGACCGCTTCATAATAGGTGCAGAAGGTTCGTTCCTTCAGAAAATGCACCAGCCGCAGCAGTTCCGGGGTCAGGCAGGCGGATGCCGGGGCCACGTCGAAAAGATATTTCAGCTTTGCACTTTCCGGCTCGGCATCGCAGGCCAGCACCACGCCCATGCGGGCGCGGCTGCCGCGGCCAAAGGGCACCAGCACCATGCTGCCAAGTTTTACCGCATTCTGCTGGTCCGGCATGACGGCATAGGTATAAAGCTTATCAAAGTGGAAGGTCGCATTGCTGACGGCAACGCCTACCGTTTTGGGCATTCGTCCAGCTCCTTCAAAATGTTATTCTGCGGCACCAATGCGCTGGCAGATGGCCTGATACAGTGCATCAGCGCAGGTATCGACCTGGTCGTTGACCAGCTTCAGGGTGAATTTATCCTGCTGGGCCAGCTCCTTCTGGGCGGTGGCAAGACGTTCCTGAATGCTGTCCTCGGTCTCGGTGCCGCGGCCCCGCAGACGGCGCTCCAGCTCCTCCACCGACGGCGGCAGCAGGAACACGGTGGTCGCGCCCGGGAACATGCGGCGGATGTTCGCTGCGCCGTGCACATCGATGACCAGAACGACCACCTTCCGGGCTGCAAGGCGCTTGTCCACTTCCTCGCGCAGGGTACCGTAGTAGTTGCCGTTGTAGAAGTTGTGCTCCACCACCTGATCGTTCTCGATCAGCTGCTGGAACTGCTCCCGGGTGCGGTAATAATAATCCACGCCCTCCTGCTCACCGGGACGCGGTGCGCGGGTGGTGGCGGAAACAGTCTTTTCGATCTCCGGGTGTGCTTCGCGCAGTGCCTTCACCACGCTGTCCTTGCCGGTACCGGCCGCGCCGGAGACCACAAACAAATATTTATCGTTCGCCATGGGTCTGTTCCTCCTCTGCTGGTGTTTTGCCCTCCTGCCCTGCCGCACGGTTGGCCACCGTTTCCGGCTGAAGCGCCGAGAGCACCACATGATCGGAGTCCATGATAAGCACTGCACGGGTGCTGCGGCCATAGGATGCATCGATCAGCATTCCGCGCTCCCGCGCTTCCTTTACAAGGCGCTTGACCGGGGCGGAATCCGGGCTGACCACTGCCACCACACGGCCTGCACTGACCATATTGCCAAACCCGATGTTGATGAGCTTCATAAACCCCTCCGAATTTTCTGTATCACTCCAGATTCTGGATCTGTTCGCGGATCTTTTCGATCTCCGCCTTCATATCCACCACGATGCGGGTGATATCCAGATCCTGACACTTGGAGCCGATGGTATTGGTCTCGCGGTTCAGCTCCTGCGTCAAAAAGTCCAACTTGCGGCCCACCGGCTCGTCCAGCTTGAGGATATCGCGGTACTGCGCAATGTGGCTGCGCAGGCGCACCGTCTCTTCATCCACAGCGGTCTTATCGCCAAAAATAGCGGCCTCGGTCAGCACGCGGGCATCGTCGATATCGCGGTCCTCCAGAATGACCTTGAGCTTCTCGTACAGGCGGTTGGTGTAGGCTTCCACGCGGCCTGCGCTCAAAGTCTCCACCCTGCCCACGCACTCCTCGAGGAAGTTCAGGCGGTTTTCCACGTCTGCCTTCATCTTGGCACCCTCGGCGGCGCGCATCTCCACAAAGCGGTCCAGCGCCTGTGCGGTAACGGCAGAAACATCTTCCCACAGCTGTTCCTCGTCCACATCCGCGTGGCGGGTGGTGAGCACATCCGGGAAGCGGGTCAGCACACCCGCAGAGATATCGTTCTTGACACCCAGCTGTTCCGAAATATCCCGCATGGCCTGCTGGTAGCTGCGTGCCAGCTCCATGTTGACGGCCACCACCGTATCGGCAGCGTCCACATTCTGCACGGTCATGCTCAGCTCCACCTTGCCGCGGGAAATGCGCTCGTTGAGCTGCTTTTTCAGGCGGCTGTCCAGATAGCTGCAGGTGCGCGGGATGCGCGAAGAATACTCAAAGTAGCGGGAATTCACGCTGCGCAGCTCCACCGTGATCTCACGGCCATTGCGCACAGCAGTCCCCCGGCCAAAGCCGGTCATGCTTAAGATCATAACGCTCTCCTGTTCTTACATTTTCAGTGTTTCAGCTTACAAGTTTCGGTATACGTATCCGCCTTTGGGTACACAAACCCATGTTACGATACATATAGTTTCATTTTACTATTCTTCGGCCCAAAATTCAAGGTGCACTGTTGCGTGCCGCCGCCAAAACCGGCCGCAATACACGGTGCAAAGCAAAAAAGCTCTGATACAAAATCTTCCGATCCTGTATCAGAGCCTGTTTCAGTTGGTTTTATATACGCAGGTCACGCTGTTCTGCAGCAGATTTGCGTTCAGCAGTGCGCGCTCCACCCAGTGGATATTGTCCGCAATGGTATCGCGGGAGACACCGTATTCTGCCGCAATGTTCTCCATGCTGCGGTACTCGCGGCGGTAGAGCAAAGTCAGCACCAGCTTATCCTGCATTGTGATCTTGGTAAAATGCGGCCTGCGCCGGTGCTCCTTGCAATAAGCCGCATTCAGTGCTTCCAGCATCTGGGCAAATTCCTTCCGGGTGATGCCGAAGGTAAATTCATAATCCTGCTCTGTAAATTCCGCAAGGCGCTGTGCCGTGATGCTTCTCATGCAGATCACCTCTTCTTTTTCCGGGGATGCCCGGGTGTCGGCTGCATCCATTTTGATTCATTATAAAATGGATGGATTTTCATGTCAATGAGCCGCCGCCCATTTTTGGGGCCAGATCCGGTGCAAAACACAAAAAGGAGCCTCCCGCCGCAAAAGCGGGAAGCCCCTGAATCCGTTATGAAAGATCAGACGGGATGAGACTGATTGGTGTAGTCCACATGGTCGCCGTCCACGCCCTGCTTCTTGGCATTGCGCTTTTCAAAGAACTTGGGTGCCACCTGCGGGAACATTGCGTAGGTCAGCACATCCTCTTCCTGCGTTGCCCACTTGGCAGCTTCTGCCTTCAGCTTGTCCATCTCAGGAGCCAGAGTATCAGCAAAGCGGCAGGTAATGGGCTGCTCGTCGCCCAGGATCTTCTTGGTGAACTCGGGCTTGATGGGAGCGGGAGTCTTGCCGTAATCACCGTGGACCAGACCCTTGAACTCCTTGGTGACCATCTTGTAGCGCTCGCCCAGGATCACATTGAACACAGCCTGCGTACCAACGATCTGGCTGGTGGGGGTGACCAGCGGCGGATAGCCTGCATCCTCGCGGACGCGGGGGATCTCTGCCAGCACTTCGTCCAGCTTATCTTCCTTGCCGGCATCCTTCAGCTGTTTGAGCATGTTGGAGAACATGCCGCCCGGCACCTGATACAGCAGGGTGTTTGCATCCACGCCGAGGCTCTTCGGGCTGATCTGGCCGTTGGCAATGTACTTCTCGCGCAGCTTTGCAAAGTATGCGCGCACAACGTTCAGCTGCTTCAGATCCAGACCGGTGTCGTAATCGGTGCCCTGCAGGGCAGCGACCAGACTCTCGGTGGGCATGTGGCTGGTGCCCAGGCTCAGGGGGCTCATGGCGGTATCGATGATGTCGGCGCCTGCCTCGATGCCCTTCAGGATGGACATGGAAGCCAGACCTGCGGTGTAGTGGCTGTGGATGTCAACAGGGATGCTGACGGTCTCCTTCAGCTTCTTCACCAGATCGTAGCAGGTATAGGGGGTCAGCAGACCGGCCATATCCTTGATGCAGATGGAGTTTGCGCCCATCTCCTCCAGGGTCTTGGCGTAGGCTGCAAAGTACTCGTTGTTGTGCACGGGGCTGAGGGTGTAGCTGATGCAGCCCTGCACATGAGCGCCTTCCTTGTTGGCTGCCTTGATAGCAGTCTGCAGGTTGCGCGGATCGTTCAGTGCATCGAAAATACGGATCACATCGATGCCGTTTGCAACAGACTTCTGCACAAAGTACTCAACGGCATCGTCTGCGTAGGGGCGGTAGCCCAGCATGTTCTGGCCGCGGAACAGCATCTGCAGCTTCTGGTGGGGCAGCTCTTTGCGCAGGATGCGCAGGCGCTCCCACGGGTCTTCGTCCAGAAAGCGGATGCAGCTGTCGAACGTAGCGCCGCCCCAGCACTCCACGGAGAAGTAGTTGATCTTATCCATTTCCGGCAGGATGGGACGCATCTCATCCATGGTCATGCGGGTGGCCAGCAGAGACTGGTGGGCATCGCGCAGGACGACCTCAGTAACCTTGATCGGCTTTTTGGCCATGATTGTCACCTCTCCCTTAGTTCATGGAAACCAGAACGTCACCGGAGTTGACGGTGTCGCCCTTGTTGACGTTGATGGAAGCCACAGTGCCATCCTGCGGAGCAACGATCTCGTTCTCCATCTTCATGGCCTCCAGGATCACCAGCACGTCGCCAGCCTTCACGGATGCACCGGCCTTGACCTTGACATCCAGAATGTTGCCGGGCATGGGAGCCTTGACGGCAACGGCACCAGCAGCGCCTGCAGCAGCCTTGGGAGCAGCAGCGGGAGCCGGAGCAGCCTTAGGAGCAGCGGGTGCGGCAGGAGCTGCAGCAGCAACCGGAGCAGCACCAGCGGCAGTCTCCTCCACGGAGACGCTGTAAGCAACGCCATTGACGGTAATATTGTAGTACTTCATGGAAGGATCCTCCAAATCAAAATCGTATCAAAAAGATTTATACAGACGATTACAGAGCCATGTTGCCGTGCTTCTTGGGCAGGCGGGCAGCACGCTTGGTGCTCAGCAGTTCCAGTGCGGCAACAACGCTTGCACGCACATTGGCTGCATCGCAGGTCAGGTCCGCAGCGCCGCAGGCAACTGCATTTGCTGCGCTGCACACCTCGGCGGTGTAAGCAGCAGCCTTTGCGTTGGTGGCTGCAATGATGTTGTCGGAAGCATCGATCTCTTCCTTGTACAGGACGCTGACCGCTGCGCTGGGTTCCAGTGCGCTGACGGTGCAGCCAGCCACGGCAATGCGCAGATCGGCAGCAGCCAGAGCGGTGTAAACAGGGCCGACGGCCTTGCCAGCCAGCACAGCCACCTTTGCGGTGGTAGCGTCGGCATAGGTAGCAGCCAGACGGGCAGCCTCACGGATGCCGCCTGCAATGTCATCGGTCGCGCTGGGCACAAAGCCCTCGGTATCCACAATGGTGATCACCGGCACGCTGAAGGCATCGCACAGGCGCACAAAGCGGGAAGCCTTGGCCACGCAGTTGTGGCACAGGGTCTTGCCGGTGGCCACAACGCCCACGGCGTTGCCGCCCACGGTGGCAAATGCGGTGTAAACAGACTTGCCAAAGCCTGCATACAGCTCCACAGCGCTGTCCTTATCGACCACGGCAGCAGCAGCCTTTGCAGGCTCTGCACCGGCAGCCAGAGCAGCAGTGGGCTGCTCGAACTCAAAGATCGCAGGGCCGGTCAGGTTGTTGGCCGGCAGCAGGCCCACGATGTGAGCAGCCTTCTCGGCAGCTTCCTCAGCAGTGGGTGCCACAATGGCGGCCACGCCAGCCTTTGCAGCGGCGGCTGCGGTGCCGGCATCGGCCACCTTGTCGCCCTTGGCAGCAGAGGTGAACGGAGCGGTGAAGAACAGCTCTGCGCCCTCAGCCATGATGCAGACATCTGCATTGGCAGCGCTCAGTGCGCTGGTGCCGCCGCAGACACCCAGAACAACAGCCACCTGCGGGATCACGCCGGAAACCTTTGCGATCTGCGCATTCAGCTTTGCGCTGGCGGTCAGCACGTCCAGACCCTCAGCCAGCTTTGCGCCAACGGAGTTGTAGAAGGTGACGACCGGGCAGCCAGTCTGAGCTGCCATCTCCAGAACCTTGATGTTCTTTTCAACATCCTTTACGGTAACAGCTTCGCCGTTCTGGTAAACAGCGTAAGCCTGCTGACCTGCCGCATAGCCGCAGGCAGCGCTCACTGCACCGTCAGCAAACAGTGCAGTGTATTCCCCGTCATCAAAAAACTTGGCGAGGATTTCTCCCTTATTGATCTTTGAAGCCATGGTAAGACCTCCTGGTTGTCTGTGTGAGCTTTCAAAATTAGTTTTATTATACTGAATTTTCCATAAAAATGCAAGAGATTCTATAAAAGTCCATGCGAATCAACATCTGTCGGCAAAGTTCTACAATTTTTTAACGATTCATCGTTTCTCCGCTTTCTCGCCTTTTTGCGGGCATTTTGCGCCGCATACTCAGCTGCCAAAAATTCTCTTTCAATTTTGTGGATTCTGTCTGTCCCTGCTGCATTTTATTTTATAAGAAGTTATGTTACACTATATTTAATATGTAAATTTTTTTCGCAGAACAGCCCGCCGGGAAGCTTCGGGGCGGGTCATTTTGCAGAATATAAAAGGAAGGCCATGTCAAATTGAAAGATCTGCTCACTTCATTCCGCGCCTCCAACGAAACCTACAACTCCATGAAGCACTCCGCCCGGGCTGTCATCCGCCGCGCCGAGATCCCCCTGCTCGCGGTCATCGTCCTGTATAAGGCTGCAACGAACCTGCTGTTCGTCCCCCTGATGCAGCAGCTCTGGTCGCTCACGCTGCGGTTCGCACCCATGCACTACCTGAGCAACAACAATGCTTCCGATATCTTTTCCTCCCCTGCGATCATCCTGTGCATCACGCTCATTGCCATCCTGACCGCGTTCTGGGCGCTGTATGAGTTTTCCGTCCTGCTGCATGGGCTGGATCTTGCCCGCAAAGGCGAAACGATCCGCCTGCCTGCCCTGCTGCGCACCTCTCTTGCAGATATCCGCCACGCATTCCTGCCGCAGAACTGGCTCGTTCTGGTCTACAGTGCCGTGCTGATCCCGTTCACCAATTTTTTCCTCGCCTATAACTATATCACGCAGCTTGCCGTGCCGGAATACATCATGGGTGTCATCCGGGCAAACAGCCGGTATTACCTGCTCTATCTGGCTGCCGGTGCCGCCTTGCTGTTCCTCTGTGTCAGCTGGGTGCTGGTGCTGCCGCTGTTCGTGCTGGAGCGCAAAAGCCTGTGGCAGTCGGTAAAGGAAAGCTTTTGCTGCATCCGCAGGCGCGTCTTCCGTGCTTTTCTTTTGCTGCTGCGCTGGAACCTCTCGGTCGTCCTGCGTTCCCTGCTGCTGACGGCAGCGGTTGCCGTGCCGCTGTACGGCATCATCATCGCGGTCGGGCTGCAGAGCACACAGGCCATGTTTGCACTGTCCCGCGCGGCGCTGGCCATTGAGATGCCTTTCTTCCAGTTCCTGATCGACTGCGCCATCACCATGGCGCAGTGCACGATCCTCACCATGCTGCACTGCCGCCTGCGGGAATTTCTCCCCTTTGAGCCGGAGCCGGTCCAGAGCGGAAAGCATCACCGTTCCACCGGCAGGCTGCTTCTGGGTGCATCGGTTGCGGGTGCTACTCTGCTCACCTTTGCGCTGGCATTCTGTTACCTTGCCCTGCCCAGAGACGACGAGCTGCTCTCCATGCTGGGCGGCGTTGCGCCGGTAGTCACCGCGCACCGCGGCTACTCCGCTGCCGCACCGGAAAACACCCTGCCCGCTTTCCAGCTGGCCATCGATCAGGGCTGCGAGTGGGCCGAGCTGGATGTGCAGATGACCAGGGACGGCGTGGTCATGGTGACCCACGATACCAGCCTGCGCCGCTGCACCGGCCGCAACGAGAACATCTACGACCTGACCTGTAACGAGGTTCGCAAGCTGGATGCCGGGCGCTGGTTCGGCCAGAAGTACACTGGTGCCAAAGTTCCCACACTGGAAGAAGTGCTGGACCTGTGCAAAGGTAAGATCCAGCTGAACATTGAGATCAAGCCCAATGCCGCCACCCCGGAGCTGGAAGCGGAAACCATCCGCATCATCCGCGAAAAAGGCTTTGCGCAGGACTGCACCATCACCTCGCAGAGTTATGAAACCCTCTGCAAGGTCAAGGAGCTGGCACCGGAGATCCGGACCGGCTATATCCTTGCACTGGGCGTGGGCAGTTATTACGATCTGCCTGCCGCAGATTTCTTCAGCGTACAGTCCACCTTTATCACCTCCGGTATGGTGCAGCAGATCCATAAGCGCAGCAAGACGATCTCCGCATGGACCGTCAACCGCGAAGAGGATGCCAGCGAACTGCTGAGCATCGGCGTGGACGACCTGATCACCGATAAGCCGGATATGATCCAGCAGCTGCTGAGCGAGGATGCCGACCTTGACAACAGCCTCGTCCTCCTGCGCGACTTCATCCGTGACCTGTTCGCTCCGTCCGATGTCGATGAACCCACTCCTGAGGAAGAGACCATCGAAGAAGCCATCGAGGACCCGGACGAATTGCTGGATGCGTCGTAATCGCGGCAAAGATCAAGTATTCTGTTAAACTACCCGTACACACATAAAAAGCCCCCTGCCAGTTCATCACCGGCAGGGGGCTTACAAGTTTACCTGATCCAGTTTTATCAAGAAAGATCATTCCAATTCGGTAAGCTTGGATCTTTACGAAGCAATTTATTTCATAAATCGGTACTGTGAACAAATCACTTACATTCCTTCTTCATAGCAGAATAACCGATGAGAACGGTCCACACATAGGCACAGGTCTTGGGGATCATCAGCATACCGATCATGGGGACGGTATTGGCCCAAAGAACAACGGGAATGTAGAACCCGAAGCTCAGCACGATGGTCATCCACATCCAGCGAAAAGCCGAGTCGTCATGCTCCTTGGCACTGCGGTAGAACAACACGATGATCAGCAGGCCCATCAGTGCAAAAGGAATGTTACGGTAAATGCCCCAGGACAGCGGGGATTCGGCGCTCAGCCACTGGTTCTGCGGCATCATGCACAGGATAACACGCACGGCAGCCAGACCGTAGATGGCGGCAGTCAGGCCATTGTTGCCCTTGACCCGGTAGCGCTCACGCCATACATAGTACAGCAGCACATAAAAGACAGTCATTGTCACAGAGGTGATCCACTTACCCAGACCCAGGGGGACGGTAAAGTTTTCAAAGCCCGTGGTGCATAGAGCCAGAGCACGGGGAATCAGATGGAACGAGTCGCCGGCACCCAGAACGACAGCCATCAGACCGAACAGCTTGAACTGGTGGTTGCCCTTGCAGCCACAAATCATCAGGATACCGATGGTGATGACGGATACCAGATACACCGCATCAAAAACAGTTTCTACGATTGCTTGCATAGTTGATTGCTCCTTGTTGATAGATCAAATTGATTGTAACACTGCATTTTTTGCAGGGTTGGCTTAGTTTTTACGGTCATCAATGGCTTGTTTGGCAAAGTTGCATCCAAAGCGCAGGATGTTGAAGCTTGCATTCCTCCACACAAGACAGGCGAGCAGCAACAGGATATTGCGATGAACTTTCCTATGAGTGTCTCTCTTGAGTGAACACTGTTCATTTTGGACATTATAAAATTCCCACAGCAGTGTGGGAAGAAAATGCAGTCAATATAAAGTTCTGCGCACGATTTCCAGCACAGCGGCGGGGTCGTAGTCCTGCCGCAGCAAGGCAGACAGCATCAGCGAAAATAGAACATCGGCAAATTTTTCAACGGTGAATTGCGCGTTAAAAGCGTCCGGACGGATTTTGGTATCCTGTTGCAGCACCGTACACAGACCATTTAAGATATGGTGCCAGATTTGCTGCATGTGCCGTTTGCCATCGGCCTTGTCCTCCTGCATAAAGCCGAGAGAGTGCAGTGTGAAGAATCCAGGATACTGCTCACAGCCGTAGGCCATACGCTCATACATCCATTTGACACAGGTCTGCACGTCCTGAAATACGGCCTCGTCCTGCGGACGGTGGAAAATTTCGCACCAGACGCTCTCGACCGTGGCGCTGATAAGCTCAGCCTTGGAGTCATAATAATTGTAGATCGAGCCGACCGAGACCCCGCATGCCGAGGCGACAGAACGGATACTGACCGCCGCCCAGCCCTTTTCCCGGATAAGCTCACGGCTGTTTTTTAAGATATCTTCCTTGGAGGTTACGATTGTATTCATGTGGTCACCTTCAATATGAACAACGTTCATTTTCATTATACTGCCCGTTCTCACTTTGTCAAGAGGATTTCATAAAAGATTTATATTTTTGTGGTTCTCCCTTTGAGCCATGTTCACGAATGGAAAATATGAATCAGCTGAAAGTTTACAAACCAAACACAGGTTTTTGCATTGGCTATGAGGTCACAGACACCACCGACCCAGATTTCCCGGAAAAGCACATGGCAGTCAGCTTCCGCTATCGCCTGCTGGATGAGTTCTTAAAGGAGTGGCAACTCCGCAAGAAGCAGCTCCGGGAGGGCGAGATCACCAAGGAAGAGTATCTGGAATGGAAGCTCAACTGGCCTCAGACTGCCGACGGCTGCGGCCGGTACGAGCCGAAGAAAAAGTGGCGTAAAGAATAAAAGACACAAAAATGCCCTCTGAAAAACTTACCGTTTCTCAGAGGGCATTCTCATGTCTCTCTTTGTGAATAATCGCCTGATAGTATCAAAGCAGTATCACAGAGCCTTTTGGCTCTCGAAATATTGCATTGCATCAATACTTTTCAGATTTTGAAGATTACTCGAGCTCAATGGTTGCCGGCGGCTTACCGGTGCAATCATAGAACACGCGGTTCACATGCTTGACCTCATTGACGATGCGGCTGGTGACAGTGCCCAGAACATCCCAGGGCATATTATAGCTCTCCGCGGTCATAAAGTCGGTGGTGGTCACAGCACGCAGCGCCACAGCGTAATCATAGGTGCGCTCGTCGCCCATGACGCCCACACTGTGCATGTTGGTCAAGGCTGCATAGTACTGGCTGATCTCCTTATCCAGACCCGCCTTTGCGATCTCCTCACGCCAGATCGCGTCGGCATCCTGCACGATTGCCACCTTCTCAGGGGTCACTTCGCCGATGATGCGGATGCCAAGGCCCGGGCCGGGGAACGGCTGACGGCTGACCAGATATTCGGGCAGGCCCAGCTCACGGCCGGCCTGACGCACCTCGTCTTTGAACAGGTTGCGCAGCGGCTCCACCAACTCCTTGAAGTCCACGGTGTCGGGCAGACCGCCAACGTTGTGGTGGCTCTTGATAACAGTGGACTCACCGCCCAGACCGCTCTCAACGACATCCGGGTAAATGGTACCCTGTGCCAGGAAATCCACCTTGCCGATCTTCTTGGCCTGCTCTTCAAACACACGGATGAACTCTTCGCCGATGATCTTGCGCTTGCGCTCCGGCTCGGTGACACCAGCCAGCTTTGCAAAGTAGCGTTCGCGGGCATCCACACAGATAAAGTTGATATCAAAGCCGTTGGCATTGCCCGGGCCGAATACAGAGCAGACCTCTTCCTTCTCGTTCTTACGCAGCAGACCGTGATCCACGAACACGCAGGTCAGCTGCTTGCCGATGGCCTTAGCCAACATAGCTGCCAGAACGGAGGAATCCACGCCGCCGGACAAGGCGCACAGCACCTTGCCATCGCCGATGCGCTCACGCAGGGCCTTGACGTTGTTCTCCACAAAGGAGTCCATCTTCCAGTCGCCGGTGCAGCCGCAGACATTGTACACGAAGTTGCGCAGCATCTTCTTGCCTTCCGCAGTGTGCAGCACTTCCGGATGGAACTGGACCGCGTACAGGCCCTTCTCAGCGTTCTCTGCCGCAGCTACCGGACAGTTGACCGTGTGAGCAGTGATCTTAAAGCCGGGCGCTGCCTGCTCAATATAGTCGTTGTGGCTCATCCAGCAAATGGTGGAGGGCTGCACATCGGTGAACATCTTGCTGTTCGTGTCCACGAACACCTCAGTCTTGCCGTACTCGCGCTCCGGTGCGCGGCAGACATGGCCGCCCAGCAGATGCATCATCAGCTGGCTGCCGTAGCAGATGCCCAGCACAGGCACACCCCAGTTGAAGATCTCAGGGTCGATCGTGGGGGAATCCTCCAGATAAACGCTGTTGGGGCCACCGGTAAAGATGATACCCTTGGGGTTCTTTGCCTTGATAACCGACAGATCGGTTTTATAGGAATAGATTTCACAGTAGACATTGTTCTCGCGGACGCGGCGCGCGATCAGCTGATTGTACTGGCCGCCAAAGTCCAGCACGATGACAGTTTCATGCTGCATGAAGTTCTCTCCTCCCTTATCCATTCAATGTGTTTCTACAGATAAAATCAGTATAGCACATCTGCCAAATAAAAGCGACATCATTTGTGAATTTTCCTGTTTTTATTTTTCACGTATGGGATGCCGCAACACCGTTTTCAGTGTTCCCGGTGCAGCGCGGCGAGGATCACTCAGATAAATCTCGTGGTGGAAGCGTGTCTCTGAAAAATCAAGCATATACCCCTGCTCTACGGCAAAGGCATCCATCTGCGCCAGCGTTTTCGGTTCTTCATCATAAGGGCCGATATGCAGGCACTGAACGCAAAGTCCCTCGTCATAGGTCAGAAATTCCGCCTTGGAAAAATCCTTTTTCTTTTTTGCCGTTGCTTCCTGTACGGCCCAATCAAACGCTTCCGGCGTCACGAATTCTGGCAGTCGGATCATGGATGTCCACTCAAATGTTTCTTTATGTGCATAGTCAACGCCATCCACGCCCTTCTGATGCCACAAGCCCTCCAACGGTGGAACCACATATTCAAAATAGCCGTCCATCTTGTGGCTGCCCTTATAGCTCATTTTGATGGTGAAAGCAATGCCGTACAGCACTCCCATAGCCTCCTGATAGGCTCCACCCGGAGCATTCGGGTCGCCCTTGCCGTGCACTGCCACAAAATTCATACGCGGTATCGTAATCAGGTGCGGTTTTTTCGGCGGGAGATAAAATTCCCTGTACTCTTTCTTATAATCAAACGGCATTACTCTTCACCCCATCCAGAAGTTCATGCTGCTTCTTTTTTGCTGAATCCCCTCAGCACCAGCCGATAGGACTTTTCCAGCATTTCCTTTTTCAGTATACCAGAACAACCTTGTTTTGTAAACAAAAAGTTGTGACATGCCGCAAAAAAATCCCCTGCCCTTACGGACAGAGGATCTAAAACAAAAAGAGACCTTCCCACTCTCCGGAATGGGAAGGTCTCTCGTAAGTTTAACCTTTAGCCTTAGGAAAGGCGCGAAGGGTCAAAATCACTCAATGATCTTGCCAACAACGCCAGAACCAACGGTACGGCCACCCTCACGGATAGCGAAACGCAGGCCCTCTTCCATAGCAACAGGGGTCAGCAGCTCAACGTGCATCATGACGTTATCGCCGGGCATGCACATCTCAGTGCCTTCGGGCAGAGTGATGATACCGGTCACGTCGGTGGTGCGGAAGTAGAACTGAGGACGATAGTTGGAGAAGAACGGGGTGTGACGGCCGCCTTCGTCCTTGGTCAGAACGTACACCTGAGACTCGAAAGTCTTGTGGGGGTGCACAGAACCGGGCTTAGCCAGAACCTGACCACGCTCGATCTGGGTACGATCAACACCACGCAGCAGAGCGCCGATGTTATCGCCAGCCTCAGCGAAGTCCAGAGACTTACGGAACATCTCCAGACCGGTGATGGTGGTGCTCAGACGATCGGGCTTGATGCCGACGATCTCCATAGCATCGCCAACCTTAGCAATACCACGCTCAACACGACCGGTTGCAACAGTACCACGGCCAGAAATGGTCATGACATCCTCGATGGGCATCAGGAAGGGCTTGTCTTCCTCACGATCGGGGTTGGGGATATAGGTGTCAACAGCGTCCATCAGCTCCTTGATGCAAGCATACTCGGGAGCATTGGGATCAGTGGAGGTAGACTCCAGAGCCTTCAGAGCGGAACCACGAATGATCGGGGTGTCGTCGCCGGGGAAGTCGTACTCGGTCAGCAGCTCACGGATCTCCATCTCGACCAGATCCAGCAGCTCTTCGTCGTCGACCATATCGCACTTGTTCATGAACACGACGATATAGGGCACGCCGACCTGACGAGCCAGCAGGATGTGCTCACGGGTCTGGGGCATGGGACCATCGGTAGCAGCAACGACCAGAATAGCGCCGTCCATCTGAGCAGCACCAGTGATCATGTTCTTAACGTAGTCAGCATGGCCCGGGCAGTCAACGTGAGCGTAGTGACGAGCGTCGGTCTGATACTCAACGTGAGCGGAGTTGATCGTGATACCACGAGCACGCTCCTCAGGAGCCTTATCGATGTTGGCATAATCCATGAAGTCTGCGTCGCCCTTCAGAGCCAGGTACTTGGTGATAGCGGCGGTCAGAGTGGTCTTGCCGTGGTCAACGTGACCGATGGTGCCGATGTTCACATGCGGCTTAGAACGGTCGAACTTTGCCTTTTCAGCCATTGGAATATCCTCCCTTAATTTAGGTTTTGATATTTGGTTACAACAACCCTGCAAGATGCAGACATTGCATTGCAAGGCTATTCTACTAAATTTGCCCTGTAAAATCAAGTGCTTTTACAGGAAATTTTGCCGGAGTTACACTACCCCGGCAAAATCTTTATCCATTTTTCAGGAATCAGCCCTTGGTGCGGCCAGCAATGATCTGGTCAGCAATGTTCTTGGGCACCGGCTCGTAGTGAGACGGCTCCATGACATACTGGCCACGGCCCTGAGTCTTGGAACGCAGGTCGGTAGCGTAGCCGAACATCTGAGCCAGAGGCACAAATGCATTGACGCGCTGAGTACCAGCCATAGCTTCCATGCCCTGGATCTGACCACGGCGTGCATTCAGGTCGCCGATAACATCGCCCAGATACTCATCGGGAACGATAACTGCAACCTTCATGATAGGCTCAGTGATGATAGGATCAGCCTTGCGCATAGCATCCTTGAATGCCATAGAACCAGCAATGGAGAAAGCCATTTCAGAGGAGTCGACCTCATGATAAGAACCATCCCACAGGGTAACCTTGACATCAACGACAGGATAGCCAGCCAGAACACCGGACTTCATAGCACCCTGGATACCGTTGTCGATAGCCGGGATGTATTCCTTCGGGATGGCACCGCCAACGATGGCGTTGACGAACTCGTAACCCTTGCCGGGCTCGTTGGGCTCGATCTTGATCTTAACATGACCGTACTGGCCCTTACCACCGGACTGACGTGCGTACTTGGTCTCCTGGTTGGCCTCTTTGCGGATGGTCTCACGGTAAGCAACCTGAGGTGCACCCACGTTTGCTTCAACCTTGAACTCACGCAGCAGACGGTCAACGATGATCTCCAGGTGCAGCTCGCCCATACCGGCGATGATGGTCTGACCGGTCTCTTCGTCAGTGTAGGTCTTGAAGGTCGGATCCTCTTCGGCCAGCTTTGCCAGCGCGATACCCATCTTCTCGTTGCCGGCCTTGGTCTTAGGCTCGATGGCAACACGGATAACAGGCTCGGGGAACTTCATGGACTCCAGAATGATGGGATGATTCTCATCACACAGAGTGTCACCGGTAGTGGTGTTCTTCAGACCGACAACAGCAGCGATATCACCTGCGTAGCAGCAGTCGATATCCTTGCGGTGGTTAGAATGCATCTGCAGGATGCGGCCCATACGCTCCTTGCTGTCCTTCACGGAGTTGTAGACAGTGGTACCTGCCTCAACCTTACCGGAGTAAACACGGAAGTATGCCAGCTTACCAACGAACGGGTCGGTAGCGATCTTGAAGGCCAGAGCTGCGAAGGGAGCGTCGTCGGAAGACGGACGGGTCTCCTCTTCCTCAGTCTCGGGATTCACGCCCTTGATGTCAGGGACGTCGGTAGGAGCGGGCATATAGTCAACGATAGCGTCCAGCAGCTTCTGGACACCACGGTTCTTGTAGGAAGAACCGCAGACAACGGGAACCAGCGTGTTAGCGATGGTCTCCTTGCGGATCGCAGCCTTCAGCTCGGCACGGGTGATCTCCTCGCCCTCGAGGTACTTCTCCATCAACTCTTCGTCGTTCTCAGCAACAGCCTCGATCAGAATGTTGTGGTACTCCTCGGCCTGCTCACGCATATCCTCGGGGATGGGCTCAGTGCGCATGTCGTTGCCCATATCGTCGTAGTAGACCTCAGCGTTCATATCGACCAGGTCAACGATACCGCGGAAGGTATCCTCCTGACCGATAGGCAGCTGGATCGCCACGCCGTTTGCGTGCAGACGATCGTGCAGCATCTTGATGCAGCGGAAGAAGTCGGCACCCATGGTGTCCATCTTGTTAACGTACACCATACGGGGAACCTTATACTCGTCAGCCTGACGCCAAACGGTCTCAGACTGCGGCTCAACACCGCCCTTTGCAGCCAGAACGGTCACAGAACCGTCCAGCACGCGCAGGGAACGCTGGACCTCAACAGTGAAGTCCACGTGGCCCGGGGTGTCGATGATGTTGATGCGGTGACGGTTCTTCTTGAATGCAACCGGATCCTTCTGGGTCTCAGAGTGGCTCCAGTAGCAGGTGGTAGCAGCGGAAGTGATGGTGATACCACGCTCCTGCTCCTGAACCATCCAGTCCATGGTAGCGCCGCCATCATGAACTTCGCCGATCTTGTGATTGATACCGGTGTAGTACAGAATACGCTCGGTAGTAGTAGTCTTACCAGCATCAATGTGGGCCATAATGCCGATATTTCTCGTCATCTGAAGAGAAACTTCTCTGGGTGTAGCCATGAAATTAACCTCCTACAGAACAGATCAATAACGGAAATGAGCGAAAGCCTTGTTAGCCTCTGCCATCTTGTGAGTATCCTCACGCTTCTTCACGGCGTTACCAGTGTTGTTGGCAGCATCCATGATTTCAGCAGCCAGACGCTGAGCCATGGTCTTCTCACCACGGCTGCGGCTGTAGGCAGTCAGCCAGCGCAGACCCAGGGTCTCGCGGCGAGCCGGGCTGACTTCCAGAGGAACCTGGTAGTTAGCACCGCCAACGCGGCGGGTCTTGCACTCGAGGCTGGGCATGATGTTCTCCATCGCCTTCTCGAAAGTCTCCAGAGGATCGTTGCCGGTCTTCTCCTGAATCATGGAGAAAGCTTCGTAAACGATCTTCTGAGCGACGCCCTTCTTGCCATCCAGCATAACGCTGTTGACCAGACGAGTGACCATCTTGGAATTGTAAATAGGATCAGCTAAGACATCGCGCTTAGCAATGTTACCTCTTCTAGGCATCTTTCTTCCCTCCTTCACAGAATGATATCATCGGTACTCGAAAGTAATAAAACTCCCGTTGTGTCACAAAGAGCTGACCTTTACATAAACTGTTGCCCTCCGCTTTGCAAGCGGACTTGTTATTTATATAATGGAAAGCCGTTTATGGCGGTTGTCCTCAATTACTTCTTTGCAGCACCGGCCTTAGGACGCTTTGCGCCGTACTTGGAGCGGGCCTGATTACGGCCTGCCACACCCTGAGTATCCAGGGTACCACGGATGATGTGGTAACGCACACCGGGCAGGTCCTTAACACGACCGCCACGGATCAGCACGACGGAGTGCTCCTGCAGGTTATGGCCGATACCGGGAATGTAAGAGGTGACCTCGATACCATTCGTGAGGCGGACACGAGCAACCTTACGCAGAGCAGAGTTGGGCTTCTTGGGGGTCATGGTACGAACAGCAGTGCAGACACCACGCTTCTGGGGGCTGTTCAGATCAGAATACTGTTTCTTCTGAGAATTGTAGCTCTTCAGCAGTGCGGGAGCGGTGCTCTTGGTAGCCAGAACCTGACGGCCCTTGCGTACAAGCTGGTTAAAAGTAGGCATTTTGTTTCTCCTTTCTTAATAATGCACATCGGACTTTTTCCGACTTTTTTGCCGCACTATCCCCATGAGGGATGCGCAACAGTTATATAATACTCGCTTTACAGGCGGATGTCAACAGTTTTTGCAAAGTTTTTTGCATTTATTCCAGATTTTTTCTTTCAGCATTTTTTCGACGCAAAACGCACAGTTTTCTCCCCTGTTTCCGCTTTTCCGGGCATATAAAAACCGCCCTGCAGGCGGATGCCCACAGAGCGGTCCATTGTTTTATTTCAGAAGAAGGAGCTTTGCTTACTGTACAGCAGCTGCCTGTTCGGCAGCGATCTCAGCATCGCGCTCAGCCTCACGGTTCTTCAGATCCTCACGGACTTCCGGCAGACCGGTACCTGCGGGGATCAGTTTACCAATGATGACGTTCTCCTTCAGGCCGGCCAGCGGGTCGACCTTGCCCTTGATGGCAGCTTCGGTCAGCACGCGGGTGGTCTCCTGGAAGGATGCAGCGGACAGGAAGGAGTCGTTTGCCAGAGCAGCCTTGGTGATGCCCAGCAGCACCTGCTGGTACTCAACCAGCTTCAGGCCCTCTTCACCAGCGTCGATGCGCTGCTGCAGATCGGCGTTGATGCTCTCCACTTCCAGACGGCTTGCCAGTGCACCGCCGATCAGGTTGGAAGAACCGGAATCCGTCACGCGCACCTTGCGGCACATCTGACGGACGATGACTTCGATATGCTTATCGTTGATCTCAACGCCCTGCAGACGGTAGACCTTCTGAACTTCGTTGATCAGGTAGTTCTGGACATCCTCCAGACCCTTGATTGCCAGAATATCCTGCGGATACAGAACACCTTCACGGGTGATGATGTCGCCCTTCTCCACACGGTCGCCCGGCATCACGCGGGAATGCTGGGTGAACGGGATGGAGTAGCTCTTTACAACCTCGGCACCGTTCTCGTCCTTGCCGGTCACCTTGATAACGACATTCTTCTTGGTATCGTCCTGAGAAACGACACCAGAGATCTCGCTCATGATGGCCATGCTCTTGGGACGGCGGCTCTCGAACAGCTCTTCAACACGGGGAAGACCCTGCGTGATATCTTCAGCAGATGCGATACCGCCGGTATGGAAGGTACGCATGGTCAGCTGAGTACCAGGCTCGCCGATGGACTCTGCGGCGATAACGCCGACAGACTCGCCCAGACGGACCGGCTCGCCGTTTGCCATATCGGAACCGTAGCAGCGTGCGCAGACACCGGTCTTTGCACGGCAGGTCAGCAGGCTGCGGATCTTCAGCTTGGTAATGCCAGCAGCCTCGATCTCGTTTGCATCGTACAGGTCGATCATCTTGCCTTCCGGCACGATCACCTTGCCGGTGACGGGGTTGACCACATCGCCCACAGCGAAGCGGCCGATCAAGCGCTCGCGGAAGCTCTCGATCTTCTCCTTGCCCTCGTGGATCTCAGACACCCACAGGCCGTCGGTGGTGCCGCAGTCGATCTCGCGCACGATGACATCCTGAGAGACATCGACCATGCGGCGGGTCAGGTAACCGGAGTCAGCGGTACGCAGAGCGGTATCGGCCAGACCCTTACGGGCGCCACGGGCAGAAACGAAATATTCCAGAATATTCAGACCTTCACGGTAGTTGGCACGAATGGGCATCTCGATGGTGTGGCCAGCGGTGTTTGCCAGCAGGCCGCGCATGCCGGCCAGCTGCTTGATCTGGTTCATAGAACCACGAGCACCGGAGTCTGCCATCATATAGATCTCATTATCCTTGGGCAGGTTGTCTGCCAGAGCCTTGGAGACCTTATCGGTGGTAGCCTGCCAGATGGCGATGGTCTGGTTGTAACGCTCGTTGTCGGAGATCAGGCCGCGGTTGAACAGCTTGCCGACCTTTGCGATCTGCTGGTCAGCCTCAGCGATCAGTTCCTGCTTCTGCGGCGGGATCACAGCGTCGCACACAGCGACGGAGATTGCAGACAGAGTGGAGTACTTGTAGCCCTGTGCCTTGATGGCATCCAGCATCTTTGCACACTTGCGGGTGCCGTTGCGGGTCATGCAGCGGGAAATGATGTCGGGCAGAGTCTTCTTGGTCACGCGGAAGCTGACCTCATACTCCAGCCAGTGCTCGGGATCAGTACGGTCGATATAACCCAGATTCTGAGGAACAGGGTTATTGAAGATGATGCGGCCGACGGTGGTTTCCACCAGACCGGTGCGCTCCACGCCGTCAATGGTCATGGTGCGGCGCACCTTGATGGGTGCGTGCAGGGTAACGATGTGCTCTGCATAAGCCATCAGGGCTTCGTTCTCATCGCGGAACACCTTGCCTGCGCCCTCGTCATTTTCACGAACGGTGGTCAGGTAGTAGCTGCCCAGGATCATATCCTGCGTAGGCACGGTAACAGGTGCGCCGTCAGAGGGCTTCAGCAGGTTGCCGGAAGCCAGCATCAGCATCTTGGCCTCACGGCAGGCATCCTCGCCCAGAGGCAGATGCACTGCCATCTGGTCACCGTCGAAGTCGGCGTTGAATGCGGTACATGCCAGCGGGTGCAGCTTGATTGCACGGCCCTCCACCAGCACCGGGTTGAAAGCCTGAATGCCCAGACGGTGCAGGGTAGGTGCACGGTTCAGCAGAACGGGGTGGCCCTTGATCACGGTCTCCAGGCTGTCCCACACTTCGGGCTTAGCGCGCTCCACCATCTTGCGGGCGGACTTGATGTTGTTGGCAATGCCCTTCTCCACCAGATCCTTCATGACAAAGGGCTTGAACAGCTCCAGAGCCATTTCCTTGGGCAGACCGCACTGATCCATCTTCAGCTCAGGGCCGACGACGATAACAGAACGACCGGAGTAGTCAACACGCTTGCCCAGCAGGTTCTGACGGAAGCGGCCCTGCTTACCCTTCAGCATATCGGAAAGGCTCTTCAGTGCGCGGTTGTTGGGTCCGGTGACCGGACGGCCGCGGCGGCCGTTGTCGATCAGGCTGTCCACTGCTTCCTGCAGCATACGCTTCTCGTTGCGCACGATGATGTCGGGAGCGCCCAGCTCCAGCAGACGGCGCAGACGGTTGTTGCGGTTGATCACGCGGCGGTACAGGTCGTTCAGGTCGGAGGTGGCAAAACGGCCGCCGTCCAGCTGGACCATGGGGCGCAGGTCAGGCGGCAGAACAGGCAGCACATCCATGACCATCCATTCAGGACGGTTGCCGGAAATGCGGAATGCCTCAACTACTTCCAGACGCTTGAGGATGCGCACGCGCTTCTGGCCGGAGGACTTTTCCACCTCGGCAGTCAGCTCTTCACTCAGCTGATCCAGATCGATCTCCTTCAGCAGATCCTGAATGGCCTCAGCGCCCATAGCAGCCTCGAACTCATCACCGTAGTGGTCGCGCATCTCACGATACTCGCTCTCGGTGAGCAGCTGCTTCTTTTCCAGACGGGTAGCGCCCGGATCAGTGACGATATAGCTTGCAAAGTACAGCACCTTCTCCAGCAGGCGGGGGCTGATGTCCAGCATCAGGCCGATGCGGCTGGGGATGCCCTTGAAGTACCAGATGTGGCTGACGGGAGCGGCCAGCTCAATGTGGCCCATGCGCTCACGGCGGACCTTGGCCTTGGTCACTTCAACGCCGCAGCGGTCGCAGATCTTGCCCTTGTAGCGGATGCGCTTATACTTACCGCAGTGGCACTCCCAGTCCTTGGTAGGTCCAAAAATGCGCTCACAGTACAAGCCGTCGCGCTCCGGCTTCAGGGTACGGTAGTTGATGGTCTCAGGCTTTTTGACCTCGCCGTAGCTCCAGTTGCGGATCTGCTCCGGGGAGGCAAGGCCGATCTTGATGGAATCGAAAACGTTGTTTTCCATGAAACGAACCCTTTCTTAATCTCTAGTTGTCTCGATGATACAGGCGGCTTTCTTGTTCAGACCACAGGCCCCTCTCCCCTGCCGCAGCACGCGGAACAGGGGGCTTGAGGCTTGTGTTCTTTGTCTGATCAGAAATCTACTTCGTCAGAAGAAGCGGGAGCTTCGGCACCGGAGTTATTGTCCTCCAGCACAGAAGGATCATCGAAACCGGCATCGGCATCCTTAATATTATAATCGTTGAGCAGTTCGCTCTCCTGCACGACGTTCTCAGTGCCGGCAACATCGCGCATATCAAAGCCGGTCTCTTCGTCGTCGAAGTTCTGACGCATGTCGATCTCGTTGCCGTCCTTGTCCTGAACAACAACATCCAGACCCAGAGACTGCAGTTCCTTCAGCATAACGCGGAAGGACTCGGGGATGCCGGGCTGCGGGATCGGCTCACCCTTAACGATGGCCTCGTAGGTCTTCACACGGCCCTCCACGTCGTCGGACTTGACGGTCAGGATCTCCTGCAGAGTGTAAGCAGCGCCGTAAGCTTCCAGTGCCCAGACTTCCATTTCGCCAAAGCGCTGGCCGCCGAACTGGGCCTTGCCGCCCAGAGGCTGCTGAGTGACCAGAGAGTAGGGGCCGGTAGAACGTGCATGGATCTTATCATCGACCAGGTGATGCAGCTTCAGGTAGTACATATAACCGACGGTAACGCGGTTATCGAACTTTTCGCCGGTGCGGCCATCGTAAACGGTGGTCTTGCCATCGCGGTCCAGCTCGATCTTGGAGAAGTCGATGATGTGTCCCTTCTCGCCCATGATCTTGGGGAGCTTCGTGGGATATGCAGGAGCATTCTCACCATGCCACATCTCGCGGGCGGTATCAAAGGTATCGCCGATGTCGTTCTCACGAGCGGAATCGAAGACGGGAGTCATGACCTTGATGCCGCATGCCTTGGCAGCGTAGCCCAGGTTGACTTCCAGCACCTGACCGATGTTCATACGGGAAGGCACGCCCAGAGGGTTCAGCACGATGTCCAGCGGAGTGCCGTCGGGCAGGTAGGGCATGTCCTCCTGCGGCAGAATGCGGGAAACGACACCCTTGTTGCCGTGACGGCCTGCCATCTTATCGCCAACGCTGATCTTGCGCTTCTGGGCAATATAGCAGCGGACGACCTCGCGCACGCCGGGCTGCAGTTCGTCGCTGTTCTCCGGGGTGAACACCTTGACATCCACAATGATGCCGTATGCACCATGGGGCACGCGCAGAGAAGTATCACGCACTTCGCGTGCCTTCTCGCCGAAGATGGCGCGCAGCAGGCGCTCTTCAGCGGTCAGCTCGGTCTCGCCCTTCGGGGTGACCTTACCGACCAGAATGTCGCCGCTCTTGACCTCGGCACCGATGCGGATGATGCCGCGCTCGTCCAGATCCTTCAGTGCATCCTCAGAAACGTTGGGGATATCACGGGTGATCTCTTCGGGTCCCAGCTTGGTGTCGCGGCTCTCGGTCTCGTACTCTTCAATATGAATGGAGGTGTACACGTCCTCGCGCACGATCTTCTCGTTCAGCAGAACGGCATCCTCGTAGTTGTAGCCTTCCCAGGTCATGAAGCCGATCAGAGCGTTCTTACCCAGAGAAATTTCGCCGTTGCGCATTGCAGGGCCGTCGGCCAGCACCTGACCGGCCTTGACACTCTCGCCGACCTCCACGATGGGACGCTGGTTGATGCAGGTGCCTGCGTTGGAGCGTGCAAACTTGACCAGAGGATAATCCTCCAGCTCGCCCTTGTTGTTGCGCACAACAACATGATCGGCATCCATCTTCTCAACGATACCGTCATTCTTTGCCAGAACAGCGGTGCCGGAGTCGGTAGCAGCCTTGTACTCCATACCGGTAGCAACGATGGGCTGCTGGGTGACCATCAGAGGCACTGCCTGACGCTGCATGTTGGAACCCATCAGAGCACGGTTACAGTCATCGTTCTCCAGGAAGGGGATGCAGGCGGTAGCAACAGAGACCATCATTCGCGGAGAAACGTCCATGTAATCGACTTTCTCTGCATCAATTTCAAGGATCTCGTCGCGGCGGCGGGCAGAAACGCGGGGACGCACGAAGTGCTTGCCCTCATCCAGCGGCTCGTTGGCCTGTGCCACAACGTACTCGTCCTCGACATCAGCGGTCATATACTCGACCTCGTCGGTGACGACCTGTTCCTTCAGGTTGCCGTTCTCGTCATAGATCTTCTTGACCTTGCGGTACGGAGCTTCCACGAAGCCGTACTCGTTGATCTTGGCGTAAGATGCCAGATAGGAGATCAGACCGATGTTGGGGCCTTCAGGAGTCTCGATGGGGCACATACGGCCGTAGTGGCTGTAGTGAACGTCGCGGACCTCGAAACCTGCGCGGTCACGGCTCAGACCGCCGGGGCCCAGAGCAGACAGGCGGCGCTTGTGGGTCAGCTCAGCCAGCGGGTTGTTCTGATCCATGAACTGGGACAGCGGAGAAGAACCGAAGAACTCCTTGATGGCTGCCACCACCGGACGGATGTTGATGAGGGCCTGCGGGGTGATGACGCTCTGATCCTGGCTCTGCAGGGTCATGCGCTCACGGATGACGCGCTCCATGCGGGAGAAGCCGATGCGGAACTGGTTCTGCAGCAGCTCGCCCACGCTGCGGATGCGGCGGTTGCCCAGATGGTCGATATCATCGGTGGTGCCAATATTGTGGCCCAGACCGTTCAGGTAGTTGATGGAAGCCAGAATATCGGCGACCGTAACGGTGCGGCCGATCAGCTGGTCGTGGTTGCGGCGCAGCATCTCCTTCTGCTCTTCCACATCAGAGGTGGTGTCGAGGATCTTCTTGATCTCATCGAAGGAGCAGCGCTCGTTGATGCCGCACTCCTTCACGTCGAAGGAGAAGAAGCCCTGTGCATCCACACAGCCGTTGGTGATGACCTTGATCTTCCGGCTCTCTTCCTTCATGGGATCGTCGAGCTTCAGCACGACCAGATTCACACCGGCATTGTCAGCCTTCTCGGCCAGCTCGCGGGTGATCTTGGCACCAGCCTCGATCAGGATCTCGCCGGTCAGCGGAGCGACCACATTCTCAGCAGCCACCTGACCGGTGATGCGGCGTGCCAGAGACAGCTTCTTGTTCATCTTATAACGGCCGAAACGAGACAGGTCATAACGACGCGGGTCGAAGAACAGCATGTTGATCTGGCTGGTAGCAGACTCCACCGTGGGAGGCTCGCCGGGGCGCAGCTTGCGGTAGACTTCCAGCAGGCCCTCTTCCTGATTCTTGGTGGTATCCTTTTCCAGAGTAGCGAGGATGCGCTCATCGTCGCCAAAGAAGTTCAGGATGTCCTCGTTGGTGGACAGGCCCAGTGCACGGCACAGCACGGTGACAGGCAGCTTGCGGTTCTTATCGATACGGACATAGAACACATCGGAAGCATCGGTCTCGTACTCCAGCCATGCACCGCGGTTGGGGTTCATGGTGGCGCTGTACAGGTCGTTGCCCACCTTATCCTTGGCATCGCCGTAGAACACGCCGGGAGAACGCACCAGCTGGCTGACGATAGCACGCTCTGCACCGTTGATCACAAAGGTGCCGGCATCGGTCATCAGCGGGAAATCGCCCATGAAGATCTCCTGATCCTTCACTTCGCCGGTCTCCTTGTTCAGCAGACGGGCGGTGACGCGCAGGGGTGCTGCATAGGTCACGTCGCGCTCCTTGCACTCCTTGATGCTGTACTTCGGCTCCTTGTCCAGGCGGAAGTCCACAAAGCTCAGTGCCAGATTGCCGGTGTAGTCCTCAATGGTGCCGATATCGTGGAAGACCTCTTTCAGGCCCTCGTCCAGGAACCACTGATAAGAGTTCTTCTGGACCTCGATCAGGTTCGGCATACTGATGACTTCGTCGATGTGGGAGAAGCTCATGCGCTCGGTTTTGCCGAGCTTTACGGGCTTGACTTTCATCATAAAATCAACCACTCCTTACTTTTATACTCTACGGGATGTCGTATACACGGGTCAAATTTGAGCAGACACACATAATTCGACCCGCGTCGAAGGGAACCTTTCGGCGTTTTTCACAAACTTTTCGGTTTGACCCGTCCAGCCGCCGCCTGCGTATTCCCCTTTTTGGCGCACTAGTCCATTATGTGATACTAATGCAGTATACACCCTAAAAGCCTTGCTGTCAAGCCATTTTTCAGATTTTTGCCAAAACAAATTTATTTTTCTTTCATTTTCGCACGCCCGGCAGCGTGTTGCGTTTTGCTGTTTTAGGGCTTGATTTTTTTATTTTGCACGTTCCTGTTCATAATCCCCTTGTGCAATTTGTCTATCTTTGCCCTTGTGTTTTGGCGTATTACTTTTACAGTCGGATATGCCCGTTTTCCCTTGCGGCCCTTTTTTGTGAAAAAGCAGCTCAGAAAAGCTCGCAGGCTTTTCTGAGCTGCAAATATAAAAATAATGTTTTCTCTAATATTGCCAGAGCGCAAGCGGCGGCAATTATAATCGTTCACTCATCCAGATAATCCCGCAGGCGTTTTGCACGGCTGGGATGCCGCAGCTTGCGCAGGGCCTTGGCTTCGATCTGCCGCACCCGCTCCCGGGTCACATTGAACTCCTTACCCAGCTCTTCCAGCGTGTGCGCCCGGCCATCCTCCAGCCCGAAGCGCAGTGCGATCACCCGCTCTTCCCTCGGTGTCAGGCTTTTGAGCACGCTGAACAGTTCCCGCCGCAGCAGCTGCCGCCCGGCTTCATCCACCGGGACGCCTGCATCCTCGTCCTGAATAAAATCTTCAAGGTGGGCATCCTCTTCCTCGCCCACCGGCGTTTCCAAGCTGATAGGGTCCTGCGCCAGCTGCAGCAATTCCCGCACACGGTCCGGCTCCATGTCCAGCTGAACAGCGATCTCTTCCGCGGTAGGCTCCCGGCCATTTTTCCGCAGCAGGTCACCCGTCGTCTTTTTGACCCGGTTGATGCTCTCCACAAGGTGCACCGGGATGCGGATGGTCCTCCCCTGATCTGCAATGGCGCGGGTGATGGACTGACGGATCCACCACGTGGCATAGGTGGAAAATTTGAAGCCGCGCTCCGGCTCAAACTTTTCCGCCGCCTTCATCAGACCGAGATTGCCTTCCTGAATGAGATCCAGAAACGGCAGGCCCCGCCCTGCATAGCGCTTTGCCACCGACACCACCAGCCGCAGGTTCGCTTCGCTGAGCTTCCGCCGGGCATCCTCATCCCCGGCCTGCGCGGCACGGGCAAGCTCCGTTTCCTGTTCTGCCGTCAGCAGCGGCACCCGGCCGATCTCCTTCAAATAGGCCTTTACCGGGTCGTCCAGCGCCACCCCCTCTGCCGAAAGCTCATGTTCCAGCCTGCCGATCTGCGTTTCATCCAACGCAGGCAGGTCCGCTTCCTCTTCGGTCAGGTGCACGCCGCGGTCCTCCAGTGCCGTATACAGCTCGTCCAGCTGCGCCACATCGTAATCCTGTTCGTCCATGGCACGGCTGATCTGCTCCGGTGTCAGGGCATGGTGGCGTGCCCGCGCAGCCAATGTTCTGGCCAATTCCTCCGTTTGCGACAATTTCTGCATGGTTCCTGCTCCTTTCCTCTCCTGCTCCAGCCGGAGGGGAAAGCGGGGGATCATTCTTCTACAGGCACATTTCCCTGCTTCTTTTCGCGCATCGACTGGAGGTAATCACTCAGTTCCTCATTGGACATATGCGCCGCCTTGCCTGCCATGGGCATCCCCCGGGCAATGCGGTCCAGATACAGCCGGATATCATCCGGCGTACAATTCACATCGCTGTATTGTGCCGCAAGATGGCTCAGTTCATTCAGCGCTTCTTCGCTTACAAAAGCGCGCAGCGTGGTCAGGCTGATCTCAATGCCCTCCTGTCGGCAGCGCAGCATGGCTTCAAACAGCTCCTTCTGCTGCGGCAGCACGAACTGTTCTGCGGTCAGCTGCCCCTGCACCAGATCGATATAGTGCGGCTCCCGCAGCATGGCCGCCAGCAGTCGCTGCTGTGCGCTGGCAATGCCCAGCGCCTGACTGCCGCCCGCACTGTACGGCACGTTGATCTGATTCATCTCACCGGACTTGAGCGCCTGCTGCTTTTTCTCCCAGCGGTGCTTGCTGCCCGCCCTCTTCACGGCGGTCTCCAGCTGGGTCATGATAGCTGTTTTGGAGATGTTGGTCTCCTCAGCCAGACGCCCCGCATACACTTCCTGCTCGGTAGGGTTGGAGCGCTCTGCTAGCATATTCACAGCTTCCTTCACGTATTCCAGCCGCTGGGCATCCTGTGCCAGATCGTACTGGCTGCGCAGACGGCCCAGCCGGAAGTCCAGTGCATTGCCCACACCGTCCAGCAGGGCTTTGAATCGCTCTGCGCCATACTTTTTGATGTACTCGTCCGGGTCCTTTGCACCGGGGATCTGCAGCACGCCCACCTTTACCGGGCTGTTGCGGAACAGTTCCAGCGAGCGCAGCGTGGCCTTCTGGCCTGCTTCGTCCGAATCGTAGCTCAGGATCACCTCGTCAGCATACTCGCTGATGAGCCGCACCTGCTCCGGGGTCAGGGCCGTGCCGCAGGCGCACACTGCTGTGTCGATGCCTGCCTGATGCATACTGATCACGTCCATGTAGCCCTCGCACAGCACGAACCGGCGCACCGCGCTGCGCTTTGCGATCTGCAGCGCAAACACCGTCTCTGATTTGTGGTACACCAGCGTTTCCGGGCTGTTGACATATTTCGGTTTGGAATCGTCCAGCACGCGCCCACCAAACGCAATGATGTTGCCGCGCAGGTCAAAGATGGGGGTCATCACCCGCTTCCAGAACAGGCAGTAGATGCGGCCGGACGCACTGCGCTTGAACAGGCCGCTGGCATCCAGCTCCTGCTGATTGTAGCCCTTATCGCGCAGGAACTGATACAGCGCCTGTCCGTCGTTTGGCGCATAGCCCAGCCCGAACCGGACGATCGTCTTGTCGTCCAGACCGCGCCGCCGCCAGTAGGCACGGGCCTGCCGGGCTTCCTCCACGGTGGAGTTCAGGCAGGCGTGGAAAAACCGTGCCGCCTCCTTGTTCATGGAGAGGATGCGGCTGCGCATCCGGCCTGTTTTGTCGTCCTCCTGCGGCTCCGGCATACCGGCCCGCGCTGCCAGCAGCTTAACGGCCTCCGGGTAATCGATGCTGTTGATCTTTTTCGTAAAGGTAATGGCATCGCCGCCTGCGCCGCAGCCAAAGCAGTAAAAGCTCTGGGTGTCCGGGTAGACGTAGAATGAGGGCGTTTTTTCGCTGTGAAAGGGGCACAGGCCGCCATACAAACGTCCCTTGCGCTTGAGCTGCACATAGCTGCCCACCAGCTCCACAATGTCGGTGCGGCGGGTCAGTTCTTCAATGTATTCGTGTGGGATCATAGATCTTTCAAACGACCTTTCGGATTTATAGGACATGCCACTTCCGGGGCACAAACAATTCCTCAAAAGTACGGATGGCAAATTCATCGCTCATGCCACTGATGTAATCGGTCACTGCGCGTTCTCCGCCCTCCTGATAAGCCAGCTGGATGTAGAAGTTGGACATCCGGTCCACATGGTTCAGGTAGTAATCGTACAGTTCCCCGATCACCTTGTCCACCTTCTGCTCTTCCCGCTTGGCGGTCTTGTCCACGTACACGGTGGCGTACATGAAATCCCGCAGCGCAAGGAAGGCTTCGTTTTCCTCTGCGCCCACCTTCACATCCCCATCGCTGTTGGCAAGGATACTGTTGATCATGGTGGTGATGCGGGCAGATTTTGTCTGGCCCAGCACGGCGGTGCATTCCTTCGGCAGGGTGGCTGGGTCCAGCACACCGGCGCGCACCGCGTCCTCAATGTCATGGTTCACATAGGCGATCTGATCCGCCATGCGCACGATGCGCCCTTCCGGCGTTGCCGCCCAGGTGCCCTTTGTGTGGGTCACGATGCCGTTGCGCACCTCCCACGTCAGGTTCAGGCCCCGGCCGTCCTTTTCCAGCTTGTCCACCACACGCAGGCTCTGCATGTAGTGCTTGAAGCCGTCCGGGCACAGCTCATTCAGCGCGCGCTCCCCGGCATGGCCAAACGGCGTGTGGCCCAGATCATGGGCAAGGCTGATCGCTTCAGTCAGATCTTCGTTCAGCCGCAGAGCGCGGGCAATGGTCCGCGCGATCTGCGAGACCTCCAGCGTATGGGTCAGTCGGGTGCGGTACAGGTCTCCCTCCGGCGAGAGGAACACCTGCGTCTTTTGTTTGAGCCGTCGGAATGCCTTGCAGTGCAGCACCCGGTCACGGTCACGCTGGAACACCGGCCGGATCGGGTCCTGCTCTTCCGGCAGCATGCGGCCGCGGCTCTGGTCGCTGAAGGTAGCCCACAGCGCGAAGGTCATATGTTCGATCTCTTCTGTGCGCTGACGTACATCCATACAAAGTCGCCCTCCCTTTTTGTCGCCATTCCCCCTCTCTGTTTCGGCACAGCCGATCCCAATTGCTGCGTCTGCGGCAATTGTAGCACACCCGCTTTGTCGAAGGGGGAAAAAGCCTGTCGGTTCGCAAAATAATGCTTGCTTTTTTATTTTTGCCGCTTCCGGGTTCAGAACGGTGCGTAGAACGGGTCGGATACCGTCACCTGCGCGCTGCCGCGCGTCAGCTCCCGCAGCTGTTCCAGCAGCGGGCCTTCGGTGTGTTCCGGCATCTGCCAGCACAGGGTCACGCGATCCGTGAACTGCGGCGCGGCCTGTTTTGCTCCCGCCGCATCGATCAGCAGCGATGCACGCTCATAAAGGGAGTAATCCACCGTCACGCGCAGCTCCACCACGCTGCGCACCGTGACCACCTCGGCATTTTCCAGTGCACGGGCCGTAGCCGTGGTGTATGCACGCACCAAGCCGCCGGTGCCCAGCAGCACACCGCCAAAGTAACGGGTCACCACCACGATCAGATCCGTCAGGCCGCTGTGCTGCAGCACCTCCAGCGCTGGTGTGCCCGCCGTCTTGGCCGGTTCACCATCATCTGAATAGCGTTCCCGGTTGCCTTCCCTCAGGCGGTAGGCATACACATTGTGGCGGGCGGTGCGGTTGGCCGCACGCACCTGTTCCAGAAATGCAACGGCAGCTTCCTCGCTGTCCGCAAATGACAGCGCCGCAATGAAGCGGCTCTTCTTTTCTTCGTATTCTCCTGTGGCCGTGCCATGGATGGTGCGGTAATCCTCCACTGTGGTTCCTCCTGCATGTTATTCAAAACAAGTATAACATAAATCGTCCGTTGTGCAACCACTGCCGCATACGTTTTTGCGTCAAGGCCAGCTCCTGGTACCGCTGCCCGCATGTCCTCTGCCAGAAAAAAGCGCAGCAAAAAATCGGCCAAGCCTTGCAGCTCAGCCGATCTTTTGTTAGAAGAAAGCAGATGATCACTTCGTAAAGAGCTGGATCCACTGATGGCCCCAAGTACTGGAGCTGTTGTAGTAGTAGCCAACACCCATTGCACGGGCTTCGGGATCCAGAATGTTTGCGCGATGGCCTTCGGAGTTCATCCAGGCATTCACGACTTCTTCAGGAGAAACGCTGCCCCATGCGGCATTCTCGCCAGCAGCGGCATCCGTCACGCCGTACTCGCTGAGAACAGTGTACCACTTGGTACCATTGGGACGAACGTGAGAATTGACGGTTGCGATCTCTTCGGCGCGCCGCTGAGCAGCTGCGGTGAGCTTTGCATCGCCCATGACCAGGGGCTGCAGGCCGTACTTTGCACGCTCGGCATTGACCAGATTCAGAACTTCCTGACGGTAGTTGCTGGTGTAAGAGTTTTCGGGGCAAGAGAAGATCAGCACCCAGTAGTTGTTGTAAACGCCGCCTTCGTAGTGGCCCACGCTCATGGTGGTCACATCCGCATTCAGCATGCGCTCACGTGCGAAATCAATGTTCATCCACTGATCCACCGCTGCATCGGGGGTAGAAACGCCAGCTATGTAGTTTTCGCCAACGGACGCATCGTCGATACCATTCTCTGCGAAGATGGTAAAATCGCGCTGGCCATTGGGACGAACGTAGGAATAAGAAGAGGCCAGTTCCTTAGCGCGCTCCTGAGCGGCACTATTGTGGTTGCTGTCGCCCAGCTGAACGGGCTTCAGGCCAGCCTTTACGCGCTCGTTGTTTACGCGGCGCAGGAACTCGTTCTGATAAGCTTCGTCCTGAAAGCTGATGTAGGAATTTTCTTCTTCGATGGAGGCAGAAACCGAAGCCTCAGCTGCGTTTGCAGTAACGGGCTTAAGAGATGCAGCACCAAAAACCACAGCCAAAGTCATAGCTGCTGCTGCGATATTCTTCAGGGTGCGCATCTCGAGTTTCATAAGACATCCTCCGTAAGCTTTTGTATATAAAAGCTTTTTTGCATTCATGTGAATGCGTACTGCAACACATTTGCAACTCTTCCGTTTCAAATGTGTTGCTTTTGTGCAACAAAAGTATCACAATAGCATCTCATCGTCAAGGGGTTTCTGTCAATTTTTTGAGAGAAAATGCAAAAAAATCAAAATTTCCCGTTCCGAAAACGTTTCACAAGCGCAACAGGTTCATCCAAGATACCGTAAATTTGTTACGTCCGTGTTGCACTTCACCGTTTTCAGGATTGTTTCGTCACACTTAACGTGTTGCATTTTATTTTTCTACACCTTTTCTGCAATGTTTTTCATGCATTTTTCTGTATGTTTATTCGCTTATATGCATATTTCAAAGTGTAACAGACTTTTGTGTGCGCTTTTTCCGTCTCACTCCCCTTCCGCAGCCCTTTTCTGGGCTGCAGCCAGCCTTTGGCTGTACTTTCTGCAACAAAAAACAGCACAGGCAGCCTTTTCAGGGCCATCTGTGCTGTGCCGTATTCCTTATATAAAAAGAAGAGCGGCTCCGAAGAGCCGCCCTCCCACAATTCAGGCTATGCTATAAAAAGATCTCGCGTCAGTCGATCACTGAGCAGCCTTTGCTGCCTCGATCTGCTTGATCAGTTCGGGCACGACCTTGAACAGGTCGCCCACGATGCCGTAGTCGGCAACACCGAAGATGGGTGCGCCCTCATTCTTGTTGACAGCGATGATGCACTCGGAGTCCTGCATACCAGCGGTGTGCTGGATAGCGCCGGAGATGCCCAGAGCAACATAGATCTTGGGATGCACGGTCTTGCCGGTCTGGCCAACCTGATGGTCAGCAGTCATCCAGCCTGCATCGGTGACGGCACGGGAAGCACCCACAACGCCGCCGCCCAGAGCAGCTGCCAGCTGCTCAGCCAGCTCAATGCCCTTGTTGACATCCTTGCTGATGCCGCGGCCAACAGAGACGATCACGTCTGCGCCGATCAGATCGACCAGCTTCTCAGCGGCCTTCTCAACGCTCAGGACCTCGGTCTTGATGTCCTCAGCAGCCAGAGCGAATGCGGGCTTCACGATCTGGCAGGCATCAGCCTTGGCCTGATCGAAGGGAGCCTTCTTCATAACGCCGGGACGCACGGTGGACATCTGCGGACGGAAGCGGGGGCAGATGATGGTAGCCATCAGATGGCCGCCGAATGCGGGACGGGTCATCTTCAGGTTGCGGTCTTCCATATCGAACTTCTGCTTGGACAGGTCGATGGTGGAGCTCTCCTTCAGGAAATCGATGTACTTTGCAGTGTCGATGTCCAGATGGGTAGCATCAGCGGTCAGGCCGGTGTGCAGACGAGCTGCGCAGCGGGGGCCCAGATCGCGGCCGATGTTGGTTGCACCGATCAGCAGGACTTCGGGCTTGTACTCGTTGACCATGTCGCACACGACCTTAGCGTATGCATCGGTGGTGTAGTCCTTCAGCAGGGGGCTGTCGCAGACCATGACCTTATCGGCACCATAGCCGCCCAGCTCCTTGGCAATGCCTTCCACGTTGTCGCCCAGCAGCAGACCGGTGACCTCGCAGCCCAGCTCATCAGCCAGCTTGCGGGCCTCGCTCACCAGCTCGAAATCAGTGGGCATCAATGCGCCCTGGCGCTGCTCGCAGAAGACCCATACGCCCTTGTATTCGTTAAAATCAGCCATTGTAATCCTATGCTCCTTTCATCAGATCAGGTGCTTCTTGGCCAGGATACCAGCCAGCTGTGCGGCAGTATCGTCGCCCTTCAGCATGGTGCCTGCGCCCTTCTGCGGAGGAGTGAAGGACTTAAAGACGTTCGTCGGAGAACCCTTCAGACCGATGGTATCAACCTCGATCAGCGGATCGTCCTTCAGTGCGTTGTAATCAAACACTTCCATCGGCTTGTCGTAGCAGGTGAAGATGCCATTCACGCTCATGTAACGGGGCTGGTTCAGCTCCTTGATGCAGGTCAGCAGGCAGGGAGTCTGCACCTTGACCATCATGTAGCCGTCTTCCAGCATACGCTTCACGGTCAGGGTGTTGCCATCCTTCTGGATGTCTGCCACGTAGGTGACCTGAGGCAGATGCAGCTTTTCAGCGATCTGCGGGCCGACCTGTGCGGTATCGCCATCGATTGCCTGACGGCCGCAGAACACAACGTCCTCGGGGCCAACGCCGATCTTGTTGACAGCAGCAGCCAGGATCTGGCTGGTTGCAAAGGTATCGGAGCCGCCGAACTCACGGCCGGAGACCAGAACAGCCTTATCAGCGCCGCGGGCCAGCAGCTCACGCAGCATGCCTTCTGCCGGCGGGGGACCCATGGTAACAACAACGACTTCGCAGCCGGTAGCGTCCTTGAGCTTCAGAGCAGCCTCCAGAGCGTTCAGGTCATCAGGGTTGGTGATGGTAGCCATCGAAGCACGGTCCAGAGTGCCATCGGGCTTGACGGACACCTTGCCGGAGGTATCAGGAACCTGCTTTACACAAACAATTGCTTTCATTGTAACTCTTGCCTCCCTTACTTCAGCAGCGCGCCGGAAATGACCATCATCTGCACTTCGCTGGTGCCCTCGTAGATCTCGGTGATCTTGGCATCACGCATCATGCGCTCGATGGGATAGTCACGGGTGTAGCCGTAACCGCCGAACAGCTGCAGGCAGCGACGGGTCACATCGCTTGCGGTGCGGGCTGCGATCAGCTTTGCCTGAGCAGCCTCGACGCTGTAGCGGACCTTCTTGCCGTCCATAGCCTCCTGCTTCTTCAGAGCAGCAGCGTAGACCAGATACTTTGCAGCCTCAACGCGTGCCTTCATCTCAGCCAGCTCGAACTGGGTGTTCTGGAATGCGGAAATGCTGCGGCCGAACTGCTTGCGCTCCTTGACGTAAGCAACGGTCTCTTCCAGAGCGCCCTCGGCGATGCCCAAAGCCTGAGAAGCAATGCCGATACGGCCACCGTCCAGAGTAGCCATAGCCAGCTGGAAGCCGCGGCCACGCACACCCAGCATACGGTCAGCAGGGATGCGGCAGTCCTCAAAGATCAGCTCGCAGGTGGAAGAACCGCGGATGCCCATCTTGTCCTCAGCCTTACCGACGGAGAAGCCCGGGTCGGTGCGCTCCACGATAAAGGCGGAGCACTGCTTGGTGGGACGGCCCTTCTTGTCGGGCACGATATCGGTGACAGCAATAACGATAAAAACGTTTGCGTAGCCGGCGTTGGTGATGAAGATCTTGGAACCGTTCAGGATCCAATCACCGGTCTCGGGGTCCTGCTTTGCAAAGGTCTGCTGACCCTGTGCATCGGTGCCGGCACCCGGCTCAGTCAGGCCGAAAGCACCCAGCCACTCACCGCTGCACAGCTTGGGCAGATACTTTGCCTTCTGCTCGGGAGTACCATTTTCATAAATAGGAGCAGCACACAGGCTGGTGTGAGCAGAGACGATGACACCGGTGGTGCCGCAGACCTTGCTCAGCTCTTCCACTGCCATGACGTAGGACAGCACATCGCCGCCTGCACCGCCGACCTCAGTCGGGAAATAAATGCCCATCATGCCGAGCTTGCCCATCTTTTCGACGGTCTCTTTGGGGAAGTACTCTTCCGCATCAACCTTCTTTGCCAGGGGCTTGACTTCGTTCTCAGCAAACTCGCGGTACATTTTCTGTACCATCTGCTGCTGCTTGGACAGAGTAAAATCCATCGCTATATCCTCCTAACGGGTCTTTTTCATTTACCGGAATTGCCCGGTGCAAACAAATTCCTCCCGGCCGCGTTTCCGCGGTCGGGAGAAATGTTTATCAGAATTTACAGCTGGTCAACAGGGGTCTTGGTGCGGTCTGCGTTGTAAACGTAGAAGCCCTTGCCGCTCTTGCAGCCCAGGTTGCCGCCGCGGACCATCTTGCGGATCAGCGGGCAGGCACGATACTTGCTGTCGCCGGTCTCCTTGTACAGCACATCCATGATGGCCAGGCAGATATCCAGGCCGATGAAGTCGCCCAGCTCCAGGGGACCCATGGGGTGGTTGGCACCCAGCTTCATAGCGGTGTCGATGCCGGCGATATCGGAAACGCCTTCCATCTTGATGAAAGCAGCTTCGTTGATCATGGGGATCAGGATGCGGTTGACGACGAAGCCTGCAGCCTCATTGACCTGAACCGGCTGCTTGCCGATGGCAACAGAGATCTCCTTGATCTTCTCAACGGTCTCAGCGGGAGTGTTGCAGCCTGCGATGACCTCGATCAGCTTCATGCGGTCTGCGGGGTTAAAGAAGTGCATGCCGACCAGCGGACGGCTAACGCCCTTGCCGATCTCGGTGATGGACAGAGAAGAAGTGTTGGAAGCGAAGATGCACTCGGGCTTGCAGATCTTATCCAGCTCGCCGAAGGTGGTCTGCTTGACCTTCATATCCTCAAAAGCAGCCTCAACGACCAGATCGCAGTCAGCGCACAGGTCTTCCTTCAGGCCCGGGGTGATGGCAGCAACGATAGCGTCTGCCTTTTCCTGCGTCATCTTTCCCTTAGCAACCAGCTTCTCGTAGCCCTTCTTGATCTTTGCCAGACCATTCTCGGCCCACTCCTGCTTGATGTCGCACAGAGCAACGGTGTTGCCCTCAACCTGTGCAAATGCCTTTGCGATGCCCTGGCCCATGGTGCCAGCGCCGATAACACCGATCTTCATAGGAAACCTCTCCTTTAATATCAAAAATTATGTAGTAATGGATTAGTTGTTGGTGAACACTGCCTTGGGCTTCGGCTTCTCACGGCTCAGGAAGCAGGCCATGCCTTCCTTCTGGTCGTGGGTCTCGAAGCAGTCGCCGAACAGCTTTTCCTCGACCTCAACAGCCTTCTCGATGGGCAGGCTGATGCCGCCGTTGATTGCCTTCTTGCAGTTGCGTACAGCGATGGGTGCATTCTTTGCGATCTTGCCGGCCAGCTTCAGCACATTCTCCATCAGTTCAGCCTGAGGATACACAGCGTTCACCAGACCAATGCGCAGAGCCTCGTCCGCCTTGATGTTCAGTGCAGAGTAGACCAGCTGCTTTGCCATACCCATGCCGACCAGACGTGCCAGACGCTGGGTGCCGCCGAAGCCCGGGGTGATGCCCAGACCCACTTCCGGCTGGCCGAACACAGCGTTGTCAGAGCAGATGCGGATGTCGCAGCTCATAGCCAGCTCGTTGCCGCCGCCCAGTGCAAAGCCGTTCACGGCTGCAATAACGGGAATGGGGAAGCTCTCGATCATCAGGAACACATCATTGCCCAGCTTGCCGAAGGCCTCGCCCTCTGCCTTGGTCATGGTGCTCATGGAACCGATATCTGCGCCTGCCACGAAGCTCTTGTCGCCTTCGCCGGTCAGAACAATGCAGCGGACAGTCTCCTGATCCACAGCCTCAAAAGCTGCCTTCAGATCTGCCAGAACTTCGGGGTTCAGGGCATTCAGTGCCTTGGGGCGGTCGATGGTGATGATCTCAACTGCACCCTGCACCTCGGTTTTTACAAATGCCATTGTGAAAACCTCCTATTCAAATCTTATCAATTATCACAAACAGCCCCCGGACGGAGGAAAGGCTCTCCGGTTCCCTTCCCCGTCCGGGTCTGTCATTCAGTCAGGATTCCAAGAGGTGGAGCTTAGTCCATCTCAACGATGGTAGCGCAGCCCATGCCGCCGCCGATGCACAGGGTAGCCAGGCCCTTGTGTGCACCGTGATGCTTCATAGCATACAGCAGGGTGACCAGGATACGAGCGCCGGAAGCGCCGACCGGGTGGCCCAGAGCAATTGCGCCGCCGTTGACGTTCACCTTGCTCATATCAAAGTTCAGAGCCTGGCTGACAGCCACAGACTGAGCAGCAAATGCCTCGTTGGCCTCGATCAGATCCATGTCAGCAACAGTCAGGCCGGTCTTTGCCATGACCTTCTTGGTAGCGGCGATGGGGCCCAGGCCCATGACTTCGGGCTCAACGCCTGCCAGAGCACCGGCGACCCAGGTAGCCAGAGGCTTCACGCCCAGCTCCTTGGCCTTCTCCTCGCTCATGATGACCAGAGCAGCAGCGCCGTCATTGATGGCGGAAGAGTTGCCGGCGGTCACGATGCCGTCCTTGGTGAAAGCGGGCTTCAGCTTTGCCAGCACTTCAGGAGCGCTCAGACGGGGGCCTTCATCGGTATCGAACACGGTGTCGCCCTTCTTGCCCTTGATCACAACGGGAACGATCTCGTCCTTGAAAGCGCCGTCCTTGATGGCCTTGTCAGCCTTCAGCTGGCTGTTGTATGAGAACTCGTCCAGCATCTCACGGGTGATGGGGCTGTAGCCGTACTTCTTCTGATAGGTCTCGTTGGTGCAGACGTTCTCAGCGGTCATGCCCATGTGCTTGTTGAAGCCGCAGGCATCCCACAGAGCATCGTTGACCATGGTATCCACGATCTCGCTCTTGCCCATGGGTGCGCCCATGCGGTAGCCGTAACGAGCCTTCTGCAGTGCGAAGGGAGCCATGTCCATGTTCTCCATGCCGCCTGCGACCACGATGTCAGCATCGCCAGCCTCGATCATCTGAGCAGCCATGTTGACGCAGTTCAGACCGGAGCCGCACACCACGTTGACGGTGACAGCCGGGGTCTCGATGGGCAGGCCAGCCTTCAGAGCAGCCTGACGAGCGACGTTCTGGCCCAGACCGGCCTGAATGACGCAGCCCATGTAGACATGATCGACCTGCTCGGGAGCGACGTTTGCACGGTTCAGAGCTTCCTTGATGACGATGGAGCCCAGCTCAACTGCGGGAACGTTTGCCAGAGTGCCGCCGAACTTGCCAATAGCGGTACGGCATGCAGATGCGATAACGATCTTTTTCATGTGAATAGCCTCCTGAATTGTGTATGTGTTACTTTTCGTAAGCCATTTTTATCAAAACGCCCGTAAGCGCTTTTACAAATTAGGTCTCGGGGTCTTTTTTCTGCCGGATCAGCGCATACTTTTCGTTGACCGCCTTTTCCACATTGGGTGTGACGAACTTACCGATGTCGCTGCCGTAGTAAGCTGCCTCTTTTACAATGGTGGAAGAAAGGTAGCTCCACTTGATGCTCGTTGCCAGAAACATGGTCTCGATGCCGGGCATCAGTGCGTGATTGGTCTGCGCAAGCTGGATCTCGTTTTCAAAATCCGTCACCGCCCGCAGGCCCCGCACCATCACCGAAGCGTGCCGTTTCTTGGCGAACTCCACGGTCAGGCCGTCGAAGCTCTCCACCGAAACATTCTGGATGCCCTTGCAGCATTCCTTTAGAAGCTCCACGCGTTCCTCCACGGTGAACAGCGGATTCTTTGCGCTGTTGTTGAGCACCGCCACGATCAGATGATCGTTGATCTTTGCTGCGCGCTTGATGATATCGAGATGCCCTTTTGTGACCGGATCGAACGAACCGGGATAAACTGCTGTTGCCATCGTCTGGTGTCCTCCTTGAGCGCTGTGAAAAGCGCGTTTTGGTTCTGCCATGATAGCACTTTCCAGTCTTGGGTGCAAGATTTTTGTGCAAGCTGTACGTTTTATCGTTAAAATTTAAACAATCAATGTCGTGCTGCATCGCAGCTGCCTGCTACGCTATAAGTAAACCATATCGTCAAAATTTTATCAAGTCCTTTTGCAAAGATTTTGGTTTTTCAGTACCAAACAATCGTCCAAAAACTCCGCGAATTTTGTCCATATTGCCAGTCGGTCAAAATTTTCTCGATAAACTATTGATTCTGCACATTGTTAATGTTATAACTAAGTTGTGCAGATCTGCTGCCCTGTCCGACAGCTGCCTTCTGCTGGTTATCAGGATATCATCCGCCTGTGTCAGAGCTGTGTTCAAATTGCCAACAGGTGGTAAACATCCTGCAAAGATTTGTCCGTGCAGGAAGAGTAAATGATAAATTTACAATTCCTTTATGTTATTATAGGAGAGGATGGTTTATAATGGATTTTACGGAACTGTATGCTCAGAAGAAAATGACCGCCGCTCAGGCTGCCGCACTGGTCAAAAGCGGTGACTGGGTGGATTACGGCTGGGCTGTGAACACCCCTGTGGCGGTGGATGCCGAGATCGCAAAGCGTCTGCCTGAGCTGGAAGGTGTCAACTTCCGCGGCGGCATCCTGATGTGGGTGCCCGCGATCTTCCAGATCGACGATCCCGCTGCACACATGACATGGAACAGCTGGCATATGGGCGGCATTGAGCGCAAGGCCATTGCACAGGGCTTCTCCTTCTACTCCCCCATCCGTTATTCCGAGCTGCCCCGCTACTACCGCGAAAGCCCGGATCCGCTGGATGTGGCGGTGTTCCAGGTGACCCCCATGGACGAGCATGGCTACTTCAACTTCGGCCCCAGTGCATCTCATCTGGGTGCTGTGTGCGAAAAAGCCAAGAAGATCATCGTTGAGGTCAACAAGAACATGCCCCGCTGCCTTGGCGGCATGGAGAACTGCATCCACATTTCTCAGGTCACCGGCATCGTGGAAGGCGAGAACCCGCCCATCGGCCAGATGGCCGCTCCTGGTGCTGCTACCGAAGTGGATCTGAAGGTTGCCAACCTGATCGTTCCGCAGATCCCCAACGGTGCCTGCCTGCAGCTGGGCATCGGCGGTATGCCCAATGCCATCGGCAGCCTGATCGCACAGAGCGATTTGAAGGATCTGGGCGTGCACACCGAAATGTATGTGGATGCCTTTGTGGATATCGCCAAGGCCGGCAAGATCACCGGTGCATGCAAGCAGCTGGACAAGGGCCGTCAGGTCTACGCCTTCGGTGCCGGCACCCAGAAAATGTACGATTACCTGAACGATAACCCGGAGTGCATGTCTGCACCCGTGGACTACACCAACGATATCCGCAGCATCTCCGCACTGGATAACTTTATTTCCATCAACAACGCTGTGGACATCGACCTGTTCGGTCAGGTGAACGCCGAGACTGCAGGCCTCAAGCACATCTCCGGTGCCGGCGGTCAGCTGGACTTCGTTCTGGGCGCATACCTTTCCAAGGGCGGCAAGAGCTTTATCTGCCTGTCCTCTACCTTCTTTAATAAGAAGACCGGCCAGCTGGAGAGCCGCATCCGTCCCACTCTGGAAAACGGCAGCATCGTCACCGATACCCGTGCCAACATCCACTACCTGTGCACCGAGTACGGCTGCGTGAACCTGAAGGGCCTGACCACCTGGGAAAAGGCCGAAGCTCTGATCAACGTAGCACATCCCGACTTCCGTGAAGACCTGATCAAGGAAGCCGAAAAAATGCACATCTGGCGCAGGAGCAACAAAATCTGATAAGTGCCGCGGAGATTCCTGCTGTCCGCGGCTGAAATGGAGTCTATCATGATGGACAAAAAGCCGCACATCAAGCCCTATCTCTACGGGATGTTGGCAGGATTTGGAGCGATCTCCCTGAGCATCATCTTCTTTTTCCTGATCTACCGCTTCGATGGTTTTGGCGATGCCATCTCCACGCTGACCGGCATTCTGATGCCGTTCATCTACGGTGCCGTCATCGCCTACCTGCTCAAACCTGTATGCAACACCATCGAGAGCTTTCTGCGCCGGTTCATCCCGGAAAAGATGCATGGTCTGGTCAATATGCTGTCCATTACGCTGACCATCCTGTTCGGCCTGCTCCTCATCTACGCTTTGTGCATGATGATCATTCCGCAGCTCATTACCAGCGTGACCACCCTGTACTACACTGCGCAGCGCAACCTTGCAAAGTTCGTGCAGTGGGCGAATCATGTGGAGTTCATTGAGAACAACCAGCAGATCATGGACATGCTCAACTCTGCTTATGCCACCATCAGCACCAATATCGATGATCTGATCAAGACCCGGCTCCTGCCCTCCATGCAGAACATCGTCAGCGGTGCCGCAGCGGGTGTGCTGAACGTAGTGACCATGGCCAAGAACCTGATCATCGGCATCATCGTGGCCGTGTATATGCTGGCCAGCCGCAAGCGCTTTGTGCAGCAGGCCAAGCTGGTGCTCTACAGCATCTTCAAGCCCCGCTGGGCAGAGCTGATCAAGGAAGAAGTGAAGTACGCCGATAAGATGTTCGGCGGTTTCATCAACGGCAAGATCATGGATTCCGCCATCATCGGCGTGCTGTGCTATATCGGCTGCCTGATCTTCAAGTTCCCCAGTGCCCTTCTGGTTTCCGTGATCATCGGCGTGACCAATGTGATCCCCTTCTTCGGCCCGTTCATCGGTGCCGTGCCCGCCACCCTGCTGATCCTCATTCAGAACCCCATCAAGGCGCTGTGGTTCGTCCTGTTCGTTCTGGTGCTGCAGCAGCTGGACGGAAACGTGATCGGCCCCAAGATCCTGGGCAACACCACCGGTCTTTCCAGTTTCTGGGTACTGTTCGCCATCCTGCTGTTCGGCGGTCTGTGGGGCTTTGTGGGCATGATCGTAGGTGTGCCGCTGTTTGCAGTCATCTATGATGTGATCAAAAAGCTGGTCATCCACGGCCTGAAGCGCAACAAGGAGATCGACCTGCTGCAGACTTACCACGACAACTTCGGCGACCCGGAGGACGATGTTCCGGTAGAAACGTCTGCATCGGAAGCGCCTCCTGTCGAAACAAATAATCTATAAATCACAATGCCCTGGCATTCCATGTGATACGCTACCCCTAGAGTAGACAGAGTAAAGAACAAAAACTCTGAGTACTCTGGGGGTATTTTCATGTCAAGAAAGAGCGCTCACTCTTCACGATTGACTGCTGCAACAGCCGCCGTTGCCAGCACCGTCTGTTCATCCAGATGTCGATGCAGGCTCATGTCGGTGCCATGAACCGAGCTGCACAAAAAATTCGCCGTCTCTTTGTGGAAACGGCGAACAAAAACCTTATATTATTTTTTTGTCTACTTGACAGAATGCACTTCAGTGATTCAGAGCGGGTCCTGTTTTGTTATTTCTGTTTCGTGCAGGGCTTTCTGGCTGCGTTTTGTGCCGTCACTCCACGGTCACGCTCTTGGCCAGATTACGCGGCTTATCCACGTCACAGCCGCGCAGAACAGCCATATAATAGGCAAACAGCTGTAACGGCACAATGAGCTGCAGCGGCATCAGGATATCCTCATACTCATCCAGCCGGATCACGGCATCTGCCACGCCTTCCGGCACCACGGCATCCTTTGTGGTAAACAGCAGCACCCTTGCGCCGCGGCTGCGGGTCTCCTTGGCATTGGAAATGGTCTTTTCGTACACCTGTTTCTGGGTGGCCAGTGCGATCACCGGCACGCCATCGGTGATCAGGCTGATGGTACCATGTTTCAGTTCACCGGCTGCATAGGCATCCGAGTGCACATAGCTGATCTCCTTGAGTTTCAGGCTGCCCTCCAGCGAGAGCGCATAGTCGAACCCGCGCCCAATGAAGAAGCAGCTCTGGGTGTTCACATAGCGGCTGGCAAGGTACTTGATCTGCTCACAATCTGCAAGGCGCGGCTTGATGACCTCCGGTGCGCGCAGCAGCTGGGCCGTAAAGCGGCGGGTCTCTGCCTCGCTCAGCCGTCCGTGCGCATAGGCCAGCCGCAGTGCAAACAGATACAACACGCACATCTGCACCATATACGCCTTGGTGGATGCTACCGCGATCTCCGGCCCGGCGTAGGTGTACATTACATAATCTGCGGCACGTGCAATGGAGCTGCCCACCACATTCACGATGGCCAGCACCGGCACGCCGCGGCTCTTGGCCAGCTTGAGCGCTGCCAACGTGTCGCTGGTCTCGCCGGACTGGCTGATGATGATGACCAGATCGTTCTTTTCCAGAATGGGGTCCCGGTAACGGAACTCGCTGGCAATGTCCACCTCGGCGGGCACACGGGCCAGCGTTTCGATGGCAGATTTGCCCACCATACCGGCATGCATCGCCGTACCGCAGCCCACCAGATGCACTCGGCCAATACCGCGCAGCACTTCATCGGTCAGCTCCGGGATGCGCAGCACCGGCAGTCCGTCCTCTACACGGGGGCTGACCGTGGCCATAATGGCTGCAGGCTGCTCGTTGATCTCCTTGAGCATAAAGTGGGGATAGCCGCCCTTTTCGGCAGCTTCCATATCCCAGTCCGCCTTCAGCTGCTGGCGCTCCACCGGCTCACCAAATTCGTTGTAGAAGCGGATGCCCTCTGTGGTGCAGACGGCCATATCCCCTTCTTCCAGCACGCTGTATTTCCGGGTATACTTGAGCAGTGCCGGAATATCCGAAGCCACAAAGTTTTCGCCCTCGCCCCAGCCGACGATCAGCGGGCTTTCCCGTTTGACTGCAAAAATGGTGTCCGGGTAATCCCGGAACAGCACGGCCAGCGCATAGCTGCCGCGCACCTTGGCAAGCGCCTGCTGCAGTGCACGCAGCGGGTCACCGGTATAGCAGCTGTCGATCAACTTTACCAGCACTTCGGTGTCCGTCTCACTCTGGAAGGTATAGCCTTTTGCGGCCAAGCGCTCCTTGAGCAGGCCGTAATTTTCAATGATGCCATTGTGCACAATGCTCACACGCGGGGTCGAATGCGGGTGGCTGTTCACATCGCTGGGCTCGCCATGGGTAGCCCAACGGGTGTGGCCGATGCCGCAGAAGCTTTGTGCCAGCTGCTGCGCCGCCAGCTTTTCCCGCAGGGCGGTGAGCCGTCCTTTGCTTTTTACCACGCGGATGCCGCCGTCCAGCGCAAGCGCCACACCGGCGGAGTCGTACCCGCGATACTCCAGCTTTTCCAGACCATCCAGCAGCACGTCCTGCGCACTGCGCTTACCGACATAACCAACAATGCCGCACATACAAAACACCTCCATACCGACCGTTCCCGCGCAAAAAGGCGCAGTGATATCCAGTCAGCTTCCTAGTACAGTTTATGTTCTTGTATGGCTTTCTTTGAAGGGATCTGTTGCGGTATTGCTGCCGTTTTTTGCCCTTCTCTGCGGCTGGTCTAGCCCTCAGCCGGAGAAACATCCGCCGAATCTTTCGATGATTCCTCTCCTCGTCACCCTCGCGGCTGTCACCCGCGTGGCCCGGCGCTTTGCGTTACCTGTGTGCTGCGCTCTCCCCTTTCTGATGCCCCATTATAGCACAAAGGCTGGCTCAGCGCCAGCCCAAAGTTTTATGAAGTTTCGGCCGCCAGACCAGCCGGTACATCATGAGCATGTTATGCAATGCCCGGTCGTACAGCACAAAGGCAACATTGCCCATGACCAGCGTTGCCAGCGAGACAGCCAGCGCGGTGGTGCGCAGCTCCTGCGAAATGCTGCCTGCCGGCACCAGCAGAAATACCAGCCCGTACATGGCCAGCACTGCGCCGTTGCACAGCAGCAGCTTGCAGACAATGCGCAGAACCGCAGGGCGGATGCGCTCAAACTTCGGCTTTGCCAGCGGGTAATACCCCAGCAAAAACACAAAGATCAGCGCTACTTCCTTATCCGGCACGAACAGCAGTGCCAGCAGGCTGACTGCCGCATAGGCCGTCAAAGCCAGCTGCATCCCGCACTCCACGCACACCGTTGCAACAAGGAAGCCTGCCACTGCAGGCGCAATGAACATGGCAATGGGGATCACAGCTCCCAGCAGCATCAGTGCGACGCACAGCGCCGCCACAATGCCGCAGTAAGCCATGGCCCAGCTTTTTTGATGGTTTTGCTTCATGGGATCTCCCAGTTTTCGTGCTCAGCACCGGCTTCCAGCGGTTCCACCGCATGGTGCAGGCCAAGCAGCATGATGTTATCCAGAAGGCCGCGGTTCAATTTGATGTCCAGCATACTGTACACGCGGATCAGATCGTTGGCGGCAGCCAGTGCCTGACGGCGGGCATTCTCCACCGCCGCAGCCTGTCCCTGCAGGTCGTTGACTACGAACACGTTGTAGCGGCCGCTGCTCTTGTCCATCTCAAAGCGCTCAGCCTTATCCAGCAGGTAAAAAATGCGGCCGATGCTGCTGCCGATGTAGCGCATGCTCTTGCGCTGGCTGGGGTCGTCGGTGGCAAGGGTGGAATACAGTGCACCGTAAATGTTGCTCATGGGTTCAGCGGCAAGAGAGTAGTTCTTGGCGCTCAGGTTCATCTGCACCACGGCCTGATCCCGCTCCTGCACGAACAGCCGTTCCAGCGCCGGGTTCTCCTGCACGGCACGCTCATAGGCGCGGCGCAGCAGCAGACGGTCCACCGCACGGCGCAGGCGCTTGAGCGGCCGCAGCTCGCTGTATTTGCGGTCCTGCAGGTTGTGCCAGCCCAGCAGCACCTCCACCTGTGCGGCCAGCCGGATGCCCTGGGTCTGGCACATGAGCCTGCGCCAGGCCAGTGTGCCCGGGACCCGCTTGCGCTGGCAAGTGGCCTGCCGCCCGGCCAGACTGTCCGAAAGGATGGCAAACAGCACGCCGTTGCTCCGCAGCAGATGGCAGGAATATAATCCGTACGCCTCGTACAGCTGACGTCGCACCCCGCGCAGATAGCGCAGGTAGATATTGTAATCCCGGATGGTGAGCTCCGGCAGATATGGCCGCATCCTACCCTTCATACGCACCTTTTCCTCCTCGGAAGAACCGCAGAATAATAAGGTAAGTATAATCCATTTTCTGCCCGGGTTCAACCATCCTTTGTAAAAAGAGCATGAATTTGTCTCATCTTTGCCGCACGTGGCGCGGAACACAGCGTAAAACTTCCTGTGTTTGCGTCCATTTCCATCTCCTGCCAATTCAGGTCCCGCTTTGTTTTTTTCCGGTAATTACCGGCTGCAATGTAAAAAGCCGCACTGGACAGCTCCGGTGCGGCAGGTAACATTTTTCAATTACTTCTTGTTAAAGCGGTTCGGTGCAGTGCGCTTGCCGTCAAAGCCGGACTTCGGCATCGGCTTTGCAGTGTGCTCAAACTTGGGCGCGCTGTAGTACATATACAGCTGGCAGGGGATCATGCCGTTGTACATCTTGCGGCGCTTGTTGGCACGCTTGCCGTAGTGGGTCTCAAAATCCATATCGGCAGTGATCGCATACACGCCTGCACAGGGGTGTGCTTCCATCTGCCGGCCCAGCGTGCGGGCCAGCTTTGCAGCACCTTCAATGGTGCTCATGCGCTCGCCATACGGGGGATTCGTCAGCACGATGGCCTCCTGCTTTGCGGCAAAGTCGGCCACATCAGCCACTTCAAAGTGGCAGCGCTTTTCCACACCGGCCAGCTTTGCGTTGGCGTTAGCCAGAGCCACAGCGGCAGGGTCGATATCATAGCCAAAGGCTTCAAAGCCCACATCCAGCTTGGCCTCGGCCAGTGCCTTCTGACGCTGCTCGGCCCAGATAGCTGCCGGCACAAAGCCATAGCGCTCGGCGGCAAAGCGGCGCTTCAGGCCGGGGGCAATGTTCATGGCTTTCTGAGCAGCTTCGATCAGCAGCGTGCCGCTGCCGCAGAAGGGGTCCTCCACCAGACTGTCACGGCGCACACGGCCAAGGTCTGCAATGGTAGCCGCCAAAGTCTCGCGGATGGGTGCCTCCATGGCGTTGCGGCGGTAGCCGCGCTTGTGCAGGCCGTCGCCGGTGGTGTCCAGCATGATCTCACACTGATCCTTGCGCAGCATGAAGCGGATCTTGTACTCCGCGCCGGTCTCCGGCAGCACAGAGGTGTGGTGCTTTGCCATCAGGCGCTTGACCACAGCTTTTTTGATGATGCTCTGGCAGGCAGGCACACTGGACAGCTGGCTGTTCAGCGAAGAGCCGGTGACCGGAAAGGCTGCGTCTGCGGGCAGCAGCTCCTCCCACGGGATATCGTACACGCCGTCGAACAGGTCATCAAAGGTGGCGGCCCTGTAGCGGGCCAGCAGCAGCATCACGCGCTCCACCGTGCGCAGATTGAGGTTTGCAGCAGCGATCATCTCTGCGCCGCCGGCAAAGCTCAGACGGCCATCGTCCACGCGGATATTCTCTGCGCCGATGCGGGTCAGCTCAAATTTTGCAGTGGATTCACACCCAAAAAAGCAGGGCGCGATCAGTTCAAATTTTGCAGGCATTGTGGTTCCTTTCTTTTATTACGGAAAAAACAGACCTGCCCGATCAAATGAGACAGGTCTGTTTCCGTTATTTTGATTCGGCTTGAAAAGCGCAGGCCTTTCCGCTCAGCGGCGGCCACCGCGGCCGCGAGGCGCATAACCACCGCCGCGGCGGTTATTGGTCTCGTGATCAAGATCGGCCATCTTCTCTTCGCTCTGGCTCTTGAAGCGGCTCATCATGTCCTCAAAACTCATGTTATCGGAACGGACGGGAGCCTTGGGCTGCCATACACGGGGTGCGCTGTCGCGGGCAGGGCCTCTGCCGCCCTCACGCGGGGGGCGGCCAGCGCCGCCGCGGCCTGCACCAAAATGACCACCCTCGCGGGGGCCGCCCGGACGGGGACCACCAGAGCGCGGACCGCCTGCAGGGCCTCTGCCCTCACGCGCCGGGCGCGGAGGCGGCGGCAGCAGGCGCTTGATGGACAGCGCGATCTTGCCATCCGGTGCAATGTTGATCACCTGCACCTTGACGATATCACCATCGTGCAGAACAGCTGCAATGTCCTGCACGAACTCGTTGGACACCTCGGAAATATGGACCATGCCTACACGGCCCTCCGGCAGTGCGACAAAAGCGCCAAACGGCTTTACACCGGTGACGCGGCCCTCGAATACGTTCCCTACCTCAATTGCCAAAACTCAATACTCCTTGTTTTCCATAGAATGGGCAGCAATTCAGCTGCCGGTCACATCCACAAAGATGCGCTCGTTGGGTGCAGCGTAATTGTAAGAATCCCGCGCGACCCACTCGGTGATCTGGTCTGCATCGCCGCTGAGAATGCGCTGCATCTCCTCGTTTTCAGTCTTTTGCTGGGCGATCTGCTCGTTCAGCGTGTCCAGCTCCGCACGTTTGGAGCTGATGGTGACCTGATTGGAAATGTATGCTGCCAGCATACTCAGCAGCAGCAGGACAAAAAACACCCGTACAAGCGTTTTAACGACCACTTTCTTCTTGCGTTTTCTGCGGTCCGGTGCTGCCATGATCTCTTCTGCCCCCGTTGCATTTGACTCTTACTTTAACACATATGAATTATACATCATGCGGCGCTGGTTTGGCAAGTTCTTTTTGCGCTTTTTTGCAGTTCTTTTTGCGCTGCGGCGTAGTTTGTGCACCTTTCTCCGCCGGGCGCGCCGCCGCTCTGCCGGCCGGAGCACCCGGCGCTGTAAAACGCCTCCCGCTGCACGCAGCGGTGCACCCAGCACAAAGGCTGCTGCACCGGCACCGGCAAAGGCTGCCGCAGCCATGTACCAGCGCAGAACACCGGCACTGCTCTGCCCTGCTGCGTAGTTCTGCACAGCAGCCAGCACAGCACCCATCCACACCAGATCCGGCACAAAAGCTGCACGCCCTCTGGCCGGGAATACAGCCCGCAGTGCGCCGATACTGGCTCCCAGCACCGTGCAGGCAGCGATCTCCTGCCCAAGGGCTGCAGGCGGCAGTACCGGGATCATCGCAGCAGGCGGCGCAGGAAACCGCCCGCCGGTGCGCTGGCCGTATATTCCAGCGTGTCGATGCGGCCGGTGAACTTCGCCTCCCCGGTCTCCAGATCCAGCGCCGCCATGTTCAGCTGCGCCCCGGTCAGGTGCAGCGTGCCCTTGCCCGTTTCCATGGCAGCGCTGTCGGCATTGCAGTGCAGTACCTTCTGCACACCGGTCACCGTCAGGCGGGCGCGGCTTTCCAAGATCAGATCGTGCGGCGCGGGCTGCGGATCTCTGGGTGTTTTTTCCGGCATGGTTCGTCTCCCCTTTTCTGGTGCATCCTATGCACCGGACCGGGGCTTTTATGCCTGCTCGCCCTCTGCAATGATCTCGTACATCTCGCGGGCCACATCCTTGGTGCGCGGCTCCACATCCGAGAGCACCTTTACCTTGATGGGCCGGTTGCCGAAGGTCACCTCGATGATGTCGCCCGCCTTGACGGCCTGACTGGCCTTGGCGATCTTGCCGTTGATGAGGATGCGGCCTGCATCGGCCACCTCGTTTGCCACGGTGCGGCGCTTGATCAGACGCGAAACTTTCAAATATTTATCCAGACGCATGGTTCTTCCTCCTGTCACAAAAAAAGCCGCCGCACCCTCTTGCAGGCAGCGGCGGCAAAGCAGATACAGCTTACAGGGTGTCCTTCAGGGACTTGCCGGGCTTGAACACGATGCTGCGGGAAGCGGCAATGGTGATCGGCTCACGGGTGCGGGGGTTGATGCCCTGACGCTCGGCGCGCTCACGCATCTCAAAGGTGCCAAAACCGGAAATGGTGATCTTTTCGCCCTCAGACATGGCCTTGCTCAGTGCTTCAAACACAGCATTGACAGCCTGCTCAGCGCTCTTCTTGCTCATCTCAGTGTTCGCAGCAACCTGTGCGATCAGATCGGTCTTCGTCATAAAAATACCCTCCAGATTTGTTACTTGGTGTTCTTTTTTCTCTATCGGAGCAGGTCACTCGACCTGAGTACCGCTTTGTTCTTTCTGCGCCAGCAGTTCTGCACAATAGCGCTTGGATGCAAAGGTCAGCGCTTCCTCCGCGTCCACACCAGCCAGCCGCATGGCATTGGCCGCAGCAAACAGCAGTTCTCCCGCCGCCTGTGCGTCCTGTTCCCGGTTCCAGCCGTCCAGCGCTGCCTGCAAAGCCTGCCGTGCCGTTTCCGGCGCAGACTGCTCTGCCCCGCAGCGGTCGGCACGCTTCTGCAGCTTCTGGGCACGCATCAAAGCAGGCAGCGTAACCGGCACTGTGCCCAGCTCATCAGCCAGAGTGGTGCGGCCCTTTTCCTTATTTTTGAGCGCATCCCAGCCGTTTATACCCGCATTTTGTGCCGCCGAGGACGCAAAGATGTTCGGATGCCGGAACACCAGCTTCTCGCACACCTCACGGCAGACATCCTCAAAAGTAAAGCGCCCGCGCTCTTCTTCGATCACCGCGTGGAACGCCACCTGCATCAGCACATCGCCCAGCTCTTCCTGCATCAACTGCGGATCGTCAGCATCAATGGCCTCCAGCGCTTCGCAGGTCTCTTCCAGAAAGTTCTTCCGGATGGAAGCATGGGTCTGTACCTTATCCCACGGACAGCCGTTCTCCGGGTCCCGCAGGATACGCAGAATTTCCAGCAGCTGCTCTGCCGTATAGGGTGCCTTTGGCTGCCAGTCCAGCACAGCGCTCACCTGCCTTGTAAAAGATACTGTATATTGTATCGCATCTCATGCAGTTTTGCAAGACAAAGTGCGCAAATTTCCCGCATTTCGCCTGCATTTTCCGCTCGCAAAAACAGGACGGTGCCCTGTGGGGAGCGCCGCCCTGTTGCTGAACCGTTTTATTACAGCTGTGCACCGCACTTGTTGCAGAACAGTGCATCGTCCGAGACGGGAGCACCGCACTGCGGGCAGGCTTTGTGCTCTTCCGGTTGGTCAGCAGGAACTTCCTCGTGCACCACATATTCCACCTCGGCAGCTTCCGCCGGGGTCAGGGATGCTTTCAGACGGGCGATCTCCTGCTCGATGTTATCGATCATCTCGATATACTTATCCACCAGCGGCTGGTTTTCTTCCTTGCCCTTGGCCAGACTGTACACCAGTGCGCCCAACTGGCGCTGTGCCTTGAGCAGCTTGCCCTGCTCATTTACGATCAAAGCCTGAGTCTTGCCCTTTTCGGCCAGGTCCAGCGCAGCGTTCTTGCCTTTTTCGGCATATTCCAGACCCATTTCCTTGATCTTGTTGAAATCCATAAAAGACACCTCTCTTACTATCGGCCTGTTTATCGTTGGCCATGTGCGGATGTTATCTCCATTATAGCGCACAGGCCGCTCGTTTGCAATGAACGGACCGCATTTTTTACAGTTTGGTGCCGGTTTGGAAACAATTTTTTCGCATTCGGCCTAAATTCACACGATAATTTCACACATCGGCATTCTGTGCCCTGCGGTCGGCTGCGCCGCCATAGAATTCCCGCAGCATGCTGTCCTCCGGCAGCAGCTCCAGCTCCAGCGGTGCCACATGCTCAAAGCGGCGGGCTGTCTCGTCCCACAGCTCGGCATTGTGGCCTTCCAGCGTGAACTGACGGCGCACCACGCCCAGCAGCTTGGAGATCAGGCCCAGCTCGTAGGTAAAGGAGGTATCCAGCAAAAAGTCTGCCGTGGTTTTGAAGCCCTTGATATACCGCGTCTCACCGTCCAGCACGCGGTCCCACATGGCAAGGGTCTTTTCCGGGCTGCGGCCGCGCGCTGCAGCGTCCCGCAGGGTGCGGCGGCACAGGCGGATATCCTGCGTGTTGATGACGCGGCGGCCATCGATGCAGTATTCCTCCCGCAGGCCTGCATAGATGCGGTAGATGTCGTCGCCCTTTACAAGGCCGGTCAGCTCCGGGTTCAGCGCATGGATGCCCTCCACGATGCATACACCGCCCTGCAGGTCGATGGGCTCCACCTCTGCCGAGCGCTTTTCGGCAGAGAAATCGTAGATGGGCAGCACGGTCTTGCCCGTCTCGCTCAGCTCCCGCAGGCACTGCTTGATGAGCGGCAGATCCAGCGTATCGGGGTTCTCGTAGTCCAGCGTGCCGTCCGGCAGGCGCGGATAGAACTCTGCGCCTTTGAAGAAATTATCCAGACTGACCACCTGCGCCGGGGTCCCGCGCTTTTGCAGAGCCTTTGCAATGCAGTGGGCGCTGGTGGTCTTGCCGCTGGCCGACGGGCCGGTGAGCATGACGATCTTTGCGCCGGAAAGCTGCACTTTCTGGGCGGCGTAATCTACCCTTTGGGCATAGCTCTGCTCACTCAGGTCGGCAAGTGCCTGCGGGCTGCGGGCTGCCACATTGTACAGATCGATCTCAACCAGACGTTTGGGTACCCAAATCGTGATCATAAAAATCAGCCACTCCTTTTTTGCGTTCCAGCACCTCCGCAAAACGCTGGATATATTCGTTCGGATACTTAAAATTGAAAATGCGCTGCATCCGTTTTCCGCCGTCGGCCACCAGCTTGGTGCTGCCGCCTGCACCGGCGGAGAGGATGGTCTGGACTTCCTCCATGATATAGATGTTGTAATATCCCTCGTGGCCCGGCTTGCACCAGCCCACGTTCTCAAGGTTCTGCAGAGTATTCTTCTGGCGGTAGAGGTAGTAGGGCCGGTAACCCGCCTCGGCCAGCAGGTTGCACTTTTCCAGCATGGCGGCGACGTCGGCGTAGTCGTTCTCCTTCTGGTCCTCAATGACGATGCGGGAAGCGCGCTTGAGGGTGAGGGTGTGCACGGTGATGTTCTCCGGGTCCAGCGCGATGGCCTGCCGCAGGCTGCGCTCAAAACTTTCCACCGTGTCGCCGGGCAGACCGGCGATCAGGTCCATGTTGATATCATCATGACCGGCCTTGCGCGCTTCGGCATAGCAGTCCAGAATGTCCTGCGCCGAGTGCTTGCGCCCAATGCCCGCCAGCACCTCGTCCGAGAAGGTCTGCGGGTTGATGGAGATGCGGGTAGCGCCGTATTCCTTGATGACCGCCAGCTTTTCGGCATCCGTGCAGTCCGGACGGCCTGCTTCCACCGTATATTCCACGACCTTCGAGAGGTCAAAATTCGCCCGGACCGTGCCCATCAGCTGCCGCAGCTGGTCGGCAGACAGGCTGGTGGGCGTGCCGCCGCCGATGTAGATGCTGCACAGTTTCAGGCCCGCCTTGTCGGCCTGAATGCGGATCTCTTCCACCTCTCGGCACAGACAGTCCACATAAGGCTGCACCATCTTGCGGTCGCGGTCCAGATTGCAGCTGACAAAGCTGCAGTAGCTGCACCGGGACGGGCAGAACGGGATGCCGATGTACAGGCTGTAGGTCCCGGGTTCATTGCCCACTTTCAAAATCGGCTCCTGCAGGTCGGCAATGGCCTTGGCCATCTGGTATTTCTGCTGGGAGCAGTCGAACCGGTCAAGGAAAAAGTGGTCGATTTCCGCTTCCGTCCAGCCTGCGGCGCGCTTGTCGTGGATGAGCCGCACCGGGCGCACACCGGTCATTTTGCCCCATGGCGGGCGGATGCCGGTCCAATCCCGCAGCAGATCATAGGTCAGGCTGGCAAGGCTGAATTCCGGGGTCTCGCCGCCCTGTTCCACAGGCGCGGGCAGCGGTGCGTGTCGTTCAGCACTTCTGCCGTCCTGACGCACCAGTGCATGCAGGCCGTCCGGCGTTTTTTCTGCCCAGACGCAGTCCTCGGCGTTCTCCGGCGGGGTGAGGGTGAGCGGTGCCATGGGGTAAAACAAACGCACCAGATGCTCCACTTCGTAGCCGGAAGGCAGGCCGGTAATATAAATCTTCATGTTGTTCACTCTTTAAAATAAATCATTGTTGCCGCGCACAGCGCTGCGGATGAAGTAATTGTTGTCCAGTTCATCGCCAAAGGTGGAGAACTCGCCATGGCCGGGCAGCACCTGCGTGCCGCGCGGGATGGGCAGCTTTGCCAGCTTACGCAGACTCTCGGCCATCTGTGCACTACTGCCGCCCTCCAGATCGGTACGGCCGATGCTGCCTGCAAACAGGGTATCGCCGCAGAAGAGATACTCGCCGCACAGCAGCACCACGCCGCCGGGCGTATGGCCGGGCGTGTGCCAGACCGTGAACTGCAGCTCGTCTACCGAGACAGTCTCCCCTTCTGCGTAGCCGCAGTCCGCTGCGCTCAGCGGATACATGCGGTCGCCTGCAAGGTCGGCAGCCTCACAGTAGAGCTTTGCGTTCCACTCGGTACGCAAGGCTTCGGCGCTGCCCACATGGTCGTAGTGGCCGTGGGTGCACAGGATGGTGGTGAGCTGCGCATTGTTTTCCTTTAAAATTTTATCGTAGGTCTGCGCATCTGCCGCCGGATCAATGACCACGGCATGGCCTGCGTCGGAAATGAGCAGGAAGGTATTGGTATACAGCGGCGCAGCGCCCGGAATATGAAAAGCCTGCATGGCGGTCACTCCTTTTTCTTCCACTCGTCGGTATCGATGATAATGGTGCAGGGTCCTTCGTTCACAAGAGCCACCTGCATGTCCGCGCCAAACTCGCCGTGCTGAACATCCTTCAGGCCCTGTTTGTTCATCTCTGCAAGGAACAGCTCGTAAGCATCCACGGAGAGCGGCGGCTTTGCGGCCTTGATAAAGCTGGGCCGGTAGCCTTTTTTCGTGTCGCCGTAAAGGGTGAACTGGCTCACCACCAGAGCCGAATAGCCAAGGTCCTTTGCGCTGAGATTCAGCTTGCCCTCTGCGTCCGGAAAGATGCGCAGGCCCGCGCATTTATCGGCAAGCTTGGGCACGATGTCCAGACTGTCGGTATCCCTGACACCCAGCAGGATCATAAGGCCCGGCCCGATGGCCCGCGGCTCACCGCCGTTTACCCGCACACTGGCGGAAGACACCGCCTGAATGACTGCACGCATGTTTTAGCTCCTTGTCACCTTGAGCACGTCCTTCACCTTGGAAAGTCTTGCGACCACGCGGTTGAGGTGCTCGGTATTGTTGATGCCGATGGTCAGGCTGACCATGGCGCAGTTGTTTTCCACCTGACGGGCGTTCACCGCATAGATGGGCACCCGGATATCCGCCAGCGCAGCCAGCACATCCTGCAGCAGTTCGTTGCGGTTCAGCGCAATGATCTCAATGCCGGCCTTATAGCTGTCCTTGACGCTGTCGGCCCAGTACGCCTTGACCCAGCGGGGGGCGTTGGTGGGATCCTTCATGCTGGAAATGGCGTTCACGCAGCTCTGCTTGTGGATGGAAACGCCAAAGCCGCGGGTGATAAAGCCCACGATGGGGTCGCCCGGCAGCGGGCTGCAGCACTTGGCAAACTTGATGGGGGTGTTATCGAAGCCTTCCACCACCACGCCGTCGGTAGCGTGCACACGGCTCAGGTCCACCTTGGGCAGGTCTTCCCCGGCCTTTTCCTCCGAAGCTTTCAGCTTCTGCCACTCCTCCTTGAGCTTGGGCAGGCAGTTGGCAATGGTCATGCCGCCGTAGCCGATGGCGGCATAAAGCTCCTCGGCATTGTTCTGGCGCAGGCGGCGGGAACAGCTGTTGATAAAATCGTCCAGCTGGTCGTCCGGAATGATGATCATTTCCCTGCGCAGCTCACGGGCCAGTGCATCACGTCCCTGCGTGATATTTTCCTCGCGGCGCATCTTTTTGAACCAGTTTCGGATCTTACTCTTCGCTTCGCTGGTGCGCACGATCTTGAGCCAGTCGCGGCTGGGGCCTTTGTCCGCCGGGCCAAGGATCACTTCGATGATCTCGCCGGTGGAAACGATGTGGTCGATGGGCACCATGCGGTTGTTCACCTTGCAGCCCACCATGCGGTTGCCCACCGCCGAATGGATCGCATAGGCAAAATCGATGCAGGTAGCGCCGGTGGGCAGGTTGATGACATCGCCCTTGGGGGTAAAGGCAAACACTTCCTCCGGCAGCAGATCGCTCTTGAGGTCGTGCAGCAGATTGCCGGAATCCTCGCTGACGCGCTGGTTTTCCAACAGCTGGCTCACCCATGCCAGACGTTCGTCCAGCTTGTCGTGGCCATCCAGACCTTCTTTATACTTCCAGTGGGCCGCAACGCCGTACTCGGCCTGCTCGTCCATCTTGCGGGTGCGGATCTGCACCTCAAAGGGGATGCCCTCGTGGCCGATGACGGTGGTGTGCAGGCTCTGGTAGCCATTGGGCTTGGGAGTGGAGATATAGTCCTTGAAGCGGTTGGGCAGCGGATGGTACATATCGTGGATGAGGCCCAGAGTGCTGTAGCACTCGGCCAGCGTATCCAGAATGACACGCACCGCATAGATATCGTAGATCTCATCAAAGGACTTGTTCTGCATGATGGTCTTGCGATAGATGCCGTAAATGCTCTTGACGCGGCGCTTGATGGTAGCGCCCTCAATGCCGCTTTCGGCCAGCCGCCGCTCGATCACACCGGACACCTTTGCAAGGAACTCCTCGCCTGCACGCTCACTGAGCATCCGGCTGATCTCCTCGTAGCCCACAGGGTCAAGGTAATGCAGGCTGCGGTCTTCCAGCTCTTCCTTCACGTTCAGGATTCCCAGACGGTTGGCGATGGGGGCATACACCTCCATAGTCTCGCGGGCTTTATCGCGGCGCTTCTGTTCCGGCCATGCATCACCGGTGCGCATGTTGTGCAGCCGGTCGCACAGCTTAATGATCATCACGCGCACATCGCGGCTCATGGCCAGCAGCATCTTGCGCAGGTTTTCAGCCTGCAGTTCCTCAATGTTAGAGAACTGGATCTTGGTCAGCTTGGTCACGCCGTCCACCAGCAGGGCAACTTCCTCGCCAAAGGCGGCTTTTAGGTCGTCCAGTGTAGTGGGAGTGTCCTCCACCACATCGTGCAGCAGGGCCGCAGCAATGCTCTCGGAGTCCATGCCAAGATCCAGCACCAGCCGTGCCACAGCCAGCGGATGGCAGATATACGGCTCGCCGCTGCGGCGGCACACCCCCTTGTGGGCAGTGTTGGCAAGGTCATATGCCTTTTCGATCATCTCCATATTGTAGGAGCGGCCGCTGGCCTTGATGGCCTCACACAGCTTTTCCCAGGTAACGATCTCCGGCCGCACCTCCGAAGGCAGCGCGCCTTCCGGGGCATCGGCCAGCTGTGCTGTTGCAGAAACGGTAGCCGTTTCCTGCACCGGTACCGGCTGATGCAGGTGGGTCTTTGCGGAGTAGAGATCCTCTTCCCGCACCGGCTTCGGTGCAGGGACAGCAGTTTTCTTTCCCTCTGGCATTTTACATTCCCTCCAAACATTTCAGGACCGGGGCATCCGCAAGGTTCTTTTTGCCCTGCGCAGGCACAAGCTCCAGATATTTTGCTCCGCCCTTTTCCACCGTGGCGATCAGTCCCACCTGTTCCAAGGCCGTGACCGCCACCAGCGTTTTGCCTGTATTTTCCTCGCCCAGTTTTGCGCACAGCGGCTGCAGATCTTCTGCGTGCCAGCGACGCGCCTGCAGCTCACGGTACACTGTGACGATATCACTGCGCTCAGGCGTAATAAGCTTTTTCTGTTCCTCGGTCAGGGGTGTGCCGCGGCGCAGCGCCACCACAAAAGCAGCCTGCTCCGCAAGCTTTGTGCCCAGCCCTGCCGGATGCAGGTCCAGAATGCGGCCCGAAAGCTGTGCGCCCCGGGGCGAATCGTAGACCGAAAGGTTCAGCGCAGCATCCACCACATCGCCCATGGCATAGGGCAGCTGTTCCGGCGGCATACCGAACCACACGGCATACACGCTGGCATTGCCCTGCCGCAGGCGCAGGCGGCTGTGCCTGCCCTCCGATACCGGGTATACCCCATCCAGCACGGCGTTCTGCAAAAGGAACACCGGGGTCGGGTTCTCGGCCCCATAGGGAGCCAGCTGGTCGAGCTTCCGCACACTTTCCACGGTCACACGGTCCAGATGGATGGGCAGGTCGCACTCCAGCGGGGTGGTATGCAGCACCGGGCATTCCCGTGCTGCCCAGTCGTTCAGGCGGCGGCGCAGAGCGGGCAGATTTTCTTCCCGCACCGAAAGGCCCGCAGCCATGGCATGGCCGCCGTAGCGGATGAGCAGATCTGCACAGGCACCAATGCAGGCATGCAAATTGAATCCCTGCACGCTGCGTCCGCTGCCCTTGCATTCGCCGTGCTCGTCGATCGTCACCACGATTACAGGCCGGCCGGTGCGTTCCACCAGCCGGGATGCCACGATGCCAATGACACCGGGGTGCCAATCGCGGCCCCACAGCAGCATCACGCGGTCTTCCAGCCGCTCCGGTTCCTGTTCCAGCAGTTCCTGCGCGGCCTTGAAGATCTGCAGCTCTGTCTCCTGACGCTTTGTATTGATCTCGTTCAGTTTATGGGCCAGCTCTGCGGCGCGGTCCGGGTCCTCACACATCACCAGCTGCAAAGCCGTAACAGCGTTGTCCATGCGGCCAGCCGCATTGATGCGGGGCGCAATGGCGTAGCTGACATTTTCTGCGGTGACCGGTTTGCCCGCAAGGCCCACCTCTTCCAGCAACGCTTCCAGACCCGGACGGTCCGTGTTCTGCAGCTGGCGCAGGCCCGCCTTGACAAGGGTGCGGTTTTCGCCGGTAAGCGGCATCACGTCCGCCACAGTACCCACAGCGGCAAGGTCGCCGCAGTAGTCCAGCATTTCTTCCGGCGGGCAGCCATCCAGTGCGGCACACAGCTTGAACGCCACGCCCGCACCGCACAGGCCCTTGAAGGGACTGGTGTCGTCCTCACGACGGGGGTCTACCACGGCAATGGCCTTGGGCAGAGTTTCCGGCGGCAGATGATGGTCGGTAATGATCAGGTCAATACCCAGTTCAGCGGCATAATCGGCTTCTTCCACAGCAGAAATGCCGTTATCCACCGTCACGATCAGCTTGCAGCCCTTATCGTGGATGGAACGGATGGCATTGCGCGAAAGGCCGTAGCCGTCGCCCTCGCGGCTGGGCAGCATACATTTTACGGTAGCCCCCATGCCCTTGAGATGCTGGTACAGCAGGGCCGTGGCCGTCACGCCGTCCACGTCATAATCGCCGAACACCACAATGGTCTCGCCCTCGTCAATGGCCCGCCAGATGCGCTCACAGGCCTTGTCCATATCGGTGAGCAGCGAGGGGTCGCTCAACTCTTCCTCACCGGCAAGCAGGGTCAGTGCTTCGGTAGGGTCGGTAATGCCGCGGGCCGTCAGCACGCCCGCCAACAGGGCATTTTCCTTCTGCTGGGCGGCAAGGGCGGCCGCATATTTTTGCTCGCTCCACGGCTCGTCGTTCTGTGCGTTATATTCCAGTTCTTCGGTGGCCTGCTCCGCAATCGCCTGCGTCAGCTCCCGCAGCGCGGCACGGTCCAGCGGCTTCAGATTCCATGCACGGTAGGTCATTCAAAATTTCCTCCCGTCAGGCCGTCGTTGGCCAGCATTCCCTGCAGGGCGGCGATCTCAGAAGAGACATCCATCGCTACATCCGAGAGCAGCGTATCGTACAGGGTGTCGTAGGCCTGATTCAGCGTGTGAAGGATGCCCGCGATATCGCGGCGGATGGTCTCGGCGTTTTCGCCCTGCTGGCCCTGCACATCGTTGTAGGTGTGCAGCAGCTTGAGGGTGGTGGGGATATAGTATTCCGCAAAGCGGCGGGCCTTGGGCAGGCTTTCCGGGTGTGCTTCCAGCCAGTCACAGATGGCAGTGGTGGTGGTCTGCATATGGTCCAGCTCTTCGCGGCCCTGCGCATCCTGCATCAGCTGTTTTTCCTGCTGCAGCACGGCGGCAAAGCGGCGCGCCGTCTCAAGATTGAGCGGCACATCGTCCGTTTTTTCTGCCGCCGGTTCCGGCTGCGGCGGTGCCTTGGAGGCTGCGGCAGCTTCCTGCGCGGCACGGTAATCCTCAGCAGTCAGGTAAAGCTTTTCCGCTTTTTCGTCCACCCATGCACTCAGCCAGCCATTGCGGATGAATCTGCGCACCCGCTTGAGTGCCCGGGCCTTTTTCTCGTCCACGGCTTCCAGCGGCAGGCCCTTTTTGCAGTCAAAGCCTTCTGCTGCCTCGGCCAGACGGAGCAGCGTCTTGCTGGCCTTCAGGCGGGATGCACCGGCAGTGATCATCCACACGAACACGGCGGTGACAGCCGCAAAGCACCAGCCGGTGATCCGCACCGCCCCCAGCGCAAAGCTGCCCATGGCTGCAGCATTTTCAGCCATAAAGCTGTCCTGCAGAAGGGCCTGCAGAACCGCCGCATTGGGCGTAAACAGGCCCGCCGCACCCAGACAGGAAACTGCCGTGATGCCAAAGATCACCGTAAACGTGATGCCGACTGCCAGCAATGCACAGCCTGCGCTGTAGCGCTTTTTGGCACTGGTGCGGATCTCGTCTGCCGGGGTCGTCTCTGCCTTGCCGAACATCTGCCGGAACCAGCCGGAAACGCCTACGGCCTGCGCGTTGATATTGTCCTCATTCAAGCCCTGTTTTTTCGTATTCTGCGCATTCTGACGGCTGCGGTAGTATTCATCCCGGCTGCTGCGGAACGCCTTTGCCGCTTCGCCAAGGCCAAAGTTTGCAGCATTCACCGCCGCACGGCCCACACCATAGGCGCGGTCGCCAATGTCCTCCCCTTTGCCCTCAAAGCCATGGGCAAAGGCATCCGACATGGTATCGCCAAAGGCGCGCAGCTGGTTTTCCAGCTCCTGCTGCACCTGACGGCCCTCATTTTCTCTCATTGTATCGTTTTCACGATCGTTCATCAAATTCTTCTCACCCTTCTGCCGGTGCATACCGGCTGATGATGGCGCGGGCCACCCGCAGGCCATCCACGGCGGCGCTCATGATGCCGCCCGCATATCCGGCGCCCTCGCCGCAGGGATACAGACCTGCCAGCTGGGTGCATTCAAAATTTTCTTCCCGCTTCAGCCGCACCGGGCTGCTGGTGCGGGTCTCAAGACCCGTAAGGATCGCTTCCGGCGCGGTATAACCCGCAATTTTGCGCTCGTAGGCGCGCAGGCCCGCCCGCAGCGTTTCGGCCAGCTCCTGCGGCAGCAGTGTGCCGAGGTCTGCCGCAGCAACGCCGCGGTCATAGGTAGGTTGCACGCGTCCAATGTTCAGCTGGCCGCGCCCTTCCAGAAAGCTCTGGATGTTCTCTGCCGGAGCGGCATACTCCCCTGCACTGCGCCCAGCGGCGTAGGCTCTGGCTTCCAGCTCCCGCTGGAACGCGATGGCCCGGCGCGGATCGTCTGCAAAGTCCTTGCCTCCCACGCTCACCACCACGGCCGCGTTGGCATTTTTGCCATTGCGGGCGTGGAAACTCATGCCGTTGGTCACTACACGGCCTTCCTCGCTGGCCGATGCCACCACCTGCCCGCCGGGGCACATGCAGAAGGTGTAAACGCACCGCTCCCCCACATGCTGGGAGAGCTGATACTCGCCCCGCGGCAGAGCCGGATGCCCGGCAGCCTCGTGATATAAGCTCTTTTCGATCTCACTCTGCAGATGCTCGGCGCGGAAGCCCACACTGAACGGCTTGCATTCCAGCTGCAGGCCGCCGTCCATCAGCATCCCGAAGGTATCGCGGGCTGAGTGGCCCACCGCGAACACCAAAGCTTCGCAGGCAAAGGTGCCATTTGTGGTAAAAATGCCGGTGAGCTGACCATTTTTCTGTTCAAAGCCGGTCAGGGCCGTGTTGAAATGCACCTCACCGCCCAGAGCTTCGATCTCCTTGCGGATAGAGGTGATCACACCGCGCAGCAGGTCGGTGCCCACATGGGGCTTCTGCTTCCAGGCGATCTCCTCCGGCGCACCGTGCTGCAGGAACACCTCGGTAACAAAGCCGCACAGCTCATCGCCGATGCGGGTGGTCAGCTTGCCGTCCGAAAAGGTACCGGCACCGCCCTCGCCAAATTGAATGTTCGCATTCACATCCAGTTCGCCGGTAGCAGAAAAATGTTCCACCGCCTTTACGCGCTCGTCCAGCGCCGGGCCGCGCTCCAGCACAATGGGCTGATAGCCCTGCCGGGCCAGCAGCAGCGCTGCAAACAGGCCCGCCGGGCCAAGGCCGCACACCACAGGCCGATGTGCCAGTGGCTGAATGCCATTCTGCACCGAAAAATCCACCTTCTGCTGCAGAGAAGCATCACCACAGCGGGCTGCAAAAGCCGCTTCCTCGGCAGGTTCTTTCAGGGTGACAGCCACAGTATACACCAGCTTGGGCTGGCCGTGGCGGGCATCCACCGAGAGCTTTGCCACGCCCAGATGCTGCACCTTTCCGCGCGGGATGCGGGCGGCGTGCAGGGCTTTTTCAAATGCCTGCGGCTCTCCGGCAGAGAGCGGCAGACGGATGTTGCGAACCAGAATCATGTTATCGTGTGTTCCTTTTTGTTTCAGTTGCTTTCGATGCGGCACTGCAGCACATAGCTGCCCAGTGCAAAGATCTTGCCGTTGGAGGGCACATACAGGCGGCAGGCGATGTTCTGCTCGCCGGTCGCCACCGAGAAATCCTCGGCATCGATCTCAATGACCACCTGCTCCGGGGTCAGCGTTTCGATCGCGCCCTTGGGGCCGCAGAGCGTTACATTCATCAGGCGTTCGGTCTGCACCGTCAGCTGGTAGGTAGAGGGCAGGTTGACCACCTGCACGCAGGTATTGGGCAGGTTCATGGTCTTGGTTCCCAGATTGGAGCAGTCAAAGCTGACCGTTATGGTGGAAATGTTATCCAGCAGATAGATGTCTGCGGGCAGGTCGATGGGCAGCTCATAGCTCTTGTTCAGTGTAAAGGTGGAAAGGTCGATATTGCCGATGGGCAGCGTGGACAGCATATCGATCTTATCTGCCGGACCTGCCACCTTGAGCTGCTTGCGGCTGAGTGCATATACCAGCATCGAATCATCAAAATCACGCGGTGCATTGATGAAATTCACGTCCACCGGCAGCGTTGCCATCTTGTACACCTGCAAGGTCACATCCACGCTGTTCTCTTCCAGCTCCGTGTACTCAAACTTGACTTCCTTGCCGCCGGAGGTATAGAAGCGCAGCGGCGTGTTCAGCGTGATGGACTCGGTCAGTTCGCCGCTGTAGGTCACCTCTGCAGTGCAGGTAGCAACTTTATTCAGCTCACTGCTGGGGCCGGAAAGGGTGATATTCTCCTTGGAAACATCCGTACTATAAAGGATATAACCGTCCGCGATGGTCAGGTAGTTGGTGGTAATGGTAACGGGCAGGGTCTTTTCCTCCACCACGTCAAACACCACATCCACCGTGTTGTCATTGCCTTCCATGGTCACGGTCACACCGTTCAGCAGGCCGTTGGCACCGCGTACCAGCAGGCGCAGGGTCTTTTCGCCGCTGTCGCGTACGCTGGAAAAATCCGGGTAGACCACAAAGTCGGAAGCCGTCAGCCCGCCGATGGTGTAGCCGTCGCCGGAGATTTTCAGGTTCACGGTCTTATCCTCGGCGCTGACGATGCTCAGGCCCCGGGAGGTGTAAGCAGCGGAATCGTAGGTATAATCCACCGGCACATTGTAGATGGTGTTGCTGGTGCCGGGCTGGACGATGATCGTGACCACCATCCATGCAACGATGGCACCCAGCACCGAAAGTGCCAGCCGGATGCGGCGGTCGTCCAGAATGTTTTTCTTATGGGCGACCGCAGGCTTTGCGCCATTTTTCTTGTTGGGTTCGTTGTTCATTGCGCATCGTCCTCCTTCTGGCTGACCCATTTCCACAGACGGTCCAGCTGACCGCGCCAGCCGCTGACCGTCGTCTTTTCGGTGGTGGTCTCCTTAGGGATCATCTCATCCACCAGACGGGTATACAGGGTCTGGCGGTCAAAATGGCGGATCAGCACGCCGTTCTTTGCCATGGAGATGATGCCGGTCTCCTCGCTGACCACGATGGCGATGGCGTCGGAATTTTCGGCAATGCCAAGGCAGGCACGGTGACGGGTGCCCATATCCTTGCCAAGATCCAGATTGTTGGAAAGCGGCAGCACACAGCCCGCGGCTTTGATGCGGCCATTCTCAATGATGGCAGCACCATCGTGCAGGGGCGTGCCCTCGTAGAAAATGGTGCCCAGCACTTCCAGATTGACCGCACTGTTCACCGGCGTGCCGGTGCGCACGATCTCCGAAAGGTTCGTGTGGCGTTCCAGCACGATCAGTGCACCGGTCTTGGTCTCAGAAAAGCGCTCTGCCGCATCGCAGATGGCAATGATGGCACTGCGCCATGCACCTTTCAGGCTGGGATCGTTGTAGCGGCCTTTGACATTGAACAGCTTGGCGGCCCACTGGTCGGTCTGGCCCATGCGCTCCAGCGCACGGCGGATCTCCGGCTGGAACAGCACCACCAGCGTCAGCAGGCCCACCTGCAGCAGTGAGTTCAGCAGCCATGTGACGGTACGCATGTTCAGCGTTTCTGCCACCAGATAGACGGCCATCACCAGCAGCGCACCCTTGAACAGCTGGCCGGCGCGGGTGCGGTTGACAATGCCCAGCAGCTGGTAAATCAGGAAGGAAATGATGATGATATCCAGCAAATCGACCAGTTTGAAGGTCTGGAAATTTGCAATGATCGCGTTCAGAGTCATTGGTACACGCTCCCGTTTACAGTGTTTCGATCAGGGCAACAGCGTGGGCGGCAATGCCCAGCCCCTCACCGGTAAAGCCCAGATGTTCCTCGGTGGTGGCCTTCACACTCACGGCATCCACCGGCAGGCCGAAAGCATCGGCCAGATTCCGGCGCATGGCCGGAATGTACAGCGCAAGCTTGGGCCGCTGACACAACAGCGTCGCGTCGATATTTTCAATGCGGAAACCGTGCTCCTTTAAAATTTCGGCCACACGGCGGGCAAGCTTCAGGCTGTCAGCACCGGAGTAGGCCGGGTCATTGTCCGGGAAATGCTGGCCGATATCCCCCAGCGCAGCGGCACCCAGCACAGCATCCATCACCGCATGGGCCAGCACATCTGCATCCGAGTGGCCCAGCAGGCCTTTTTCAAAAGGCACTTCCACGCCGCCCAGGATCAGCTTGCGGCCTTCCACCAGACGGTGCACGTCATAACCATGTCCAATGCGCATTTTGTGTTCCTCTTTCTGTTCCGGGCGGGGCAAGTCCTCGCGGGTCGTGATCTTATAATTGGCGTAATCGCCCTGCGTCAGCTGCACGGCGCGGCCGGTCAGCTCGAACAGGCTGCAGTCGTCGGTGACAAGGCGGGCTTTTTCGGCATCCAGCTCTTCCAGCGCAGCAAGGTACTCTGCGCGGTCAAAGCACTGAGGGGTCTGCACCGCATACAGGGTGCTGCGGTCGGGCGTTGTGTACACAAGGCAGGCATCCGGCACGGTCTTTCCGTTGCCGCGCGCTGCAGCCTTGATGGTATCCTTTACCGGTACGGCAGGTGCAGCTGCGCCGCACCGGGCCGCTGCTTCCAGCGCTGCTGTGATAACGGCCTGACTGACGAAGGGTCTTGCCGCGTCGTGCACTGCCACAAGCTCCCCTGCTGCCGCCAGCACGCCGTTTTTTGCGCTCTCGGCGCGGGTAGTGCCGCCCGTTACGATCTGCACAGGCTTTGTGCAGTCTGCTGCCTGCTGCTCCACAAAGGCGCGGTTCTTACCGGCCACCAGCACGATCTCCGTGACAAGCGGATCCTGTTCAAACGCGCGGATGCTGCGGTGCAGCACGGTCTCGCCGCCCAGATCAAAGCTGAGCTTGTCAAAGCCCATGCGTGTGGAAGACCCCGCCGCCACCAGTACCGCGGATACTCTCTTTTCCAATTTCTTCACCTGCCCGATTCCTATAGTAAGCCATATTTTATTATAGCGTATAACTTCCCAAACTGCAACCAATATTCTACAGCAAAAATGCCCCTCTGCACACAGCAGAGGGGCACAAACTTGTTCTTGATGGAGTTTACTTCAGGATCGGCTCAATGGCAGCAGCCAGAGCATCCTTCTGTGCCTGTGCTTCAGCCAGATCCTTGCCCAGAGTGGTGAAATAGGTCTTGATCTTCGGCTCAGTGCCGGAGGGACGCACCACAACGGTAGCGCCGTTTTCCAGACTGTAGATCAACACGTTTGCTGCAGGCAGGCCGGTCTCCTCGGGCTTCTTGTAGTCGGTCACCTTGACCACCTTGTGGCCAGCCAGCTCGGCGGGCGGGTTATCACGCAGCTTCTGCATGATGGAAGCCATCTTCTCCATGCCGGTCAGGCCGGGGAACTCGAAGCTGTCCACCTTGTTCAGGTAGCGGCCATACTGTTTATAGATCTCTTCCAGACGCTGCTTGATGGAGGAACCGATGCTGCGGTAGTAAGCGGCCATTTCGCAGATCAGCATGGAACCGATGACGGCATCCTTATCGCGTACATAGGGGCCGGCCAGATAGCCGTAGCTCTCCTCGAAGCCAAAGATGAAGCGGTCCACCTCACCGGCAGCTTCCAGATTTGCGATCTGGTCGCCGATCCACTTGAAGCCGGTCAGCACGCTGCGCATTTCCACGCCGTAGTGTGCGGCAATGGCATCGGCCAGAGGAGTGGACACGATGGACTTGACGGCGACCGGGTTTTTGGGCATGGTGCCCTTCTCGATGCGGCCTGCGCAGATGTAATCCAGCAGCAGAGCGCCCATCTCGTTGCCGGATACCAGCTCATAGCTGCCATCCGGGCACTTCATGGCAATGCCCACGCGGTCGGCATCGGGGTCGGTGGCCAGCATCAGATCGGCACCAGTCTTGGTTGCCAGCTCCAGACCCAGCTTCAGAGCCTCGAAAATTTCGGGGTTCGGGTAGGAGCAGGTGGTAAAGTAACCGTTGGGGTACTCCTGCTCGGGCACGATGGTGATATCGGTGATGCCTATATCGTTCAGCACATGAGTGACAGGCACCAGACCGGAACCATTCAGCGGGCTGTACACCAGCTTCAGGCCGGCAGTCTTGCACAGGCCCGGGCGCACCTGACGGGCCTCGATGGCATCATACAGTGCCTTCTTGCAGTCGTCGCCCACAAAGCGGATCAGGCCCTGCTCCACGCCCTCGGCAAAGGAGATGTACTTTGCACCGGTCAGCACATCCGTCTTCTGGATCTCATCGTACACGATGGCAGCAGCATCATCGGTCATCTGGCAGCCATCCGGGCCGTAGGCCTTGTAGCCGTTGTACTTGGCCGGGTTGTGAGAAGCCGTGACCATGATACCAGCATTGCACTGGTAGTAACGGGTAGCAAAGCTCAGTGCAGGCACAGGCATCAGAGCATCGTAAATGCGCACCTTGATACCGTTTGCCGCCAGAACGCCTGCGGCGGTCTTGGCAAAGATATCGCTCTTCAGGCGGCTGTCGTAGCTGATGGCCACAGTCTGGCTACCGCCCTGAGTCTTGACCCAGTTTGCCAGACCCTGCGTGGCCTGACGCACAACATAGATATTCATACGGTTGGTGCCAGCGCCCAGAACGCCGCGCAGACCAGCGGTGCCAAACTTCAAAGCCACAGCAAAGCGGTCCTTGATCTCATCATCATTTCCCTCGATCTTGGCCAGCTCCGGCTTCAGATCAGCGTCTTCCAGCTCTGCAGCCATCCAGCGCTTATATTCATCCAAATACATCTTGCACACCTTACCTTTTGTAAATTTTTCCGCAAAAAAGAACAGGTTTAGTTAAACCTACTTATAATATAAACTCTCCGCGTTCATGTGTCAATTGCGTAATCTGCAACAAGATTTGCAGTTCAAAACCGGCATATGGCACAAAATTCCAAGTTTTTCCCGGTAAAGTCGGGAACCATCCCGGTCTCGCCTGCATTTTCCAGCAGTTCATAACTCTGGCCTGCATCGTCCAGAACGTCCAGCCACTGCTCCAAACCGATGCTGTTTTCACACAGGTAGCGCAGCAGCTGCATTGCCCGGGCAAAACTGTCCTGCAGCAGCACCGCGCTGCGGCGCACCCGGCCATCCTGCTCCTGCCGCAGCTCCATTACAACACCCTGCGCAGCGGCGGCACCGCAATATACAAGGGTGTGGGCATGCTGCAGTCCTTCCAGTTCTGAATATGTACGGATATAGCGGCAGTATTCTTTGCTCATCATGGAAAACTCTCTCCTCTCTATCGCATTGACATCTTTCCTGCCCTTTACTATAATGAATTTAGAAGTATTTTTGTGTCGAAGTATGACATAATCATCCAATATTTTCCACTTTTGCCAATTCTTTTCCGTCATATCATCCGCTGGGATAAGGGAGAACAACATGTATTCTGTTACCAGAAGCTTTGGTCTGAACGGCCTGAGCGGCTTTGCCGTGGCAGTGGAGGCCGACATTTCCGGCGGTCTGCCCGCCTTTTCCATCGTGGGCCTGCCGGATTCCGCTGTGCGTGAAAGCGCCGACCGTGTGCGCGCCGCCATCAAAAATCTGGGCTTCAAGTTCCCGGACCGGCGCATTACCATCAATCTTGCCCCGGCGGATGTGCGCAAGACCGGCCCGGTGTACGACCTGCCGCTTCTGCTGGCAGTGCTCACTGCCAGCGGCCAGCTGGAGGATGTGCCTGCCGACGCGGCATTTCTGGGCGAACTGGCACTGGACGGCACCTTGCGGCCGGTTTCCGGCGTGCTGCCCATGGCGCTGGCTGCAGCAGAAAATGGCACCCACGCCCTGTATGTACCTGCCGAGAATGCCGCCGAAGCAGCCGAGGCCTGTGCCGACAGCATGGCCGTCTACCCCGCCCACACGGCACGCGAAGTTGTAGATGCCCTGCGCGGCATCTCCCCGCTTGCCCCGGCGGCTGTTGTTCCCTTTGACCCTGCAGACGCATGGGCACAGGTGCCGGATTTTGCGGACGTGATGGGCCAGTCGCTGGCGCGGCGGGCTATGGTCATTGCTGCCGCAGGCGGACACAATGTTTTGCTCATTGGCGCACCCGGCACCGGCAAATCCATGCTGGCAAAGCGTCTGCCCGGCATCCTGCCGCCGCTCACCCGCGAGGAAGCCGTGGAGACCACTAAAATTTATTCCATTGCAGGGCAGCTGCCGCAGGGCCGGGGCCTGATCTCTGCACGGCCTTTCCGCAGCCCGCACCACTCGGCCAGTGCCGCAGCTCTGGCTGGCGGCGGCGCACAGTTCCGGCCCGGCGAGTGCAGCCTTGCCAACTGCGGTGTGCTGTTTTTAGACGAATTGCCGGAGTTCTCCCGCGAGAGTCTGGAAGTGCTGCGCCAGCCGCTGGAGGACGGCCAGATTACCGTGAGCCGAGCGGCAGGCAGTGCCACCTATCCCAGCCGCTTCCAGCTGGTAGCCGCCATGAACCCCTGCAAATGCGGCTACTACGGCCACCCCACCCGGCAGTGCACCTGTTCGCCCAGTGCTGTGCGGCAGTACCGCAGCCGTGTGTCCGGCCCGCTGCTGGACCGCATCGACCTGTGCGTGGAGATGGACCCCATCGCCTTTGACGAGCTGCACGCCGTCGTCCCTTCCGAGAGCAGCGCCGATCTGCGCAAACAGGTGCTTGCCGCCCGGGCCATTCAGGCAAAGCGCTATGCCGCCCCAGGTTTTGAGGGTGTGCTCTGCAACGCCCAGCTCACCGCCGGGCAGGTGCGGCGCGTCTGCCGCATGACCCCCGCCGCCGAGCGGCTGCTGCGTGCCTCCTACGACGCTTTGGGCCTTTCCGCCCGCGCCCATGACCGCATCCTGCGGGTGGCCCGCACGGTGGCCGATCTGGCAGGCAAACAGCTGCTGGATGAGGACTGTGTGCTGGAAGCCCTGCAGTACCGGGCACAGGAAAAAGTGGAAGTATAAAAGCTTCTTCGTCTTTGCTTCGCAGATCCGCCTTCCCCAAAAAGGGAAGGGTTTGTGCAGTTTACCGTTACGCGCAAAAAAGCCATCTGTATCTTTCCAAATGCTCAATACGAGCAGAAGATCACAGATGGCTTTTTATAATTGCTTTTTAGAATCTGCGCCATGTATCCGGCAGGAACAGCACCAGCATCGGGAAGATTTCCAGACGGCCGGCCAGCATGTCGAAGATCATCACCAGCTTTGCAGGGTTCGTAAAGCTGCCAAAGTTCATCATGGGGCCCACCTGCGCAAGGCCCGGGCCGATGTTGTTCAAAGTAGCTGCAATGGCTGTGAAGTTCGTCACCATATCAAAGCCATCCAGACTGATGAGCAGGAAGGATACCACGAAGATGAAGAAATACGCGCCCATAAACACATTGGTGGTGCGAATGGTCTCGTGGTTGAGCAGCTTGCCGTCCATGCGGACGGGGGCCACCACCTGTGGGTGCAGCGCCTGCTTGAGCTCCTTGCCAAGGGTCTTGCCCAGAATGAGGAGGCGGCTCACCTTGATGCCGCCGCCGGTGCTGCCTGCGCAGGCACCAATGAACATGAGCACCACCAGAATTTCTTTGGAGAGAGTGGGCCACAGGTCAAAATCACAGCTGGAAAAACCGGTAGTGGTGATGATGGAACCCACCTGAAAGGCTGCCTGACGCACCGCTTCGCCAAAGCTGTTATAAAGGCTGTAGATATTGGCCGTGATAATGCCAATTGCCACCAGAATAATGGCGAAGTAGCCGCGCACTTCCTCGCTGATGGCGCGGTTGAATTTGCGCAGCAGCAGCAGGAAGTAGGCATTGAAGTTGACACCAAACAGGATCATGAAGATGGTCACGACCCACTGGATGTAGGGAGAAAAGCTGGTAAAGCTGTCGTTCTTGAAGCCGAAGCCGCCGGTGCCCGCCGTACCGAAGGCCGTGAGCATGGACTCAAACAGCGGCATGCCGCCCAGCAGCAGGAATACCACCTCCAGCACGGTGAGTGCAAAATAGATGCCGTACAGGATCTTTGCGGTAGACTGCACCTTGGGCACCAGCTTATCCACCTGAGGGCCGGGGCTTTCTGCCTTCATCAGGTTGACGTGGGAGCCGCCGGTCAGGGGCAGCAGCGAGAGCAGGAACACCAGAACGCCCATGCCGCCGATCCAGTGGGTGAAGCTACGCCAGAACAGGATGCCTTTGGGCAGATCCTCCACCCCGGGCAGGATGCTGGCACCGGTGGTGGTAAAGCCGGACACCGTCTCAAACAGGGCGTCCACCGGGTTCGGGATGCAGCCCGTCACCACAAACGGAACGGCGCCCACGATGGAAATGACGATCCAGCTCAGCGAGGTAGCAGCAAAGCCCTCTCGCATATAGAATACCTTGCTTTGGGGCTTGATGCCGCGCAGGGCGTAGCCGATGGCGGCGCTGACTGCCGCCGTGATCAGAAACACGCCCAGCACGAACCATTCGCCGTAGATCCAGCTGGCCGCTGCGGGCAGCAGCAGCAGCGCACCCTCGATCAGCATGACATAGCCCAGCAGACGGAAAACGATCGCATAATTCATAGTCTGCCTCCGTCAACCCTCTGCGCCCTTGTCCAGAATATCGCGCAGGTCATGCAGACCATGCTCCAGCGTGACCACGATCACGTTGTCGCCCACCTGGATCTGGTCGCCGCCGCGCGGGATCAGGATCTGATGGCCGCGGGTGATGCAGCACAGCAGCAGATTCTTTTTCAGGTGCAGCTGGCTCAGGGGGACACCGGTGGCAGCGCTCTTCTCGTGGACGGTAAATTCCAGCGCTTCCACGCGGTCGTCCAGAATGCGGTACAGCGTCTTGATGTTGCTGCCCGCTTCGTTCTGCAGTGCACGCACATACTGCACGATGTAATCGCAGGTCATGTACTTGGGGTAGACCACGCTGCCCAGATCCAGACCGGCCAGAATATCATCAAATTCCAGACGGTTGACTTTGGTGACCAGCTTGCCCTTGGAGTGCTTTTTGGCAAACAGGGTCAGCAGCACATTCTCCTCGTCAATGTTGGTCAGGGCCACAAAAGCCTCGGTGGACTCCATGCCCTCCGAGAGCAGGAATTCGCGGTTGGAGCCGTCCTCGTTCAGGATCTGTGCGCCGGGCAGCTGCTCGGCCAGCTCCATGCAGCGGGCAGGGTCGCGCTCCACGATGCGCACACGCACGTGGTTTTCCAGCAGCTCCTGGCTCAGATAGAAGGCGATGGCACCGCCGCCCACGATGAAGGCATTGCGCACCGGGCGCACCGGCAGGTGGATGCGCTGGAAGAACTCGTGGGCCTTATCCTGTGTTGCAAGGAAGGTGACCTGATCGCCGTTCTGCAGTACAAAGTTACCGTTCGGAATGATCACGCCGCCGCTGCGCTCCACTGCACACACCAGAATGTCGCTCTTCAGACGGGTGGGAATCTCGCGGATGGCCACGCCATCCAGCCCCTGCTCTGCAGTGAGTGCAAACTTGATCAGCCGCACACGGCCGTCTGCAAAGGTGTCGATCTTGCTTGCACCCGGGAAGCGCAGCAGATGGGAGATCTCCTTTGCTGCAGCCATTTCCGGATTGATGATGGCCGAAATGCCGATCTGCTTTTTGATAAAGTCCAGCTCATGACTGTAGGACGGGTTGCGCACACGGGCAATTGCATGGCAGTGGCCCGCCTTTTTGGCAAACATGCAGCACAGCAGGTTCAGCTCATCCGAACCGGTCACGGCAATGAACACATCCGCGTCTTCAATGCCGGCCTCTGCCAGCGTGGTGATCGAGGAACCGTTGCCCACGATGCCCAGCACATCGTAGCTTTCAGTCAGGTGCTCCACACGCGCTTTGTTGGTATCCACAATGGTCACATTATGGTCTTCCTCACTGAGCTGCCGCGCCAGCGCAGTACCAACCTTGCCGCCGCCCACCAGAATGATCTTCATAACAAGTCCTTTCTCTTTCCGCGTCCCTTCTGCCGGGACAGCACAAATCCATCATAGTATACCATATCTCCTGCCAAAGTTCCACTGTTTTCCACATTATGCAACAAAAACCTGCCAAATGACGCAAAAAAGCCCCGGGAGATACCGTCCCGGAAGCTTTTATTTCATTTAATAGCGCGCCACGCCGTCCTTCGTTACAAGGGCATACACCAGCGGGGCTTCCTCCGGCTTCTCAGGGCCGTATCCAAGGCCGCTGCGGTACTCGGCGGCGGCAGCTTCAAACTTATCGGCTGCGCCGTAGAAGGTAGCCAGACTCTCGCCCTTCTTTACGTAGTCGCCGCGCTTTTTATGCAAGGTGATGCCGGCGGCAAAATCCAGCGGGTCGCCCTTTTTCTGTCGGCCCGCACCCAGCAGCACGCTGGCAGAGCCGATCTTCTCGGCATCGTTCGCCACAATGTAACCGTCCTGCTCTGCCAGCAGCTCAAAGCTTGCCGCGGGCTGCTCAAACAGGCTGTAATCGTCCAGCACGCGGGTATCACCGCCCTGTGCCGCAAACATCTCCTTGCACTTTGCAAAGGCAGAGCCGTCGGCGATCACCGCCTCGGCCATGGCGCGGCACTCGGCAGGAGTGCCCTTATCGGCCAGCACCAGCATGTTCGCCGCCAGCTGCAGGCAGACCTCGGTCAGGTCGGCGGGGCCATGGCCCTTGAGCACATCCATGCTTTCCATGACTTCCAGACTGTTGCCAATGTTATGGCCCAGCGGGGTGTCCATATCGGTGATCATGGCAGCCACCCGGCGGCCGTGATGGGTGCCAATGGATACCATCAGCTTGGCCAGCTCAATGCTCTGGTCTACCGTTTTCATAAAAGCTCCGGTGCCGGTAGTCACATCCAGCAGGATGGCATCCGAGCCGGAAGCCAGTTTCTTGGACATGATGCTGGATGCGATGAGTGGGATGCAGCTGACGGTTGCGGTCACATCCCGCAGAGCATACATTTTTTTATCTGCAATGGCAATGCCCTCGCTCTGGCCAATGACCGACAGGCCGATCCTGTTCACCTGCGCAAAGAACTCCTCCTGTGAGAGGGCGGTTCTGGTGCCGGGCACGCTCTCCATCTTATCGATGGTGCCGCCGGTATGGCCAAGGCCCCGGCCGCTCATCTTGGCGATCTTCACGCCGCAGGCCGCCACGATGGGGGCAATGACCAGCGTGGTCTTGTCGCCCACGCCGCCGGTGGAGTGCTTGTCCACCTTGATGCCCGGAATGGGCGAAAGATCCACCATCACACCGCTGTGAGCCATCACATCGGTCAGCTCTGCGGTCTCCTCATCGGTCATGCCGCGCAGATAGACAGCCATCATCCATGCAGCCATCTGGTAATCAGTCACTTCTCCGCTGACATAGCCATTGACGATCTGCTCCAGCTCCTCACGGCTGTGCGTACCGCCATCACGCTTTTTTGCGATCAGATCATAAACGCGCATCGTATCACGCTCCTCGTTTTTTCAATAGTACGACATTGTAAGATATAGTATAGCAAAATTCCAAACAAAAGCAAGTATCATTCTGTAAACTTTGCCCAATTTTAAGCCAAAAAGGGCGCAGCCGCCCGAAAAAGCAGCTGCGCCCTTGTTTTGGGAACACAAATCGTCGTTTTAGCGGGATCCCTTGTCGTAGGGGATGCCCTCTGCCTTGGGTGCCATGCTGTTCTTGGAGGTAAACGCCAGAATGATCATGGACGCCACGAACGGCATCATGTTGTAGATGTTGCTGGACCAGTGCAGCTGTGCCAGGAAGGTGGAGTCTGCAATGTTTGCCAGACTCTTGAACACAGCAAAGAACATGGCTGCGCCAAAGATGTTGAAGGGCTTCCACTGGCCAAAGATCATAACAGCCATGGCAAGGAAGCCTGCGCCGGCCACGCCCACCTCAAAGTTCCAGGTCTGCACCGGGGGCACAATGTAGGCCATACCGCCGATCGCGCCCAGTGCACCGGAAATGACAACACCGGCATAGCGCATCTTGTAGACATTGATGCCCACAGAGTCCGCTGCCTGCGGATGCTCGCCGCAGGCACGCAGGCGCAGACCAAAGCGGGTCTTGTACAGCACTACATAGCTGATGATCAGCAGAATGATGCCCAGCGGCACAAAAATGCTCAGCTCCAGCCCGCCGATGCTGAACAGGAAGGGCCTGTTGGTGTAGTTCAGCTTTGCACTGCCGCTCTCGCTGAAATTCTTGGCAAGGACCACCGCGATGGCCGTGGCCAGCAGGTTCAGGGCCGTGCCGCCGATAGTCTGATCCGCCTTCAGGTTGATGGAGGCAAAGGCCAGCAGCAGACTGTACACCATACCGGCCAGTGCCGCCACCAGAACAGAGATCAGCACCACGAGGAAGACCGGCATTTCGGCAGGCAGCATGGTCAGGGTGAGAACACCCGCCACACCGCCAATGACCATGATGCCTTCCAGTGCAATGTTGATGATGCCGGAGTGCTCACTGAACATACCGCCCAGTGCCACCAGCATCAGAACGATGCCATACAGCAGCGTATATTTGATCAGAAGCAGCATATCACTTGCCCTCCTTTTCGGTTGCAGATTTTGCAGGAGCAGCAGGCTCTGCGTTCACATTGGTTTTATCGGCATTCTTGAACAGCAGTGCGTGGATCTTGCCGCGGAACAGCATGGAGAATGCACACAGGTAGATGATGATACCGCTGATCAGGTCCGAGATCTCAGTGGGGTAATACTTGGTGGAAAGGAAGGAGCCGCCCACCGAGATATGGGAAATGAAGATTGCCGAGAAAATGGTGCCAATGGGGTTGGAGCTTGCCAGCAGTGCAACGGAAATGCCGTTGAAGCCCATTGTCGGCAGGCTGGTGGAGTTCAGCGGGTTCCACTGGGACACATTGGACAGATAGTACAGGCCCGCACCAAAACCGGCCAGTGCACCGGCAATGGCCATGGAGAGGATGATGTTCTTCTTCTCGTTGATGCCGGCGTAGCGGGCAGCGCTCTTGTTCAGGCCCACAGCCTTGAGCTCGTAGCCGAAGGTGGTCTTGTTCAGCACCACCCAGATCAGAACTGCCACTGCTGCCGCCAGGAAGATGGCGATGGTGGTGCTGTTGGTCTGGAACAGCTTGTTCAGGCCGAAATCCGGGATGATGGACTGAGCGTAATCGGCGTTCTTGCTGATGTTGATGGTGCGGGTATTGCGCACATCGTACATGGGGCCGGTGCCGTTCTGGTAAATGAGCTCATTGACCAGATACAGGCCGATCCAGTTGAACATGATGGAGGTAATGACTTCGTTGATGTTGAAGTAGGCCTTGAAGAAGCCGGGGATCGCACCCCAGATGCCGCCCAGAATGGTGGCTGCAATCAGACAGACGAACCACGGCAGCTTGAGCATGATGGCGCAGTACAGAGCGCCGTAAGCGCCCAGCGTGTACTGACCCGCCGCACCGATGTTGAACAGGCCGGTCTTGAAGGCAAAGGCCACAGACAGACCGGTCATAATGAGGGGAGCCGCATTTGCCAGCTCCTTGCCGACACCGTAGGGTGCGTCATGGAAGCCGCCCTTCAGGATGCGCACAAAGCCGTCGCCCCATGCGTGAGCCGGGTTGATGGCCAGCAGCACCAGAAAACCGACCACAAGGCCGATCAGGATGCACAGCAGAGCAGCCAGCACACTGGTGATGGAGCTGTTCAGACTGCTGTGGGAAAGTTTTTTCTTGTTCATGTGTTATTTGCTCTCCTTTCCCTGCTTGCGTGCGCCTGCCATATACAGGCCCAGCTCCTGCACGGTGGTGGTCTTGGGGTCAAATTCGCCCACGACCTCGCCCTCGTACATCACAAGGATGCGGTCGGACAGGTTCATCACCTCGTCCAGCTCCAGACTGACCAGCAGCACGGCCGTACCCTTATCGCGCTCGGCCACGATCTGACGGTGGATGTATTCAATTGCACCAACGTCCAGACCGCGGGTTGGCTGAACTGCCACCAAGAGCTTCGGGTCCTTATCGATCTCACGGGCAATGATGGCCTTCTGCTGGTTGCCGCCGGACATGCTGCGCACGGTGGTCAGGCTGCCCTGACCGCTGCGCACATCGTACTGGGCAATGAGCTTATCGGAATATTCGCGCACCTTATCGCTGCGGATAAAGCCGCCCTTCTGGAACTCGGGCTGCCAGTAGCGCTGCAGCACCATGTTGTTTTCCAGACTGTAGTCCAGCACAAGGCCGTGCTTGTGGCGGTCCTCCGGGATGTGGCTCATGCCGTCCTTGGAGCGCTGACGGATGGACTCGTTGGTGATGTCCTTGCCGTCCAGTGTGATCTTGCCGCTGCTGATCTTTTCCAGACCGGTCAGGCCGTAGACGAACTCGGTCTGACCGTTGCCCTCGATACCGGCAAGACAGACGATCTCACCGGCGTGCACCTGAAAAGAGACATTCCGGACTGCGTCCTTCTTGTGCTGGGCGCTGTGCATGGTAACGTTTTCCACATCCAGCACCACCCTGCCGGGGTCTGCGGGCTTTTTGTCCACCTGCAGCTGCACATCACGGCCAACCATCATGCGGGAAAGCTCTTCCTTGGTGGTGTCCTTGATGTCCACGGTGCCCATATACTTGCCCTTGCGCAGAACAGTGCAGCGGTCTGCCACCGCCATGATCTCGTTGAGCTTGTGGGTAATGAACAGGATGGACTTGCCTTCCTTCTTGAACCCGCGCATGATCTCCATCAGTTCGTCGATCTCCTGCGGGGTCAGCACTGCGGTAGGCTCGTCAAAGATCAGGATCTCGTTGTCGCGGTACAGCATCTTCAGGATCTCAACGCGCTGCTGCATACCAACAGAGATATCGCTGATCAGTGCATCCGGGTCCACGCGCAGGCCGTACTTTTCGCTCAGGGCCATCACCTTTTTGCGTGCCTCGGCCTTCTGCAAAAAGCCCATCTTGTTGGGTTCCACCCCCAGAATGATGTTGTCCAGCACGCTGAAGCATTCCACCAGCTTGAAGTGCTGGTGCACCATGCCGATGCCCAGTGCGTTTGCATCATTTGGGTTGCGGATGACAACCTCCTTGCCGTTTTTGCGGATCTGACCAGCTTCCGGTTGGTACAGGCCAAACAGCACGCTCATCAGTGTACTTTTGCCGGCGCCGTTCTCGCCCAGCAGGGCATGTACCTCGCCTTTGCGCAGCTGCAGGGTGATATCGTCGTTTGCCTTGATTCCAGGGAACTCCTTGGTAATGTGGAGCATTTCGATCACAAAATCCTCTGCCAATCTGCTCACTCTCCTTTCGTGTCGTTTCGACACCGATACTTCTTTAAGTTCCATTATACCTGATTTGCGGCAATTTGCACATGTCTTTTTTGCTTTTTGGCAGAAAGCACAGACAATAGTATTACTTTTGTACTCTTTTCACGAAGAGTACGCTGCATTTTTCCCGCATTACGCCAATAGAAGACAAAAAAAAGCGGGACACCCCGTTACAGGATGCCCCGCTTTGAAAAGAACTATCGATCGTCCGCAGGCAGGCCTGCCGGACAACAGCTTACTGGATGTAGTTGACGGTGGTGAACTCGCTGACGGTGGGCTTGGTAGCGTCGTCGGAGCTGTTATCAACAGTGATCTCGCCGCTCTTGATCTTGCCCTTGACTTCCTCGTACTCGTCGGTGGTGAAGGACTCGAAGTTCCAGCTGTCTGCATCGGTGGGCAGGCCGATATAATCGCCGTCCTCCAGACCGAAGTTGCCATTGGAACCTGCGATGTCGCCCCAGCTGCCGGCATCGATATCAGCCAGAGCAGTGTTGACAGCCTCGGACAGGCCCTTCATAGCAGAGGTGATGAACGGGTTATAAGCGTAGGTGCCATCTGCAACGCCGTTTGCACCGATGTAGTTCTGGTCAACGTCAACGCCGATGACGTAGCCATTGTTCTTCAGAGCAGCCTCAACAGCGGAGGTGTAGATGCCGCCGCCGCAGGCAAAGACGACCTGAGTGCCGTTGGAGTACCAGCCCTCCATACGGGAGGTGATGTTTGCATCGCCGTAGAACTGGCCGCCATAGAAGTAGTTGATCTCGATGTTCTGGCCCAGCTCAGCAGCAGCGGCATCAGCGCCCTGCACGAAGCCGTAGCCGTAACGGATAACAGCGGGAACAGCCATGCCGCCCAGGAAGCCCAGCTTGGTCTTGCCGTCCTTTGCGATGGCGTAGCCTGCCAGATAGCCTGCCTGCTCCTCCTTGAAGGTGATGCAGTAGCAGTTAGCAGGGATAGCGTCGGTGCCGATATCGCCCTGAGTCACATCGATGGCGATGAACTTGACATCGGGATACTGGTCAGCAGCCCATGCCAGAGAAGCGCCGTACAGGTAGCCGACACAGACGATCACATCAGCGCCGTCGTTGACAGCCTGACGGATCATGGTCTCGCGGTCCTCATCGGAAGCATCAGCCTCGGGAATGTAGTACTGGCAGTCATCGCCCATGTAGCCGGAAACAGCAGTCCAGCATGCCTGGTTGAAGCTCTCATCATCGATCGTGCCGGTATCGCAGGTCAGAGCGACCTTGACGATCTTCTCACCGCCCTCAGCAGCAGAGGAAGCAGTAGAAGCAGCAGCGGAAGAAGCGGTGCTGGTAGAAGAAGCGGAAGAACCGCCGCAAGCGGTCAGAGCAGCGGCAGCGGCAGCGGCACCAGCCACAGCCAGGAAATTACGACGAGAAATCATCATAATCAAACTCTCCTTTTATTTTTAATAAAATTGCGTCAAACAAATAAAATGCGCAGAACTGCACATTTACTGGCTCAAGTATAACGGCAAGCCGTGTCAGATGCAAGCGAATTCCGATTACAAAATCTTTACAATAATTTTGTAAGTTTTTATCAAAAGTAGTATTTATGCACAAATTTGCCGTAGTTCCGTGCGTTCTCTGTGCTTTGGCACACAATGCACGTATTGCCGTCACTTTATTGTCCTGCAGTGCACCTCTGCGTTTTTATCCCGTCACTTCACGGCACGGTTGCCCGCCACATTGGAGGGGCCAAAACCGAAGGGCAGCAGTTCGTCCATGCTGCGCTCGATAAAGTCTTCCGGTGTCTTTGCCATGATAACGTTCAGTTCCGGCCCGCCGAATTCAAACAGAGCCTGGCGGCACACCCCGCAGGGAGAAGTGATCTGCTCGTTCACCTCGCCGCGGCGGCTGCCCACCACAGCAATGTCGGTGAACTCGGTCACGCCCTCGGCCACCGCCTTGAACAGAGCCGTGCGCTCTGCACAGCTGGTGGGGGTAAAGGCAGCGTTCTCCACGTTGCAGCCGGTAAAAATGCGGCCATCCTTGGCGCGCAGGGCAGCACCCACCATAAAATCGCTGTAGGGCACATAGGCTTTTTCCCGTGCAGCCAGTGCCATGCGGATGAGCTCCTTCTTTTCTTCCAGGGTCAGGTTTGTCATATCCGTCACTCCTTTTTTGGTTTTCAGAGGTCGAAAACAGCGCGGCAAGCCCTTTTGCAGGCAAACCGCGCTGAAATGCGTTTTTAACGCTTAGTATTCTGCACCCAGTGCTACCTTCATCATATCGGTAAAGCTCTTCTGGCGCTGTTCTGCCGTGGTGATTTCCGGCGAAACAAAGCTGTCGGAAATGGTCAGCAGGCAGGCAGCGTTCTTGCCCAGCACCTGTGCATTGGCAAACAGGGCAAAGCTCTCCATCTCCACGCACAGGCAGCCGCGCTCGTCGCGCAGCTTTTCCCAGTAGGTGGGCTTTGCATCGGAGGGCTGACGGTAGAACACATCCGAAGAGTGGATGTTGCCCTCAATGAGGGGGATACCCTGCTTGGCGGCAGATGCGCGCAGCTTGTCGTTCAGGCTCTGGCTGGGCAGCGTGATGTCCCCTTCAAAGCCGCTCTGCACACGGGCATAGTTGCTTTCACTCACAGCACCGGCGGCCAGCACCGTATCAAACAGTCTGGCCTTGTCGGTATAGCTGCCGGCAGAGCCGATGCGGATGATGTTCTCTACATCGTAGAACTTGAACAGCTCATAGGAATAAATGCCGATGGACGGCATACCCATGCCGCTGCCCATCACGCTGATGGGCCGGCCCTCGTAAGTGCCGGTAAAGCCAAGCATGCCGCGCACGCCGGTCACCTGACGGACATCCTTAAGGAAGGTGTCCGCAATGAATTTTGCACGCAGGGGATCGCCCGGCATCAGGACGGTCTTTGCAAAATCGCCTTTTTCAGCACTGATGTGAGGGGTAGACATAAGATCATCTCTCCTTTTCTGTTACATAATACAGCAGATGGGCCTTCTCCGGAGAAAAAGCCCTCTGCAAACTTGCCTTTACCTATACTTTCTGCGGTTGAACACATTCTGCGGCGCGATGTAGCTGCCGTTGCGGCGGATCTCAAAGTGGCAGTGGTTGCCACTGGAGCGTCCGGTGCTGCCCACATAGCCGATCAGCTGGCCCTGCTTGACCGACTGACCAGAGTGCACCGCCAGCGACAGACAGTGCGCATACACCGTGGTGTAGCCGCTGCCGTGGCTGATGATGATGGAGTAGCCATAACCCGTACCGGCACCGGCCTTGTTGTAGCCGGCCTTGGTCACGGTGCCGCCCGCCGATGCGTAGATGGGCGTACCGGCAGCCGCACAGATATCCACACCCTTGTGGCTGCCGCCGTACCAGCGCGAGCAGTTCCGGTAGCCGGGCACCGGCCAGATGAACTGACCGCTGCCGGTGATGTAGCTGGTGCTGCTGGTCACCTTTTTGGTGCCCTTCACGATCTTTTCCGTGACAGGCTCCTGCACCACTTCCGTGCTCAGGATCTTCTGGGAAAGCTGGATGCCATCGGTGTTATAAACACGCTGCGCCGTGATCTGACGCAGGCCGTTCACACCGTTCTGCACCGTTTTCTTGGTACCCACCGTGTACTCGTTGGAGGTGGTGGTCTCGGTGGTATAGGGGATCTCCTCCTGCCAGGTCTCCACCTTGGTGATGCGCACTTCCAGCGTAGCTTCCTGCTTGGTCACGATCAGCTCATCACCGGCCTGAATGTTAGATTTCTCGTTCAGGGGCGCGCCCTTGAAATTGGTATTCAGTTCGCACAGCTCACGGAAGGTGAGGTCGTTTTTCTGGGCGATGCTCCATAGCGTGTCGCCTGTGCCCACTGTGTAGATCTTTTCCTGCTGCTGCACACCGGAAAGTTCCTTTTCCACATCCGCTTCGTCCTGAAAGCTGTCGTTGAAGTAGATGCCGTTTTCCAGCGTGACTTCCTTGTTGAAGCCCACGGTCACGTTGGAGTTCTCAGGGTCCTCATAGGGTTCCAGCAGGCTGCTCAGGTAGCTCTGCAGGCTGACACCATCGCTGCATACTGCGGTCAGCTCACCATCCAGATACAGGGCCGTGCCCTCGCTGATCTCGTCGCTGGCGCTCTTCAGGATCGCGTCCGCCATCTCGTTTTCATCCATGGTCTTGTGGGCCACGGTAACGGTGTAGGTAGGCTCCACGGTCCACTTTGCATGGTCGGTGTCTGCGTAGTTGATACGCTCCTGCACCGCCTCGCGGGCCGAGTTGAACACATCCTCATTGGCCACATAGCCGACGGTCTGACCGTTCACCTGCACCTCCAGCGCATAAGGCTGGCGGACGGTATGGTTGAACACGGTCACCATAACGGCCAGTGCGCACACCGGCAGCACATACATGGCCATGCGCGGCAGTGTTTTCAGGTTGCGGCGCACGCCGCTGGCCAGATAATGTACGCTGGCTTTGCAGGCTGCGGCAAAGCCTTTTTCTTTCCGCACCCGTTGGGCGTGCACCAGCAGCGAACCGCAGCCCCGGAAGAACAGCCAGATCGGGCCGAACAGGTCCCGGAACATCTGCGCTGCCCCCGGGAACGCCATTGCCGCAGCATTTGCCAGCAGTGTCGTAAATGCCTGCCACAGCCACAGCCAGCCGCTGCGCAGGCCGCGCCCAACGCGGACGAATCCATACTCTGTAGAATAGCCCAGTGCATACAGCGTCTCCCCGATGACTGGCACGGCAGAATTCTGGGCAAGCTTTCTGCCAAAATCATTCACATGATTCTGGGTTTTACGGCGCAGCCGGTGCCGGTGCAAAAGCCCCATGCATTGCAGCTGTGCCCAAAGGGAGCGCAGCCTCTGGCCGCGTTTCGGTTTTACCGGTGAAGCGGGCTGCTGCTCCTTTGTCTTGTCTTCGATCAAAAGGTTTTTCTCCTTCCTTGCCGCCAATGCACACACGGTGCCGGGATAAGACGGCGGCGGTCTTGGGCGCACATGCCCTTTCCAGCAGGCTCATGCACACAACATTCTTATTTTATTATACACCCTGCCGTCTTTGAAACAAGCATTGTCACAAAATTTGGGCGGTTCTTTCACTTACTTTTCACCAAAAAGCTGTTTCATATCCTGCGGCAGCGGGCTTTCCGCCGCAGCAGTCTTCCAGTTATTTCCATTCGCCGGGCATTCCACCCGGATTCCGCCCTCAACCGGGGTGTACACCGGCACCCGGAAGCTCTGCCTTGCACAGTGCAGCGCCTGCCGCCCAATGCGCTCCCGGCTCCCGCCGTAAAGGTCATCCCCAGCCAGCGGGTGGCCGATGGACGCAAAATGCACCCGGATCTGATGGGTGCGGCCCGTTACCGGCACACAGGCTGCAAGGCTCAGGCCGTTTTCTGCTTTTAATATGGTATACTCGGTACGGCTGGGCTTGCCGTCCGGGGTCACGCAGCGGCCAATGATGCTCTCCGCCTGGCGGCCAATGGGCGCGTCGATCACGCCCGGACCCAGCGGCAGCTCTCCCTCCACAACGGCATAGTAGAGCTTTTCCACATTCCGGGCCAGCAGCGGCGCAGCATAGGCGTGCTTTGCAGCCAGAACAAGGCCGCTGGTGTCCTTATCGATACGGTTCACCGGGCGGAACACCGGGCTGATGCCCTGCTGCGCAGCCCATGCCGCATACCCGTTGGCAAGGGTATCGTAGGGGTAGTTCAGGGTGGGGTGCACGGCCAGATGCGGCGGCTTTTCCAGCACCACTGCAAAGGCATCCTCATAGACCACGTTTACCGGGATCTCCGGCTGCGGGGCCACACCTTCCCCTTCCGGCGGCAGCTCAAAGCTAACCGTCTGCCCCGGGTACACCCTGCGGTTGGCAAGGACAGGCTCTCCATCCGCAAAAAAGCCGCTGCCCCGGAACTTGACTGCACGGGCAAGGTCGGTAGAAACGGCACACTGGCGCAGAAAGTTGCGCAGAAGCACTCCGTTTTGGGTCTGCGGCGTATCGGGCACCGTAAAAAACAGCCGCATATGCCCCCACCTCCTGTGCAAAAAACATAAAAATATATAAGATATTATATCAAAAAAGGCTTCTACTTGCAAATCCTGCTTTTTTATGGTATCATGAGGAGCGGAAAACGAGTGGAACATACGGCGGCGGGGCGGCTTTGACCGCTCTGAGGAAAGTCCGGGCCTCACAGAGCACGGTAACTGCTAACGGCAGCCGAGGGTGACCTTAGGGAAAGTGCAACAGAAAACAAACCGCCGCAGCAATGCGGTAAGGATGAAACGGCGAGGTAAGAGCTCACCAGCGCATGGGTGACCATGCGGCTTTGTAAACCCTACCGGAAGCAACGCCTATATGGGACGTACAGCGCTGCTCGCGTGTCCCGAAGGCGGCACGAACCTGTCAGCAATGGCAGGTCTAGACAGATCGTCGTTTAATACAGAACCCGGCTTACGGTCTATCTCGTTTTCCATTTTTCAGTCTTTGATTCCCGCACATTTTTGTGTGGGATTTTTTATTTTTTGTCTTGCCCGCTTCCTCCGTCGGGCAGTGCGAGATGGAGAGAGCGCGGCTGTTTTGTTTTTGTCATTGTTCTTTTACTTCCCGTTTGGGTCTGTTTGTGGTATACTATGTGCACTGCAGGAAATTGCAGTCAACTAAGAAAGACAGGATGTGAAATCCTCCGATGAAAGATGGTTTTTTGAAAGCAGCCGCCCTTTCTCCCGCACTGCGGGTGGCCGACTGCGCCTATAATGTCCGGCAGATCACGGATGCTTTGCACAAAGCCGCAGCCCGCGGCGTAAAGCTGGCCGTGTTCCCCGAGTTCTGCCTGACCGGCTATACCTGCGGCGACCTGTTTCTGCAGCGCACGCTGCAGACCGGTGCACTGGATGCCCTGAGCACCCTGCTTGATGAAACAAAAGCACTGGACGTTGTCACGCTGGTGGGCCTTCCGCTGCTGGTGCACGGCAAGCTGTACAACTGCGCCGCCGTGCTATGCCATGGCCGCATTCTGGGTCTTGTGCCCAAGACCTATTTGCCCAACTACGGCGAGTTCTACGAAAAGCGCCAGTTCACCCCGGGCAGCACCGAGGTGGAGCTGGTGGAGGTGTGTGGTCAGCAGGTGCCCTTTGGCACCTCCCTGCTGTTCCGCTGCCGCCAGATGCCCAGCTTTGTGCTGGGTGTGGAGATCTGCGAAGATCTGTGGAGCGCCCTGCCGCCCTCCACCTTCCACGCGCTGGCCGGTGCGACCGTGATCGCAAATCTTTCCGCCAGCGATGAGACCGTCGGCAAGGCCGAGTACCGCCGGGCGCTGGTGTCCAACCAGTCTGCCCGCCTGCTGTGCGGCTACCTGTATGCTTCCGCCGGGCACGGTGAGAGCACGCAGGACATGGTGTTCGCCGGCCACGACCTGATCGCCGAGAACGGCACCATCCTCTCTGAGAACGCCCCCTTTGACGGCGGCTGTGCCGAGACTGAGATCGACTGCCAGCGCATGGAAGCCGAGCGTGCCCGCAACACCAGCTTTGAGCCGGCCGGTGAGGGCTACCAGACCGTGGAGTTCGATCTGGAACCGGCAGAGACCACGCTGACCCGCTGGATCGACCCGGCACCCTTTGTGCCCGGCGACCCCAAGCGCCGCGCCGAGCGCTGTGAGCTGATTCTGAAAATGCAGGCCGACGGCCTTGCCAAGCGGCTGGAACACGCCCACGCAAAGACCGCCGTTATCGGCATTTCCGGCGGCTTGGACAGCTGTCTTGCGCTGCTGGTGGCCGTGCGTGCCATGAAGCAGCTGGGCCGCCCCGCCCGGGATGTGCTGGCTGTGACCATGCCCTGCTTTGGCACCACGAAGCGCACCCGCAGCAACGCAGAGATCCTGTGCGATGAGCTGCAGGTCTCCTTTAAAGAGATCGATATCGCCAACACCGTGCACAGCCATTTTGCAGACATCGGTCAGGACGAGAGCGTGCTGGATGTCACCTTTGAAAACGGTCAGGCCCGCGTGCGCACGCTGGAGCTGATGGATACCGCCAACCGCACCGGAGGCCTTGTAGTGGGCACCGGCGACCTTTCGGAGCTGGCGCTGGGCTGGGCCACCTACAACGGCGACCACATGAGCATGTACGGTGTGAACGCCGGTGTGCCCAAAACGCTGGTGCGCCACCTTGTGCGCTACGAAGCCGACATTGCCGCCACCGATGCTCTGCGCACGGTGCTGCTGGATATTCTGGATACGCCTGTCTCCCCGGAGCTGCTGCCTGCCAAGGACGGCGAGATCGCGCAGAAGACCGAGGACCTTGTGGGACCCTACGAGCTGCACGATTTCTACCTGTATCAGGTGCTGCGCTTCGGCTTTGGCCCGGCCAAGATCTTCCGGCTGGCAAAGACTGCATTCGCAGGCCGGCCGGAGTACCCGGACAGCGTGCTGTACAAGTGGCTGCGCAACTTCTACTGGCGGTTCTTTGCCCAGCAGTTCAAGCGCAGCTGCCTGCCCGACGGCCCCAAGGTGGGCAGCGTGACCCTTTCGCCCCGCGGCGACTGGCGGATGCCCAGCGATGCCTGTGCCGCACTGTGGCTGGCCGAGCTGGAACAATTACAGATCAAGGATTAACGCATGAAAAACAAAAAGCTGCTTACCAATCTTCTGTTTGCCGTGGTCATTCTGGCCATTGCCGCTGTGCTGCTGGTGGTGCGCCGCGTGCACGCTTCCGACTCCGGGCTGCGGGCCGAGCTGATCTACGGCGACAACAACACCACCATGAATCTGCCGCTGGACGTGGATGAGACCTATGATGTGGACACCGGTTACTATACCGTCCACATCCAGATCAAGGACGGTGCAGCCCGGTTCGTGGATTCGCCCTGCCCGGATCACATCTGTGAAGGCTTTGGCTGGCTTTCCAACGAAGATCAGACCGCCACCTGCCTTCCGGCCCGTGCAGTGCTGACCATTGTACCTGTTTCCTGACAAAAAGGAGTGGTTTTGAATGATGGATGAAAACGATCGTTCCCACGAAGATTACCGTTCTCTGCGGCACATCAGCCGCAAGGAAGGCTCTGAGGATACTGCGCCCATCGAGGTAGACAGCTCGGCGTTTTTTTCCGAGCTGCCGCCGGAACAGCCCAGCACACCGCCTCCGGCCCAGCCGCCCCAGAAGCCGCCGCGCAGCGGCCACAACACACCCGTACCGCCCAAGGCCCAGCCGCCCGTGGATGGAGCCGTGGCAGTACCTTCCAAGTGGGGGAAAATTTTGCTGATCTTACAAGGTATTTTAAGCATTCTGGCACTGGTGCAGCTGTGGCGCACCCAGATGCTGCCGGTGCTGTATCTGGTCATTCTGGCCGCGCTGCTGGCGCTTTTGTGGCTGCTGGTAAAGCGCTGTCAGGAGTACAATGTTCCCGGCAAGGTGGCCCGGGTATTCTCGGTGTTCCTGTGCGCTGCCATGGCGCTGGGCTGCTTCTGGGCCCAGCAGGGCCTTTCTGCCCTAGGCAGCATGACCTCTGGCCTGCTCACCGGTGCCGAGGCCAACAAGATCACCAAGGAACCGTTTGTGATCTACCTCAGCGGCGTGGACACCCGCGGCGAGCTGACGGAAAATGCCCGCAGCGACGTGAATATCCTTGCTGCCGTGAACCCTGTCACCAAGAGGGTGGCCCTGATCAACACCCCGCGCGACTACTACGTAGACCTTGCCGGCACTGACAGCAAGGATAAGCTGACTCACGCCGGTCTGTACGGCGTGGAAACCAGCATGGCCACACTGGGCAATCTGTACGGTGTCAATGTGGACCATTACATCCGCATCAACTTTGCGGGCTTCATCAGCATCATCGATGCGCTGGGCGGCGTGGATGTCTACTCCGATCAGGCGTTCACTTCTGTGGGCAGCCCCGGCTACTATGACCCCACCACCTTTGTGGAGGGCTGGAACCATCTGGACGGCAAGGCCGCTCTGGCCTTTGCCCGTGAGCGTCACGCCTTTGCATCCGGCGATATCCAGCGCGGCATCAACCAGATGAAGGTGATCGATGCCATGCTGAACAAGATCAAGTCCCCTGCCCTGCTGATGGGCTTTTCCAAGATCATGGATGCCGCAGCCGACTGCTTTGTGACCAGCTTTTCACAGGATCAGATCAGTGCGCTGGTGCGGATGCAGCTGAGCGACTTTGCCGAGTGGGATATTGAAAGCTACACCGTCACCGGCACAAGCTCCAGCAGCACCAAGTGCTACTCTGCCAAGGGACAGAAGCTCTACGTCATGAAACCGGATGATGCTTCTGTGAGCAAGGCCAGGGAAATGATCGCGTCCGTGCTGGGCGGTGAGGGCACCGTTGCCGACACCACCCAGAAGCCGGAAAAGACCGAGGTGTTCACCCCCACCACCGACCCGAACGCCGCTGTTTCGGAGGTGCCTGCCGAGAGCGTTCCCGAGGAAGTGCCCGCCGACAGCCTGCCGGAAGAGACCGTCCCGGCTGACCAGCCTGCAGATGCAGAGCAGCCTGCCGACACCCAGCCGCAGGAGCCGGAAGCTCCCGCCGAGGGCGAGACCGGCAGCGGTGATACGGCCGGAGAAGCACCGTCCATCTCCCTGCCCACACAGGAAGAGGTGGAACAGGCTGCATCCTCTATTTATAATGCGGCTTCCTCCATCTGGGGTGCCATTCAGGATGCTGCTTCGCAGCAGAACGACGCGGCCTGACGATTTGAAATATCCTCTGCGCAAGCTCCGGACTCTATCGCGGAAATATTATTTTATTTGCAAAACAGGAAACGACTGCGGTCATTTCCTGTTTTGCTTTTTCACCAGAAAGTCCGTGCCGATAAACTGCATAAAAATGCCGCCTGCATCTTGAACCAATGCAGGCGGCTTTCTCATTCTATAAAATAATTATGCCTTGATCTCGTTCCAGACGCTCTTGCCGTCCAGAGAGGAAGCATCCACATCAAGATACTCGCAGATGGTCTGGGCGATGGTGCCAAAGCACAGACGGGTGCCAAGGTCAACGCCAGGCTTCACGCCCTTGCCGCAGATCAGGTACGGCACATACTCGCGGGTGTGGTCGGTGGTCTTGGTATAGGACGGGTCGCAGCCATGGTCAGCGGTGACCATGAGGAGATCGCCCTCCCGCATTCCGGGGATGAAGTCGGCCACGAACTTGTCAAACTCGGTGGCAGCGGCGGCATAGCCTGCTACATCGCGGCGGTGGCCGTAGAGCATATCGAAGTCCACCAGATTCACAAAGGCAAGGCCCTCAAAGTCGCGGGTCTGCAGGGCCTTGGTAAAGGCGATGCCATTGGTGTTGCCAGTGGTCTTGATCTTCTCGGTCACGCCCTCGCCGTCAAAGATATCGAAGATCTTGCCCACAGCGATCACATCCCTGCCAGCATCTTTCAGCAGATCCAGCATGGTAGCGCGGGGCGGCTTGAGGCTCAGGTCGTGGCGATTGGTGGTGCGGTAGAAGGTATCCGCAGTGTGGCCCAGGAAGGGGCGTGCGATCACGCGGCCCACACCGTACTCGCCCTTGAGCATCTCGCGGGCGATCTCGCAGTAGCGGTACAGCTCATGCACCGGCACCAGCTCTTCGTTGGCGGCCACCTGAAATACGCTGTCGGCACTGGTGTAAACGATAAGGGCGTTTTCTTTCATGGCCTGCTCGCCGTAATCCTTCAGTACCTGCGTGCCGGAGTAAGGCTTGTTGCACAGCACCTTGTGGCCGGTCTTTTCCTCAAACTCGTGGATCAGCTCATCCGGGAAGCCGTTCGGGAAGGTGGGCAGCGGCTTGGGGCTTACCACACCGGCGATCTCCCAGTGGCCAATAGTGGTATCCTTGCCCATGCTCTGCTCCTGCAGGCGGGCAAAGGAGCCGATGGGCGCTGCGGTCTTTTCGCCTGCGGTCACGCCATCAATGTTGAACATGCCCATCTTTTGCAGGTTGGGGCAGTTGAAGTTGGGGTGTTTTGCAATGGCACCCAGGGTGTTGGTGCCCTCATCGCCAAAGGCGGCGGCATCCGGCTCTGCACCGATTCCAAAGCTGTCGAGGACGATCAGAAAAACACGCTTTTCCATATCGTTTTTTCTCCATTTCTTCCGGGGACCTGCCCCGGATAAGTGATACTATCTTTACTTATCATTATAAGCAAATCCTGTGCCGGATGCAAGCTTTTTCGCCTTCCCGCAAATATCCGTCATTTTCACCAAAATGTTCGTCATTTTGTTCACGAATTGACCGGGCGTTTTTTCATTTTTAAACGTAAATGCGTCATTCCGTGGCAAAGATTTCTTGACCGCCTAAAAAATTCAGCCACAGCGCAAAGTTTTCCTTGCCCTATTGTATCCCAGCGGATATAATAATAGGTGGAAAAGTTTTGAACCACAGGATTTTTCCGCTTTTGTACCACAGCACGGGATTTTTCCCGTTGGCCACGTGCAGCTGTCTGTATGACAGCGGACAGCCTGCCGCAAAATAGAGAATGTGAAGTTGTAGTTGGAGGTAGTAAAAGTATATGAGAAAAACAAAGATCATCTGCACTCTGGGCCCGTCCACCGATCAGGAAGGCGTTCTGCGCGAGCTGGTCGCCAACGGCATGAATGTTGCCCGTTTTAATTTTTCCCACGGCTCTCACGAGGAGCATCTGGGCCGCTTTGAAAAGCTGAAGGCCATCCGTGAAGAGCTGGGCAAGCCGGTCGCTGCCCTGCTGGACACCAAGGGCCCCGAGATCCGCCTGAAGGACTTCAAGAACGGCACTGAAATGCTGGAAGCCGGCCAGACCTTCACCCTGACCACCCGCGAGGTGGAAGGCACCAAGGAGATCTGCTCCATCACCTATAAGGACCTGCCGCAGGATGTGCAGCCCGGCGGCACCATCATGCTGGACGACGGCCTGATCAAGCTGCAGATCGTCACCGTGAACGACACCGACATCGTGTGCAAGGTGCTGAACAACGGCAAGATCAAGAACAAGAAGGGTGTCAATGTGCCCGGCGTGCATCTGTCCATGCCGTATATGAGCCAGCGCGACCGCGACGATATCATCTTTGGCGCACAGCAGGGCTTTGACTTCATCGCTGCTTCCTTCGTGCGCACCGCACAGGATGTGTACGATATCCGCAACCTGCTCAACGAGTATGATTCCGATATCCGCATCATCGCCAAGATCGAGAACCGTGAGGGCGTGAACAACATCGACAGCATTCTGGCTGCAGCCGATGCTGTCATGGTGGCCCGCGGCGATCTGGGCGTTGAGATTGACTTTACCGAGCTGCCCGGCATTCAGAAGAATATCATCGAGCGCTCCTTCTCCTTTGGCAAGCCCATCGTCACCGCTACCCAGATGCTGGACAGCATGATCGTGAACCCCCGCCCCACCCGCGCCGAGATCTCCGACGTGGCAAATGCCATCTACGACGGCACCTCTGCCATCATGCTTTCCGGCGAGACTGCTGCCGGTGCTTACCCCGTGGAGGCCCTCAAGACCATGTCTGCCATTGCTGAGCGCACCGAGCAGGAGAACCACGCCCGCTTTGTTCCCCTCACCGAGAACACCGGCAAGATCAGCGTGAGCGATGCAACTGCACACGCTGCCTGCCTGACCGCCAAGGACGTGAACGCTGCCGCCATCGTCACCGTGTCCGAGTCCGGCAACACCGCCCGTCTGCTGAGCAAGTACCGCCCGGAGCAGCCCATCATCGCCTGCGTGATGAAGGAGCAGGTGCAGCGTCAGCTGGCCCTGAGCTGGGGCATCACCCCGCTGATGATGCCTCTGGCACACAGCACCGATGAGCTGATCGAGATGTCCACCTCTCTGGCCAAGGAGAACGGCTACCTGCACAACGGTGAGCTGGCCGTTGTGACCGCAGGCGTGCCTGTGGGCGTGTCCGGCACCACCAACATGATCAAGATCCACATGGTGGGCAACTGTCTGGCTACCGGTGTGGGCGTTGGCCGCGAGAATGCCGACGTGACCAGCGCCACCGGCAAGGCCTGCGTCTGCCGCACGCTGGAAGAGGTGCGTGCAAAGTTCAAGCCCGGCATGGTGCTGGTGGTGCCCTCCACCAGCAACGAAATGCTGAGCTATGTGCGCGACGCCGCCGCTCTGGTGGTGGAAGAGCCGGGCCTGAACAGCCATGCCGCCATTGCCGGCAAGGCCCTGCTCAAGCCCACCGTTGTGGGTGCTGCCGGTGCCACCAGCCACATCCGTGACGGCCTGATGGTCGCTGTGGACTGCGCGCACGGCAGCGTGCAGCGCCTGCAGGCATAAGCCAAAGGAGAAGATCATGGAACGCATTGCAAGCTTCTGTGTTGACCATACCAAACTGGACCGCGGCATGTATCTGAGCCGTCAGGACGGCGATGTTCTCACATGGGACATCCGCATGAAAAGGCCCAATCACGGCGATTACCTGTCCACCGGTGCCGCCCACACGCTGGAGCATCTGTTTGCCACCTATGCACGCAACAGCGCCTTTCAGGACAGCGTGATCTACGTTGGCCCCATGGGCTGCCGCACCGGCTTCTATCTGCTCACCCGCGGCCTGACTCCCGCCGAGGCACTGGAGCTGACGGTGGAATCCTTCCGCTTCATGGCTGGCTTTGAGGGCGCTGTGCCCGGGGCCAGCGAAGTGGAGTGCGGCAACTACCGCGATATGGATCTGCCCGCCGCCAAGGCCGAAGCCGCTGCCATGCTGCCGGTGCTGGAAGCACTGACCGGCGACGAGCTGCATTACTAAGCTATCTTCACCCTTCAAATTCATCATCATAAAAAAGCGCTCTCCCACCGGGTTTCCGTTGGGAGAGCGCTTTCGTTTTAGTTGTTCTTGATCGCATCCAGTGCCTGCCGTGCAGCACGGATGTTTGCTTCGCTGGTCTGCCATACCTCAAACTCTGAAAAGCCCGGCAGCCCCATGGGCACACCCTCGCGGCGGAAGGTCATGCGGCTTTGCAGCACCTGCTTGCCGGAAAGGTGGAACGCATGTGCCCCGGTCTGTGCGGCCAGTGCCGGGATGTTTTGTGCCGTGACACCGGCACCTACCAGAATTTCCACACTGTCCCCTGCCCGCTCCACCAGTCGGCCGAGAAGCTCCGCTCCCTCTGGGGCACTCGCCGCCTGCCCGCTGGTGAGGATGGTACAAAGGCCCATGCTCCGGACCGTTTCCAGTGCCGCAAAGGGGTCGGCGCTGACATCAAAGGCACGGTGCAGGGTACACGCCACCGGACGGCCTGCCTTTTCCGCTGCCCTGCGCGCCGCCGCATAAATGGGCCGCATGGCCTCCGCATTCAGCTGCCCTTCCGGGGTCAGCACACCGGTCACGATACCATCCGCCCCGGCCTCCACCAGCTCTGCGGCCAGCTGTTCCATCTGGGCAAGCTCGTAGCTGTCGTAACAGAAGTCTCCGAACCGGGGCCGCAGCAGAGCACGCACCGGCAGGCCGGTCTCCGCCTTGACCTGACGCACCAGCGCAAGGCTGGGCGTTGTACCGCCCACGATCAGGTCGGCACACAGTTCCAGCCTGCTGGCACCGCCGCGCTTTGCTGCCAGTGCACTGGCAGTGCTGTCCACACATACTTCCAGAACGGAACGCATTTCAATTCCTCCCTTTTTGCCGGGCTTTGAACCCGGCATTCTGGTTTATTCTACCACGTTTTTCCGTTTTATAAAACCCTGTGGCAGCAAAAAAGCTGCGGCCCGGGTCTTATCCCTGCCGCAGCCTTTGTTGTTTTTTTCAGATCAGACCCAGCGCCTTGAACTCCTTTGCAATGCCGTCCTCGTATACCGAGGGAGCAATGCGGTCGCACCGCTTTTTCAGGTTTTCGGAGCCATTGGCCATGCACACACTGATGCCGACAACATCGGTCATCTGCAGGTCATTATCGCTGTCACCAAAGCCGATGGTATCCGCCAGCGTGCAGCCCAGATGATCACAGATGGCCTTGATTCCGGTGCCCTTATCAAATTTGCGGTTGATGAGCTCACCATTCACAAAGCCATCGGTCAGGCGGTCCAGCTTGCTTTCGCAGAACACGAACTGGTCGGCATAGAGCTGCTTTGCCTCGGCAAGGTCGCTCTCGTGGTCGGCAATGAACACGATCTTATACAGCGGTTCTCCTTTGTAATCGGAAAGCGGCAGGATGGACATGCCCTCTTCCATGGCCTTGCGCCAGCGTTCTGCTTCGCTGTTCAGCGGTGCACCGTTCTTTTTGTGGATAAATTTCCACCTCTCAGCCATCTTGCTTCCGCCAAAGGTGGCATCCCGGGCTTCCAGCGTGCACTCCACGCCATTGCGCTCCAGCGCCGCGCGCACGCCTTCAGCCTGCTGCGGCTCCATGGGGATATCCACCAGAGTCTTGCCATCGCACAGCACATAGCCGCCGGCGCTGCACACTGCGCCCGCAAAGCAGTCGTGCCGCAGCAGCGGTTCGGTCATGCGGTGGTTGCGGCCGGTGCACAAAAACAGCTTGTGTCCGTTTGCTCTGGCGCGATCCAGTGCAGCCAGAGTGCTTTCCGGGATGAGCATATCACCCGGCGGCAGCAGCGTGCCGTCAATATCCAGAAAAATCAGCTTACGACCCATACTTTTATCCTTTATCATCAAAGGGAGCCTCGCTCCACGATCTGATAGCCCAGCGTCACCTGACGCACAGGCCCGCTGCTCCCATTCTCTTCCAGCATCTGCAGCAGGATCCGGGCAGCCTCCTGCCCCACCTGCTTCTGGTAAAAGCGCACCGTGGCCAGCCCCGGTTCCATCATGCTGCCAGCCCAGCTGTCGCCAACGCCTGCAAGACCCACATCCTGCCCCACATGCCGTCCTGCTTCCCGCAGGGCACGCATGGCACCAAAGGCCACCGTGTCAGTCACGCAGACCACACCGTCCAGATCCGGGCAGCGCACCAGCAGTTCCTGCATACAGCGCTGGCCCTCCTCCATGGTAAAGGCGTTGCAGCAGATGCGGGGCATCTGTTCGCCGTTCAGTCCGGCAGCGTTCAGCGCATCCTGCACGCCCTCACGGCGCTGCACGCCGGTGGCATCGTCCCGCTCTGTACCGCCAATATAAACGATCCTTTTGCGGCCATGGTCCAGCATCCGCTGGGCAAGTTCCCGGGCTGCAGTTCGGTCGTCGTTGTACACGCAGGCCACATCCTGAAAACGCTGGCCTGTTACCACCACCGGCACACGGCAGTTTTTCAGCGCCTGCGCCAGCTGAGGAGTATAATAGCTGCCCAGCAGGATGATGCCCGCCACGTGGTTGCGCTGCATGGCAGTCAGATAGCCCAATTCCCGCTGGGCGTCCAGCTCGGTGTTTCCCAGCAGCATCAGATAGCTCTTTGCATCCAGCTCACTGGCAATGCCTGCCGTGATCTGCCCCACCGACTGGGAACCGATGCTGGGAGCGATCACCCCCACCTGATTCACTTTTCCGGTGCGCAGAGTCTGGGCGGCGGTATCCGGGCGGTAGCCGGTCTTTTCCACTACCTCGTGGATGACAGCCCTCTTCTGTTCGCTCAGGGGGCCTCCGTTCAGGTAGCGGCTGACCGCCGCACTGGATACACCCGCCATTTTTGCAATATCACTGATGGTCATTTGCAGTACTTCTCTCTTTTGGGATGCATTGTTATGTGTAAACGTTTTCATGCTTATTATAAACCGCTTTCACCCATCCCGCAAGATGCGCTTTTCCCGGTTTATTCCGAACGCATTTTTGTTTTTCTGGCAACTGTGTACAAAAGACGGCTTTTTTCTGAGAAGCAGAGCATTACAGGCGGTCAGGCTGCGCCCATGCTCCATGCACGCACGGCAAGCCCCAGCAGCAAGACCGCCAACAGAACGATGAACACGGTTTTATTGCCAGTTCTTCTCTGTTTCTTTTTGCGGCCTGCCGTGCTGCGGCTTTTGGCCGAGCTGCTGCGCGCTGTGGTGCTTCTGCTGCCGGAGGAACGGCCGCCGGCCGTTTTGCGGCTCTGGGTGCTGCGGTTCTGGCCCTGCTTTGTGCTCTGGCGGGCCGGCTCGTGCGCAGCCGTTTTTTCTTCCGGCGCACGGCTGGATGCAATCGGCTCCTTTGCGCCGCAGCGTGCCAGATAATTTTCTGCATCGCGGTAATAGCGGGCAAGTTCATTCTCGCGGAAAGCCGTGCCCACATAGCCGTCTTCCAAGCTCTCCACCGCCTCATTGAACAGGATCGCCGCCTGAGCGGCATCGGTGTGATCGGTGGCGTGGGCGGCTTCGTTGCGGGCGGTGCGCACAGCGTTGCAGGCGCGGCGGGCCGCACCCGGATTGCTGGTATTGCCCAGCAGGTCCAGCGGTTTGGCGGCATCCTTTTCCGGGTCCAGCAGAACCCGCATACAAATGGTGGTATCCAGCTGCTGCCAGCTGTTTTTGCCGGAAAGATCCGGCATACGGTCGTAGTAGTCCGGGCTTTCCTGCTGGCGCTGTGCAACGTGATCCAGCAGTGCACCCAAGCTGTGCGCACCGGGTTTGTGCTCCCAGTGCCAGCGCAGCAGGCGGCGGCTGATCTCATCGCAGGCAGTCTTGATCTCAAAGGCAGCCTGTAAGGCTTCTTCCGGCATAATGGTTCTCCCTTCTTCTGGCATACAAAAAAGCGGAGAAGGCATACCGCCCTCTCCGCTGCTGTTTGTGTTACAGCACGAACTGGTAATACACGAAGCCGCACAGTGCCACTGCTGCACAGACAATGGCAGTGATGGGCGGCACCCAGCGGATCAGCGCTTCGGCCACGCTGTCGCGCTCGTCCTCGTATTCTTCCTCGTCGTCATAGGCAGGCTCCGGCTGCTGAGATATCGGCTGTGCACGGCGGGCTGCAGCAGGCATCACACGGGTGCCTTCGTCCGCAGCTGCATGAGATGCCCTGCCCGGGAACTGTGCCCGCATTCCGGCATCCATCACACGGGTCTGCTCTGCAGCAGGTTCTTCCGGCTGTGGTTCTGCTTCACGGCACGGTGCACCCATGATCCGGGTCGGCTCCTCCTGCACGGGCGCTGCGCCCATAATGCGGGTAGGCTCTTCGGCCTGCGGGGCAAGAGGCGTTTCCAGTTCCGGCTCGGTCTGGGCAGGCTGTTCCGGCTGCAGCAGGGTGTTCAGCGCGTTCTGCAGCAGGATGCGGTCGCAGCCGCACTCCGAGCAGTACACGGTATCCTCCTCCTTCGGGTGGAAGGCACCGCAGGCGCAGTACCAGCCATTTTCAAACACCTGCGGCTGATACTTCAGCTCCGAGCGGTTCATGCGGGTCTCCAGCGCCTTTTCCAGCTCAGCAGACAGGCGCTTGGGGGCAGGCAGGCGCACGCGCTTGATGCCGTCCAGATGCACCACCCGCTTGCCGTTGTACACGTTGCACAGCGAAACATCCACGCTGGTGATGGCCTTTGCGGTAACGAACACCGCATCGTCCATGCCAAACAGTTCGCCGGGCTTTACTTCCAAGTCACGGTACTCGAACCGGTCCTCGCACAGGATCACGCCGTCCACGCCCTTGCACTTGAAGTGGATCTCCAGCGCGGTCAGGGTCACCTTGGAAATATTCTTGAAGGTCAGGCAGACCGCGTGCTCCCCGCTGACATCACCCTTGAGCAGCTCCACGCAGACGAACTGCACCGGGCTGCCGGGGGTGTAATAGTTTGCGCGGGTCCGTGCGACCGGGTTAAAATTTTCCTCCACGACACTCGCTCCTTTCCGTTTGGATCAAATCAGTTCTGCGGGTCCTGTGCATCCGGCGTTTCCGGTGCAGCAGTCTCCGGCAGCGGCTGGGCCGTTTCGGCCTGTTCGGCAGGCTCAGCGGTCTCTGCAGATTCAGCAGTTTCGGCCTGCTGAGCGGTCTCTGCAGGGGCAGCCTGCACGGTCTGAGCAGGCTGTTCCGGCTTCGGCTCATCGCCTTCACGCGGGGGCAGTGTGCCGCCCGCCATAATGGTGTTGAACTCCTGCTCGTTGAGCTTCTCGCGTTCCATCAGGGCCTGTGCCAGCGCGTGCAGCTGATCGATGTGCTCGGTCAGGGTGCGGCGGCAGGTCTCGTAGGCTTCATCAATGATATCCCGCATCTCGCCGTCGATCTCGGCAGCGGTGGTCTCGCTGTAGCCCTTGCCCTGACCCAGATCGCGGCCCAGGAAGGTTTCCTCCTGCGAGGTACCGTACACCACAGGGCCAAGCCGCTCCGAGAAGCCGTACTTGGTGATCATCTGGCGGGCAATGTTGGTGGCCTGCTGCAGATCATTGGAAGCACCGGTGGAGATATCCTCCAGGATCAGCTGTTCGGCCACGCGGCCGCCCAGACTGGAAACGATATCCTCGAACATTTCGCCCTTTGTCACGTAGCTGCGGTCTTTCTCGGGCAGGTACATGGTGTAGCCGCCAGCCTGACCACGCGGGATAATGGTGATCTCGTGCACACGGGGGTGATGCTTACAGTAGAAGCCCGCCACAGCGTGGCCTGCCTCGTGGTAAGCAGTCAGCTTCTTTTCCTCCGGGGTCACAACGCGGCTCTTCTTTTCGGGGCCAGCCATCACCTTCATGGAAGCTTCCTCGATATCCTCCATGGTAATGGCCTTGCGGTTGCGGCGTGCAGCCAGCAGGGCCGCTTCGTTGACAAGGTTTTCAAGGTCTGCGCCCGCAAAGCCTGCGGTGCGCTGTGCAATGACCCTGAGAGAGACATCCGGGGCCAGCGGCTTCTTTTTGGTGTGGACCTTGAGGATCTCCTCACGGCCCTTGACATCCGGCAGGCCCACATAAACCTGACGGTCAAAGCGGCCCGGACGCAGCAGAGCCTTATCCAGAATGTCGGCACGGTTGGTGGCCGCCATGACGATGATACCGTCGTTGGCCTCAAAGCCGTCCATTTCCACCAGCAGCTGGTTCAGGGTCTGCTCGCGTTCATCGTGGCCGCCGCCCAGACCGGCACCGCGCTGACGGCCCACAGCATCGATCTCATCAATGAAGATGATGCAGGGCATGGACTTCTTTGCCTTATCGAACAGGTCACGCACGCGGGATGCACCCACGCCGACGTACATTTCCACAAAGTCAGAGCCGGAAATGGAATAGAAAGGCACACCGGCCTCGCCTGCGCAGGCGCGGGCCAGCAGGGTCTTGCCGGTGCCCGGAGGGCCTACCAGCAGCACGCCGTGGGGAATGCGTGCGCCCAGAGTGTTGAACTTTTCCGGGCTTTTCAGGAACTCCACGACCTCTTTCAGCTCTTCCTTTTCCTCGTCCTCACCGGCAACATCGGCAAAGGTGGCTGTCTTTTGGTTCTCGTGCTCGTCCTTCACCTTGGCTTTGCCAACGTTCATGATCCCGCCGCCGCCAGCACCGCCGCGCATCATGGAGAATAGCAGGAAGCCGGTGCAGCCCAGCATTGCCAGATAGAACAGGATTTCCATCCATGGGATGTTTTCCTTGACAGGGGTATAATCGTACACCATGGGAGCATCCGGGTTTGCTTCGTCATAGGCGGCAATGTAGTCGCCCACATACTTGACGAACATGGATGCATAGGGCAGCTTGTAGCGCACAGTCACAGTGCCGTCGCTGTTCTTCTGCGCAGCAGTATCCTCATCCGAGGAGGACAGCATACCGCTCAGCAGTCCGCCGGTGGCCTGCGTGGTGCTCTGGGACGTGGTATCGGGCAGGGGCAGGTTATTTTTGCCGCCTTCCTTGAGGTTCATGGTGATGACACCGGTGTTCAGGTCCAGCGAGAACTGCGTGACCTGCAGGCTTTCAAAATAATGCACCACCGTGGAATATTCCATGGAAGAGCTGCTGGCAGAGCCGGTGCCGCCCAGCACCGACCAGACCATCAGCACCGCCGCCAGCGCCAGAGCAAGGATCAGCGGATTGAAACGGGGTCTTTTGGATTGCAAAAAAATCAACTCCAGTTCTTGGATGAATTATAGTGTGAGAAATCACTTCTCGTAGACTTCAGGCTTGAGCACACCCACATAAGGCAGGTTGCGGTACTTTTCATCGTAGTCCAGACCGTAGCCCACCACGAACTCGTCCGGCACCTGGAAGCCCTCGTAGTCAGGCTGGATATCGGCCTTGCGGCGGCTGGGCTTGTCCAGAATGGTGCAGATCTTTACCGAGTTGGGGTTGCGCATCTTGAGCATGGGCACAAGGTTCGAGAGGGTGACGCCGGTATCCAGAATATCCTCCACGATCAGCACATCCTTGCCGGACAGATCACCGTCCAGATCCTTGATGATCTTTACAAGGCCGCTGGTAACAGTGTTGCTGCCACCGTAGCTGGACACCACCATAAAATCGATGCTGCAGGGAATGCTCACCGCACGCATCAGGTCGGCCATAAACACCACCGAGCCCTTGAGGATGGACACCAGAACAAGGTTCTTGCCCTCGTAATCCTTGCTGATCTGGGCACCCAGCTCAGCAACCTTTGCCTTTAACTCTTCTTCACTGACCAGAACAGTCTTGATATCATCATGCATACTCATGTTATTTCCTCCCTATGTTCCATTTCCATCTGCAGCACCTGCGCAGTGTCTGCATCCGGGGCAAGGCCCTCGGCAAAGCCCGCACCGCAGACCCACAGTACTTCGCTGCCCGCCGCCAGCAGCGGCAGCTGATCGCGCTGGCTGGCCGGGATGCCCGTTTCGTTCATCCACTTGCGCAGCCGGTTGTGTACACTTCGCCCCGCCGGGCGGTAGACATCTCCCGGCTGGCGGGTGCGCAGGACAAGACCAGCATACAACGTAGTTATTCTAGCATAATCCGCCTGATTTTTTAAGTCTTTTTTATGAACGACTTGTATTTTTTCTTCAAAATCAGCCGTAAAAAGCCCTGCAGTCACCTTCCAGCCGCCCGCAAGGCAGTATTCTGCCTGTTTTTCCGGCTGAAAGGGCTGGCTTTCCGGCCGTTTGTCTTCCTGCTGCCGGGGCCGTTCCGGCACAATCTCCTGCCAGAAGCATCCGTCTTTGGCACAAAAGCGCACCCGGTCAGTCAGCTGTACCGCACCGCTGCCGCGCCGCACAAGGCCGCACAGCAGCTGCACATATTTTTTCTCTGCGTCACGCACGGGAGCCGTCAGCGAGTGCATGGCTGCTTCCAAAATAAGCGCATCCGCAGCGGAAAGCGGGCCCAGCCGCCACACCGTACAGGCTTCCGGGCTTTTGATGGCAGCCTGTGCCGCATCCAGACGTGCAGCAGAAAGCAGCTCTTCGGCCTTCCGGGCAAAATAGGCATCCGCGCGGGCTGCCTTCTCGCAGAAGCGGGCAAGGTTTTCCGCCGCTGCGCCGTTGGTGCTTTGCAGCGCAGGCAGCGCCGCACGGCGCACCCGGTTGCGGGCATAGGCATCGGTCGCGTTCGTCTCATCTGTGACCCATGCCTGCCCGGCTGCACGGCAGAAGCTTTCGGTATCCTGCCGGGTAAGAGCCAGCAATGGCCGCAGGTAGCACCCGCGCTTTGGCCGGATGCCTGCCGCACCGTGCAGCCCCGTGCCCCGGGCCAGCCGCAGCAGCAGGGTCTCAGCCTGATCATTTGCAGTATGGGCCGTTGCAACGACATCTATCCCCTCCCCGCACAAACGCGCAAAGCAGGCATAGCGCAGGCGGCGCGCCCAGTCCTCCCCGGCATGTTCCGACGGCAGGCCCACTTCGTCGGCCATCTCTGCAGCATGGAACACCCGCAGCGGCACACCCAGCCGGGCGCATTCCGCCCGCACAAAGGCTTCGTCCCGGTCAGCGCTCTCACCGCGCAGGCCGTGGTTCACATGGCAGGCCGAAAGCACAAACCCGAATTCCGGCTGCAGGGCCAGCAAGATGCGCAGCAGTGCCATGCTGTCCGCCCCGCCGGACACTGCTGCAGCCAAGTGCAGCGGCTCACCCGGACAAAGCAGCTTTTCTCGCAGAACAAACATGCGCACATGCGCCAGAATTTTTTCATTGTTCATCAGCGTTTAAAGTCCACATCCATAAAGCGGGTGTGGGCACCATCCCAGCCCAGCGGCACCGTGCTGGTCTCGCCGTGACGGTTCTTCGCCACGATGCACTCTGCCGTATCGGCATCCACCTCAGCGCCGTCCGGGTTCTGGCTGGCATAGTAAGAGTCGCGGTACAGGAACAGAACGCAGTCGGCATCCTGCTCGATAGAACCAGAATCGCGCAGGTCGGAAAGCTGGGGCCGGTGGCTGGAATTGTTGCCCTGCTTTTCCACCGCACGGGACAGCTGAGAAAGTGCGATGATGGGCACATTCATTTCCTTTGCCATGATCTTGAGGTTTCGGGTGATGGAGCTGATCTCCTGCACGCGGTTTTCGCTGCGCTGGCCGGTGGTCATCAGCTGCAGATAGTCGATGACGATGAGGCCCACATTCGGGCGGGTGGGGTCCTGATTCACCCGGCGGATCTTCGCCTTCATCTCGGTGATGGTGATGCCGGAGGTATCGTCCATATAGATGGGTGCATCGTGCAGCTTTTCGGTGGCAAGGGCCAGATATTCCCAGTCCTCGGCGCGCAGGGCACCGGTGCGGAATGCCTGACTGTCGATGCCGGCCTCAGCAGAAAGGATGCGGTTCGTGAGCTGTTCCTTGGTCATTTCCAAGCTGAAAATGGCCACCGGCACCTTCTGCTGCATGGCCACGCGGGTGGCGATGTTCAGCGCAAAGCTGGTCTTGCCCATACCGGGGCGGGCCGCAAGGATGATGAGGTCGCCGCGGCCAAGGCCGGTGAGCACCGTATCCAGCAGGCGGAAGCCTGTGGGGATGCCCTTGTATTTGTCCGCATCCGGGCCGCTGATCTTCTGCAGGTTGGTCAGGGTCTCCACCATGCTGGAGGAAAGCGGTGTCAGTGCGCTGGAATCGCGGCCGGAGCGGATCTCATAAATGCGCTGCTCCGCGTTTTCCAGCAGCAGGTCTGCATCCGGCTCATCTCCGGCATCCTGCAGGATGTCCTTTGCCACCCCCATCAGCTGGCGCACCAGATACTTTTCCTGCACGATCTGGGCATAGGCCTTCACATTGGAGATGCTGGGCACCGTCTCGGCAAGGCCGGTCAGGTACACCTTTGCTTCGTCGGCACTGGGGAACACGCCGTCCGAGATAACAGCGTCCAGCAACGTCACAAAGTCGATGGTCTGGTCGGCGGTGAACAGGCGCAGCATTTCGGAGTAGATCTGCGCATTCTGCCGGGTGTAGAACATCTCCGGCCGGATGATCTCCACCAAGTCGGTGAGTGTTTCCGGTTTGAGCAGCACCGCACCCAGCACGCTCTGCTCCGCCTGCATGTTGTAGGGCAGGTTGATGCCCACGCTTTCCAGATTCAGTTCATTGGAATAATGTCGTTCGTTCGGCATGGTAGTTTATCCTTTTGCATCATTTCGCTGAAAAGCCAAAAAGCGCCCCCTGCTGTGAGGGGGCGCAGATGGCAGAAAAATCAGGCCTGTTCCACTTCCACCATGATCTTGAAAGAAGCGACCACACCAACGTGCAGACGGACCTTGCCGTTGAACACACCGGCATCCTTGATGTCCTTGGTCTCCAGCTCGATCTTCTTCTTATCGATGGGTGCGCCTGCCAGCTGAGCCAAAGCATCGGCAACTTCCTTGCCGGTGACTTTGCCGTGCAGACGGCCGGATGCACCGCCCTTGGCCTTGATGGTCACAGTCTTGCCCTCGATCTTTGCGGCCAGATCCTTGGCAGCAGCTACGGTCTCAGCCTCGTGGAAATCGGCAGCAGCTTCCTTGCTGCGGGCAACGTTCACAGCGCTGGCATCTGCCACAGCGGCCAGCTTGCGCGGGAACAGATAGTTGCGGGCGTAGCCGTCGGAGACCTCGTGGATCTCGTCCTTCTTGCCAATGCCCTTGATATCCTGCTTGAGAATCACTTTCATGATGTTATCCCTCACTTCTCACCGGAAAACCGGTGCAGTTGTTGTGTTTATAGTATAGCGCATTTGTCGCTTTTGAGCAAGAGGAAGCGCGCATTGCAGCATTATCCTCAAGTGAACTCTCCCCCAGTCTGCTTCGCAGACAGCCCCCTCTGAGATGGGGCCTTTGGCAAAACCGAAGGCTTGTCCTTTTCGCCAGAGGCTCCTTCTTTGAGACAGACTCCCCCGGCCGGGGGAGGTGGCACAAAGTGCCAGAAGGGGAACAGCTGGCATCACGCAAGTGATGACTGAAGGAGTTTTCTTATTTCAGTTCCTTTGCGGCCACGTCCAGAGCTACCTCAATGACCTTGTCCATGTCATAGTACTTATACTCGCCCAGACGGCCGCCAAAGATCACGTCCGGCTCCGCATCGGCCAGCTTCTTGTACTCGGCATACAGGGCACCGTTCTTCTCGTCATTGACGGGGTAGTACGGCTCGTCGCCCTTCTTCCACTCAGCGCTGTACTCGCGGCTGATGACCGTTTTGGGCTGGGTGCCGAACTCAAAGTGCTTGTGCTCGATGATGCGGGTGTAGGGAGTTTCCGCATCGGTATAGTTGACCACTGCGTTGCCCTGATAGTTGTCGGTGTCCATCACCTCGGTCTCAAAGCGGACGCTGCGGTACTGCAGAGCACCCAGCTTGTAGCCAAAGTAGGCATCCACCGGGCCGGTGTAGACCACCTTCTCGGCCAGAGCGTTCAGATTTTCGCGGTCGGCCAGATAGTCCACATTCAGCCGCACCTCGGTGCCGTCCAGCATTTTTTCCACCATGGCAGTGTAGCCGCCATTGGGAATGCCCTGATACAGTGCGTTGAAGTAGTTGTCGTCGTAGGTGAAGCGCACCGGCAGACGCTTGATAATGAAGGCCGGCAGTTCGGTGCAGGGACGGCCCCACTGCTTGCCAGTGTAGCCCTTGATGAGCTTTTCGTAGATATCGGTGCCCACAAGGCTGATGGCCTGCTCTTCCAGATTCTGCGGGTCGGTGATGCCTGCTTCCTTCTTCTGCTCTTCGATCTTGGCCTTGGCTTCGGCAGGGGTAACAACGCCCCACATCTTATTAAAGGTGTTCATATTGAAGGGCAGGTTGTAGATCTCGCCGTGGTAGTTTGCCACCGGGCTGTTGGTGTAGCGGTTGAACTCTGCAAACTGGTTCACATACTGCCACACAGCCTTGTTGTTGGTATGGAAGATATGTGCACCGTAGCGGTGGACGTTGATGCCCTCCACCGGCTCCGTGTAGATATTGCCTGCAATGTGGCTGCGCTTATCGATCACAAGGCACTTCTTGCCTGCCTTTTTTGCTTCCTGTGCAAAGACCGCGCCGTAAAGGCCGGCACCAACGATCAGGTAATCGTACTGTTTCATGGGTGTGATCCTCTCTGTTCCGTTTATTTTCCTTCTACATCGCCCTTTTTCTGCGATGCATAGTATTTGTCGATGGCACCTTCGATGCGGGCATGGGCTGCTTCCGGCGTGATATGCTTGAGCTGTGCTGCTGCCATGGTCTGGTGGCCGCCGCCGCCCAAAGATTCCATGATCACCTGCACGTTCACGGCACCCAGACTGCGGGCCGAGATGTTCACGCCTGTGCCCACCTGCACTGCCACAAAGCTGGCATCCACGCCCTGAATGGTCAGCAGATCGTTTGCCGCCTGTGCAATGGCCACGCGGGCTTCCGGTGCCACCTCGCCGCTGACGGAGATTGCGCAATTTTTGTACATGCGTGCTTTTTCCACCAGATCTGCCTTGGCATTGTACTCCACCATGGTCACATCGAACAGCTGGCGCACCCGCTCCGTCTCCGCGCCATAGCGGCGCAGCGCAGCGGCGGCTTCAAAGGTACGCACACCGGTGTGCAGGGTAAAATCGCGGGTATCCAGCATGATGCCGGACAAAAGGCCCTCGGCCTCCACACGGTTGGGCTTGTCATCGCGCTCACCCACGTACTGCAAAAGCTCCGTGACCAGCTCACTGGCCGAGGAAGAATACGGCTCATGGCAGACCAGCGCCGGGTTCTCGATGTAGCCCACACCCTTGCGGTGGTGGTCGATCACGGCTACCTTGCCGCATTTTTCCAGAATATCCTTGCTTTCCACAAGGCCCACCTGATATGTATCCACCACGATGCACAAGGTGCGCTTGGAGATGATGGGCAGTGCGTCCTTCGGGTCGATAAAGTCGTCTTTCTGGCCTGCACGGCACAATGCATCGATCAGGCTGCCCGCAAGGGTAGCGTCACGCCGCACCGCGATCACCGCCGGGACATCGCATATTTTGCAGATGCGCAGCACGCCCTCGGCGGAGCCGATGGCATCCAGATCGCTCATGCGGTGGCCCATAATGACTACATGATCTGCTTCCTTGATCAGCTTCACCAGCTGATCGGCCACGATGCGGCTGCGCACCTTGCTGCGCTTTTCCACGCCGTGGCTCACGCCGCCGTAGAACGTAAAGCCGTCCGGTGTCATTTCAGCGGCCTGATCGCCGCCGCGGCCCTGCGCCATATCCAGCGCCTGCACGGCCATATCCTGGGCTTCCCGCAGAGTCTTGGCCCCGCGGCCAATGCCGATGGACAACGAAAGGTTCACGCTGGGATCCAGCGCACGGATCTTGTCCAGCACATCGTAGCCGCGGTTGGCGAACTGCTCCATCTGGCGCTCTTCCACCACAGCGATATAGCGGCCGCTGGCCACACGGCGCAAAAAGCCGCTGCCCCGGCCGATCATATCCTCCAATGTGCGGTTGATGCCTTCCAGCAGGCGGGCACGCTCGCTGTCCAGCATGTCACCGAACACATCGTCGTAGCCGTCCACCAGAAACACCAGATAGCCCGGACGGCTGGCTTTGTATTCCGCCTCCACCTTGCGCAGGGCGGTTTCCTCGTTCAGCACCAGCAGGGTCATGCTCTCCGCATCGCCGGGCACCGTGGAGCTGTGTACGCTCCACATGCCGTCCGCGAGGGTCAGCAGCTGGCCCTCCTGCTTGCGGCACTGCTGCAGATCAAGGCCGGGCAGCACCTTCTGCACGCGGCTCACCAGCGCATCCTGTCCGTTCAACAGGCGGGTGCGGAACTGTGCATTGTACCACAGCACCGTCTCACCGGAAAGCAGCGCGGCCGGCTGAGAGAGCGGCTCCAGACTGAACTGCAGCTTGGAGCCTTCAAAGCTGCCGCCGCACATCCACCGGGCCACCCACTTGCGCAGCTGGCAGCGGAACAGCACCACCACAACGCCCCACAGCACCACCAGTGCCAGCAGCGCCGGCCATGCCGTGGGCCGCTGGATCAGCAGCACCAGCACCAGCAGGCCGCACAGCACGGCCAGACTGGCGGTGAGCATCTCCAATGTCCATCTTGGTTTTTGTTTCATCAAATCTCCTGCCTTCCGCCGCATTGTTTGCGGCAGCGTGCCCGGATCAGACCTCCATCAGGATGGGAAGGATCATCGGGCTGCGCTTGGTGCGCCGATAGATATAGCTGCTCAGTGCCTCGCGCACGCGGGTCTTGACGCTGTTCCAGTCGCGCACATGTTCATCCACGCAGCGGTCCAGCGCATTTTCCACGATGCTCTGTGCACCGTCCATCAGGCTCTCGTTCTCGCGCACATACACAAAGCCACGGCTCACAAGGTCCGGGCCGGCCAGCACCTTGCCGGTCTTGCTGTCCACGGTGGCCACAATGATGACCAGACCGTCCTCGGACAGGTGCTTGCGGTCGCGCAGGACCACATTTCCCACATCGCCCACGCCCAGACCGTCCACCATGACGGCACCGGCAGTCACCGGCTCGCCCAGCTTCATCTCATCCTGACTGAGGACGACATTGGAGCCATTCTCCGCAATGAGGATGTTGCTGGTGGGGATGCCAAGGCTGGCAGCGGTGAGGGCGTGCTTTTTGAGCTGCTTGTACTCGCCGTGCACCGGAAGGAAGTACTTGGGCTTCGTCAGGGTGAGCATGAGCTTCTGTTCTTCCTGACAGGCGTGGCCGGAAACATGCACATCGTACATGCTCTCGTAAATGACCTCTGCACCCAGCAACAGCAGACCGTTGACGATCTTGGTCACGCTCTTCTCGTTGCCGGGAATGGGATTTGCCGAAATGATAATGAAGTCGCCGGGGCCCACGCGCACCTGACGGTGGCTGCAGGATGCCATACGGGAAAGGGCACTCAAGGGTTCGCCCTGGCTGCCGGTGGTAATGAGCACTACCTGCTCCGGAGGATACTGGTTCAGCTCATCCACGCTGATGAGGGTGCCCTCCGGGATGTGCATATAGCCCAGCTCCTGCGCCATGGCGGTGTTGTTCACCATGCTGCGGCCGCTGAATGCCACCTTGCGGCCATCCTCCACAGCCAGATCGATGATCTGCTGCACGCGGTAGATGTTGGAAGCAAAGGTGGCAATGATGATCCGCTTGTTGCGGGCACGGGCGAACAGATTGCGCACGCCTGCAGCCACCTTCTGCTCGGTGGCGGTAAAGCCCGGGCGCTCGGAGTTGGTGGAATCACTCAGCAGGGCCAGCACGCCGCGCTGACCGTACTCGGCCAGTGTGGACAGGTCGGTGACGCCGCAGGCCAGCGGAGTGTAATCGATCTTGAAGTCGCCGGTCTGGATGATGGTGCCAGCCGGGCTGTCGATGGCAAAGGCCACCGCATCCGGGATGGAGTGGTTCACATGGATGGGCTCAATGGTAAAGCAGCCCAGCTTGATCTTCTGTCTGGGGGTGATCTCCACGAACTTGGTCCTGCCTGCCAGACCGAACTCCTCCAGCTTGTTGCGGATCAGGCCGCAGGTCAGGCGGGTGCCATAGATGGGCAGATCAAATTTCTGCAGCAGATACGGGATGCTGCCGATGTGGTCTTCGTGGCCGTGGGTGATGAGCAGGCCCTTGATCTTATCCTTGTTCTGCACCACAAAAGTGAAATCCGGGATGACCATATCCACGCCGTACATGTCGCTGTCCGGGAACACAAGGCCGCAGTCCACGATGATCATGTCGCCGTTGCACTCGTACACGGTCATGTTCTTGCCCACTTCGCCCAGACCACCCAACGGATAGATGTGGATGGGCACAGCGGCCTCTCTGGGCTGCTGCGGGCGGCGGGGCCGACGGTTATAATAAGGGCGGCGGGTGGTGCGGGGGCGCTTTTCGCCCGTCTGCGCGGCGGGTGCGCCGGTGCTCTGAGCAGCTGCTGCTGCCTTGCTGCGTGCGGAATTATTGGTATTTTCTTTCGACTGTGCCATTCTGACCTCCAAAATAATTACAGCGCAGGCCGTCCCCGCTTGTGGAAACAGCCGCGCTGTGCATGGGAAGCACCTTGAAAAATCGCATCGGCTTCCGTTGGATGCACCGTATAGAATTTATTTCTCAGCGTGTTTTTTGCAAACCGCTGCCTGTTCCGTAAGAGGTTTTGTGCCAGATAGGTCCATCTGCTCGATGCGACCGTGGCTTTTCTGTTGGAACGCCCGGGCACACGCCTGCGGTGCGCCCCTATACGCATTTTGTTAGGATAAGTATAGTATTTCCCGGCGTTTTTGTCAATTCCAAGGTTTGGCAGCTCCGGCACGGAATATACATTCGCACTTGACAGAAGCCGGAAAATAGCGCTAAATAGAAGCAACTCATTTTAGAAGGAGAACCGCATGAAGCAGGTCGAAGTGTACACCGACGGCGCATGCAGCGGCAATCCCGGCCCGGGCGGCTGGGGTGCCGTGCTGCGCTACCGTTTTAACGGCAAAGTTTACGAGAAAGAGCTGAGCGGCGGCGACGACAGCACCACCAACAACCGCATGGAGCTGACAGCCTTTATCGAAGCACTGCGCCAGCTCAAGGAGCCGTGCGAGGTACGGCTGTGCTCCGACAGCCAGTATGTCATCAACGGGCTTCAGAAGGGCTGGGCCAAAAACTGGCAGCGCCGGGGCTGGAAAAAAGCAGATGGCTCCCCCGCCCTGAACCCGGATCTCTGGGCACAGGCACTGGAGCAGGAAGCCCGGCACAAGATCACCTATGTCTGGGTCAAGGGCCACGCAGGCCACCCGGAGAACGAACGCTGCGACCAGCTGGCCGTGGCCCAAAGCAAAGCACATGGCGGGAGGCAGGGAACATGAGCGACACATTTTTGCCCGGCAGTGGGTTCGACACCTACGAGAGTCAGGATAAGGTTCTGGTGCAGATGGACGGCAGCAGAGAATGCGCCGTAGCTGTGCGCATTTTACAGCAGCAGGGCTTTGCCGTGGCGGGCGCTGCCGTGCGGCTGGCAGCAGAACAGACCGCCGATGCGGAAAGCGCCAAAAAGGCAGCAGAGGCCCTTGGCATCGAGTGCATCGTGCTGAACGCCGAAGCACTGGCCGGGCAGGACGCAGACGTTCTGGGCGAAGGCGGCACGCCGCTGTTTGCCGCTCTGCTGACGGCTGCAGACAAGCTTGGGATGCAATATGTGGCAACCGCTCACCGTGCCCGGGTGGAGACCGGTGCAGACGGCGTGCACACCGTCTGCCCGCCCGCAGGCACCGGCAGTGATGACAGCACGATTCTTGCAGCTCTGCCGCAGGAAACGCTGGCACGGCTGATCTTGCCGCTGGGCGATTTTGCCCCGGAAGATGTGGCGGAGATGGCCGAGGATTTTAAAGTTTAACCGTACGTTTCAAATGGCCTCCGTTGCACTCTGGCCATATTCAGCGGAAACATTATTTTTATATTAGAATTCCGGAAAATCTGCGGATTTTCCGGAATTCTTTTTTCACAGGCAAGGCCGCTGCGGCACACGGCATCTGCTGTTTTTGCTTCCTGCGGAAACAGCCGCACGGCGGCAGAAATGCATTCTGCGGTCCGGACCCCATTCCCGTGAAAATGAAAATCGGGAACATCCGCAGATGCTCCCGATTTTCGCATTATCAATATAGTTTCCGCTGAATATGGCGCAGCGCACGCAGAGCCATTCCAAATCGTTTTGTCAGTTCTGGGGATGCACGATATCGCGCCAATCCAGATCGCCGCGCTCCAAGCCGTGGATGAGCACTTCTGCCGTGGCAATGTTGGTGGCCATGGGGATGTTGTGCACATCGCACAGGCGCAGCAGCGTCATTTCGTTGGGTTCGCTGGGCTTTGCGTTGATGGGATCACGGAAGAACAGCAACAGGTCGATCTCATTGCAGGCGATGCGGGACGCGATCTGCTGGTCGCCGCCCTGTACGCCCGCCAGAAAGCGCTGCACCTGCAGGCCGGTGGCTTCGGCGATCATCTTGCCGGTCGTACCGGTTGCCACCAATTTATGCTGGCTCAAAATCCGGCAGTACGCCGTACAGAACTGTACCATCAGCTCTTTTTTGGAGTCATGCGCAATCAGTGCAATCGTCATCGGTCAACCTCTCCTTTTCCCACGCCCCTGTCCGGGGCAATCATCTTGCACATATCATAGTATCACAGTTTCTGTCTTTTTACAACTGTTTTTCGGGCAAAAGTTCCAATTTTTCATAGATTTCTGCCAAATCCACGCACCATCGCTCAGACGGCGGGCTGTTCTGCGGGAGCGGTGTCGTCTGCAAGGGCGTCGTTGTTTTCCACAGTCTCCGGCACAGCATCCTGCCCGTCGGCTGTCGTGTCCGCCGTCTCGCCTGCTCCTGTCTCGTCCAGCGTCAGGCTGCCGTCCTTCATGGCGTAGTAGGCGTCGAAGATGTCGGCCACGAGGTTGCCGGCGCGGGCGCCGCCGCCGCCGTACTCAATGACGATGCCGAGGGCGATCTCAGCGTCCTCTGCCGGGCCGTAGGCGATCATCGTGGTGTTGGTGTAATGCTTGCGGGTGCTGCCGACGTAGTACGTCTCGCTGCGCTGAGGGGTGCCGGTCTTGCAGGCGATGGTGACGGGGTAGTTTTTCAGGCCCGACATCGTCTCCGACACTCCGATCATACCCTGCCGCACGAGGTCGAAGGTGTCGCCCCGGTCCTCGATGACGTCCATCACCTCGGGCTGGGTCTCCTGCAGGACTTTGCCGGTGTTGGTGTCGAGGATGGCCTTGACGAAGTGGGTGCGGTAGCGCACGCCCCGGTTGGCTAGCGTGCCGGCGTAAGTTGCCAGCTGGACGGGGGTGACGACGGTGTTGCCCTGACCGATGGCGGCCTGCACATCCAGCGATGCCGTATAGTTGGAGTCGCTCTTGGTGGTCAGACGGCCCACGGCCTCGCCCACCTCCACACCGGTGCGCTGGCCAAGACCCAGCTTGTAGGCATAGGCATCGTACACATCACTGGTCAGGCGGCGGCCAACATCATAGAAGAAGATGTTGCAGCTCCACTTGATGGCCGTTACCACATCGATGTTGCCGCTGTGGCCATGGCGGGTACAGCGGGGGTGGTAATCCTTGAAGTAGTTGTACACGCCGTTGCAGTAAACGGTAGAATACTGGTTGATGAGGCCGCTGTCCAGTGCAGCCACCGCCACGGCGGGCTTGAAGGTAGAACCCGGCGTATACAGGCCCTGCAATGCGCGGTTGAACAGCGGCAGGCTCGGGTCGGAGCTGTACTCGCTGTAGTTAGCGGCATACAGGTTCTGGTCATAGCTGGGATAGTTGGAAGCAGCCAGCACACTGCCGTCCTTCACATCCAGCACCACCACCGCACCGGCGGCAGCTTTCATGGTGCCGGTATTGTACACGCGGTTGATCATATCAATGTTGTCCGCCAGTGCCTTGTCCACGGCACGCTGGAAGTTGCTGTCAATGGTCAGCTGCACGGTATGGCCCGGCTCCGGCACAGTGGTGAGCTTTGTATCCACGATCACGCCGTCCGAATTGCGGGTGATGGTCTCCACGCCGTCCTTGCCGCGCAGCTCGTCCTCATAAACGGATTCCAGACCAGAAATGCCCAGAACATCGTTCATGTTATAGCCTTTTTCCCGCAGCGGATAGGTCACCTGACCGTTGGAATCGGTCACCTTCCACTTTTCCGCCGTGATCTTGCCCACACGGCCCAGCACCGCTGGGATGATATCGCTCTGGTCGTAGCTGCGGGCGCTGGTTTCCACGATCTCCACACCTGGCAGCTGCAGGCTGTGCTCCTTGATGGTGGCCACCGCGAGGGTGCTCACGTTCTCCGCCATGACAAAATTGTTCACATTGGAGAACGCCTGCCGGTCCATCTCGTAGTGGATGCCGGCCAGCACACGCTGCCATTCCGGCGAAAAATCCTGCAGATCGTTCTTTTCCACCAGCATTTCCATTACATCGTTGGCGGTGGCGTACTGCTGCAGACCAAGCGTTTCCTTCATGTCTGCCAGCTGCTTCTGGTCGCTGGTGGACGTGTCATCGTCCGTAAAGGCGTAATTGCCTGCTGCGTCCGCCTGACCGATCAGCAGCGTATCATTCCAGCTCTCGCCGTTCGCACGCAGCAGCTCCACGATCTGCTGCAGCATGGTGTCCAGATCCCGGTCGCCCATCAGCAGTTTGTTGAGAACCACATTGTAGCTGGTGGTTGTGGTGGCAATGCGCCGCCCGGCGCTGTCCACGATATCGCCGCGGGCCGCCGTGACCGTAAAGTTATAGTCGGTGGTGTTGGTGGCCTTGGCCTTGAAGTCGTCGCCGTTGACCAGCTGCAGAAAGATCAGCCGCATCACGTACAGGCCCATGATAACACATGCCACTGCAATGAGCAGGATCATCCGGCGCGCAACGGTTTTTCGTTCGTTTTGGTTCATCCGCGTTTCCTCCGGCGGTTCAGACTACGCCGTTGTCGATTTTAAATGCGCTGTAAATGTGCCGCACCAGACTGAACAGCATCAGCGACGGCACCAGCGTCATCATGGCCGAAGGCAGCACAAAGGTCAGCCAGCGGCTCAGCGCCCAGCTGTAGCCGGGCATGTAGTAGAAGAACAGCCAGTCCAGCGAGAGCACTACAAGGGCCGTGCCGGTGCTGATGAGCGCAAAGTTCCATGTGCTGCCCTGCAGATACACCTGAACCAGCACCGAAAGCGCAAAGCAGAGCAACAGCAGTTCCAGCGCCAGCATACCCACGGTGCGCCCGGCGGTGTAGTCCCACAAAAGGCCGCTCACGGCACCAAACAGCGCACCTGCAAACTCGCCTTCATACACGGCCACAGCCAGACACAGCGGCAGAATGAACAGCGGCTTTGCCTGCCCCAGCTGGAGCAGGCCGGGGGTCGTCTGCAGTGCCGCGCACACAAACAGTGCCACCGCGTAGCAGACCCATTTCAGGATCTGGCTGCGGCTGCGCATGCGGCGTGATTCCATACAAATGCGCCCCCTTAATAGTCGGTAATAACGAATACGTGCTTGACCGTGCGCGGGTCTGCACCCGGGCGCACCACTGCAATGGAAGATTTGCCGCTGACTTCCGGCTCCACCTTCTGCACGGTTCCCACCAGCAGATCCGGCGGGAACACTCCTCCAAGACCGGTGGTGATCACCTGATCGCCCATCTTCGTCTCAGTGGCGCGTTCCAGATTGGTCAGCACGCACAGGCCGTCACCGGCATAATCGGTGCTGCCATTGATAATGCCGTTTTCCCGCGTGCGGGATACCACGCCCGCAGCGCTGAAGCTGGGGTGCAGAATGGTCATCACCTTGCAGCTGGTGGTATCGGCTTCCACCACCATGCCGATCAGATAGCCCTTATCGCTGATCACGGCATCGTTCACGGCTGCGCCGTTCACCGTGCCGCAGTCCAGCGTAAAGCCTCCGAACTCATCCAGCGGGTCGCGACCGATCACAAAGGCAGAAATATAGCTTGCTTCGGTGTTGGAATCCTGAATGCGGGCCAGCGCCTTGTAGGCTTCGTTTTCCGCCTTGATGCGGTCATAGTCCACGATCTGCTGGCGCAGCTCAGCATTCTCCGCTTCCAGCTGTTCGTTCTGTTCCATGACCTCATCGATGCTGGTGTATTTTTCCCACACCGAGCCAATGCCGCCGCTCAGTGCCGATGTGACCTTCTGGAGCGGCATCAGCACCACGCCCAGCAGTTCCTGCGGGGCAGCAGTCAGCCGTCCGTTGGCACCGGCATAGGCCATGATGCCCACCAGAAACACCGCCACGGCTACCAGTATCTTAAATTTCCATGTGTCAAAAAAATCCTTCAAGGGAGTACCCTCCTGTTTCGGGTGGATGCCATGCCATAAGAAAAGCGCGGACAGCCCTGCCATCCGCGCAAGAGACATTGTTTGCAGCGGAAATCAGCGCAGACGCTGCGCAAAAGAGCCTTTTTCCGCAAGTGTGGGCCTTGCCCGTGTTACATGTGGCCGCCGTCGGTGTCCAGCACGTCATGCAGGACATCCACATGATCCAGCACCGCACCGGCACCCTTGGCCACGCAGTCCAGCGGGTCTTCCGCAATGTGTACGTCGATGCCGGTCTCGCTTTGGATCAGCTGATCCAGACCGCGCAGCAGTGCGCCGCCGCCGGTCAGGGTGATGCCGCGGTCGATGATATCCGCACTCAGCTCCGGCGGGGTGCGCTCCAGCGTTTCCTTGATGGCGCTGGTGATCTTGACCAGGCATTCCAGCAGAGCTTCGCGCACATCCTCAGAGTGGACGACGATGTTCTTGGGCAGGCCGTCCACGAGGTTACGGCCCTTGATCTCCATGGTCATTTCGGGGTCCAGCGCATAGGCGGAGCCGATCTCGATCTTGATCTGCTCTGCGGTGCGCTCACCGATCAGCAGGTTGTACTTGCGCTTGATGAAGGCGATGATGGCCTGATCGAACATATCGCCTGCCATGCGCACGCTGCGGGAGGCCACGATGCCGCCCAGAGAGATCACAGCGATCTCAGCCGTGCCGCCGCCGATATCCACGATCATGCTGCCGGTAGGCTCGCTGATGGGCAGGCCCGCACCGATGGCTGCTGCCATGGGTTCCTCAATGACGGACACCTGACGGGCACCGGCCTTCAGGGTAGCTTCGCGCACAGCGCGGCGCTCCACCTCGGTAACGCCGGACGGGATGCAGATGACCACGCGGGGGCGGGAGAACATGCTGTTGCCGCATGCCTTCTTGAGGAAATTTTCCAGCATGTTGGTGGTGATGTCAAAGTCAGCGATCACGCCATCCTTCAGCGGACGCACAGCCACGATGCTGCCGGGGGTACGGCCAATGACAGCCTTTGCCTCGGCACCCACACAGCGCACCTCGTCGGTCTTGGTATCCACAGCCACGACCGAAGGCTCCCGCATGATGATGCCCTTGCCCTTCATATATACCAGAGTATTTGCGGTACCCAGATCGATACCTACATCTTTAGAAAACAGGCCCATTGTAAAAATTCTCCTTATGCTTCCCATTTTATCTATAGCGCCAGAACATCCGGCAGCCCTTTTGTGCCGCCTTTGCGCAGAATAACACAGTTCTATTATAGCCGCAAGGCAATGATTTCTCAAGCGTTTGCGCAAGTTTTCTTCGTTTTTTCCAGTTTTATCACACAAAATGTGCCAGCAGCTGTACGGTGCGGCTCACCGGCAGACCCATGATGGTGTAGTAGTCGCCCTCGATACGGTCCAGCCAGAGGGCCGCCCGTCCCTGAATGGCATAGGCACCGGCTTTATCGTAGGGTTCGGCGGTGGAAGCGTAGAAGTCGATCTCCTCTTCACCCAGCGGGAAGAAGGTAACGCGGCAGCTGTCCACAAAGCTTTCAGTGCGCGCACCGTCCGAGATGCACACGCCGGTGTGCACCTCGTGGGTAGCACCGGAAAGGGCGCGCAGCATCCGCTTTGCGTCCTCTTCGCTGTGGGGCTTGCCGAACACCTCGCCGTTCACATCCACCACCGTATCACAGCCGATGACCACAGCGCCCGGGTGCTGGGCCGAAACAGCAAGGCACTTGCCTCGGGCCAGCTGTTCCACCAGATGGGCAGGCGTAGCGGCCTGCACCGCACTTTCGTCAAAGTCACTGACGCAGACGGTGAAATTGGTGGTATATAAGGAGAGCAGCTCCCGCCTGCGCGGGCTGCCGGAAGCTAAGATCAGGTTCATGATTCCATCTCACTTTCCGGTAGAGCCAAAGCCGCCCTCGCCGCGCTGGGTATCGCCCAGCTCTTCGGCAGGCACAAAGGCAGCGGTGTACACCGGTGCGATGCACAGCTGGGCCACACGCTCACCGGGCTGAATGGTGTAGGCTTCCCTGCCCAGATTGACCATGGGCACCTTCAGCTCGCCGCGGTAATCGCTGTCCACCACACCCACGCCGTTGGCCATGCACAGGCCGTGCTTGATGGAAAGGCCGCTGCGGGCGTACACCAGTGCCACGCTGTGGGGGCCGGGCAGCTCGATGGCAAGGCCGGTGGGCACCAGTGCCCGCTCCATGGGGGCAAGGGTGAGCGGCGTGTCCAGTACGGCGCACAGGTCGGCTGCAGCAGAGCCGGGGGTTGCGTAAGAGGGCACCTTGGCACGGGTGTCCAATACCTTATATTTTACTGTGATGGGTTCCATAGTATACCTCGTTTTGATTTTATAGCAACTCCTTCAGTCTCGCATACGCTCGACAGCTCCCTCAGGGAGGTGGCATTGCGTCAGCAATGACGGAAGGAGTTTCAGTTCGTACCTTTAAAATACAACCCACGGGTAAAATCACCTTCAAAGGGTGCATGGGTGCGGATCATCTCCAGAATTTTGGCCGCTTCCTCCCGGCTTTCCAGTGTGAAGTAAGCCACACCGTAGTCCACCGTCAAAGCGCCCGGCTTATCCCCCATATAGATAGGTACAGGGTTATAGATGGTGCGCACACCAAGGCCGCACCGCACTGGGAACTTCTTGGCCTTGCGGTCGGTCAGCACACCGGTCTTATCGCAGTGGGCGCAGTCGTGGATGTTCTGCAGCGGGCAGGCACGGGTGACCATCAGCGGCATATGGCCGTACACCAGCACGCCGGTGGGCACCGGCCTGCCGTTATGGGTGGGCGCAATGGTGCTGATGTCGCTGTCCTTCACCTCGGGCAGGATGAGCATGGAGCCAAGGCCGTTGTCCGCGTAGAACTGCGCGGCCAGCTGGTTCGTGATGTTCAGGCCAAAGCTGCCGCTCATGGGCAGGCCCCGGCACAGGCGCAGGTGGGCGATATTGCTCACCTCATAGCCTGCAAAACCGGCGTCCTGCGTGGCCGCGATGCGGCGGGCGGTATCCTCTTCCAGCTTGCCAAACATGACCCGGGGCAGTTCCAAAAGGGTCTTTGCCCGCCATTCCCGGGGCACGCGGTCGGCCTGCGCAATGGGCAGGATGAGATACTCGATGCCGTCAAGCGCCCGCTCCGGCACCTGCTCCCAGCTCTCAAACCGGGCACGCAGGGTACGGTGAGGCGGCAGGGTGCGCAGCGGCAGGGCAGGCACATGCTCCTCGGTGGTGGGCCACGGGCGCAGCACTTCCCGCTTTTTGAGCAGGGCATCCAGCGCTTCCCGGCGCAGCTCGTTCACCGCACCGCCCGGGATAAACCACGGCCCGCCGTCCATTTCCACGGTAATATCCTGATCTTCCACCGCAAAAGGCGTGCCGCCGGTCTTGGCAAGGCTGCGGTGCAGGCTTTCGGTGGGATCAGTACGGGCAGGCTGCGGCTCTGCATCCCCATAGGCAAAGGCCTTGCTGCCGTCTGCATCGGTGACAGTGAGCTTTTCGCCGCCCTCTTCAATTTCCAGTTTCATCTTTACCGGCACGCGGCTGCGCTCACGGCGGTAAAGCTCCCGCAGCATGGGCAGGGTCTTTTTGGTCTGCTCGGCATCTGCTTCACTGCGCACGCCGAACATGGTGCCGTCGATCTTTCCATCCAGATAGCCGGAGGTGAAGCCGGAACGGCTGAAAGCATTCTTCAACAGGTCGCGGTCGTAGGCGCGGCCCTCGCGGCCTGCAAGACAGGCGCTGACTGCCGCCGCCACATACTCCGGCGTGCGCAGACGGCCCTCGATTTTTGCCGATGCCACGCCAAGCGCCTGCAGCTTGTCCAGCTTATCAATGACCGAATTATCCTTTAAGGACAGGTGGTGCAGGCGGCCCGGCTTGCCCTCCGGCAGGGCATTTGCCTCAAACGGCAGGCGGCACGGGCCGGCACAGGAACCGCGGTTGCCGCTGCGTCCGCCCAGAAAGGCCGACATGTAGCACTGGCCGCTGACGCACATGCACAGCGCGCCGTGCACGAAGCACTCGGTCTCGATGCCGCAGTGCTTTGTGATATGCTCCACCTCGGGCATGCTCAGCTCACGGGCCAGCACCACGCGGGTGAAGCCCAGCTCCTTGAGCTCCAGCGCACCCTGCAGGCTGTGCACGCTCATCTGGGTGGAGCCGTGGCGCGGCAGCTGCGGTGCAATTTTACCGATCAGCGTTGCCACTGCCAGATCCTGACAGATGACCGCATCGGCACCGCTGGCTGCAACGGCACGGATGGCCTGTTCCAGCGCGGGCAGCTCGCCGCCATAGACGGTGGTGTTCAGCGCCACATGCACAGCCACGCCCCGCGCATGGCAGAAGGCGACCGCATCTTTCAGCGTATCCGCGTTAAAATTGTTGGCACTGGTGCGGGCATTGAAACCCGAAAAACCCAGATACACTGCGTCGGCACCGCTGAATACAGCGGCACGCAGCATTTCTTCGTTGCCCACCGGGGCAAGGATCTCGATCTTTGACATACTTCTCCTTTATCCTGTAAACGGCTTATTCCGCCTTGTCCGCTTCGCCCTCGGCAGCAGACTGCTGTGCCGCCTGCTGGGCGCGCTCCTCGCGCCGGGCTTCCTTATTGCGCATCTTTTCCAGCTGTTCGCGCAGGGCGGCAGCTTCCCGCCGCAGCACCTCATTCTCTGCTTTGACCTTATCTTCCGCCAGCTTTGCGCGGGTGGCATCCGCAATGTAATCCTGGATCTGGCTGCGCATATTCTCAGCACTGCCGGTGCTCTTGCGGTATTCGTCCAGATAATCCATGGCGCAGAACACCGCCGCCTTCGTCACCGAAAGATTCGCATTATCGTCCAAAAGCTTGGTGATGTCTTCATCCAGCTTTTTCGCCAGCGACAAAATATATTTTTCCGGGTCCGTCGTAGCAATGGCATACGGCGTACCTGCAATGTTCACCCGTACCTTGTTGACCATATCTGTTTCCCCTTTTTATCCTTTTCTGCCCGCAGCGGGCAGTGATCTTCTGATTTTTGCCAGGAAGCGGCACCGTTCCCGGTACCGTTTTGGTGTCTTGTCACCCGCCGGGCGAGTTACCCGGCACATTTCTCCCGGAGTTTGTCCCCGAAAATGTTTCGGAACACAGCTTTCTCTCCCTATTATAATATAAATAAGCATCAAGAAAAAGTGTATTTTTTGAAATTTTGGCATATTTATCAGAAAGTTCAATAAAAAAATGTCAGTTACGGAAAAAATCCCCTGATTCCTTGCATTTGTCATTCTGCCATATTATAATATCTTTGTTATGTTGGCGGCAGAGCAAGTGAGGGAAAGTGCCTGCAGGCGCCAATTATTTCAATTATTTTAGCAAAGCTGAAAACTTATGCGGATAGGAGTACCTTTATGACATCGAAAGAATTCGGTAAACTTCTTCAGGACAAGCTCACCAGCGAGTACGGCGTAGAGCTGAGCGTTGCTTCCAACCAGCAGATCTACCGCTCTCTGGCTCTGATCTGCCGCCAGATGATGAGTGAGAACCACAAGAAGTTCCAGTCCAAGGCCATTGGCACCGGCACCAAGCAGGTGTATTATCTGTGCATGGAGTTCCTGATGGGCCGCAGCCTGAAGACCAGCCTGCTGAACCTGGGTCTGGACGAGGTGGCAAAAAAGGCCCTGTCCGATGCTGATATCAATATTGACAGCATCTTTGAGGAAGAGCCGGATGCAGGTCTGGGCAACGGCGGTCTGGGCCGTCTGGCTGCCTGCTATCTGGACGGCATGGCCACCACCGGCATCTGCGGCACCGGCTACTCCATCCTGTACGAGTACGGCATCTTCAAGCAGAAGATCGTGGATGGCTGGCAGCAGGAGCGTGCCGACAACTGGCTGCCCGGCGGTCAGGTCTGGCTGAAGAGCCACCCCGATCAGGCTGTGGAAGTGCGCTTTGACGGCGAGATCCACGAGAACTGGGACAACGGCTTCCATTATATCCAGCACACCAACTACAACAGCGTCATGGCTGTTCCCTCTGATATGTATGTGCAGGGCTACGACGGCAAGGGCGTTGCAAAGCTGCGCCTGTGGCAGGCAAAGGCCCCGGACTTTGATATGTCCAGCTTCTCTCTTGGCAACTACAACACTGCAATGAGCAAGAACGCCAATGCAGAGCTGATCTCTAAGGTGCTGTACCCCAACGATAACCATGTTGAGGGCAAGATCCTGCGCCTGCGCCAGCAGTACTTCCTGTCTGCCGCATCCATCGGCGATATCGTCCAGAACCACCTGTCCAGCTATGCGACCCTCGAGAACCTGCCTGACAAGGTCGCCATCCAGCTGAACGACACCCACCCCACCCTCGCCATCCCCGAGATGATGCGCATTCTGCTGGATGAGTGCGGCTTTGGCTGGGACAAGGCATTCGACATCTGCCAGAAGGTCTTCTCCTACACCAACCACACCGTCATGGCTGAGGCTCTGGAAAAGTGGAACGTGGATATCTTCAAGATGACCCTGCCCCGCATCTACCAGATCGTGGTGGAGATGGACCGCCGCGCCCGCGCAGAGCTGGAGAAGGTCTTCCCCGGCGACAAGGGCAAGATCGACTATATGGCACTGATCGGCGACAATCAGGTGCGCATGGCAAACATCTGCGCCTACACCGCCAACAGCATCAACGGCGTGTCCAAGCTGCACAGCGAGATCATCAAGGACAGCGTCTTCCACGATTACTACCTGTTCAAGCCGCAGGCCTTCAAGAACGTGACCAACGGCATCGCTTACCGCCGCTGGCTGCTGGCCTCTAACCCCGGCCTGTGCAAGCTGCTGGACGAGACCATCGGCGACGGCTACAAGCATGATGCTTCCGATCTGTCCAAGCTGAACAAGTTCGAGAACGACAAGACCGTTCTCAAGCGCCTGAACGAGATCAAGCTGGAAAACAAGAAGAACTTTGCCAACTATCTGTCCAAAAGCACCGGTCAGGTCATCGACCCGAACTCCATCTTTGACTGTCAGGTCAAGCGTATGCACGAGTATAAGCGCCAGCACCTGAACGCGCTGAACATTGCTGCCCAGTACCTGTACCTGAAGGAGAACCCCAACGCCGACTTCATCCCCAAGACCTATATCTTCGGTGCAAAGGCTGCTCCCGGCTACTACATGGCAAAGCAGATGATCCGCATGATCTGCAAGCTGGGCGACCTCATTAACAACGACCCCGCTGTGCGCGACAAGCTGCGCGTGGTCTATCTGGAAGAGTACTGCGTCTCTCTGAGCGAGCACCTGATGCCCGCCGCCGAGGTCTCTGAGCAGATCTCTCTGGCCGGCACCGAGGCTTCCGGTACCGGCAACATGAAGTTCATGCTGAACGGCGCTATCACTCTGGGCACTCTGGACGGCGCAAACGTGGAGATCGCAGACGCTGCCGGCAAGGAGAACGAGCTGATCTTCGGTATGCTGACCCCCGAGGTGAACAACCTCAAGCAGGTGGGCTACCATCCCAACGCCTTCATCATGGGCGACGATGTTGCCAACAACGCTCTGAACTTCCTGGAGCGCGGCTGGAATGGCGAGAACTTCCACGAAGTGACCGAGAACCTGCGCAGCAGCGACCCGTATATGGTCATGGCCGACTTCAAGGATTACCGCCGCGCACAGGCCGACCTGCAGAAGCTGTATGCCGACCGCGAGAAGTGGGCACACATGAGCCTGAAGAACATTGCCAACAGCGGCATCTTCAGCGCCGACCGCTCTGTGCTGGATTACGCACACGACATCTGGTACGCTTCCCCGGTGCCCATGGGCAAGTAATTTTCCCTTAAAAAATCCATCTGCCCCGGCGGCGTTTGGCCCGCCGGGGCTTTTTTGAGAAAGGACGACCCTGCTTTGTCTTGTCTGTTCAATAGCTACGACCCCTATTTCAAGCAGCCCTTTGGCGCACTGCAGGCCGGTCAGACCGTACGTTTGACCCTGTGCATCCCGGAAGAGCTGGGCTATGTCGATCCTCATCTGGTGCTCCAGAAGGAGGGAAAATATGACGTGCCGGTGCACTACCGCATGAAGTTCGACGGCCAGACCCCCCAGCAGAACCACTTTTCCGTGGAGCTGCCGCTGAATGACCCGGGCCTGTACTTCTACTACTTCGACCTCTACACCGACTTCCGCCGCATCTACCGCGGGCCGGACAACTGCGGCGTTGTCAGCTGGCAGGAAGGCGAAAAATGGCAGATCACCGTCTACGATGCCGGTTTCCAGACCCCGGAGTGCATCAAGGGCAAGGTGTTCTATCAGATCTTCCCGGACCGGTTCTGCGAGGGCATTGAGAACAAGCCCATGCCTTTCCCGGACCGGCTGTATCAGGCCGACAAACACGCCGAACCCTTCTGGCAGCCCAATGAGACCGGCGGCCACCTGAACGAGGACTATTTCGGCGGCGACTTGGAAGGCATCCGCATCAAGCTGCCCTATCTGCGGGAGATGGGGGTGGACTACCTTTACCTCAACCCCATCTTTGAGGCGCACTCCAACCACCGCTACAACACCGCCGACTATCTCAACGTAGACCCGCTGCTGGGCACCAACGAGGAGTTCGAGGTGCTCTGCCGCGAGGCCGCTAAGTACGGCATTGGCATCGTGCTGGACGGTGTGTTCAGCCACACCGGTTCCGACAGCCGCTATTTCAACCGCGAAGGCCGCTATGGTGACGGCGGCGCTTACCGCGACCCCAACTCCCCCTACCGCAGCTGGTACGATTTTGACCCCAAGTATAAGGGCGGCTACCGCAGCTGGTGGGGCTTCGAGACCCTGCCCGAGGTGAACGAAGAGAACCCATCCTATGTGGAGTTCATCACCGGCGAGGGCGGTGTCATTGACACATGGCTGCGGCGCGGTGCCGCAGGCTTCCGTCTGGATGTGGCCGACGAGCTGCCGGACGACTTTATTGAAAAGATCCGCGCCGCTGTCAAGCGGGTCAGCCCGGAGAAGTTCCTGCTGGGCGAGGTGTGGGAGGATGCCACCACCAAATACGGCTTTGGCCAGCGCCGCACCTACCTGCTGGGCAAGGGGCTGGACAGCGTGATGAATTACCCCTTCAAGAACGCTGTGCTGGACTTTGTAAAGGGTAAGCCCGCCGAGCAGGCCATGGGCGAAATTCTGTCCATCTGTGAGCACTACCCCGCCCCTGCCATGGACACTGCGCTGAACTTTCTCTCCACCCACGACACCGAACGCGCCCTCACCGTCATTGCGGACGAGCCCGCCAACGGCCGTGGCCGCGAGTGGCAGAGCGGCCGCTGTGTGACCGGCGAAGCCTATGAGGAAGGGATGCTGCGTCTGCGCATGGCCTATGCCATCATCTACACGCTGCCCGGCGTGCCCTGTCTGTACTACGGTGATGAGATCGGGATGCAGGGCTACCGCGACCCCTTCAACCGTGCCTTCTTCTGCTGGGACAGCCACGAAAAGCGCCTGAAGCCGGTGCTTGCCCAGCTGGCGCAGCTGCGCCACACCTGCGAGGCCTTCCGCACCGGTGAGCTGCGGGTGCTGCGGGCGCAGGACGGCATCCTGCACTACCAGCGCGTAGGCGAAGCGGAAACTGCCGAGGTCATCGTGAACCGCTCGGAGCACATCATCGTGGAGCCGCTGGCTTCCGGCAAGCACACGGAGGTGAACCCCATGGGCTTTACCATCGTGGTGGAGGAGAACGGGCATAACCCAAACCACAGCTATTACGATATCAAGTAAAAACGATTTGAATGCCCGCCACGTTCGCTCTGGGCACATTCAGAGGAAATTTTATCTTTTATTTTCGCAACAACGGGCAGCCTGCGGGCCGCCCGTTGTTGCATTTTCACACAAAGGGCCGTATCCGCAAACTACATCTTGCACTGCTTTTCATTTATTTTGTTCTTTATTTCGTTTTCTGCGCAACGTTCCAGTAAAAAACGCTTGACCTTCCACCCGGGGGATACTCTATAATAGGGGCATAAGGAGGGAGAACCATGAACCCTGTTCCATTTCTCTGGCTGGCTGCCGTGGTGGGCTTTTTGCTGTTGGAGGCTTCCACCTTCAGCATGACCTCCGTCTGGTTCGCCGTCGGCGCAGCTGCCGCCCTGCTCACCTGCCTGTTCACGGATTCGTTCCGGGCGCAGGCCCTGGTGTTCATCGTGGTAAGCATTCTGTGCCTGCTGGCGTTCCGGCCGCTGGCTGCAAAGCTGCGCCAGAAAATCACCCCCACCAATGGCGACCGAAACCTTGGCCGGGAGGCCACCGTGCTGACCACCGTCACCGCCGACCTACCGGGCCGTGTGCGACTGGACGGCGTGGACTGGAATGCCCGCTGCGCCACTCCCGGCGACATTCTCACCCCCGGGCAGCGCTGCCGTGTGACCGAACTGCACAGCACCCTGCTCATCGTGGAGCCCGTATTGACCGAAAGCCGCAGAGCGTGATCTGCGTTCTGCGCTGAAACGTTGCACCCATCTGAAAAAGGAGAACCACTATGGTCATGTTTTTTCTGATCCTCGCGCTGGTCTTTGTCGTCCTGCTGGTGATCATCACCAATATCGTCATCGTGCCCCAGTCCAAGGTGTATGTCGTTGAGCGGCTGGGCAGCTACTCCGACACATGGTCGGCAGGCCTGCACATTAAGATTCCCTTCATCGAGCGCATCGCCAAAAAGGTGAGCCTGAAGGAGCAGGTGGCAGACTTTCCCCCTCAGCCAGTCATCACCCGCGATAACGTTACCATGCAGATCGATACCGTGGTGTTCTTTCAAGTGATGGATGCCAAGCTCTACACCTACGGTGTCAACCAGCCCATTGCGGCAATCGAAAGCCTGTCCGCCACCACCCTGCGCAACATCATCGGCGAAATGGAGCTGGACCACACCCTGACCAGCCGCGATGTCATCAACGGCAAGATCACCGCCATCCTGGACGAAGCCACCGACAAGTGGGGCATCAAGGTGAACCGCGTGGAGGTGAAGAACATCATCCCGCCGCGTGAAATTCAGGAAGCCATGGAGAAACAGATGAAGGCTGAGCGCGAGAAGCGCGCCGTCATCCTGAAAGCCGACGGTGAAAAGCAGGCCGCCATTACCGCCGCTGAGGGCGAAAAGGAAGCCGCCATCCTGCGCGCGGATGCTGTGAAGCAGCAGCGCATTCTGGAAGCCGAGGGCGAAGCACAGGCCATTCTGGCCGTGCAGAAGGCCAACGCCGACGCCATCCGCCTGTTGAACGAGGCCATGCCCAGCGATAAGGTTCTGGCCATCCGCAGTCTGGAAGCTCTGGCCAAGGTGGCCAACGGCAAGGCAACCAAGATCATCATTCCTTCGGAGCTTCAGAATCTGGGCGGCGTGGTGCCCAGCATCAAAGAGCTGATGACCGACCCGAAGGACGCAGAATAAAATTTAAAATTCCGGTTCACCGTCTGTGCTATATGCAGGCGGTGAACCTTGTTTTGCACGATAAAGGAGTTCTTCTATGATCTACGATACCCTGAACAACCTGCCCAACTATCTGGGCGTGAGCGACAACCTCGACACCGTCATTGAGTATATCATGGCGCGGGACATCACCACCCTGCCCGCCGGACGCACCCGCATCGACGGCGAAAAGGCTGTGGTCACTGTGAGCACCGTCACACCGCTGACTTCCGATAAAGCGCTGTTCCAGCGCCACGACAGCCACATCACGCTGGAGACCGATCTGGACGGCAGCGAGCTGTTTGAGGTGAGCCTTGCAGAGCTGACCCCGACAAAGCCCACCGACGAAGCCACCGACACCACCGTGGGTACCGCAGGCACCAGCATTGCCGGAATGCTGTGCGAGGGGCGGTTTGCCCTGTATCTGGCCGGAGAGCCCTATAAATCCGGCCTGAAGGCGCAGGGCTGCGGCAAACTGAAGAAAGCCGTGTTCAGCATCGAGCTGGACCCGGACGAAGAGGACGAGACCGAGGAATAAGCCGAGAGAGGGCATTTATATGGGATTTTTTGCTGTACTGGCTGCAAGCCTGTTTGCCGTGTTCCTCTTTACCGTGTTCGGCGGCTATTCGCTGCTGCTCTGGTGCCAGCAGTCCCTGTGGATGGTGGTTCCGCCTGCGGTGGTGCTGGCTGTTCTGGTGTGGACGTTCCTGAAAATGGACGACAAAATCACCGCCCTGCAAAAGCAGGTGGAGGAACTGGAAGCCGCACAGAAAAACGCCGAAGAGTCCGAGAAATAAATACAGCGACGCCCCTGCAGGAAAAGCTTTTTCTGCAGGGGCGTCGCTCTTTTTACACCTTACTTTTTATCCTGTGGGTCATCCAATCCTTTGAACATCACCATGCCCAGAATTGCAAAGCTGGCGCCCAGCACAAAACCCACTGTCCCCATCGACACGCTGAACAAAACGCCCATAGCAACACCGAACAGGATACCCGCGATCTGACTTTTCTTCATTTTACTGCTCTGCCTTTCCGTACCATGCAACAGACAGCCGCCACGAGAGAGCATACAGCGCCAGAGCCGCCACCGCAATACCCAGCAGCCCCAGCGACGAGATGCTCTGCGGAAGAAGGTTTCTCACAAGACCGTCCTCGTTTGCGGCCACGGAAAAGCCCATTAGGGCCGCGAGCGCACCAACTATGAAATAGAGCACAACCTTTGCCTTTTCGTAGCCGAAACGGTAGCTCAGCGGCAGCAGGATGGTGCTGCTGAGCAGGGTGGTCACGCCCACCTGCACCAGCGTGGAAACCACAAGCGCCTGGTCCACAGCTGTCCAGTGCAGGCTTGCCACGCCAAGGGCTGCGGCGGCAAAAGCCTCTGCCAGCACCAGCCCGCACAGACCAACAATGTATTTACACCCCACCAGCTGCTCTTTTGTGGCCGGAAGCGCGGCACTGTATTCGCTGAATTTGCTGGTCTGGTCGTATGCCAGCAGTGTCATGGGCATCATACCCAGCAAAAAGCCCGCATAGACAATGAAGAAATTGGCCCCGTTCATCATCGAGATCACACCCACACCCATCATGACTACAGTCACCACAATGACCGTTTTTGCGTAATACCATGCCTGATATGCATCCTTTAATAGCAAGCCTTTCATGCAGCGCACTCCCCTTTCACCATCAGTACAAACAATTCCTCAATGCTTACCGGGGCAAGCTCTGCTCCGGCGGGCATTGCGTCCCGGCGCACAAGCGCCTCGACTCCGTAGGGGGTGACCCGCTTGCCGTACACCTGTGCATCCAACGCCGCCAGCTGCGCCGCCGTGCCATGCCACAAGGCGTATTCCTCCCGCAAGGCATCCTTTTCCTCACAGAGCAGCAGCCTGCCCTTGTGCAGGAAGGCGATGGTATCGCACAGCTTTTCCAAGTCGCTGACGATGTGGGAGGAGATAAGGATGGAGTGGTTTTCGTCCCGGGCAAAGTCCAGCAGCAGGTCGATCACCTCGTCCCGCACCACCGGGTCCAGCCCGTTGGTGGCTTCGTCCAACAGCAGCAGCTTCGGGTGGTGCGCCAGCGCCACGGCGATGCACAGCTTCATCTTCATGCCGGTAGAGTAGTCGTTATACTTTTTCTTTTCCGGCAGCTCAAATTTTTGGCAAAATTCTGTGTAGGCAGCGGCATCCCAATTGTGGTAGATGCCCGCCATCACCTTGCCTGCCTGCTCTGCGTTCAGGCACAGGGGGATGCCCTCGCTGCCCAGCACCACACCGATTTCTTCCTTGGTGTGTACAAGATCGGTGCGGTTGTCCCTGCCCAAAATGGTCACGGTACCGCCGTCCTTCTGCAGTATGTCCAGAATCAATTTGATGGTGGTGCTTTTGCCTGCGCCGTTTTCACCGATCAGGCCGCAGATGGTGCCGCCGGGCAGTGTCAGATCCAGCGGTCCGAGGGTAAAGTCCTTATAGTGCTTTGTAAGTCCCCGCAGTTCCAGTGCGTTCATGTTCAGCCCTCCCACAGCAGTTCCAGCATCTCCCGCAGCTCTTCCCTGCTCAGCCCGCAGGATGCGGACAGCTTCACAGCTTCGGTAAGGTGCGCTTCAATTTTTTTCAGGTTCTCTTCCCGCAGCAGCTCGGTGTTTTTAGGGGCTACAAAAAAGCCCTTTGCCGGTACTGCGTAAAGGAAGCCCTCTTTTTCCAGTTCATCGTAGGCACGCTTTGTGGTAATGACGCTGATGCGCAGATCCCGTGCCAGCCCCCGGATGGAGGGCATGGCCTCGTCCGGCTGCAAAGCCCCGCTGATGATCTGCTGCTTGATCTGGTTGTAGATCTGGTCATAGATAGGCGCGCCGCTTTTGTTGTTGATAAACAGTTCCATCGGCTGCTCCTTTGGCTCTTGTGTTTTATCTGTATATGCACAGTATATACAGTAAATACGGATTTGTCAAGAGAATGCGCAAAAAAATACACCCGCCGTCCAAAACGGACAGCAGGTGCATTTTTTAGGTTTTACAGTGCCTTGATGGCGGTCTTGATGCGCTCGGCGGCCATCTTGGTCTTTTCGGCATCACCGAAAGCGGTCAGGCGGAAGTAGCCCTCGCCGCACTCGCCGAAGCCCACGCCCGGGGTACCGACCACGCCGCAGTTTTCCAGCAGCCAGTCGAAGAACTCCCAGCTCTTCATGTTACCGGGGCAGCGCAGCCAGATGTAGGGGCTGTTCTTGCCGCCGCAGTACCACACGCCGCACTCGTCCAGAGCGTCCGCGATGACCTTGGCATTCTTGCGGTAGTAGTCCAAATTCTGCTGGATCTCGGCCATGCCGCTCTCGGTGAACACCGCAGCGGCGGCGCGCTGCACCACATAGGGCACACCGTTGAACTTGGTGGTCTGGCGGCGCAGCCACAGCTTATTGATGTTCATTCCCTCGCGCTCCAGCTCCTTGGGCACCACAGTGTAGCCGCAGCGGGTGCCGGTGAAGCCTGCGATCTTGGAGAAGGAGCAAATTTCAATGGCACACTCCCGTGCACCCTCGATCTCGAAGATGCTGCGGGCGAGGTTCTCGTCCGAGATGAAGCACTCGTATGCAGCATCGTACAGGATGATGGCATCGTTCTTCTTGGCGTAGTCCACCCATGCCTTGAGCTGGTCGCGGGTGTAGGCGGCACCGGTGGGGTTATTGGGGCTGCAGATATAGATGATGTCAGCCTTCACATTCTCATCCGGCATTCCCAGGAAGCCGTTCTCCTGACTGGTGCGGCTGTAGATGATCTTGCGGCCATCGGTCACGTTATCGTCCACGTAGGTGGGATAAACGGGGTCCGGCACCAGCACGGTGTTGTCCACATCGAACAGGCCCAGTACGTTGGCCAGATCGCTCTTTGCACCATCAGAGATGAAAATTTCATCCTCTGCCAGCTGGGTGCCGCGGCCTGCATAGTAGCCCTGAATGGCCTGCTTGAGGAAGGGGTAGCCCTGCTCCGGGCCATAGCCGTGGAAGCCTTCCTTGGTGCCCATCTCATCGGCTGCATCGTGCATGGCCTTGACCACACACTTTGCCAGCGGCTGGGTCACATCGCCAATGCCCAGACGGATGATCTCCTTCTCCGGGTGTGCCTCCTGATAAGCGGCCACCTTGTGGGCAATGTCCACAAACAGGTAGCTTGCCTTCAGCTCGTTGTAATGCTTGTTCATCTTCATGGTTACTTTCCCTCGATTCTGTTTTGGTATGACCCTCTCAGTCATCTCGCGTCCGCTCGATGCCAGCTCCCCCGAGTGGGGGAGCTTTTTTGTTGTGAAGAAAAACTTTTCCTCTTGATGTGGAAAAGCTCGCCCTTCGGGAGAGCTGTCGCCGTCAGGCGACTGAGAGGGTTTTCGTTTTCCTTACACTTCTGTCGTGCCCTCGCACACGGTCTCGGCGGCGCCGGTCATCAGCAGCTGTCTGCCGGGCAATACCCGGATGGTCAGCACACCGCCGCGCAGCTGCACATGGATGTCCTCGCCTGCCGGGCAGATGCCAAGCTCGGTCAGGGCCGCCACGGTGGCGCAGGTGCCGGTGCCGCAGGCCCATGTCTCGCCGCTGCCGCGCTCCCACACCCGCATCTTCAGGTGGGTGGCATCCACCACCTGCACGAACTCGGTGTTGATGCGCTCCGGGAAGTTTGCGTGGTGCTCAAAGGCCGGGCCGATCTCTTCCAGCTTCAGGCTGTCCACATCCTCCACCACAGTCACACAGTGGGGGTTGCCCACACTGATGCAGGTCACATGCCACGTTTTGCCGTCCACGGTCAGTTCTTTGTCCACAAGCGGCTCTTCGCCCATGTTCACAGCAGGCAGGCTGGCAGGCATGGCACTGTAAGCGCCCATCTCCACCTGCCACAGGCCCGCACCCTTGTGGGTGACGGTCTTCAGGCCGCTGAGGGTATCAATGGCAAGGGTCTCTTTGGCAATGCCGTGGGTGTACAGCCATTCAGCCACGCAGCGGATGCCGTTGCCGCACATCCTGCCCTCACTGCCATCGGCGTTGAAAATGCGCATCATGCCGTCCGCACCCGCCGTCTGCGCAGCACAGATGCAGATGATGCCGTCCGCACCAATGGAAAAATGCCGCCGGGACAATTTTTCGGAAAGGGCTGCAATGTTCTCCGGCACACCGCTTTTGCGGCAGTCCAGATAGATATAATCGTTGGCGCAGCCCTGCATTTTGGTAAATGAAAGCTTCATGCTCAAAACTCCTTCATGGGACTTGTGGTCAGTCCCTATAAACTCGCTACTCTATAATGATAAGAAACCGGGGCGCTCCTGTCAAGCGAAAATGCACCTTTCCGGCAATTTTTCGCAAAGGAATCTGTCAGAATGGAAAACAGGGCTTGACAATACGCATGGCATGGGATATAAAAAAAGAGAGAGTTTTGTACAGTCCGGGGCCGCGCAGCATCTGCGGGTGCATCCGTCACGGCAGCCGCACGCACGGCACCGGTGTACAGGACAGGCAAAACAACTGCAAAAAGGAGACCACAGGAATGGATACTTTTGAAAAAATCCGTGCATTGCTGGCGGAGCAGCTGGATGTTGACCCGGCAAAGATCACGATGGACAGTGACATCATGAGCGATTTTGAGGCCGACAGTCTGGATATCGTGGATATGGTGATGACGCTGGAGGATGAGTTTGGCATTGAGGTGCCGGACGATGCCATCGAGTCCCTGCGCACCGTGGGCGATGTGGTAAACTTTGTGGACAGCCACGCGCAGAACTGATTCAGTCAAAAAGCCCTGCCTTCTGGTGCGGCACCCGGCCGCACTGCATGGACGGGGCTTTTAATATGGTTCGTGCGGAACGCAAGCCGTTTGGCGCACGGCCTTAGGAGGAAAAAGCAAAAATGGCAAAAGATTCAAAGAAGCTCGTACAGGCGATCACCAGCCAGGAAGAGAACTTCGCACAGTGGTACACCGATATCTGCGTGAAGGCAGAGTTGGTGGAGTACTCCAGCGTGAAGGGTTTCATCATCCTGCGCCCCTACGGTCAGGCCATCTGGGAGCTGATCCAGAAGGACATGGATGCCCGCTTCAAGGCCACCGGCCATGAGAACGTGGCAATGCCCGTGCTGATCCCGGAAAGCCTGCTGCAGAAGGAAGGCGAACTGGTCAATGGCTTCGCGCCGGAGGTGGCGTGGGTCACGATGGGCGGTTCCGACAAGCTGGAAGAGCGTCTGGCCGTGCGTCCCACCAGTGAGACCATGTTCTGCGACCACTGGTCCCGCGTGCTGCACAGCTACCGTGAGCTTCCCATGAAGTACAACCAGTGGTGCAGCGTTGTCCGCTGGGAAAAGACCACCCGCCCCTTCCTGCGCAGCCGCGAGTTCTGGTGGCAGGAAGGCCACACCATCCACGAGACTGCCGCCGAGGCTGAGGCTGAGACCCAGCAGCAGCTGAACTGCTACGCAGATGTCTGCGAGCAGGATCTGGCCATCCCCGTGGTGAAGGGCCGCAAGACCGACAAGGAAAAGTTTGCCGGTGCCGAGGCCACCTATACCATCGAGGCCATGATGAAGGACGGCAAGGCCCTGCAGAGCGGCACCAGCCACTACTTTGGCGATAAGTTCAGCAAGGCTTATGACGTGACCTTTACCGGCCGCGACAACCAGCTGCATCATCCGTTCCAGACCAGCTGGGGCGTTTCCACCCGTCTGGTGGGCGCTATCATCATGACCCACGGCGACGACGACGGCCTGATCCTGCCCCCGGCAGTGGCCCCCATTCAGGTGGTCGTAGTGCCCATCGCAGCCCACAAGCCCGGCGTTTCCGAGAAGGCTGCCGAGCTGGCCGAGAAGATCAGCAAGTATGCCCGCGTGAAGCTGGACGACAGCGACAACGCACCGGGCTGGAAGTTCTCCCAGTGGGAGATGAAGGGCGTGCCTCTGCGTCTGGAGATCGGCCCCAAGGATCTGGAAAAGAACCAGTGCGTGCTGGTGCGCCGCGATACCCGCGAAAAAGTCTTCGTCTCTCTGGACGAGCTGGAGACTGCGATCCCCGCACAGCTGGAGGCCCTGCGCAAGGACCTGTACGAGCGTGCTCTTGCCAACCGCGAGAAGCGCACCTGGGCTGCCACCACCATGGACGAGGTGAAGGAGCTGGCCAAGGCAAACACCGGCTACATCAAGACCATGTGGTGCGGCGACCTTGCCTGCGAGATGAAGATGAAGGAAGAAGTCGGCCTGTCCAGCCGCTGCATGCCGTTTGAGCAGGAACACCTGAGCGATGTATGCCCCTGCTGCGGCAAGCCCGCCAAGACCATGGTCTACTGGGGCGTGGCGTACTAAGCTTTTCTTTTGATAACAGCATAAAAGCTCCCGGAGCATTTCGATGTTCCGGGAGCCTTTTCTTGTTTGCAGAACTCCTTCCGTCATCGCCAGCGCGATGCCACCGCCCTCAACGAGGGAGGCTTGACCGCGCAGACAGGCTTCCTCTCTGAGGGAGCTGGCGAGCGAAACGAGACTGAGGGAGTTTTACCGCTCAAATGTGGTGCTCAACGTGGTCTCCCAGCTTTCACCCGGGGCAAGGCAGGCGGCAGCGGCACGCTGGCTCCACTGCTGCGGGTCAGTCTCGGCGGCGGGCAGACTGTGCCACGGCTCAATGCACACAAACCGCACCGGCTTTGCAGGGGCCGACCAGATGAGCGCGTAGGGGTAGCCTTCCACATTGCAGGTGATCTTGCGGCCGGTGCCCTTCTCATAGATGCCAATGGTCTTGGTGCGCAGGCCCGCCATGCAGAAGCTGTCGTTTGCGAACAGATCATCCGTCAGCTGGATGGCCTGCTGGTTCTTCCACTGATAATAGCACTTGCCAGACAGCAGGCCGTTCGGACGGGCATCCAGAATGACCGGGCTTTCCGGCTGGTCGAACCGGAACTCGTAATCCGTGGTGGTGTGCTGTGCATCAAAGGGGATGTTGAACGCCGGGTGATAGCCGATGCCAAAGCGCAGCTCTTCGGTGCCGGGGTTGCGCACCGTCAGCGTATGGTGCACGGTCTTGCCGTCCAGACGGAAGGTGCTGGTGAGCACAAAGTCGAAGGGGAAGCGTTCGGCTTTGATGGCATCATCCGAGCGCAGCTCCAACTGGATGGTATCGCCCTCGGCCTTGAGCAGGGTGTGCTCCATGTCGCGGGCAAAACCGTGCTGACCGCCCTTGTACGTTTTGCCGTCCACCTCAAAGGTACCGCCGGGCAGCTTGCCCGTCCACGGGAACAGAATGGGGGCGTGGCGCTTCCACACAGCCGGGTCGGCCTGCCAGAGCAGCTCTTCCCCCGCCGCATTTTTCAGGCTGACTGCTTCGGCACCGTGGGTATCCACAGTCAAGGTCAGAAATTCGTTGTGAATGGTTGCCTGCATTTTCAGTATCTCCTTTGTCCTTCTTATTTTCCGGGGTCTTCTGCTTCCAGTATACTCCCCCGTGTGCCAAAAATAAAGTCCCGCCCAGTTTCAGCAGGGCTGTGCCAGCGGCAGGGTGACTGCAAAGGTAGTGCCGTTTTCGCTGCTGCGTTCCACGGTCACACTGCCGCCATGCAGCACGGCGATCTCCCGCACAAGGGCAAGGCCAAGCCCAACGCCGCCCATCTCCCGGCTGCGGGACTTATCCACCCGGAAAAAGGGCTGGAAGATGCTCTCCCGGCAGTCTGCGGGAATACCCGGGCCGGTATCTGCAACGCGCAGTACAGCGGTCTGCTTTTCCTGTTGCAGGGTGACGCGCACCGCACCGCCGGGGCGGTTATACTTGATGCCGTTTTCCACCAGATTGAACACCAGCCGGTAGATCAGCGCATCGCTGCCCACCATGCCAAGTTCCTCGCAGTCCTGCTGCAAAGAGATATTGTTTTTCTGGGCAAGGGGGGTCAGGTCGGTCAGGATCTCCTCCACCAGCGGCGCAAGGGCGATCTGGTCGGTGCGGGAGACTGATTGCAGATTGCTCATCTCTAATAAAGTGCGCACAAGAGCGGTCAGGCGGTCCAGCTGCTCCCGCAGAGAGCGGATCAGCCCGGCAGTTTCGGCGTCCATGGCCGGGTGCTCCTCTGCAAACAGTTCCAGCTTCGTCTGCAAAATAGCCAGCGGGGTGCGCAGCTCGTGGGCGGCATTGCCCGCAAACTGCCGCTGCAACTCAAAGGACTGCGCCAGACCATCCAGCATCCGGTTCACCGACCGGCTCAACTGCCCGAATTCCTGCACAGTGTTTTCGTCCAGACGGGTGGTGGCGATGCTGTCCTGATCGACCTGCTGCGCCTGCTGCGCAAGCTGCTGTAACGGTTTCAGCGCTCTGCCGCTGACAAAATAAGCAATGGCAGCGCTGACGATGGTGACCACGACGGTGATGCACCAGCCCTTGCGGCCAAAGACCACCTTTGCATCGTAGACTTCCTGCGAAAAATGCGCCAGCAGACTGGACATTTCCTCCTGCGGGATCTCGATGGTCAACGGATCCGCACTGCCGGGCTGGTACTGCATCATAAAGCCGTTGAGGGCATCCATGCCGGTAACGCCGGTGCGGTATAAAAGCAGGTTCATGCACACGCAGGCGCAGGCGATGAGCAGCGCGGTCAGCAGGGTGATGCGCCATTGCAGGGACAAATGTTTCATTGTACCTCGCCTCCGATCTCGTAGCCTTCCCCGATGCGGTTGCGGATGGGGTCGTAGCCCAGCGCCGCCCGCAGCTTTTTGCGCAGGGCAGAGATATGCACCCGGATGGAGTTGCTGAAGCTGTCTACACTGCCATCCCAGACGTGCTCGATGAGTTCTTCCTGACTGACCGGGCGTCCCTGATGCAGCAGCAGATATTCCAGTACGCCGCTCTCCTTCCGCGTCAAAGCAAGGGTCTGACCGTCCACAGCAGCAACGCGGCTACGGGTGTTGAAGCTCAGCCGTCCGCAGCACAGACAGACGTCTTGCTGAATAAATTTGCGCCGGGTCAGGCTGCGCACCCGGGCTTCCAGCTCTGCAAGGTGAAAGGGCTTGGAAAGGTAATCGTTCGCCCCGGCATCCAGCCCCTCCACTTTATCTGCGATTTCACTGCGTGCCGACAAGATCAGCACACAGGTCTCAAGGTCGTGCCGGCGCAGGGTGCGCAGCACCTGCATTCCGTCCACCTTGGGCAGGTTGAGGTCCAGCAGTACAAGGTCGTACCGCTCTGCTGCCAGTGCCTCCAGCGCGGCCTCGCCGTCTGCACAGGCATCCACCTCGTACCCGGACAGCCGCAGCTTTCGGGCAATATCCTCCCGCAGGGAGTGCTCGTCCTCTACCACCAAAAGGCGCATCTTTGTTTTCCACCTTTCCCATAAAAATTGCGTTTTTTCTTCATTATAACAGATTATAGCAGACGGTGTTAAGATTCGTGTTAAGATTTTCTTAGCAGAGATTTTATCACGCATGGTGTATACTGATGCCATCAAACAACAGGAGGCTATGATGTTCATGACAAAAAAACAGGCGCAGCTGCTTTTGCTTGCCGCCGGGGTTCTGATGCTGCTGTTCGGCTTATGGCGGGGCGAGGCAGACACCGTATTTTCAAAAGCCATCCGGCTGTGTATGGAGTGTGTGGGCATTGGATAAGAAAAAGAAAAAGCTTTCTCCCCTTGCCCGCTTCCGGGGCTTTATACAAGCCGGGGCTACCCTGCTGACCAATCTCCACCTACCCAATTTTGCAAAAGGAGCGCTGTATCAGGGCGGCGGAAAATACGTCTGCGTGCCGGGGCTGAACTGCTATTCCTGCCCGGGCGCGGCCGGTGCCTGTCCGGTGGGAGCATTCCAGGCGGTGGTGGGCTCTTCCAAGTTCCGCTTTTCCTACTACATTACCGGCATCCTCATCCTCTTTGGGGTGCTGCTGGGGCGGTTCATCTGCGGTTTCCTCTGCCCATTCGGGTGGTTTCAGGAGCTTTTGCACAAGATCCCATCCCCCAAGCTTTCCACCAAAAAGCTGAAGCCGCTGCGCTATTTAAAGTATGCGGTGCTGCTGGTCATGGTGGTGTTGCTGCCTTTGCTGGCGGTCAATGAGCTGGGCATGGGCGACCCCTTCTTCTGCAAGTATCTCTGCCCGCAGGGCGTGCTGGAGGGTGCCATTCCCCTCTCCCTGACCAATGCGGGCATCCGCGCTGCGCTGGGCAAGCTGTTCACATGGAAGGCCTGCATCCTGCTGGCGGTCATCGTGGGCAGCGTGGTATTCTACCGCCCCTTCTGCAAGTGGCTGTGCCCGCTGGGCGCGTTCTATGCGCTGCTGAACAAAGTCTCGCTGTTCCAGATGCGCGTAGACACCCACAAATGCGTCTCCTGCGGAGCCTGTGCAAAGGCTTGCAAGATGGACGTAGACATTACCAAGACCCCCAACCACGCCGAATGCATCCGCTGCGGGATGTGCATGAAAGCCTGCCCCACGGACGCCATTCAGTACAAGTTCGGGCTGGGGGACCAATCAAATACCGAAACAACAAAGGAGTAAAACCATGAAGATCCATCGTATCGCCGCACTTTTTCTCAGCCTTGTGCTGGCTTTCAGCCTTGCCGCCTGCGGGCAGGGCGCATCTTCTGCATCTTCTGCATCCTCTTCTGCCGCTTCCTCTGCGGCAGCAGAAAGCAAAACCGAGGAGCAGCTGCTGGCCGAGGAAAACGAGATCCTTTCTGCAAACGATGCTCTGTGGGAGAAAGTGTTCTCATCCATGGACAAAAACGTGACCGAAACCACGATCAGCGCCAACTACGGCGATTTTCTGCTCAGCGCTGTGGAAAAGGCCAAAGATCAGTTCTCGGACGAGGAGTACAAGACCCTGACCGCAGATGCCGAAAAGATTCGTGCCATCGAGGAGCAGATCGCCGCTCTTGCCCCCGCAGAGGATGCCGCTTCCAGTGCCGCCGCACAGGGCACCGCCTTCCCCAAGTTTGAGGGCAGCGATTTAGAGGGCAACCCGGTGGACAACAGCCTGTTTGCGGGCAACGCCTTTACGGTGGTGAATTTCTGGTTCAACGGCTGCAAGCCCTGCGTGGAGGAGTTGGACGACCTGAACGCCCTGAACGAGAAGGTCAAGGCACAGGGCGGTGAGGTCATCGGCATCAACACCGAGACGCTGGACGGCAACCAGCAGGGCATTGATGCCGCCAAAAAACTGCTGGAGACAACGGGCGCAAGCTACCGCAACATCTACTTTGCCTCCGGCAGTGAGGCCGGCAAGTTTGCACTGAACATCATGGCCTTTCCCACCACTTACGTTTTTGACCGGGACGGCAACGTCGTGGGGCAGCCCCTGCTTGGCGGCATCGACAAGGAAGAAAACCTTGCCGCTCTGCAAAAAAATATCGACGCCGCCCTTGCCAAGGACAGCGCCAAATAAACCTTTCTCCCCTGCCGCCTTCGGGCGGCTTTTTTATTTGCGGTGTGCATTGCCATGCACGCCCGGGTGCCGGACGGAATACGCTGTGAGAGAAGCGATACCACTTTTACAGCAAAGGAGCATCCGCCTATGAAAAACACCGGCATTCTACGCATTCAGGCTTTCGGTGCCCGTCAGTCCTCGCCCATCGAGGGTGTTCTCGTCACCGTGTCCGGCAACGGCTTTACCGCTCAGCGTATCACCGACGAGACCGGCACCGCTGCCGACCTCTCCATTGAAGCCCCCTCCTGTGCGCTGTCCCTGCAGGAGGACAACACCATCCGACCCTATGCCGTTGTGGACCTGACTGCCGCAAAGGCAGGCTTCCGCACCGTGCGCATTCAGGGTGTGCAGATCTTTGCCGGGCAGGTCACACTGGCCCAGCCGGAGATGATCCCTGAGACCGAAGGGGATCGCGACGTGGTAAACCCGCCCATAGTCATCCCGGAACATTCACTGTTCACCGGCGATGGCGGCAGCGGCCCGGACCCCATGGAGAACTGCGTGCCCCGGGTGCTGGACAGAGTCATCATTCCCAAAAACATCACGGTGCATCTGGGCAAGCCTGCGGCATCCGCCCGCAATGTGACTGTCTCCTTCCGGGATTATATCGCCAATGTTGCATCCAGCGAAGTCTACCCTACCTGGGCTGACGAAAATAACCCAACGGGGCCATTAAACTGCTCTACCCCTTAGAAATTCCATTCAATCGTGATTTTTTGCTCTCCGGTGAGTGGGTCTTTCGTTCCGACAACGACACGATGAACCAGCAGTACAGCAAGTTCACGGGTCAGATGGGAAACCCGTGCCAGTTCCCGCACACGCTGCATCTGCGTCTGAACCACGCTGGTTTCTTCCTGCTGTTGTTCCAATTCCGCTTCCAAAACATTGATTCGCGTTTCTGCGTTTTTTACATCTTCCAGAAAAGTCTGGTTCATTTCAGAAAACTGGACGGTATCAATCAGACCAGACACCTTATCCAGATACAGTTCCTGCATAGCCTTGCGCCGCCGGTCCACTTCGCTTTTCAACCGTTTCAGCTCGTCACGCTTTGCATGCTCTCGCTGCTGGATTGGGTCATCCTGTTCTGGAAGGGTAACTTTTTCAGGGTCAAAATAATCTGCCACATACGCCCGGATACGTTCCAGCACAGCATTCTCCAATGCGTTCATATCTGTACAGGTCTTGTTGCCACACACTTCCGGTGCGCGCTGGTGCATCCGGCAGCGAACATAGCGTCTTTGAGTCCCATCCGCCTTTGGCTGACGGCCAGTTTGTTCCATGTAGCTGCCACAGCATCCGCAAACCACTTTTTTCGCCAGCGGATGAATCGTTCCTTTTCCACCACTCCGGGTACGTTCTTTCAGCATCATCTGAACTGTTTCAAACGTCCCCCGGTCAATGATGGCTTCATGGGTGTTTTCTACAACGATCCACTGCGACTGGGGAAGCCAAATCGTCTTTTCGGACTTATAACTCACCTTTTTATGCCGCCCCTGCACCATATCTCCGACATAAAGCTGATTGTGCAGCATTTGGTATACCGTGGGGCTACTCCAAAGGTCTGCATTGGGATTTTTCGCTGCAATATGGTAATGGATGCCATGCTGCTGTTTATAAGCAGTTGGGCTTGGAACTTTCTCATCATTCAGAATCCGCGCAATCTTATGCGCACCGATTCCACTAAGAGCCATAGAGAAAATCCGCCTTACCACTTCGGCAGCTTCCGGATCGATGATAAGTTTTCCTTTTGCATTCGGATCTTTGCAATACCCATACCGCGCAAAAGAGCCGATGAACAAACCCTCTTTCCTCTTGTGGTCAAGCACCGAGCGGACATTGGTAGACAAGTCTTCCAGATACCACTCGTTGATCAGGCCATTGATCTGACGAGATTTTTTATTCGCAGTATCGTTTGTATCCACATGGTCAACGACAGCAATGAACCGAATGCCCCACTCAATAAACTTTCCGTGCAGGTATTTTTCCACGAGTTCCATATCGCGGGTAAAACGGGATTGCGTCTTGGCCAGCACCACATCGAATTTATGTTCGCTTGCGGCTTGTATCATCGAATTGAAAGCCGGACGGTTCCGGTCGATGCCGGAATAATCCTCATCCGAATAAATCCGGTAAATATCAAATCCTTTTTCAATGGCGTACTGGATCAGCATCGATTTCTGGTTCTGAATACTTTCCGATTCGCCAATTTTATATTCATCTTCTTTGCTCAGGCGGCAATAAATTGCTGCTTTCATGATTTGCACCTTTCTTTTTGTGCACAATCGTCCATGCGCAACATACCGCATCTCTCCTTCAAATTCAAGGATGCCAAATCAGGCGCAGGATTTTGAAGAAACGGTATTGGACAGTTCATCGACGATATATCGTTCAAATTCCTTTTGAAAATGTTCTTTGCGCTGTTCGTTGTTGTCCGAACAAAATTTTTCGTTCAGAATAAAAGGAGTTTTTTCCATCGAATCCCCCTTTTCGGTTCACTTGATTGTGATATGTGTCACTTCAGTCTATTTCCAGTCGGCGAAATTCAGAACTTTTCAACCAGTCAATATGTATCAAGAGGCACCCACAGCTTGCAGGTGCCCCTTGGCATAGTAAATATGTTTTAGAACTTCATCGGCAAGGCGTCCTTGCGGCCTTTGCCGTTGTAAGCCACGTAGATGGCTTATAAACTAAAAAAGCCTCCGAGGACAACTCCCAAATGGGAAGAGTCCTCGGAGGTATTCGTTTAGCGGGTGTTCTGCTGTCTGCGAGCGTCCTTCCGCACAGCTTTCTGTCCGCATCAAAGATATTTTCGGATGGTCGGAACAAGGATATTCCGATTGATTAACTTTGCGATACTGTTCATGTTGTAGTTGGTTCATTGCAGTTTCAGCTTACAACAAAAAATGAGATAGGCACCCCTTTGGGGGAAGTCTATCTCATTTTTTTGTTGGGGCTTTTTTGCAACAGCCCCCCTTTATAACAACCCTGCCTTACAGTTTGGGAGAAACGCTTAGTGCTTCAGTTCCAGCAGCGCATCGCCCTGCTTTACGGTGCCACTGGCTTTAGCCGCGACAGCGGCATAGTCATCAGTATTGCAGACAATGAGCGGTGTGGTGACGGGATAGCCCTCGGCCTTGATGGCCTCGATGTCAAAGCGGATCAACGGCTGACCTTTCTTCACCTTGTCACCCTCGTTGACGAGGTAGGTAAAGTGCTTGCCACCCAGCTTGACCGTATCGATGCCGATGTGCATCAGCAGTTCGGCACCGTCAGCCGTGGTCATGCCCACGGCATGGTGGGTCTCAAAGGTGGAGGAGATCTCACCGTCAGCAGGTGCCACCAGTTCACCATCGGTGGGCTCAATGGCAATGCCGTCCCCCAGTGCACCGCTGGCAAAGGCTTCATCCTTCACATCGGCCAGCGGCACTACAGTGCCGTTCAGGCAGGCAGACAGCACGGTATCCTTTGCTGCGGGGGCCGCCGGGGCGGGTGTTGCGGTCGCCGCCGGGGTCTTAGGTGCATTTTCCAGATAATCTTCCAGCTTTGCCTTGATGACGGCCACCTTGGGGCCGTATACCACCTGCACACCGTTGCCCTTGCAGATCACGCCGGAGGCACCGGAGGCTTTGAGCACATCCTGCCGGACCAGCGCAGCGTCCTTGACGGTGCAGCGCAGGCGGGTGGCGCAGCAGTCCACGTCGGACAGATTAGCGGCGCCGCCCAGACCTTCTACGATCAGGGCGCTGACCGGGTCATCCCCTGCGGGGGCGGTGCTGCCGGAAGCGGCGCTGCGGGCGTTCACGTCCGCACGGGTGTACAGCTTGACCTCCTCCGCATCGTCGCGGCCCGGGGTCTTGTAGTTGAACTTGGAGATCATGAAGCGGAAGATCAGGTAGTACAGCACAAAATACACCGCACCCACAACGACCACCCAGATCCAGTGGGTCTTGGCGTTGCCCTGCATCACGCCGAACAGCACCAGATCGATCAGACCGCCGGAGAAGGTCATGCCCACGCCCACATTCAGAATGTGCATCAGCATGAAGGACAGACCGGCCAGCACGCAGTGCACGGCGTACATGGGCAGAGCCACAAAGATAAAGGTAAATTCCAGCGGCTCGGTGATGCCGGTGAGGAAAGCCGTCAACGCAGCAGACAGCAGCAGGCCGCCTGCCGCCTTTTTCTTTTCCGGCTTGGCGCACTGGTACATCGCCAGCGCCGCGCCGGGCAGACCGAACATCATAAAGGGGAACTTACCGGCCATGAAACGGGTAGCGCTGACCGAGAACACAGTGGTGGACTTGGAAGCCAGCTCGGCAAAGAAGATGTTCTGTGCGCCGGTCACGGTGACACCATCGATGATGGCGGTGCCGCCCACAGCGGTCTGCCAGAACGGCATGTAAAACACATGGTGCAGGCCGAAGGGGATCAGTGCACGCTCCAGCAGGCCGTAGATAAAGGTGCCTGCATAGCCGGAAGCCAGCACCAGTGCGCCCAGCGCAGCAATGCCGCTTTGCACCACCGGCCAGATGTAGAACATGGCGATGCCGACCACCAGATACACGATGGAGCTGATGATGGGCACAAAGCGTGTACCGCCAAAGAAGGCCAGCACCTGCGGCAGCTCGATCTTATAGAACTTGTTGTGCAGCGCCGCCACGCCCAGACCGACCACGATGCCGCCGAACACACCCATCTGCAGGGTGGTGATGCCCAGCATGGTGGTGGTGGAGTTGGCAGGCATCGCTTCTACGCCGCCTGCCGCATTGATCATTGCCTGAATGGCTGTATTCATAATGATATAGGCCACTGCACCGGACAGGGCGGCCACCTCTTTTTCCTTGCGGGCCATGCCGATGGCCACGCCCATGGCGAACAGCAGCGCCAGATTGTTGAACACGGCGCTGCCGGTCTGGCTCATCACGTCCAGAATGGTGTAGATCAGGGTACCGGGGTGGATGACGCTGTTCAGGCCATAGGCCGCCAGCATGGTTTCGTTGGTGAACGAGCTGCCGATACCCAGCAGCAGGCCCGCTACAGGCAGCAGTGCAATGGGCAGCATAAAGCTACGTCCCACGCGCTGCAGCACGCCAAAGATCTTGTCTTTCATCTTCAGTTCTCCTTTTCTCAAGTTCGTATCCAGCATATATATCCACACAGGAAAGACCTGTGGAGAATCAAAGGTGAAGCAAGAAAGCTTACTTCCCCATCCGAATCCGTTTCAGATGGATCGTAAGGAACACCAGTTCCTCGTCCGAAAGCTCCTTGTGCCAAGTGTTGCGGACATACTCCGCAATGCAGCAGGCGCATTTGTAGTGTTCGCTGCAATTGCGGGCGATCAGGGCGCGGAACACTTCGTCGTGGGTATCGTTTTCCTGCTCCTGTTTTCCCTGAAATACGCGTTGCGCAAAAAAGCGCAAATGCACTGTAAAGCGGCTGAAATCCAGCGCATCCCGGTCAAAATGGCAGTTGTAAAAGTATTCCACCACCTGCACGCAGCCATCCACAAAGCGAGTGACATCGTTCACCACGCTCATGGTGGTGTTGAGCTCTGCGTTGACGATGTGCAGCGCAATGAAGCCACCCTCGTCGTCCGAAAGGTCTGCATGGCAGCGCTGGCGGATGGTGGCAAGGCACTCCATACCAAGGCGATACTCTTCCGGGTAGAATTCCCGAATGGGAGCCATCAGCGGGTTGGAAAAGCGAATCCCCTGCTCGCTGCGCTGGATGGCAAAACTGATGTGGTCGGCCAGCGTGATGAGCAGGCTTTCGTTCAGCGGGTAGTTCACCCGGCTGCGGATCATTGCCACCAGCTCATCGGTGAGCAGCAGATGCTCATACGGGATCTGTTCCAGAAGTTCCACCAACTTCTGCTGCACGGCAGGGCTGGTCATGCGGTAGCTGCGCTCCACGGTTTCAGCCTCGATTTTATAGCCCGGCTTAACGCCAAAGCCCAGACCGCGTCCGGTGACAATCAGCTCACAGCCCGTGGAATCCACCACGCGCAGAATGTTGTTGTTGATCGGTTTTTTGACGGTATATTGCATTGTTTCTCCTCCTCAAGTTGAAAAAGGCAATAAAAAAAGACCATCCTCGACACAGCAAACATACCGAAGGCTGAAACACGCTTTCGGCTTGTGCTATGCAGAGTTGGTCTAGCCCGCCAAACGGTAACAATCCAACGACGCTGCTCACGTACAATTTTCTTTTTTGTAAGGCACGAACAAATTAAGCACTTGAATGGAAATTTATTCTATGCTTGATTACAATACCATATTCTTTGCGGAGTGTCAAGATGGGAACGGGTTTCTTTTTCACTTTATCAATTTTGCCCAAACTCAGGTGATTTTCTACAGCAAATCGACAAGTAAGAATATTCCTTTTTTGCTTTATATGTGCAGTTGTTTTCAATCGAGATCATTGCGGAGAAAGCTGTGCTCCATCTCGTAACTCATCACCTTCACAAAAAAACGGTCAAGAATTGCTGCCCTATATACAAAAAAGCCGCCGAGGACATCTTCCCAAAATGGGAAGAGTCCTCGACGGTATTCGCTTATCGGGTATGCTGCGGTCTGAGAACGTCCTTCTGTACAGCTTTCTATCCGCATCAACGATATTTTCGGAGGGGCGGTACAAAAACATTCAGATTGATCAGCTTTGCGATAAAGGGATGCTATTTTGCAATAGCCCCAAAATCAGCTTTTTCTTAATTACAGCTGGCCCATAGCATGCTTTGCGGCCAGCATGCCGAAGGTGTAGCAGCGGCCCAGGGACAGGCCGGTCTGGTGGAACGGATAGTCCGCGCCGCCGTAGAACACGCCGCCCACGTTGCCCACGCAGTACAGGCCCTCGATGACGTTACCGTCAGCGTCCAGAGCCTGGCCGTTGGCGTTGGTGTTCACGCCGCTGTCGATGGAGGACACGCGGATGTGCTTGCGCACGCCCCAGAAGGGAGCCTTCTCGATCTTGTGCATGTAGGCGCTCTTCTTGCCGAAGTCCGCATCGGTCCCCTGATCACACAGCTCGTTGTAGCGGTCAATGGTCTTTTGCAGCTCATCGGCGGGCACGTCCAGCAGAGCAGCCAGCTCCTCGATGGTGTCGGCCTTATAGGTGTCGATCAGGTTGGTGAACACACCCTGCGGGTTCTCCACGGCACCGGGGATGTACTTGGTCATCACCTGCTCCGGCACGGGGCTGTTGGCGTAGCTCATGTAGTCGCTGTCGTAGATCTGGCAGTACCAGCCCAGAGAGCCGTCCGGGTGGTTGGCATCCACGTTGGCACCGTTGTAGCGGGGCAGATACTTGGTGATGTTGCCCATGTAGACAAAGCCGGTGTCCTCGTTGCAGAAGCGTTTGCCCTCCATGTTGACGTACAGAAACGGCTCCTCGTACATCAGGCCGGAGTCGAAGTCGTGCATCATCTTGGTGTGGCCTAGGTTCTCCATCTTGGCGCCTGCGTCGATGGCCATGATGTGACCGTCGCCGGTCTTCTGGTACTGCTTCTTGTCGTAGCCGTCCACGTCCGGGCACCAGCGCTTGACCATGGCCTCGTTGTTCATGTAGTCGCCGGTGGCCAGGATGACGCCCTTGGAGGCGTTGAACTGGATGTACTTGCCGCTCTCATCCTTGGCGATGACGCCGGTCACCTTGCCGTCGGCGTGCACCAGCTTGACGGCGGGGGTGTTGAAGAAGGTCTCCAGATTGGAGTTCTTGGCCTGCACATTCTCCAGCACGGTGGCCAGCACGTCGCCCACGTTCTTGGGCTTGGGGCCGATCCACGGTGCAAAGAAGTAGCAGTGCTCATCGCCGAAGTCGTAGGTGTCCATGCGGTCCTTCCACACACCGGTCAGGTCCTGGCTGGTGCACATGTAGGCAAAGATCTCCTTCTCGTCGTTGTGCAGCAGGCTGGAGGGATCCTTCACGCTGTCCACAAGGCTGCCGTCGCCGTACTCGGTCTGGTCGGTCAGACCGGCGCGGTTCAGATACCACATCAGGGCCTCTTCGGAGTTCTCGACGTAGGCGTTCAGCAGGCTGGTGTCGGCGCGCCAGTCGCACAGGCCGTTGGTCATGTGCACCCACATCTTCTTGCCGGCCTCGGTGGACTTGGACTTGATGATGGCGGAGCCGCAGTTGCCCTGGCTCACCACGATGCTCTGCTTCTGCAGCAGGGCCACATGGCCGCCCAGCTCGGCTGCCCAGCCTGCTGCGGGCACACCGGCTGCACCGGCACCCACAACGACCACGTCAAAGTCCTTGGTCTCGTCCGGGGTGATGTCGCCCAGCTCCACCACAGAGGACTCCACTTCCTCGGTGGTCAGTCCTTCGGGCACAACGGTCTCAGCTTTGTTGGCCTCGGTGGGGGCAACGGCCACGCCCTTGGCCTGATTGATGCAGCTCTCGGCAGCCTTTTTGATGGCACCGGAGGTGATGGTGGCACCGGAATGGCCGTCCACCTCGCTGGACTGTGCGTCCAGGATCTTCTTCACCATCTCGTCGGCGATGTCGGCACCGTAGCCCTTGGTCTCGTTTGCCACGTCGATCTGCACGTCGGTGATGGCATCGGCGCTGAAGGTCATGGTCACGGTGACCGGGGTGGTGGTGTTGATGCCGGTGGCGGTGGCGCTGTAGGTACCTGCGGTATAGGTACCGGCAGCAGTGCTGGCAGCGGTGCTGCCAGAAGCTGCGCTGTTGCCGCAGCCGGCCAGCAGGCCTGCGGCAGCTGCACCCAAGGTAGCAGTGCGCAGGAAGTTGCGACGGGAAATCTTTTCGCTCATAATCGTTCTCCTTGCCTTTTCTTTTTTCTTCTTTCTTCGTGTGATCCGTGTTTGGCAGCAAAGTCCGCAGACTTTGTTACTGGATAAACAAAGCTTACACGTTAGAGCAGCGCGAAGGTCAAGGGCTGTTTTGACAAAAATATCACAAGAATTTGTCTGATCTAACAAATTCTTGTGATATTGCAATTTTATGTATATATTTTTGTCCGCGTCAGATGGTAATTCACGATGCTCCCATCGGGCTGCTCCCGGCTAGCAGCGATGCTGCTGAAGGTCTCACCCACCGCACGGAACCCGCGCTGCACGATCTCCGCATGCAGGTCGTCCAGTGAGTCCCACCCAAAGGACCCGCGATAATCCTTTTTCCAAATGGTAGTCAGATAGTCTCCGCCGCACACCACCTCCACATGCTTTGTGCGCTTCAGCCCCAGCCTGCGGGCGGCATCGGCCTCAATCATAAGGCCGTAGTCGTACTCGTTGCGTCCCACCCGAAACTGCTCCATCACCCGCCGGGGCAGGCGGCTCACCCAGCGGGTCGCAGGCATACATTCCAGCCATTCAGCCTTTTCCTGCTGCAATTCTTTATCCCGGTCTGCTGCTTCTTCCTGTGAGAAGGTCAGTCGCCACATTTCCGGGAAATTCTGTACCCAGATGCGCCCGGCATTCTGTTCCAGTGTACGGTACTGCTCCCGCTTGTGTTCCAAAAAACGGATGGCCAGTTCGTCCAGCACCTGCCTGCGCCGCAGCTGGGCGATCTGATGGTTGAACATGGCGTCGCTCTGCTCCACCGTGGGTGCGCCGATCAGCTCCCGGCATTCTTCCAGCGAGAGCTCTGCCGCCCGCAGTTCCCTGCACAGGTTGAACCGCCGGGTATCAGTGACTGTATAATAACGGTAGCCGGTATCCTCGTTGACCTCGGGGTGGATCAGGCCCATTTTTTCATAGTAGCGCAAAGTATGGGTTGTGACACCAAGCAGAGATGCCATCTCACTGATGGTATAGCGCATAACAGTAAGCTCCTTTCCGGGCAGCAGAACCTTAGAGCTGCTCGAATGTTATTTTTCTATCCATCCTTATTATATCGTATCCGCGCACCGTTTCAAGTAAAAAAACTTTGCCGTTCTCTGCCGGAAAATACCGGGCAGCAAAAGCAGGGCGTTGACTTGGATGCCGTGACCGGCAGAGAGTAGGACTGAGTTTTAACAGAATAAATCCAACATCTTAAACCTGCTGCATAAACAAAAATCCGCCTATTATAAGTATGACTTATTCAGCGCAAAAATCAGTTCTTGAACGTTCCAAATTGGCATATTTTGGACGATTTTACGGTTATTTTTTCGGTTTGGTTATTTTATTCCCCGTGGCCGGAGCAGGCCCTGCGGGCCAACATCCACTGCCAGATCTCGCTGGCACTCAACCGCATCTACACCGAGTGGTACCCCAGCAAGGGCTACACCTTCAACATCACCAACTCCACCAGCTACGACCAGTACTATGTGCATGGCCGCACCGTGTTCGATGTGATGGTGCGCATCACCGACGACATCTTCAACACCTATATCCGCAAGACCGGCACCGTAAACCCCTACTACTCTGAATACTGCGACGGTAAATCGGTCACCTGCCCGGGTCTCAAGCAGTGGGGCACCGTGACGCTGGCCAATCAGGGCCGTAACGCCTTGCAGATCCTGAAGTATTACTACGGCAACGACATCGAGATCATCCGCACCTCGAACATCCAGTCCATCCCCCAGAGCTACCCCGGTTCGCCCATCCGGCAGGGCGACAGCGGCACAGCGGTGTTCACCCTGCAACGCCAGCTGAACCGCATCACCAAGGACTATCCCTTCCTCGGCCTGCTGACTGTGGACGGCGTGTTCGGGGCCAAGATGGCCGCCACGGTCAGGGCGTTCCAGAAGCAGTTCAACCTGACCGCCGACGGCGTAGTCGGACGACAGGCATGGTACAAGATCAGCTATATCTATGTGTCTGTCAAGGATCTTGCGGAGCTGACCAGCGAGGGCGAGGTGTCCAGCGGCACTCTCTCGGACGGCACATGGGGCGGCACCGTACTGCGCACCGGCTCCACCGGCAGCGCCGTGGAACAGCTGCAGTTCTGGCTGAATACGCTGGCACAGTATGAGTCTTCCATCCCATCGTTAACAGTGGACGGCGTTTACGGCACTGGAACGGCCAACACGGTGCGGGCCTTCCAGCGCAAATACGGCCTGACCGTGGACGGCGTGGTGGGCCGTGACACATGGACCGAGCTGTACGACCAGTTCCGCAGCATCCAGTCCGACAACGGCACTCCCAATGCCTACCCCGGCACCGCCCTGCGGGAGGGTGCAAGCGGACAGAATGTGCGGCTGGTGCAGTTCTGGCTCAAGATCGCGCGCACGGTGTACTCGAACCTGAACAACATCACGGTGGACGGCAAGTTCGGCAGTGCCACCACAGCGGCAGTCAAGCGGTTCCAGACCTACTTTGGCCTGACCAGCGACGGTGTGGTGGGCCGCACGACATGGAACAAGCTATACGAGGTGTACAACGACATCGCCAACAAACTGCTGTCGTCCAGCCTGCGCCCCGGCGAGTACCCGGGCGTGCTGCGCAAAGGCTCTTCCGGCACAGCGGTGCGGGAGCTGCAGTTCTACCTCTACCTCATGAGCGCCTACGAGAGCAGCATCCCGGCCATTGGCATCGACGGACAGTTCGGTGCTTCCACCGAAGCTGCCGTGCGGGCCTACCAGCGCTTTGCGAGGCTGACTGTAGATGGCATCGTGGGACGTACCACATGGAACAGCCTGTACGACAAGGCGTCCACTCTGCGGACATCCGGGCCGGTGGTCACCCTGAAACGCCTGCCCTACCCCGGTACCCCGCTCACAGTGGGGTCTTCCGGCAGTGCGGTGCTGTACTACAGCCTGCTTCTGCAGCGCATTGCCTACTACTTTACCAGTGTGGAGAACCCGCCCCTCTCCGACCAGTACACCGACGAGACTGCCGTCGCCACCCGCAGCGCACAGGAGCTGCTGGGCCTGCCCGAGACCGGCATTGCGGATGCCGACACATGGACAGCTGTGGAAGCGCTGAGCCTGCAGCTCGCCGCCGAAATGCCCAACCCCGACCGCAGCATCGGGCATGGCCCGGTCTACCCGGGCCGGGCCATCGGCGCGGGCAGCGTGGGGCCGGACGTGGCGCAGGTGGAGACATGGCTGAACGGGCGTTCCTGCCTGTACTGCACCGAGGGCTATGTGACCGAGAACCGCTGCTTCGGCCCGGAAGAGACTGCCGCCGTCCGGCTGGCACAACAGCGGGCCGGGCTGCTGGTGACCGGCACCGTGGACCGCGGAACATGGGCCGCGCTGCAGGCCCAGAGCTGCCCACACTGCAGCAAGGAGGAATGAGCGATGGCACGACTTCTGATCTACGATGCCTACGAGAACAAGGTATACACCTATGCAAACCTGAACGAGAACGACCCCATGCCCTACAGCACCGGCACCACCCTGCGGGTGCGGGAGTTCCGGGGAAAATCTGCCAGCCCCACCCTGTGGACCACCATTGCGGCCATGGAAGCGTGGAACCTGACCCGCCGCAAGTACGGCAAGGGCATCCCGGTGGGATATGCCTTCCGCCGCATCTGGGAGGGCGGCCACGGCACCCGCAGCCAGCACTACGCGGGCGTATCCTTTGACGTGGGCCAAAGCCTGACCCAGACCGCCCGCACGGCCATCTACAACGCAGCCCGGGGCACCGGGGCATGGGGCTATGTGGAGCCGCTGAGCCAGACCCCCACATGGGTGCACATGGACCGCCGCTACGGCACGCCCGCCTGCAGCGGCACCACAGCAGGCTACCCCACCCTGAGGCGGGGAAGCCGCGGCTGCTATGTGATGATTCTGCAGGACGCGCTTTCCACGCTGGGCTACCAGACCGGAAGCCGCATCGACGGCATCTTTGGTGCCCGGACGGAGGAAGCGCTGAAAGGCTTCCAGCGGCGCACGAGCCTGCGTGTGGACGGTGTGTGCGGCTGCAGCAGCTGGAAAAAGATCAGCACCGCCGTCATCGGCGTGGGACGGACAAAAACGACGATTGATTAGCAGAAACTCCCCCAGTCACCTTCGGTGCCAGCCCCCTCGGAGATGGGGCCTTTGGCAAAACCGCAAGCTTTTCTTCTTCGCCAGAGGCTCCCTCATTGAGGGAGCTGGCAAACCCAAAGGGTTTGACTGAAGGAGTTCCCCCGTGAAACATCCTTCGCTTCCCATCACCGAAAGTTGAAACTTTCTCCCGCATCTGCCCTTTTCGTTGCGCGGTTTGGAAAAACGTGCTAAAATAGCTCTATTATTAAAATGGTTCATGTTGAAAACAAGAGGATTTGAGGGGTATTGTATCATGGAATTTTCCAAACGACTGGACTTGTTCGGCGACGAGATCTTCGCCGCACTGAACGAACGCAAGGTAGCTCTGGAAGCACAGGGCCGCACCATTTATAATCTGAGCGTCGGCACGCCGGACTTCGCGCCTGCCGAGCACATCCGCAAGGCCATGATGGATGCCGCTGCCGACCCGCAGAACTGGAAGTACAGCCTGCGCGACCTGCCTGAGCTGCTGGATGCTGTGTGCGGCTACTACAAGCGCCGCTTCGGCATAGAGATCACGCCGGATCAGGTAGCCAGCTGCGCCGGCAGTCAGGAGGGCGTGGGCCACATTGGTATGGTGCTGTGCGACGAGGGCGACACCGTGCTGCTGCCCACTCCCTGCTACCCGGTGTTCATCGCGGGCAGTCTGCTGGGCGGCGCAAAGCCGTGGTATTACCCGCTGACCAAGGAGCACGGCTTCCTGCCTTATGTGAAGGACATCCCGGAGGATGTGGCCCGCAAGGCAAAGTATATGATCGTCTCCCTGCCCGCAAACCCGGTGGGCAGCGTCGGCTCCCCGGAGCTGTACGCCGAACTGGTAGCCTTTGCCAAAAAGTATGACATTCTCATCATCCACGACAACGCCTACAGCGACATTATCTTTGACGGGGCCGTGGGCAACAGCTTCTTCAATACGCCGGGTGCCATGGATGTGGGCGTGGAGTTCTTCAGCCTGTCCAAAAGCTTCAACGTCACCGGTGCCCGCATCAGCTTTCTTGTGGGCCGGAGGGACGTGGTAGCCGCCTTTAAAAAGCTGCGCGGCCAGATCGATTTCGGCATGTTCCTGCCGGTGCAGAAAGCGGCCATCGCCGCCCTGACCGGCCCGCTGGACATGGTAAAAACGCAGTGCGGCCTGTACCAGCAGCGCCGCGACGCTCTGTGCGGCGGCCTGCGTTCCATTGGCTGGAATGTGCCGGACAGTCACGGCAGCATGTTCGTGTGGGCACCCATCCCGGCAAAGTACGCAAAGAGCATGGACTTCTGTCTTGACCTTGTGGAAAAGAGCGGTGTGCTGTGCACGCCGGGTTCCAGCTTTGGCCCGCTGGGCGAAGGCTACGTGCGCTTTGCCCTCACCCTGCCGCCGGAGCGCATTGCCGAGGCGGTGAATTCCATCAAAGAGAGCGGTATCCTGAACTAAAAAATAACGGGAACGTCCATGCGGCGTTCCCGTTTTTTTTATGCGTTCACAATATTCTCTCCCGCGCCATCCAGCCATGTGCGCAGGTTGTTGGCAGTAATATCCATCAGCCGCTGCAGGGCTTCGTTGGTGGCCCACGCGATGTGCGGTGTCAGCAGGGCATTCGGCAGGCCGCGCAAAGGGCTTGCCTGCGGCAGCGGTTCAGTGCCAAAGGCATCGGCACCGTAAAAGCCAAGCTTCCCGTTTTTCAGCGCATCGGCCACGGCCTGCTCGTCCACCAGCGCACCGCGGGCGGTGTTCAGCAAGATCATGCCGGGCTTTGCCTTGGCAAGGGTGGCCGCGTTGATCAGCCCCCGTGTTGCAGGTGTTGCCGGACAGTGCAGGCTGAGCACATCGCTGCGGGCAAGCAGGGTGTCAAGATTCACGAACTCCACACCGTCGGCTTCGTACTCCGGCCGAACGGTGCGGGTGCACACCAACACCTTCATGCCAAAGGCCTTGGCAATGCGGGCGGTCTGCCGGCCAATGCTGCCGTAGCCATAGATGCCAAAGGTCTTGCCCAGCAGTTCCACCTGCGGCAGCAGACCGTAGGCCGCAGGCTCCTCGGTGCGCCAATGGCCGTCCTGCACAAGGCGATGGTAACGGTCGGCGCACTGGCAGATGGCCAGCAGCAGGCTGAAGGTCATCTGTGCCACACTGTAAGTAGAATAGCCCGGCACGTTGGCTACCGGCACGCCATGGCGGCGGCAGGCCTTCAGATCAAGGTTATCCGTGCCGGTGGCAATGATGCCCACCCACCTGAGCTTCGGGCACTGGGCCAGAACGGCTTCGTCGATGCGGCACTTATTCAGGAACACGATCTCCGCATCCCCGATGCGCGGCACCACCTCTTCCTGCGCGGTGCGCCCATAGCGGGTGATGTCCGGCACAAGCGCCTTCACACCCGACCAGTCCAGATCTCCCTGCTGTATGGCATAATCTTCCAGAACAACTGCTTTCATTTCAACTTCCTCACTTTCACATCATACGGGATACAGTGCCAGCACGGTGCCCTGCGGGCTTTCGCGGCTTTCCAGCGCGGCATAGCCCCGAGCCAGCAGGATGGCAATGTGCACCCGGTCGGCCAGCGGGAGCCATACCGGCGGCACATTCTGCGCAAGGCACCCGGCCTGCAGCAGGAAACACGGTGCCAGACTGTCCAGCGGACGGATAGCCCGCAAAGCAAACCCCTGACGCAGATACAGCGGGATCAGCTCTTCTGCCGCACATTCCACCACGGCCCACCGTGCCCGCTGCCGGGCAAGAAACTCCTGCCGGGCAGCAGCCGCAGCCAGCAGCGGCGCAAGGGTCTCGGCGGCATGGCCGTCCGGCCCGGCTGCCGGGGTCAAAAAATATCCGCCTGACGTGCGGTTCCAGCCCAGAAAGCGGCGCAGCGCAGCCGCCGCTGCCACATCGGCATCCATGGGCAGCAGGATGCACCCGGCTCCCGGCACACCGCGTGTACTGTACACGCCCCACACCTCGCCTACTGTCAGCATCCGCAGCACCTCGCTGCGTGGACGGTACACACTGCTCACTTCGCTCTGCGCCAGCTGGCAGAATTCCTCCGCCGAAAGCCGCCTTACCTGCCGCGTGCGCGGCGGGTCACAAACCTGGATCATTTGGTTTCCCCCATTCTTTTTCAGTATGCATCCAGCATACCGGACCGGGGGCGAGAATCGGCGCGAAACAGGGCCGCTCTTTTTGTTTTACAGATCCAGCGTTACATCCTCGCTCAGCACCTGACCAATGGGCTTTGCAATGCACAGGTCGGCTTCCGCATCTGCCCCGGTGGGCTGCATGTTGATGACCACCAGATGGTCGCCCTGGAAGTACCGGATCAGTCCTGCCGCCGGGTACACCACAAGGCTTGTGCCGCCGATGATCAGGGTATCCGCATGGCGGATGGCGTTCACCGCGCCGGACAGCACCTCCTCGTCCAGCCCTTCTTCATACAGCACCACATCCGGCTTGACGATGCCGCCGCACTCGGTGCAGCGGGGCACACCGGTGCTGTTGGCAATGAAATCCACGTCGTAGAACTTACCGCAGCGGGTGCAGTAGTTGCGCAGGGTGCTGCCGTGCAGCTCGTACACCGTGCGGCTGCCCGCCGCCTGATGCAGGCCGTCGATGTTCTGGGTGACGACCGCTTTCAGCCTGCCCTCCCGTTCCAGCTTTGCCAGCCGCAGGTGGGCCGCGTTGGGCTTTGCCCCCTTCACGATGAGCTTATCGCGGTAAAAGCGGTAAAACTCCTCCGGATTCTCCTCCCAGAAGGTATGGCTCAGGATCGTTTCCGGCGGGTAGGCGTACTTCTGATGATAAAGTCCGTCCACACTGCGGAAGTCCGGGATGCCGCTCTCGGTGGAAACGCCCGCCCCGCCAAAGAACACGATGCTGCTGCTTTTGGCAATGATCTCTTCCAATGCCTGTACCATAACAAAAAACGCCCCTTTCGCCGGATGTACATTTGTGTTAAGATAGCTTCAGTATAACACAAACTCACAGGAAAGGAAGCGCAACTTTTGAACGTCTGGTATGTGAACAGCATTCTGGGAATCTTCCGGCTGGAAGAGGAAAACGATGCCATCTGCGGGCTGACCCTCTGCCCGGACGGCGTACCGGAACTGGAACCGCTGCCCCGCAAGGTGTGCGAGACACCGCTTTTACAGGAAGCCGAGGAGCAGCTGAACGAATATTTTGCCGGGGCGCGCAGGGAATTCGATCTGCCGCTGGCCCCCAAGGGCACCCCCTTCCAGAAAGCCGTCTGGGCCGAGATGAACAAGATCCCCTACGGTGAGACCCGCACCTACGGCCAGCTGGCCGCCGCTGTTGGCAAACCCAAGGCCAGCCGTGCCGTGGGCGGTGCCTGCCACTGCAACCCCATCGCCATCCTTCAGCCCTGCCACCGGGTGGTGGGCAGCACCGGCAGGCTCACCGGCTACGCCTATGGCGTGGAGATGAAGCAATATTTGCTGGAGTTGGAACGGCAGGAGTAATTTTATGATCGGAATGCCCTCCGCGTTCGCTCTGGGCATTTTCAGCGGAAAATTTATTTTATATTTGTGTTTCAGAAAAGCCTGCGGGCTTTTCTGAAACACTTTTTCACCGTAGGGTCGCTGTGGGAAACTGCATCATACACAAAAGAGCCATTGCACATCCATTTTGTGCAACGGCTCTTTATTTTTCACTCCGTTTTACTGTGCACTGTAAATGCTGCCCATCGTCCAGGAATTATCCGCGCTGTACTTGGCGTGGTTGCGCAGGTAGGTGACCCATGCGCCGTAGCCGTTGCCTGCAGAGAGATGCACGCCATCCGGCGCTGCAAGCATCTCCTTTAGGTTGCCCTCGCCGTCGGCAAGGGTCTCCCACAGGTCAAGGTAAACGCATCCCTTGCTGGCGGCCAGCTGAGCCAGCTGCTCGTTCACACCGCGCAGCACATCCGATGCAAGGCCGGGCTTTTCAGCAGCTGCCGAGGGTCGCACCGGCGGGATAGACTGCACGTAGATCACGCAGTCCTCGCCCAAAGCCTCGCGCAGCATATCCAGCATCTGGCCATAGTAGGCAAGGAAGCGGTCCGAAGCGCCCAGCGTGGTGAGGGTGTTAGTGCCCAGCAGGATATACAGCTTCTTGGGCCGGGCAGCGGCCAGCACATCCAGCGCTACCTCCTGCCCGCGGGTGGGGCTTTTGACTGCGCTGCGGTTCACAATGGCATCCGGGCCAACGCCGGTATAGCCGCAGATGAGTGCCCCGTCCAGATTGATCTGGTAATCCGAGAAGCCCACCGTCAGACTGTCGCCCAGAAAGGCTGCGTCCGCAAAGTAGCTCAGGTCCACCTGCCCGCAGCTGGGCTGGCGGATGACGCTGGCATCATAGGCTTTGACGGTGTAGGCCCCAGCGCTCTGCTTTGCAGGGCCAAAGTTCTCCAGTGTGACGGCCTGCTCACCGGTGCTGCCATCCTGTGCAGTACTGCTGCTATCCGCTTCGCCCTGCATGGGCAGCGGTGCCAGAATGTTCTCGGCAATGCCGCTGGCGTTGGTGGACGGGGTATCGTCCGCGCCCTCTGCGCCCTTTTCCAGAATGGCCGTGATGGCGTAGGATACCAGCAAAATGGCGACCACTGCGCCCAGAAAGCGCAGCTTGCCGCTGACTGTACCGCGCCGTGCCCGGCGCGGCGCAGAATGATACTCGTGTGAAATGCCCATGGTTTTTCCAGCTTTCTCCATTTTTCCCGCACAGAAGGGGGTTTTATCCGCCCGGGGCTGTGCGTTTTTTATTTTATCATAATTTTTTTGCCTGTGCAACCAATTAGGTCTTGCATACAACAGGCAAAACAGGTACAATAAGGATGTGGTAATTTTGCACATTTTACAAAAAGGGTGTGCACATGCCGCAAACTTTTTTGTATCACTTGCAGCATCCGGTTTGTTTGCCGCACGGTCTGCGGGCAGTGCAGGGCCTTTAGACCAAACCCCACTCTGGCGGCGCGGAAGCCGGAACCTGCAGCGATGTACAAATGATAAGAATGAAATTTGCAAAAGGAGGTACTCATGGCCAAGAATGTGATCATTGGTCAGAGCGGCGGTCCTACCGCCGTGATCAACTCCAGTCTGGCAGGCGTGTACAAAGCCGCCTGCAGCCTGGGTGCAGACAAGGTGTACGGTATGAAATACGGCATCGAAGGTCTGCTCAAGGAAGAAATGCTGGAGCTGAACGTCCTGCTGGACGACCGCATGAGCATTGAACTGCTCAAGCGCACGCCTTCCAGCTACCTTGGCAGCTGCCGTTACAAGCTGCCGGACCCGGATGTGGACTCCACACCCTTCATCAAGCTGTTCACCCTGTTTGACAAGTACGACATCTGCGCGGTGTTCTACATTGGCGGTAACGACTCCATGGACACCATCGCAAAGCTTTCCCGCTACGGTGAGCGCGTGGGCAGCAGCGTGCGGTTCATCGGTGTGCCCAAAACCATCGACAACGACCTGTGCCTGACCGACCACACCCCCGGCTACGGCTCTGCTGCCAAGTACATTGCCACTATTTTAAAGGAAGTCATCCGGGATTCCTCCGTGTATGACATCCGCAGCGTGACCGTGGCCGAGATCATGGGCCGACATGCGGGCTGGCTTGCCGGTGCGGCTTGCCTTGCGGGCGGCGACGATTGCGAAGGCCCGGATCTGATTCTGCTGCCGGAGGTGCCCTTCGATCAGGACAAGTTCCTTGCCAAGGTGGACGAGCTGCAGCGCCGCAAGTCCAATGTGATCATTGCGGCCAGCGAGGGCGTAAAGACCGCCGACGGCACCTATCTGTGCGATCTGGTGTCCACCGCAGGCCAGCTGGATGCCTTTGGCCACAAGGCCGTGCTCAGCGGCACCAGCCGTTATCTCTCCGACCTCATCCACGACAAGCTGAACTGCAAGAGCCGTGCCATCGAGTTTTCCACCCTGCAGCGCTGCGCCAGCCATCTGGCCAGCCGCACGGATGTGAACGAAGCCTACGCTGTGGGCGGTGCCGCAGCCGCCGCAGCCTTTGCGGGCGAGACCGGCCGCATGATCGCGCTCAAGCGCATTTCCGCTTATCCCTACCAGTGCATCACCGAGTCGGTGGATGTGCAGCAGGTGGCAAACCTTGAAAAGAAGGTGCCGCTGGACTGGATCAGCCCCGACGGGATGCAGGTGACTGCTGCCTTTGAGGAGTACGCCCGCCCGCTGATCCTGGACGAGGTAACGCCCGTCTATGTCAACGGCACCCCGCGCCACATCCGTCTGTAATCCCTTTTCCCGCGTCTGTTTTCGTGCATCCTGCACGTAATATTATATTGCCGAAACAGAAAAACAAAAAAGGAGAAATCATCATGGGTAAAAATGCAATCGTTGGTCAGTCTGGCGGTCCTACTTCCGTCATCAATGCAAGCCTTGCAGGCGTATTTGAAAGCTGCAAGAACCGCGGCGCAGAGATCGTTTACGGTATGTGCAATGGCGTTGCCGGTTTGCTGGAGGAGCGGGTGGTGGATCTTTCCACCGTGCTGACGGACGATCTGGACATCGAGCTGCTCAAGCGCACCCCGTCCAGCTTCCTCGGCAGCTGCCGCTACAAGCTGCCGGACTGGCATGAGGACGAGACCGTCTACAAAAAGCTGTTCGCCATTCTGGAAAAGCTGAACATCGGCTACTTCTTCTACATCGGCGGCAACGATTCCATGGACACCATCGGCAAGCTGGCCGAGTACGGCGAGCGCATCCAGAGCGACATCCGCTTTATGGGCGTGCCCAAGACCATCGACAACGACCTGATGGTCACCGACCACACCCCCGGCTACGGCTCTGCTGCCAAGTACATTGGCGTGGTGATGAAGGAGATCATCCGCGATGCCACCGTGTACGGCACCAAGTACGTCACCGTGGTGGAGATCATGGGCCGCAACGCCGGCTGGCTGACCGCTGCCGCCGCTCTGGCAAAGAGTGACGACTGCGAGGGTGTGGACATGATCTGCCTGCCCGAAGTGCCCTTCAATGTGGAACACTTCATTGAGAAGGTGCGCGTGATGCAGGAGAAGAAGCCCAGCATCGTGATCGCCGTTTCCGAAGGCGTGAAGCTGGAAGATGGCCGCTACGTCTGTGAGCTGGCCGACGATGTGCACGCAGTGGACGCTTTCGGCCATAAGGCCCTGACCGGCACCGCACGGTATCTGGCAAATGTGGTGGCCCGCAATCTGGACACAAAGACCCGCTGCATCGAGCTTTCCACCCTGCAGCGCTGCGCAGGCCATCTGACCAGCCGCACCGACATCACCGAAGCCTATCAGGTGGGCGGTGCTGCCGCCAAGGCGGCCTTTGAGGGCGTTACCGGCCAGATGGTGGCCCTGAAGCGCATCTCCAACAGCCCGTACCAGTGCACCACCGAGCTGCACCCCATCAGCGAAGTGGCAAACCTCGAAAAGAAGGTGCCGCTGAGCTGGATGAACGCCAACCACACCCAGATGACCGATGAGTTCTTGGCTTATGCCCGCCCGCTGATCCAGGCCGAGCTGACCCCGCTGTACATTGCCGGTCTGCCCCACCACATCTACATGAAGAATCAGAAGTGATCTCTCCTGCATCGATTTTTCTCAAGGCATGATGAAAGCCCGTCCGAGTTTTACGCCCGGACGGGCTTTTTGCATTTCGGTATTTTCCGCTTTAGAACATCAGACCGCTGCTCCGACTTTGGGTGCGCCGCCTGCGATCTCCTCTGCCGTCAGAGGCTTTGTCTCCACCGGGGCATTCAGGCGCTCTTTGGCCACTGCCAGCATCAGCTTGATGCGGTTCTCCTGATTGACCTTGGTGGCGCTGGGGTCGTAATCGATGGGGGTGATGTTGGCACTGGGGTACAGGGCGCGAATCTTGTTCACCATGCCCTTGCCCACGATGTGGTTGGGCAGGCAGCCGAAGGGCTGGGCACACACGATGTTGCCGTAGCCGCCCTGCACCAGCTCGATCATCTCGGCAGTCAGCAGCCAGCCCTCGCCCATCTTGGCACCCAGCGAAATGATGCCCTTGGGCTTTTCCACCAGCTCCTTGAAGGGGCCGGGGGCGTAGAAGCCTGCGTCGGCCTCAGCCTTGAGCATGGCGCGCTCGATGCTGTCCAGCCAGTTCAGGAACTGGTCAATGCCGATCTTCACCGCCAGCTTGCCGCCGTACAGGACGTGATCCTCGCCCATGTTGAAGGCGCAGTACTGCACAAAGCCCATCAGGCCCGGGAAGTTCACCTCGCAGTCCTGACTTTCGAGGAACTTCTGTAGGTCGTTGTTGCCCAGCGGGCTGTACTTGACGTAAATTTCGCCAACCACGCCCACCTTGACCTTGGGCACCCGGGTAACGGGGATGGCAGCAAAGTCCTTTGCGATGAGGGGGAAGGTGTGCTTCATCTCCTTGGAGGTGTAGCCCTTGCCTGCCAGCAGCACGCGGCCCAAGCGTTCCACCCACAGGTCTACCATCTTATCGGCAGCCCCCTTCTCGTTCTCGTAAGGTGCCACCTGATTGCGCAGAGCGCACAGCATGTCGCCGTAGAAGATGCAGGCCAGCGCACGGCGGGCCAGCGGCAGGGTCATCTGGAAGCCGCTGTCCTTTTCCAGACCCGAGAAGTTCAGGCTGGCCACCGGGATCTGCGGATAGCCCGCCTTCACCAGTGCCTTGCGCAGCAGATGAATGTAGTTGGAGGCACGGCAGCCACCGCCGGTCTGGGTGATGAGCAGCGCAGTATGCTCCAGATCATACTTACCGCTGTTCAGCGCGTCCAGAAACTGACCGATGACCAGCAGAGCCGGGTAGCAGGTGTCGTTGTGGACGTATTTCAGGCCCAGCTGTGCCACAGCACTGCCGCAGTTGCCCAGAATTTCGCACTTGTAGCCGTCGTAACGCAGAGCGTACTCCAGCAGGCGGAACTGGGTAATGGCCATGTTGGGGATGAGGATGGTATGGGTCTTCTTCATCTCCGGAGTAAATTTGGGATAATTGTATTCCATAGGTTCCTCCTATGTTGCTTTCTTAAAAAGCTTTTTGCTCTATCTCTATTTTATTCTGCCTTTTCTGCGGCCACCTCGTCGCGCTCATCCAGAGCGGCGAACAGACTGCGCAGGCGGATATTCACGGCACCCAGATTGGTGATCTCGTCGATCTTGAGCTGGGTGTAGAGCTTGCCGCCCTCCTGCAGAATTTCGCGGGTCTCGTCGGTGGTGATGGCATCCACGCCGCAGCCGAAGGACACCAGCTGCACCAGATCCATATCCTTCTGGGTGGTGCAGTACTTGGCGGCGGCATACAGGCGGCTGTGGTAGGTCCACTGGTTCAGCACACTGGTGGGGAACTTCTGCACCCGGTTGGAAATGCTGTCCTCGGTAACAACGGCAGCACCGTGGCGGGTGATGAGGCGGTCGATGCCGTGGTTCACCTCGGGGTCCACATGGTAGGGGCGGCCTGCCAGCACGATGATGCGCTTGCCCTGACGGCGGGCTTCATCGATGATCTCGCTGCCCTTCACGCGGATCTTTGCCATGTGGGACTCGTATTCCGCATAGGCGGCATCTGCTGCGGCCTGCACCTCTTTTTCAGAGATGCCGCCGAAGTACTTGGGCAGGATGTTCTTTGCCATCTTGTGCACAAAGTCCTTAGGGCGGTGGATGCCCACATAGTCATAGATGAACTTGGTGCCCTCCAGTTCCGGGCAGTTGCCTGCCAGAACCTCGGGGTAGTAGGCCACCACCGGGCAGTTATAGTGGTTGTCGCCCAGTCCCTCGTCCACATTGTAGGTCAGGCAGGGGTAGAAAATAGCATCCAGCTGCATCTGACTCAGGGCCTTGATGTGGCCGTGGCTCAGCTTTGCCGGGAAGCAGGCGGTATCGCTGGGGATAGTAGCCTGACCGGCGAGGTACAGGCCGCGGCTGGACACCGGGCTGGTGTGCACGGCAAAGCCAAGCTTTGTCCAGAAGGCCCACCAGAAGGGCAGCAGCTCGTAGAAGCCCAGACACAGCGGGATGCCGATGGAGCCGCGCTTGCCGGCCACCGGCTTGTACTCGGCCAGAAGCTGCTGCTTGTAGGCGTAGAGGTTCAGACTGTCGTCGGCACTCTTGCCGGTCACAGGCTTGTCGCAGCGGTTGCCGGAGATGTACTTGCGGCCATCCGCAAAGGTGTTGACGGTGAGCTGGCAGTGGTTTCCGCAGCCGCCGCACTTGACGCTGACCACCTTCTGTGCAAAGGCTTCCAGCTCCTGCTCGTTCATCATGGCAGAAGCAGTCTTGTGGGCCTTCTGGCTCTGGCGCAGGCCGAACAGAGCCGCACCGTAAGCGCCCATCAAGCCGGCAATGTCCGGGCGGATGACCTCCACGCCCATCTCCTTTTCAAAGGCGCGCAGCACGGCTTCATTATAGAAGGTACCGCCCTGCACCACGATCTTGCGGCCCAGCTCTTCCGGGCTGGAAGCGCGGATGACCTTGTACAGTGCGTTCTTGACCACGCTGATGGACAGACCAGCCGAGATGTTCTCGATGCTGGCGCCGTCCTTCTGGGCCTGCTTGACCGAGCTGTTCATGAACACGGTGCAGCGGCTGCCCAGATCCACCGGACGGTCTGCGAACAGGCCCAAGCTGGCAAATTTCTTCACATCGTAGCCCAGTGCCTGTGCAAAGGTCTGCAAAAAGCTGCCACAGCCGGAGGAACATGCTTCGTTCAGGAAGATGTTGCTGATGGCACCATCTTCGATCTTGAAGCACTTCATATCCTGACCGCCGATGTCGATGATGAAATCCACATCCGGCATAAAGTATTTTGCAGCGGTAAAGTGCGCCACCGTTTCCACCAGACCGTAATCGCAGCGGAATGCGTTCTTCACCAGCTCTTCGCCGTAGCCGGTGGTGGTCACGCTGGCCACCTGCAGGCCCGGGTGCTCCTTGTAAATTTTGAGCAGCTGCTCCCGGATGAGGGGCAGCGGGTTGCCGAGGTTCGGTTGATAGTTGGTGTAAAGGATCTGGCTCTTCTCGTCCACCACCACCAGCTTGACGGTGGTGGAGCCGGAGTCGATGCCGATATGCACCGGGCCGCACTGCGCGCTGAACGGCACACGCGGCACACTGTGGGACATGTGGCGGGCGTGGAACGCCTCATACTCCTCCTTGCTGGCGAACAGCGGCGGCTCACTGGCGTAGGTGGCGGTGGCAGCATACTGATCCAGCGCATCGGCCACCTCAGACAGAACGAAAGCCTTGTCGGCATAGAGGGCAGCGCCCAGTGCCACATACAGCAGGCTGTTCTCCGGGCAGATGCCGGTCACGTTCAGCGCTTCGTCAAAGCTCTTGCGCAGCACGCTGCTGAAGGTGAGCGGGCCGCCCAGATACAGGATATTGCCCTTGATGGGACGGCCCTGTGCAAGGCCTGCAATGGTCTGGTTGACCACAGCCTTATAAATGCTGGCAGCAATGTCCTCGGTGCGGGCACCCTGATTGATCAGGGGCTGCACGTCGCTCTTGGCAAACACGCCGCAGCGGGACGCAATGGTGTAGGTGCGCTGTGCGTTCTCTGCTGCCTTGTTCATCTCGTCGGCACCCATTTTCAGCAGGGTGGCCATCTGGTCGATAAAGGCACCGGTGCCGCCGGCACAGCTGCCGTTCATGCGCACCTCGGTACCGTTGGTCAAAAACAGGATCTTGGCATCCTCACCGCCCAGTTCGATCACGCAGTCGGTGGCAGGCACAAAGCGCTTGACCGCCACGCGGGTGGAGAACACCTCCTGCACAAAGGGCACGCCGCAGCTGTCGGCCAGACCCATGCCCGCCGAACCGGAAATGCTCAGCAGCGCCTTCTGACCGTGCAGCTGCTCGGCATCGATGCGGCGCAGCAGCTCCTGCGCCTTTTCCAGAATATGGCTGTAATGCCGTTCGTATGTAGAATACAGCAGCGCATCATGTTCATCCAGCACCACACACTTGATGGTGGTACTGCCGATGTCAAGACCTACTCTCACGTTGTTTTTCCTCCTAAGGACAAATGCCGGAGGCAAAGCCCCCGGTGGACGGCAAAATCAATTTCTTTGCCAAAAATTAGTTTGTTAACGAATCATTTTGTCAATTCGCATACAAATGTATTATAATCCAATTTTGCGGCACAATCAATCAGCGTCCTTTATTTTACACAGAAAAAATAGTATTTTCCGCTCAAAAAGTTAAACATTTTGTGAACTTGTCGCTTTTTATGCGGCTGCGCCGGTGTCTCGGCAAAGTTTTTTAACCTTTGCCAACAAAAAAGGACTGCCGCACAGGAGCATCTCCCCCGCAGCAGTCCTTATTCATTATTATAATGCAATCATGCAGCATGCATCACAGCTCGTCCGGGTCGCCGCGCTCCGGCATGGTACGCAGCTCCCGCACCAGCATATTGCGCAGCTGGTACTGATGCTGCTGTGCCTGTGCCGTATCGCCGCCCGTATGCAGCTCTACCGTCGGCTCCGTTATGCGGTCGGTGCACAGCGGAATGGTCACCACTGCCTGTGTGCCCTTTTCCGGTGCGCGCTCCACCCGTAGGCCCCAGCCCATACGGCGGCAGCACTCGCGGCAGAGCAGCAGGCCCAGCTTTGCGCCGCCCAGAAAGCAGCGCCGGTTCTCCAGCCATGTATCCTCGCCTGCTTCCGGCAGGCCGCAGCCATTATCCATCACCGTCAACTGCCAGAAGCTTTCGCTGCGGCGCAGCATCAGCCGCACTTTGCCGCCTGCACTGCAGGCCCGCAAGGCATTCGAAAGCAGATGCAGGCACAGCAGTTCTGCATCATTGCGGTCCGCCATGATCCGGCAGGCTGTCCAGCCGCCATAGTCCAGCGTCAGTTCCACCCCAAGCTGCGCCTGCACCATATCGGCCTGTGCGGCGACCTGCTGCAGCAGCTGGCACAGGTCCAGCGGATAGAGCCGCGGGTCTTCCTCGGTGCGCAGAAAATCCAGCAGCGACATCACTTCGTTCACAGTGCGGTCCAGCCTTGCCGACGCAGCGCTGATATCGTTCACCGCCTGCCGGGTCTGCTGGTCGGCACCCACATGCGCAAGGTGCTGGTCCAGATATTCGCAATTGCGTCCGATCAGGCCCAGTGCATGGAAGCATGCCTGTTCCACATCCTTCTGCGGGATCGCCTGCGCGGTCAGTGCACCCGCCTCGTTCTGCCGCATCTGCTCCATACCCTTGCGCCTCCTGTGTTTTATGCTCAGTCGTCCTTCTGACGCTGAAGATAATTCTTGACAGTGTAGATCAGTTTACCAGTGGTAGGTTTCTCGTCCGCAAATCCGCTTTCGTCCTTGAAGCGCAGCCACTTGGCCGAGGGCTTTGCTTCCAGCTGGTCGATCATACGCCGGATGCCGCTGTCCACAGCAGAGACCGACACATCGTACTGCTCGCTCACCGCCTGCAGGATTTCCTTGCGGATGGCCAGCTTCTGGCTGGTGCCGTACACCACGCCCACCGCACAGGAAAGATAGTTGCAGTTCACGTCCGGCAGCTGGATGCCCCAGCCCTCGTACAGTTCCTGACACTTGCGTTCCATGCGCTGGCTCTGCCGTCCCGGCAGGCGGTACAGCTCCCACAGCAGGTTCTTCAGTTCGGCATGGCCCACATAGCAGAATCCATCGCCCGATTCCAGACAAATGGCACTCGTATTCTGCCGCCTGCCCTCATCAAACAGAACAACATTCGGTTTGGGATCCATGCTGCGGATATTCATTAAAAACTCCAGCCCGCTCATATCTTCCAGCTGGCTGCAGAGGATCACAACATCAAACTGACGGCCCTGACGCAGCTGTTCCAGCAGACGGCCGCCGTTCTGGAAGCAGGTGCACTCCAACGCAGGGCTTTGCTCCTGCAGGTAGTTCTTTTCCACCCGCAGCTCCTTGCGGTCGTAGCTTCCAAGGGCGATCTGCAGCGTTTTTGCTGTGTGCTCACTCTCCACGCAACGCGCCGCCTTTCTGCCTGAGCTGTTCTGTATCGGTCAGTTCTTCTACCACATCCTGCCAGATCTCCGGCTGGACGCCATTCTCACACAGATAGCGCAGGATCCGGTAGCAGAACTCTGGTGCAGCTGCAATGTAGCAGCTTTGCATGTACTGCCGGTTCCCGGTACGGCAAAGCGTCAGGCAGCAGCCGTTTTCGTTGCCTGTATCCATTGAGTATACCAGCGTATATGCTTTCTGCAACCCGTCGATTGCCGAAAACTGACGGATCATAGGTGAAAATGTACGTTCCATAATTTTTCCTCCCTTGCTACAAGGTCCTGCGACGTTTTCAAGGCATTCCTTGTTTTTCTTATCTTATTTTAAAGAGCAGAGAGGGCTGGTTCAATCCTGAAAAAGCGTCTAAAAACATCAAAATCACATTCGTTGCATTTTTTTGTCGTGTTTTTCTGCGCTGTGACACATTTTATTTTGTGCTTGCGGTTCATCGCAGATTTTTTGCGTCGTATTGGCAGTGTAATTCTGCTTTCGCGATGCTTTTCTGTTTTATCAGGATCTTCCGCTATTAAAATAGCACGACGGCGACGCAAATTCAACCTCCACGTCAATTTTTCCTTTATTTTCCTGTTTTTCTGCCTCAAAAGCCAAAAATACCGGTCCGGTCAAAATTTACGTTGAAATATACACAGTTTTTTCATATTATTTCGGTAAAATAGAAGTGTATAACGCCTTGCTGCGGGTCCTGTATCCGGGCAGTTTATTATAATGTACAGCGGCAGCGTTCCTGCGAGGATGCGCCGGAAAGGCTCACACATGCTCCAACTCAACCACATCAAGAAAGAATACAAAACCGGCGATCTGGTGCAGAAAGCACTGGATGATGTCAGCCTGAACCTGCGGGACAACGAATTCGTCGCCATTCTCGGCCCCAGCGGTTCCGGTAAGACCACCCTGCTGAACGTCATTGGCGGTCTGGACCGCTACGACAGCGGTGATCTGATCATCAACGGCATCTCTACCAAGAAATATACCGACCGCGACTGGGACTCTTACCGCAACCACACCATTGGCTTTGTGTTCCAGAGCTATAACCTCATCCCGCACCAGACAGTGCTTTCCAATGTGGAGCTGGCGCTGACCATCTCCGGCATTTCCGGTGCCGAGCGCCGCAACCGGGCCACCAAGGCGCTGGAGCAGGTAGGTCTGGGCGACCAGCTGCACAAGCACCCCAGCGAAATGTCCGGCGGCCAGATGCAGCGTGTGGCCATTGCCCGCGCACTGGTCAACAACCCCGACATCCTGCTGGCCGACGAGCCGACCGGCGCACTGGACAGCGACACCAGCATTCAGGTGATGGAGCTGCTGAAGGAGGTGGCCAAAGACCGCCTTGTGGTCATGGTCACCCATAACCCGGAGCTTGCAGAGCAGTATGCTACCCGCATCGTCCGCCTGCGGGACGGCGTGATCCAATCGGACACCGCACCGTTTGCGCCGGATGATTCCGCTCAAGTGCCGCCGGTGCACAAAAATCTGGGCCGTTCTTCCATGTCGCCGCTCACCGCTCTCGCGCTGAGCTTCAACAATCTGCTCACCAAAAAGACCCGCACCCTGCTCACCGCATTTGCGGGTTCCATCGGCATCATCGGCATTGCGCTCATCCTTTCGCTCTCGGCCGGTGTGAGCAATTATATCCAGGAGATGGAACGCTCCACCCTTTCGGAATATCCGCTGCAGATCTCGACCACCGGCGTAGACCTTGCCGCCCTGCTGGACCCGGGAAGCTACACCAGCGCCGTTGCCAACAACACCAATGTGGGCGCCACCAGCGCTTCTTCCACCCCGGAGGGCATGGTCACAGTGCGCGAACTGCTGAGCCAGCTGACCGAGGATAATTCCTCCGTCAATGACCTTGCCTCCCTGAAAAAATATCTGGACAGCGACGAATGCACCATCTCGGAGGATGCTGCTTCCATCGAGTATTCCTACGGCATCGCACCGCTGATCTACCGCCAGAACAAGGACGGCACCGTGCGCCAGATCTTCCCGGACAGCAGCCTTTCTGCGCTGAACAACACCACCTCTGCCGCCGGCATCGTCTCTTCCATGACCAATCAGAGCGTGTTTACCGAGATGGCCGAAGAGCCTTCGCTGTACGAAGATCAGTACGATGTCAAGGCAGGCCGCTGGCCGGAAAGCTACAACGAGGCCGTTCTTGTGCTGAATTCGGATGGCAGCATCAGCGATTACGCTCTTTATATTCTGGGCATTGAGGACGACAGCGTGATGATGCGTTTTCTGCAGGAGTACGCAAAAAACAAGAACACACAGGCTCCCACCGGCTACGGCACCTACCCCTACGATACCTTTGTGGGCCTGAAATATAAGATCGTTACCAGCTCGGACTATTACGTTTATGACGAAGAACGCCAAATCTGGCGCAACCGCTCCGACGATGAAGCGTATGTGGAGCAGCTTGTGGAAAACAGTCCGGATCTGACCATCGTGGGCGTAGTGCAGCCCCGCGCAGATGCCAGCTCCACCATTCTGCCCATAGGCGTTGCCTATACCCATGCACTCACCTACTACGCCATCGACCATGCAGCCGAAAGTGAAGTGGTAAAGCAGCAGCTTGCCGACCCGGAAGTGAACGTGCTGACCGGCGAGCGCTTTGATGCCGACCAGCGCGAAACCGATCTTGACATTTCTTCCCTGTTCTCGGTGGATACCGATATGCTGAAGGATGCCTTCCAGTTCGATGCAAGCAAGCTGCAGTTCGACCTGAGCGGTGCATTTGATCTGCAGGATGGCAGCTTTGACTTTTCCTCCATCCTTGATCCGTCCGCATTCCAGCTGGATCTGAGCGATCTGGACCTGAGCGACATCGACATGAGTGATGTGGAGCTGCCGGACATGGACGCGCTGGATCTGAGCCAGTTGTTTGCCGATATGGACCTGTCCGTCTCGGAGGATGCGCTGCAGAGCCTGATGAAGAAGATCATGAATGGCTATAAGCGCTATATCATCGGCAACGGCATCTTGAATCTGGATAAGATCGGTTTCTCTTCCTATATGGAGAGCGACCAGTTCAAGCAGCTTCTGTCCGAATCCATGGGCGACCTGCTGGACACCACCGGCCTGCAGGAGCAGTTCACCGCTTCGCTGCAGCAGAACCTGCAGGGCATCATGACGAGCTATCTGCAAAGCTACTCGGAACAGCTGAGCCAGAAGCTGGGCGAAGCTCTGCAGACCAAACTCACCGCTGCCATTCAGACCCAGATGAGCACCGTGATGCAGCAGCTGATGACCCAGCTGACCACTCAGTTCAGCCAGCAGATCCAGTCCGCCATCCAGAACAACATCGCTCAGCTCAGCAGTCAGGTGGAAGATGCCCTGAAGATCGACCCCACCGTGTTCCAGAGTGCCGTGCAGGTGAACATGAGCACCGACGACCTTGTGGATCTGGTCAAGATGAACCTGCAGTCCAGCACCACCTCCTACAGCAGTGTTCTTGGTGCACTGGGCTATTCGGATTATGCAAAGCCCGGCAGCATCTGGATCTACCCCAAGAGCTTTGAGGCCAAGAACCGCATCGTGGACAGCCTGAACGCCTACAACGCCGCCATGCGTGCGCAGGGCGAAGAGGACAAGGTGATCGTATTCTCGGATACGGTCGGCACCCTGATGAGCGCCGTGACCAAGATCGTGGATATGGTCAGCAATGTGCTGGTGGCCTTTGTTGCCATCTCGCTGGCGGTTTCTTCCATCATGATCGGTGTCATCACCTATATCAGCGTGCTGGAACGCCGCAAGGAGATCGGTATTCTGCGTGCCATCGGTGCATCCAAGCACAATGTCTCCGAGGTGTTCAATGCCGAGACCTTCATTATCGGAATGTGCTCCGGCGTGATCGGCGTGGGCCTGTGCCTGCTGCTGCTGATCCCTGGCAACATGCTCATCCACTCCATTGCAGGAACCACCAGCGTCACCGCTGTGCTGCCGCCCAAGGCTGCACTGGTCCTGATCGTTCTGGCTACCCTGCTCACGATCCTTGGCGGTCTGATTCCCGCCCGCAGCGCAGCCAAGTGCAACCCCGTCACCGCCCTGCGTTCTGAGTAATTTTCTTTCTCGACAAGCAAAAGGAGTCGCTGCATCACGCAGCGGCTCCTTTTTTGATGTCCGGTGCTTTATCTCAATTTCTCGTGTAATTCCTCATGCAGTTCCTCGCGCTCTTCCTTCAGTTCCTGCTTGAGAGTCCGGTCGATCTCCCGTGTCTCCTGCCGGATCTCAGCCAGATCCTTTTCGATCGCAGGGTTTTCTTCGATTTCTTCCCGGATGAACATGAGCGCAAAGCTTACCAGCAGCAGCCCGCAGGAGATCCAGATGGTCTTTCCTGCCAGCCGCGCTGCGCCCATGCTTCCAATACCGGCACCCACCGCGAACAACAGAATGATGCCAAAATAACGCATCATCCGGTCCTTAACTTTCGGTTCATGGGTCTTGCTCCAGATGCAGAATGCTTCCACACCGCTGCGCAGGTCACCAATGCACATGGTGCTGGCAAATGCATAGCCGTTCACCTTGCGGAACGCCTGCACCTGCATTGCGCAGGAGAAGGAAACGATGGCGTTTGCCAGCAGGTTTTGCTCCTGTGGCAGAAAGCCAACAATGAACAGCAGAAGCACTTCGCCCAGCACCACCAGTTGCCGCCAGTGAAGCCGCTGCATGTTGCAAAAGCTCTCCCGCATCTTTTCTGCCACCAGTACGCCCAGCGCAAAAGCACACAGAGGAACCAGATAGTGCAGCACCCGATCCCACTGACCATCCATGATGTTGGAACTCAGCAGCACGATGTTGCCGGTCTGTGCATTTGCAAACACCTTACCGCGGAACAGATACGTATAGGCATCCTGCAGCCCGCCCGAAAGCGAAAGGAACACCGCCGTCAGGAAGGACTCTGACATCTGCCCATGATGTTTTGTTTTCATATTACCTTTTCCCCTCTTTTCGTACCCTATTATAATATATTTTTACAGCTTGGTCCATATCAGTTTTACATATCCGGCATGTGTATCCTTGCGCTCTGCCAGCGCCAAAAATACAGCCCGCACTTTGCATTCCCTCACAGGTTGTGTTAGAATAAGAAAAAAGCTTTTCCAAAGGAGAACTTCCTTATGCCGAATATTGTCGAGATCACAGACCTTTCCGCACCGGAGCTGGATGTCTATGCCCGCCTGACGCAGGCGCAGCTGCGCAATCGTCTGGAACCGGAAAAAGGCATCTTTATTGCCGAAAGTCCCAAGGTGATCGCCCGCGCGCTGGATGCCGGATACACACCGCTCTCCCTGCTCATGGAGCGTAAACAGATCACCGGCCCGGCTGCCGATATCCTGACCCGTTGCGGGGATGCCCCGGTGTACACAGCCGACCGCGAGACCCTTGCCAGCCTGACCGGCTTCGAGCTGACCCGCGGCGTGCTGTGCGCCTTCCGCCGCCCGCTGCCGCGCAGCGTGGAAGAGGTCTGCCGCAATGCCCGCCGGGTGGCCGTTCTGGAGGGCATTGTGGACTCCACCAATGTGGGAGCGATCTTCCGCAGCGCCGCTGCACTGAACATGGATGCCGTGCTCGTTACTCCTTCCTGCTGCGACCCGCTGTGCCGCCGTGCCGTGCGTGTGAGCATGGGCACCGTGTTTCAGGTGCCCTGGGCGCAGATCGGCACCTGCCCTGCCGACTGGCCGGAAAACGGCATTGCTCAGCTGCACAGTCTTGGCTTCAAGACTGCTGCCATGGCTCTGAGCGACCGTTCCGTAAGCATTGACGACAGCGCTCTTTCCGCCGAGCCGAAGCTCGCCATCGTGCTGGGCACAGAGGGTGACGGCCTTGCCCACAGCACCATTGCCGCCTGTGACTACACCGTAAAAATCCCTATGTCCCACGGCGTGGATTCCCTGAACGTTGCCGCTGCCAGCGCTGTTGCTTTCTGGCAGCTAGGCAACCGCTGAGCGATGCTTTTTGGCCCTGCCCAAAATACTTGACAAATTTCCCGAACAGAGTTACACTTACAGGGTCATCACATGGGCCTATAGCTCAGTTGGGAGAGCGTTCGGTTCGCATCCGAGAGGTCAAGGGTTCGAATCCCTCTAGGTCCATAAAAAACAAAACGTCCTGCCGTATCTCGGCAGGGCGTTTTTCGCTAGTTTTTCGTTTCAACGCACTGTCTTAGAACATCGCAGAACGCCATATCATCATCTACGGCGGCGATTGCGGCGTTGATCAAAGTTTCCCGGTCAGTGTTGCCCCAGTTAATATGCAGACCATATTCCAACGCCATGCAGCGAATCAATTCACGGGTGCTACGGCCATTTCCCTCACGGAATGGATGGATGATGTTCAGTTCGGCCATCGTCTGCGACAGATTTTGAATCTGCTTTTCTTTATCCTGTTCGGCAAGCAGCTTCTTGGAGTGAATGGTTTTGAACACCCGCTTCTAATTCTCGGTCAATCAGGTCTGGCGGGTAGAACATCGTGTCGCCCTTGCTGATTTGCTCCTTGCGGATGTGCCCTGCAAACGGGTACACATCTTCAAAAAGGAAGCGGTGAATCCGAAATAGGTGAGTTTTGGTAAAACGTCCCTTGATTGGCTCCTGTAACAGAGCCATCTGTTTTACAGCCGTAAATTCTTCTTCGGCCTGTTTGAGTTCGGCTTTATCATGAATGTTCAACTTGTTGATCAGAACATCCGTATCCGGGTAGCAGTACATGGACTGCACGGTGGTGTAGATATCATACTTTGAGAACATAATCAGCCCTTCTTCGCGTACTTTGCGCGCAGTTCATTCACGACCTGCTGATAGCTGGCCTGACCGCTGCCAATACGGTCAAGGTTGCTGCGTGTATCTTTGCTGATGGTCATGCCCTCGATGGCAAAGGTTCCATACACATTGCGGAGGTTGCGCTTGTGCTGGGCAGGGGTAGTATACTTGACACTCATGGTTGAGTCTCCTTTTAATCCACATGATACTATATAAAGTTTATCGTGTATGCGTACTCTTGTCAATCTATAAACTTGATGCCAAATATAAAAAGTGCATGCATTCTCCTTGAGGTCGAGTTCACTCTTTGCACGTGATACTTCTTTCTGCGCTACTTCCATGTCCTTGCGAAGCATATCCTGAAGCAGCTTGCTTTTGGAACACTCTAAAATCTCCGAAAACTTGGTGCATACGATACTCTCTACGATTGCGTCCAGTTTTGTTACACCATAGCCGGACTGTCCATCGCATTGACTCGGATGCCGTACATTATAATGGCAGCTATAACGGAACCGCTTTTCCTTCACCTTGGAGCCATCCGCACCAGCCCGGTTCCCAGAACCATAAGCAGGAAAAGCGAAGCCGTCCTTATTTTTTTTCATTGCAGGGTCTCCTATTCTTTATCTTCCAAAATAAAAAACGCAGCGCACCCCAATTCTATGGGCTGCACTGCGTCTGAGCGTCTGGCGTTTTGCTTGATTGAATTATTCTGCCGCCAATTTCAAAAATTTCTTGTCCGACTGGATGCTCTGGGTCACAAACTTCCCATCCCGGAACAACGCGTATGTTGTGACGGGTGCGGGCACATTCTGTGCCGTCTCTTTCTCGGTGATGTGGATGGCATTGAACGGAATCCCGTGTTCCCTTGCAGCCTCCTGCACCTTTGGCACCCAATAATAGGTGTAGGGGCACTGGTCGGTATAGTAGAGGACAAAGCCTTTTTCCTCCACCTTGGGATGCTTGGCGCAGGCCTTGAATTTTGGCGGCTGGGCATTCTCTGCAAGGGGCAGGCACATGAGGTTGATCCCGCAATCGGAGATGTCCGAAACCTTAAAGCCCTTATGGTTCAAAAACTTTGGGTCAGCAAGGAATTCTCGTTTGCGCCCCTCTGCACACAGAATACAAACGCCGTTTTTGCCCTGCGCCTTGGCATCCCGAAGGCATTCTTCCAGCAGCTCGCTGGAATAGCCGTGCCCTTTCAAGGAGCCGGAGACCCACAGACAGTTGATATAAAGCCATCCTGCCGCTTCAATGGGCACCCATGCGTTTTCTGCCGGGATGTACTCGATAAAGCATTTGCCGCGCTCCGCACTGCGGTAAAAGACAAGCCCCTCCTCAAATCGCTGCTTAAGCCATTCCTTCTTGGCAAGGCTCTGTTTGCCGGACATGGCACAACAGATGTGTTCCTTGTCGATGTTTTCTTTTGTGATTCGGATATACTCCATCGAAGCGTCCCCCTATATCCTTATGCCTTTTCCGGCACAGTTTCTTCCATTTTCCCGTCTGCCGTGCCGTTGACGGTGATCTGCCCGGCAGCAATGCTTTAGGCTCTTTAAAGAATATAGCACAGAACGCCCGATTGTTCCATGATGAGTGCAGTAAGTTGTAAAAAGCCGCTGTGTCGCAGAGCGCTTCTCCGACACAGCGACTTTTTTGTTTTTGGCTGCGGCTTACCGCATCCGTCCATCGCCGCCCATCAAGGCGGTCATTTCCTCAAGATAGTCCAGCGGAAACGGCGGAGAGCACAGGGGCTTCATGGCAATGCTCATGAGCTTCATGGGATTGTCGTCTGCCGCCACCCGGTTGGAGCTGAGCTTTCCGCAGCGTTTGCAGCGGTGGATGATGGCCCACTCGCCGCCCTTGCGTACCCAGACGGCCACCGGCTCCATGATGCCGCCGCAGGCATACATTCCAAAGCAGATCTTGTTTTCTTTACAAGCAATCTGTCGTCATAGACTCCGCCGACGATTTTACCGCGATAATAAAGGATATATTCTCCCATCATAGACCGATACGAGATATCATCCAAATCTGATAGCTGTTCCAAAATAAAATGAAGATATTCTTTGCTGGAAGCCATTATTTCACACCACCCTTCGTATTGATTCATCGGATGATTTCATTTTTCACCTCGTTCAATGTTAAAGGTACGGAAGAACAGCTTCACATGAGCGTCCAACTTTTCAAGGCTTTCGGCTTCTCGTTCCGGCTGGCGGTCACAGACACTGAGCAGGGTGATGACCGGGGAAACGTACATCCATGCCAATGTATCCGGGTCCTCATCCCGAATTTCGCCGCCTGCAATCAGGGAACGGAAAATTCCTGCATGGTAAGAGATCATACGGTCCACATAGCGTTCCGAGAACAATGCAGGCCGCACCTCCCTGCAGGATGCTTTTGAGGGTGTCAATCAGTACATCCTAAAACAAAAGCCGCCCGAAGGCGGCAAGATGCATCACGGAAGCAAATATGAACGCGGCTCAGGGCCATCAGAACAGATCCAGCATGTTGTCCAGATAAATTTCTTCCCGGACGCGCAGCTGATACTCAGGCTTTGTCATGTAGTAAAGCAGAAATTCCAGTATCAACGCGCTGCCCAGTCCCCGCCCCTCGATTTTGAAGTTGGAAAAGCCGCCGGGCAGATAAATTTTGCGGATATCCCCGGCCCCGATGAAGCCGGGGTTTTCCATTGCCTTTGAAAAACGATAGCCCTGCTGTGCGCCCGGCGCTGTGCAGCGGTGGTCCGGGCAGTCCTCGCCCAGATTTTTGCGGCTGACATTCTCGTAGCAGTGCTTTCTGTCCCGGCAGCCGTACCAGCAGCATTCGTTGCACAGAAATTCCACCTTGTCCTTCTGATCCTGCGGCAGGGTATCCAGCTCTGCAAACGACTTGTTCAGGCGGAAATCCGGCACAACATAGCGGAACTCTTCCCGTTCCGTCTCTCTGCGGAGCTGCTGAAAATCTGTAAGGACTTTTGTTGTGGAGGACACGAAATAAAGGCCCGGATACTGCCTTTTCAGGTAGTCCAGCAGCAGGTCCGAATGGACGATGACACCATTCTGCACACGGTTTTCTTTTTCAAACAGCGCACAGAGGGCATTGCATTTCCGGTCTGCAAGGTGCTCTTTCCGGAGCAGCGAATTGCTGAAGGTGAGCCGGGCCGATATGCCATATTCCTGCATCAGTGCAAGCACCCGGTGCGGCTGTGCATCGCCAAAGCCAGTGCGGCCCCCGCCCCAGATGCAGTCGGCCGGTGCACCGTAGACCGAACCGATCTCGCACCAGTCGTAAAAATATTCCCTGTGTTCACGGAACAGCGGCAGAAACACACGGTACAGTTCATAAAATTCAAACAGTCCCGGAAGATGATAATATGCCGTGCTGCGTTCGTGCTGTGCCATTGCCGTGTGTGTTCCTCATTTCTGTAAGTTTCAGCTTCCCTGCAGCAGCTTTTGCGCTGCACCCGGAGATCTTTTTGTCAGTATAGCACAGTCCTGCCGGGAAAGAAATCATCTTCCTCTTGACCTTGAGCGCACTCCAAGTTTTATCATGTGCATGCTGGTGATCTTATCTTTCTCATTATATTCCTTTCTCTGCGAAAGAACAAGAAGTATCTTTATGTCTGACATGAAAAAACAGATTTTTGATCTTCCTTACCATTCCTGAAAGAACGAGACGAGCTTTGCCCGGCTTTCGCGCCTTGCTTTACAGCACAGCGCCTGTTCTGTCAAGAGATGAAACGTTTTTCGTGCATTGCGAAAAATGTTTCGGTTCACATGCTCTGCGGCTCGATCTTCACCGTTCTGCCGCCCAGGTTTTCGTAAATGCGGTGGGAGACTGAGAGCACCGTGCGGCCTGCAGAGGCGCGGCGCAGTGCTTCCAGCACACGGGCTTCCGTTTCAGCGTCCAGATTTGCCGTGACCTCGTCCAGCAAAAGCACAGCCGGGTCCGCCGCCGCAGCGCGGGCAATGGACAGCAGCTGCCACTCGCCCTGCGAGAACATGCCATCGCTGCAAACGGTGTCGCAGCCTTCCGGCAGGGCCTGAATGGCTTCGTCAATACCTGCAAGCTTTGCCGCATTCCGTGCCATCTCTGCAGTGATCTGCGGATCGCCCAGCGTGATCTGCTCCAGCACGGTGCCCGGCACACGGGAGAAATGCTGCTCCACGCAGCCGATGCAGGTGCGGCGCTCGCGGTCGGTGATGCGTGCCACATCCACGCCGCCAATGGTAACAGTGCCCGCCTGCGGCTGGTACAGGCCCAGCAGAAGCTTGAACACCGTGCTCTTGCCCGCACCGGTGCGGCCCACCAGCGTGACCTGCCCGCCCTGCTTTACCGTCATGGAGAAATCACTCAGGACGGGCTTTTCGCCATAGCCGAAGGTCACATGCGCAAGCTCCACATCCCCGCGCGCAGCGGTCCGGCGCTCGGCAGGGATCGTGCGCTCCGGCTGAGCGAGAAAGGCATCGATGCGCTTGACACCTGCCATGGCCGACTGGATGGTCTGGATCTCCATGCCAAGGCTTTCAATGGGAGCAAAAATGCGGGAAATGTAGTTGATGATCGCCACCGAGGTACCCACCGACATCCCAAAGAATGTAAGCACCATGGCATTGCCGGAAGCGGAAAGCAGCATCACGATGCCTGCCACCACCGCGTTCAGCGCCAGCACCACCGGCGAATAGATGGCATCGTAAAAATTGGTGCGCTCCATAGCGGCGTAGCTCTCGCCGATGCAGCGGTCATAGCGGCGTTCCCTATAGCTTTCCAGCCCCAGCGCCCGGATGGTGCGGATGTTGTGCAGCGTCTCCGGCACCTGACCGGAGACAGCTGCAACGGCACGGCGGTTATCCAGTTGTGCGGCCAACATCCGCTTTTGCACATGGCGGGTGAACACCGCAAACAGCGGCAGCACCAGCAGCAGCACCAGCGCAATGCCGGTGTTTTTTACCGCGATGACCGCCATGATGGAAATGATGCGGCAGGCATCTGCCGCCATGCTGATGATGCCGGAGGTGAACAGCGCTTCCACCGTGTCCACATCGCCGGAAAAGCGTGCCGCCACCTCGCCGGGGTTCTGGCCTGCCAGCGTGCTTGCGGGCAGCCGAGTAAGCTTCCGGGACATTTCCGACCGCAGCGCGTGGGTCATTTTCTGGCCAAAGAGCACCAGCAGGCTTTCCTGCGCGGAGGAAAGCCCCCCTTCCAGCGCCAGACTGCCAAAGTAAAGCAGCACTGTTGCAATGGTGAGCGGGATGCCTGCGGTGAGCCGGTCAATGATACCGGCCAGCAGCAGCGGCGGCAGCAGTGATGCCACCACCGATGCCGCCACGCACAGGATGGTGCCCGCCGTGAGCAGATGATGCGACATGGCGGCCATGCGGATGTTTTCAAATACGCCGTTATCCTTTTTACTCTTCATCCAGATTGCCTTCTTTCTGCACCGTCTGGCTCTCGTACAGCTGGCGGTACAGCGGAACCGTTTCCATCAGCTGGGCATGGGTACCAACGGTGGTTTTACCGCCGTCCATAAAGATCACCTTCTGCATCTGCGGGAAGTGGTACAGCCGGTGCGAGATGAGGAAGACCACCTTATCCTTTGCATCACTCTGCAAATCGGCAAACACGGTATCCTCGGTATGGCGGTCCAGCGCAGAGAACGGGTCGTCCAGGATCAGCACCGGGCGCGGGTGGGCCAGCGTTCTTGCCAGTGCCAAGCGCTGGGCCTGACCGCCGGAAAGGCGGGTGCCGCTGGGGCCGATGACGGTATCCACACCGTTTTCCATGGCCAGCACTTCGCCGTCCAACGCGGCGGCAGCAAGCCACGGCATGGCATCCTGTTCACTGCCGCAGAGAACATTGTTCTGCACCGTATCGGCGCTCAGCTCCGGATCATGGCCCAAGTAACCAACGGTGGCAGAGATCTGCCGCGGGGTCAGGGCAGCAAATTCCGTTTTGCCAAATTTTGCCGAGCCGCCGTAGGGTGCTTCGCACAGGAACACCCTGCCGAAGGTGGATTTGCCGCAGGCCACCGGGCCGGTGATGCCAACGATATCACCGGGGTGCGCCGTCAGGCTCAGGCCGGAAAAGATGGGTCCTTCGCCATAGGAAAAGGAGAGGTTTTCCAGCGTCACGTCCTGCGCCGCCGGAATATTCAATGCTTCCAGCTGTTCCGGCTGCTTCATCAGCGGCTTGATGCGCTTCCACGAGACCTCGGCTTTCTGCACCGAGTTGAACAGCTTTGCCACCTTGGAGGATTTGACCACCAGTTTCGTGAAGCAGGAAAGAAAGGTGGTGAACGCCGCAATGTCCCATGTGCTCCAGCCGGAGCCGAGCACATTTTTAGCGCCGAACCACAAAATGAACAGCACGCCTGCCTCAGACGCTGCCAGATACAGCGGCGGCAGAGCGGACTGCCACACATTGTTGCGCACGGCTGTTTTTTCGTAGGTGTTCAGGGCTTCCTCGTACTTTTCTACGCGGGCATCCTCACAGCCGTAAATGCGGTAGGTCACAGCATTCCGGGCGCGGTCAAGGGTGGCAGCGCTCAGCGCACTTGCCGCCTTTTTGTACGCCGCGCCGGCGCGCTGCACCGGCTTTTTCATCCATGCCGCGCACATGTAGGAAAACGGCGTGAACAGCAGGCTGAGCAGCGCCAGCCGCCAGTCGTACACCAGCAGCATCACAGCATAGCCCACCAGCGCCACTCCGGTATCAAAGATCTCGGTGGTGAACTTGCGCATCCCCTCTACGCAGTCGTCCACATCCGAGATGGTCTTGGTCATCAGTTCACCGGCGCCTTCTTTTTCCAGCGCCGCCCGGCTCTGCCGCACCAGATTGGCATACAGGATGCCCTTCATCCGGCGGTTGATGTTGTTGGCAAAGCGGCGGACATAAAAGCGCTTGATAAAGCGCGCCGCCTGCACCGCCAGCGTGACCACGATATAGGCCAGCACCAGCATGGCCATTTTTGCCGCCGTCTCGCTGCCGCCCAGAATGTCGGCAAGGCACTGGGCCAGCCGGCCCTCGAACCAAGGCGTTGCCAGCAGGCCGATGTTATACACAAGGCCCGACAGCGTGACAAAGGCCAGCGGGAGCCACTCTGCTTTGAAATAGGAGAGCACCCTGTCCGGGCGGAACGTTTTATCCTTTTTCATGAGCAGCCTCACCTCCTGCAGCTTTCCGGAAATGCGGGAAGCCCGCGCGGCTCTCGGTCTTGGATGCTGTGTACAGCTTGTTCAGCGCAGCGGCAAAGGCAGCGGCTTCCTCGGCGGTGAGCACATTGGTCAGGTATTCGTAAAAGGCCGCTTCGATCTCTGCCTTGGAGGATCTCAGGCTTTCCGCCTTTTTGGTGGGGTACAGCAGCTGGCTGCGCCGGTCGCTGGGGGCATCTCTGCGGATCAGAAGACCCTTTGCTTCCAGATTTTTTGTCCGCCGCGCAATGGCAGCCTTATCTGCGTGCAGCAGTTCCGCCAGCTGCGCCTGCGTGCAGCCGGGGTGATGCCGCACTGCATGGATCAGGTCGATCTCTGCTGTGCCGACCCCTTCCTCCCGCATCGTGAGCAGGACCAGTTTTTCCGCTTCGCGCGCGATCTTTGTGATTTTTCGTTCCGTAATATCCATAGGCTCCTCCGGGCTTCATTGCAGGAAGTTGTATCTACATCGTTGTATGTACAATCAACAGTATAGCATCTCGTTTCCAAAATGCAAACAGTTCTTTTTGTGCCCGTATTTTTGCAATGCTGGCAGGCTCCACACCCAGTGCATGGGCCGCGCCTGTACAGACCAGCCATATGCTGCGGCATTGCCCGCTTTTGGCGTTTGCCGCAGTCCTTTCCCACGTCGGGGCCGTCACAAGCCCATTTCCACATCATGTCAACAGGTTTATAGCATCAAAACAGCCCTGACCGTGTCCGCTGTAAAAGCAGGCAGACGATCAGGACTGTTTTTTCGTATTTCTTTATTTCAGCCGGTCAGCAGGCATCCACATTCTTGGTGACTATCACGTCACTGTCCAGCCCGCAGACGTTGTGCAGCACGATGGTGCCTGCCTTGACGGGGGCGGTCAGCACCACCTTGCGGATCTCGTCCATCACCGGGAAGATCATATCCTTGGGGACGGCCTTGGTCAGGCGGACGCTGGTAACAGGCAGCTCGCCGCCCTTGACCAGCACTGAGCTGGCGATGGTGCGGCGGGGCGCAGTCAGCTCCTGACGGACATACTGTTCGCCGCGGGGGCAGGTGTGACCGGTGACCGAGATCACCTGACCATTTTCAACTTCGGCTTCGATCTCGCAGCCGTTGGGGCAGACGATACAGGTAAATTGCTTTTTCATTCCACCGACACCTCCAGTGCGCCCGTTTCCTGCAGCTTGGCAGCAGAGACCTTGAACTGGATCATCTCCGCAGGAATGGCTTTCTTCATCTTCTTGGCAGCAACCTCCACACCGTTCTGGCGCACCACGATGCGGCAGTCACGGTAGTGGTTCCGCACGCGCAGCGACAGGCTGAAGTCGTTCTTGCCGCTGACCTTCTGCGGGATGGTGTGGCCCACGCCCTCGCCGCACTTCACGTCCAGCGTGCAGGAGTCGATGCCCTTGCCCTCAACGTAGGCGGTAGCGTGGCGTGCCAGTGCCTCGGACTCCATGGAAACAAAGTCCACCAGATCATGCACATGCAGCACATTGCCGGCAGAGAACACGCCGGGCACGTTGGTCTGCAGGTTCTCGTCCACCACAGCGCCGTTGGTGTGGGGGTCAATGGCGATGCCGGCATCCTCCAGCAGCTTGTTCTCCGGGATCAGGCCCACGGAGAGGATCAGCGTATCACACTTGTACTCCTTCTCGGTGCCGGGGATGGGCCGACGGTTCGCGTCCACCTCGGAGATGGTCACGCCGGTCAGACGGTCACGGCCATGGATCTCGGTGACGGTGTGGCTGAGATAGAGCGGGATATTGTAGTCATCCAGACACTGCACGATGTTGCGCGGCAGGCCGGAGGGGTAGGGCATCAGCTCGAACACTGCCTGCACATGAGCGCCTTCCAGCGTCATGCGGCGTGCCATGATCATGCCGATATCGCCGGAGCCGAGGATGACGACCTCCTTGCCGGGCATCCGGTTGTAGAGGTTCATGTAAGCCTGCGCGGTGCCTGCAGTGAACACGCCCGCCGGACGCTCGCCGGGAATGCCCAGTGCGCCGCGGCTGCGCTCCTTGCAGCCCATGGCGAGCACCACAGCCTTTGCCTGATACTGGCGCAGGCCGCTGCGGGTGGAGGCGGTGACGACACGATCTGCCGTCAGGCTCAGCACAGTGGCGCTGGTCTCGTAGGGGATCTCACGCTTGTTCACCTCATCAATGAACGCCTGTGCATATTCCGGGCCGGACAGGCTCTCGCCGAAGCGGCCCAGACCGAAACCGTCATGGATGCACTGGCGCAGGATGCCGCCCAGCATCGCCTCGCGCTCCAGAATGATCATGTTGCGGATGCCCTGCTTGTGCAGCTCCACCGCTGCGGCAAGACCTGCAGGGCCGCCGCCGATAATCACAACGTCTTTCTGTTCCATCGCTCAGTTCTCCTCCTTCCGCATATTGCCGGTGAGTACCCATGACCCCTGACGGCTGTAACGCACATTCTCCGGCTCGGTGCCCAGCTCCTGCTCAATGAAGTGTTCGATCTTCATCTGGCAGAAGCCGCCCTGACAGCCGCCCATCATGGCGCGGGTGCGGTACTTGATGCCGGTCATGGTGGAAACGCCCAGCGGGTTGTGGATGGCCTGCAGGATCTCGGCCTTGGTCACTTCCTCACAGCTGCAGATCATCTCGCCGTAATCGGGGTCCTGCGCGATAAGCTCTGCCTGCTGTTCCGGCGTGCACCCGGCAAACTTGACGATGCCCTTGTGGTGCGGGTCAAAGTCTGGGTTTTCCTCAAACTTTTCGCGCTCCTGCATCAGGCCGATGACGTAGCGGGCCAGCGGCACGCTGCCGGTCAGGCCCGGGGATTCAATGCCCACGAGGTTGACGGCATTGGGTGCCACGTCGTCCCGGATCTCCACCTTCCAGTCCTGAATGGCACCGTTTTCATCCACCCACTTGGGCTGGATGCCGGCGAAGGTGCGGATCTGATCCTTTTTAAAGATGTGGGGCCACAGCTTTGCGCCCTCCACGGCCAGACTGTCCATGTTGGCCTGCGGCACGCTGTAGTCGTCCAGCACATCGGTGTTCTCCGCGTCCGGGCCAACAGTCACGTTGCCGTCCACGGTGGGGGTGATGTGGATGCCCATATAGGTGTTGCTGGGCACCGGGTACACCGGCATGGGCAGCAGCTTGCCCATGCGCTTGTGCAGGATGATGTAGTTGCTGCGGGAGCCGATGACACGGTAGCCGGTCAGGCCCAGCAGGTCGGAGATCTGCTTTGCGCCCAGACCAGCGGCGTTGACCACCCAGCGGGTGCAGAAATCGCCATGGGCAGTATGCAGGTAGTACAGCTCATTTTCCCGGGTGATAGCCTCTACCTTGTGGTCAAAGAAGAAGTCCACGCTGTTGGCGTGTGCGTTCTCGGCCAGAGCCACCGTGTACAGAAACGGGTCCATGATGCCGCTGTTTTTGGACCACATGGCAAACTTGCCCACCACGGCTGGCACCAGCTCGTGCAGCTTTGCTTCATCGATCATCTCAAGGCCGGTGCAGCCGTTGACAGTGCCCTGCTTCATGGTGCGCTCCAGCTGCTCCATGTCCTCGGGGGTGTTGCCCACCAGCACCTTGCCGCAACGCTTGAACGGGAAGTTCAGCTCTTCGGCCAGCTGATCCATGATGCGGTTGCCTTCCACGCAGCATTTTGCTTTCAGGCTGCCAATGGGGTTGGCAAAGCCGCCGTGCACCACCGCAGAGTTGCGGCCGCTGGTCTCGTTGCAGACATCCAGATTTTTTTCCAGCACTGCAATGCTCAATTTGTAGCGCGAAAGTTCGCGTGCAATGGCGCTGCCCACAACACCCGCACCGATGATGACCACATCGTATTGTTTTTTCATGGTATCCACCTTTCTTCCTGATTTGGAGATCCGGCTTTTATGTTATATATTTCATTGACTAAAATATATAACATTTCATAATCTCTGTCAAGCCGTTTCCGGCAAAAAACTGCACAAAAAAATGCCGCATCTTTTGGCATAGATACGGCATTTCTGAACGTGATACGGTTGTTTCAAGCTTTGAAATAGTGTGGGAATGCTTCCCGGATCGCAGAAAGGTTCTCCGTGTAGCGCTGCATATGCTGCCCGGCAATGCGGTGTGCTGCCGCCGCATCCTTCTGTTCAATGGCTTTCAGCAGGCTGACGTGATCTTCGTAGATCGTTTTTGCGGGCCTGCAGCGGAAGCTGAGGATGGTGGTGCGGTCAAAATGCGGAGCCAGATTTTCCACCAGATCGTACCAGTACGGGCAGCCGCACTGCACATAAAGCAGCCGGTGGAACCCCTTGTCCAGCTCAAAGATCTTTTCTTCCTGTGCACGCTCAATGTACATGCGCCAGAGCGCCACGTTCTCCCACAGCTGGTCGATATCCGCCGAGGTCAGCTTTTCGCACGCCATGCGGGCGATCTCTGCTTCCAGCACAGCGCGCAGATGGCGCACTTCTTCCACCAGCTCCGCATCGATGAGAGAAACATAGGTGCCGATCTTGGGCCGGATCTCAATGAGCCGCCGCTGCGCCAGCTCCAGCTCTGCTTCCCGGAAGGGGGTGCGGCTCACCCCCAGCTGTTCGCACAATTCCGGCTCGTTCAGTTTTTCACCCGGCTCTAGACGGGTATTGATAATATTATCGATCAATACCCGCAGAACAAAACTTTTTGCAGATTCATGCTCTCTGCGCTCTGAAATCGTAATCATCGGAAGGCTCCTTTCCCTCACAGGGAAACACTGTTCTCAGACTGCTGGGTCAAGTATACCACACTGCACACCGGCGTAAAAGAGGACAATATATAAAAGGAAGAAAACTGTGTCAGAATTGTAAAAGATAAAATATTTTAACTATTATTCTTGACTTATCCAACGATTCGGCTATAATGGTCGTGTTCGCAAGAAACTTCAAAAAATTTAGATATTCAAAACAAATCAAAGGAGACTACTACCATGACGTTTGAAGAAATGAAGAAGATCGTTGTCGATACCCTGAACTGCGACGAGGACAAGGTGACCATGGAGGCCAGCCTGACCGAGGATCTGGAGGCCGACAGTCTGGATGCCGTGGAGCTGAACATGGCTCTGGAAGATGCCTGCGGCGTGTCCATCCCGGACGAAGAGCTGGCAAAGCTCAAGACCGTGGGCGATATCTACAACTACATCACTGCACATATCTGAGGCAAAAAGCAATGAACGATATCCGAGATCTTTTCCCCGGCCGAATGCGGGAGCGCACCTTCCAGCTGAAGGCCAAGCGGGATGCCGGTGCCGTCTGGCACGAGCAGCAGTTTGTGGAGTGCAAGCAGTGCGGCCGCCGCGCCGCACGCACCCTGTGGGCAAGAAGCCTTTACGTCTGCCCCAACTGCGGCTACCACATGCCCATTGGCGGGTACTACCGGCTCAGTCTGGTGCTGGACCACGGCAGCTTCCGGGAACTGGATGCCGACCTTGCTCCGCAGGATGTGCTGCATTTTCCGGGCTACCGTGAAAAGCTTGCCGCCGCCCAGAACAAGACCGGCCTGCGCGAAGCCGCTGTAACGGCCACCGGCCGCATCGGCGGGGTGGCCTGCGTGGCTGCCGTGCTGGACAGCCGCTTTTTCATGGGCAGCATGAGCACTGCCGTGGGCGACAAGATCACCCGCGCCATCGAGTACGCCGCCGCAAAGCACCTGCCGCTGGTTATTTTTTCGGCCAGCGGCGGCGCGCGGATGCAGGAGGGCATTTTCAGCCTGATGCAGATGGCAAAGACCAGTGCCGCCATCCAGCGCTTTTCGGCAAAGGGCGGGTTGTACATCAGTGTGCTCACCCACCCCACCACCGGCGGTGTGACGGCCAGCTTTGCAAGCCTTGGCGACATCATGCTGGCAGAGCCTGGCGCGCTGATCGGCTTTGCAGGTCCGCGGGTCATTGAGCAGACCATTGGCGAAAAGCTGCCTGCCGGATTCCAGCGCAGCGAGTTCCAGATGGAGCACGGCTTTGTGGATCAGGTGGTGCCCCGCAGCCAGCTGCGGGATACCCTGATCCAGGTCTTGCAGCTCCATGCAGGAGGAAAACACGAATGATCAAGGAAATTTTAGAGCAGCTGGCTCCGCTGGATGCCCAGATCGCCGCGCTGAAAGGCAGCGGCAACGAGATGGATGCCATCACGGCCCATGCCTCCGAGCTGGCAGAGCTGGCTGTGGAAGAGGACGAGATCCTGCGCACCTGCGGCCCGCTGACCGCCGAGGATCGGGTGTTCCTGGCCCGGCACCCGGAGCGCCCCCACATTGATGAGACTGTTTCTGCCCTGTTCACCGACTTCTTTGAGCAGCGCGGCGACCGTCAGTGCAAGGAAGACCCTGCCATTCTAGGCGGCATCGCCCGTTTTCACGGATTGCCGGTGACGGTCATCGGCCACCGCAAGGGCAGCACACTGGAAGAAAATCTGGCCTGTAACTTTGGTATGCCGGGGCCGGAGGGCTACCGCAAGGCCCTGCGCCTGATGAAGCAGGCCGAAAAGTTTGGCCGGCCCATCATCACCTTCATTGACACACCGGGCGCTTACCCCGGCAAGGATGCCGAGGAGCGCGGTCAGGGCGAAGCCATTGCACGCAACCTGATGGAAATGAGCGGCCTGACCGTGCCGGTCATTGCCGTTGTCACCGGCGAAGGCTCTTCCGGCGGTGCGCTGGCACTGGGTGTGGCAAACCACATCCTCATGCTGGAAAATGCCGTTTACTCGGTGCTCAGCCCCGAGGGCTTTGCCAGCATTCTGTGGAAGGATGCTTCCCGCAGCGGCGAAGCCTGCGAGATGATGAAGCTGACCGCGCAGGATCTGTACAGCGATGGCATCGTGGAGCAGGTGATCCCGGAACCGTTGGGCGGCGCACAGCGCAGCCACGCAGCCTTGTTTGAACAGTTGGATGTTGCTTTGCGGGTGCACCTGAAAGAGCTGTGCCGCATGAGCGGCCGCCAGCTGGCCGACCAGCGCTATAAAAAATACCGCCAGATCGGAGAAACGAGGAACGCATGAGTGGTTTACAGCTGATCGCCACCGGCGGGGCCATCCCCGGCCGAACGGTCACCAACGAAGATCTGAGCCGCATGGTGGATACCAGCGACGAGTGGATCACCAGCCGCACCGGCATCCGCACCCGGCACTGGTGCACGGAGGATGAATCTGCCGCCACGCTGGCCATTTCCGCCGCAAAGCAGGCTTTGGCCCGCAGCGGCCTTGCCCCTGCGCAGATCGGGTGCTGCATCTGTGCCACCCTGTCCGCCCCAGACGCGACCCCCAGTGTAGCCTGTCAGGTGCAGGCGGCGCTGGGCCTTCCCGAGGACCGGCCTGCGCTGGATGTCAACGCGGCCTGTTCCGGCTTCCTCTACGGCATAGCCGTGGCGCGGGGACTGCTGACAACTTTGGGTGGACAGTATGCCCTCGTCATTGGGTGCGAAGCCCTTTCCCGCCTGATGGACCCCGCCGACCGCTCCACCTGTGTACTGTTTGGGGATGGAGCCGGTGCTGCCATTTTTCAGCTGTCGGACACTCCCTTTGCTCTGACGCTGGGCGCGCGCGGCAGCGATGTTCTCCATGCGGGCGGGCCGAACCGCACAGGTTCTGCGCCCATCACCATGGACGGCAAGGCCGTATTCCGCTTTGCAGTGGATGCCCTGCCCAAGTGCCTGCACACTGTGCTGGATGAAACACAGCTGACCCTCGATGATCTTGAGTGGGTGGTCTGCCATCAGGCCAACAGCCGCATCATCGACCACTGCGTGCGGGCGCTGAAGGCCGACCCGGCAAAGTTCTACAAGAACATGGACCGCCACGGCAACACCAGTGCCGCCAGCATCCCGGTAGCCCTGAACGAGCTTGCCGAGAACGGGCAGCTGCAGCCGGGCCAGCTTCTGGCCTGCATCGGCTTTGGCGGCGGCCTGACATGGGGCGGCGCAATTTTTCAATACAAAGAGTAAAAATCATGTTCGGCAAACGGGCTCGCCCTCTCAGTCACCTTCGGTGACAGCTCCCCCAAAGTGGGAGCCTTTGGCAAAACCGAAAAGTTTACCGTACTGCCAAGGGCTCTTCCTTTGAGGAAAGACTTCCCCCGCGCCGGGGGAAGATGTCGCGAAGCGACAAAAGGGGGAATCTGTCGAGCAGAGCGAGACTGAGAGGGCGAGGACGCTTACCGATAGGATAAAACTATGAAACTTTTAAACGAAATTTTAGGCACAAAATACCCCATCATTCAGGGCGGCATGGCCAACATTGCCACCGGCGAGTTTGCCGCTGCCTGCTCCAATGCGGGAGCACTGGGCATCATCGGTGCGGGCGGCATGGATGCCGACACCCTGCGCCAGAACATCCGCCGCTGCAAGCAGTTGACCGACAAGCCTTTCGGCGTGAACATCATGCTCATGCATCCGCAGGCAGATGTTTTTGCGCAGATCGTGGTAGACGAGGGCGTGTCCGTTGTGACCACCGGTGCAGGCAACCCGGGCAAATACGTGCCCATGTGGAAAGCTGCCGGCATCAAGGTGATCCCGGTTGTCGCCGCCGCCGTGCTGGCAAAGCATCTGGAGCCGCTGGGCATCGATGCTGTCATTGCTGAGGGCACCGAGAGCGGCGGCCATGTGGGCGAAATGGCTACCATGGCGCTGGTGCCGCAGGTGGTGGATGCCGTAAATGTACCTGTCATTGCGGCTGGCGGCATCGCCGATGGCCGCCAGCTGGCAGCCGCTCTGGCTCTGGGCGCCTGCGGCGTGCAGGTAGGCACCTGCCTGCTGGTGAGCGAGGAGTGCCCCATCCATGAAAACTACAAAGCCGCCCTGCTCAAGGCCAAGGACAGCGATACCATCGTGACCGGCCGAAGCGTGGGTGCGCCGGTGCGAGTGCTGAAAAACCGAATGAGCCGCGAATATGTCCGGCAGGAAAACGCCGGTGCCGACAAGATGGAGCTGGAAAAGTACACCCTTGGCAGCCTGCGCCGCGCCGTGTTTGAGGGCGACACCACCACCGGAAGCCTGATGGCCGGTCAGGTGGCAGGCATGCTGCACGAGGTGCGCCCGGTGGCGGATATTCTTGCAGACCTGTGGAACAGCGGGAGGCAGCGCATTGCCGCGCTGAGCACCGAATGCTGACCCTCGGCAGAAAGACCCTGTCTGTGCCCATCCTACAGGGCGGCATGGGTGTGGGCGTTTCCCTCGGCGGGCTGGCCGGTGCTGTTGCAGCCTGCGGCGGCATGGGGTGCATCTCCACCGCCGATGCAGGCTACCGGGAGCCGGACTTTGCCCGTGACCCGGCAAGCGCCAACCACCGTGCACTGACAGCGGAAATTAAAAAAGCAAAGCAGATCGCAAAGGGCGCGGGCATGGTAGCCATCAACGCCATGGTGGCAACGCAGGATTATGCGGCCGCGATCCGCACCGCTGTGGAAGCGGGCGTGGACGCGGTGGTGTCCGGCGCGGGCCTGCCGTTGGAGCTGCCCGGCATCGTGGGCGCAACGGATGTTGCCATCGCGCCCATCGTTTCCAGCGGAAGAGCCGCAAAGCTCATCCTGCGCCGCTGGGCCAAAGAGTTTGGCCGCACCGCTGATTTTGTGGTGATCGAAGGCTGCAAGGCAGGCGGACACCTCGGCTTTGCCGAAGATGACCTGCTGGCAGGCAAATGCCAGACCCTCGATGACATCCTGCCCGAGGTGCTGGCCGAGGTAAAGCCCTTTGAAGCACAGTTTGGCCACAGCATCCCCGTGTTTGTGGCAGGCGGAGTGTATACCGGTGCCGATATGGCCCACTTTACCGCAATGGGCGCTGCGGGTGTACAGCTTGCTACCCGCTTTATCACCACCTACGAGTGCGACGCATCCCAGGGCTACAAGGACGTTCTGCTGAACGCCCGGCCCGAGGATGTACGGATCATCCACAGCCCGGTGGGAATGCCGGGCCGTGCACTGAACACCCCGCTGGTGCAGGCGCTGGCAGAGGGGACCCGCTTCCCTCCCCGGCACTGTGCCCGCTGCCTGAAGACCTGCGACCCCGCCAAGGTGCCCTACTGCATCACCCACGCGCTCATCGAAGCCGTAAAGGGCAATGTGGAGGAGGGCCTGTTCTTCTGCGGAGCCAACGTGGGCAGGCTGGACCGGATGCGCACGGTACAGGAGCTGATGGATGAACTTGTGACCGAATGGAGGCAAAATCAATGAAGCTTGCCGTTTTATATGCCGGTCAGGGGGCACAGCACCCCGGCATGGGCAAAGAATTTTACGAAGGCTCTCCCGCGTTCCGGGCGGCATTTGACAGTGCAGAGCTGGACTTCGACCTGCACCGCGTCTGCTTTGAGGACCCGGACGGCCTTTTGAATCAGACCGAATACACCCAGCCCTGCATGGTGGCCTTTGCCTGCGGCGTGACCGCAGTGCTGGCCCAGCAGGGCGTGAAACCCGCTTATGTGGCCGGGCTTTCGCTGGGCGAATACTCCGCGCTGGAAGCTGCCGGGGTGTTCACCGCAAAGCAGGCCATCGAGCTGGCCGCTTACCGCGGCAAAGCCATGGCCGAAGCTGCAAAGGGCATCGACTGCGGCATGACCGCCGTGCTGAACCTTGACCGGCAGGCACTTGCAGCCTGCTGTGAGCAGGCTGCACAGCTCGGCTGTGTGCAGATCTGCAACTACAACTGCCCGGGTCAGCTGGTCATCGGCGGCGAGAAAGCCGCTGTGGACAAAGCCGCCGCACTGGCCAAAGAAGCCGGCGCCCGCCGCTGCATCCCGCTCAAGGTGAGCGGCCCGTTCCACACCCGCCTCATGGCCCCCGCCGGGGATGCACTGGCAAAGCGTTTTGCGTCTGAGCCCTTTGGCGAGATGCAGGTGCCGGTGCTGTTCAACTGCCTTGGCCGTGAAAAAGCTGAGCAGGACAGCATCCCCGCCCTGCTGGTGAAGCAGGTGCAGAGCAGCGTTTACATGGAAGATACGCTCCACCGCCTCGGTGAGCTGGGCGTAGACCATATTCTGGAAGTTGGCCCGGGCAGTGCTCTGGCTGGCTTTGTGAAAAAGACCCTGCCCGGCGTGGTCTGCGCTTCGGTGGAGACCCCGGAGCAGCTGAACGCCGCACTGACAGCATGGAAGGAAGAGCTATGAGCGAAGAAACGATCATCCGCACCGCCGTTGTTACTGGCGGAAGCCGGGGCATTGGCCGGGCTGTGTGCATCCAGCTGGCAAAGCAGGGCTGCAATGTCGTGGTGAATTACTGCCACGGCGAAGCTGCAGCTGCCGAGACGGTGGCTCTGTGCAAGGCCGAAAACGCAGATGCCGTGGCTGTGCAGGCCGATGTTTCCACTGCCGAGGGCTGCAAAGCGCTCTTTGAACAGGCGGTGAACGCCTTTGGCCGGGTGGATATCCTTGTGAACAACGCGGGCATTACCCGCGATAATCTGATCCTGCGCATGAGCGAAGAGGACTTCGATGCAGTGCTGAACGCAAACCTCAAGGGTGCGTTCCTCTGCTGCAAGGAGGCCGCCCGCCGCATGGTGCGCCAGCGCTGGGGCCGCATCGTGAACCTTTCCAGTGTGGTGGCCCTGCGGGGCAACGCCGGCCAGACCAATTACGCCGCCAGCAAGGCGGGCCTGATTGGACTGACCAAAAGCCTTGCCCGCGAGCTGGCAAGCCGCAATGTGACCGTGAATGCGGTCGCGCCGGGCTTTATCGAGACCGACATGACCGCCGCCCTGCCGGAAGCCGTCCGTGCCGAAATGGCAAAGGGCATCCCCGCAGGCCGCGCAGGAAAGCCGGAGGATGTGGCAAATGCAGTGGCATTTTTTGCCGCAGAACAAAGCAGCTATCTCACCGGGCAGGTGCTCTGTGCAGACGGCGGCATGGCAATGTAAAAGGAGAAAACTCTCATGGAAAAACGCAGAGTCGTGATCACCGGCCTTGGCACCGTGAACCCGCTGGGCAACAACACCGCCGACAGCTGGGCCGCTGCCAAAGCGGGCAAATGCGGCATCGGCCCCATTACCCAGTTCGATACCACCGATTTTAAATGCAAGCTGGCAGGCGAGGTGAAGGGCTTTGACCCGGAAACCATCGTGGACAAAAAGGAAGCCCGCAAGATGGCCCGCTTTACCGTTCTGGCCCTTGCTGCCGCCGCTGAAGCGGTTGCAGACAGCGGTCTGGACACCGAAGCAGAAGCCAAACAGATCGGTGTCATCCTTTCCAGCGGCATCGGCGGTCTGCCCACCATTGAGGAGCAGCACACCCGCGGTGAAGAAAAGGGCATGGAAAAGGTAAGCCCCTATTTCGTGCCCATGTCCATTGCCAACATGGCGGCGGCACAGGTGGCCATCCGCTTTGGCCTGAAGGGCATGTGCACCTGCCCGGTGACGGCCTGCGCCGGCGGCACCAATGCCGTAGGCGATGCCTTCCACCGCATCCGTGACGGCTACGAGACTGCCATGGTCTGCGGCGGTGCAGAGAGCTGCATCAGCCCTCTGGGCATCGGCGGCTTTACCAGCATGAAAGCGCTTTCCACCGCGACCGATCCGGATGCAGCCAGCCTGCCCTTTGACGCGCGGCGCGGCGGCTTCGTGATGGGCGAAGGCAGCGGCGTGCTGGTGCTGGAAGAGCTGGAGCATGCCCGTGCCCGCGGTGCGCACATCTACGCCGAGGTGGTGGGCTACGGTGCCAACTGCGACGCCTACCACTTCACCGCCCCCGCCCCCGGCGGCGCAGGTGCCATCGACTGCATGGCGCTGACGCTGGCGGATGCAGGCATCGCACCGGAGCAGGTGGATCACATCAACGCCCACGGCACCGGCACCCACATGAACGATGCCTGCGAGACCGCCGCCATCCATGCGGTGTTCGGCGAACACGCAAAGCAGCTGACTGTGGTGAGCACCAAGAGCATGACCGGCCATCTGCTGGGCGGTGCGGGCGGCATTGAAGCCGTATTTACAGCGCTGGCCCTGCATGACCAGTTTGCGCCGCCCACCATCCACTATGAGCAGCCCGATCCCGAATGTGATCTGGACTATGTGCCGAACACTGGCCGTGCGCAGGCCATGACCTACGCACTGAGCAACAGTCTGGGCTTTGGCGGGCACAACGCCTGCATCGCCCTGCGCAGATGGGAGGGCTGACCCATGGCAGAACCCCGCACCGTGCGTGCAGACGCAAACGCCCTGAACAGCGAGGAGATAGCGGCGCTTCTGCCGCACCGCTATCCCTTTGCCCTTGTGGACCGCATTTTGGACTACGAGCCGGGCCAGTGGGCCATCGGCCGCAAGTGCGTGAGCCGCAATGAGGAATTTTTCTGCGGACATTTTCCCGGCCAGCCGGTGATGCCGGGAGTGCTCATTCTGGAAGCACTGGCCCAGACCGGCGCGGTGGCGGCGCTCAGCCTGCCGGAGAACAAGGGCAAACTGGCCCTCTTCGGCGGCATCAAGAATGCCCGCTTCCGCAAGCAGGTCACCCCCGGCGATGTGCTCACCCTGCACTGTGAACTGGTAGAGCAGCACGGCCCGGTGGGCGTGGGCAAAGCCTCGGCGTGGGTGGACGGCAAGTGCGCCGCCACCGCCGAGCTGACCTTTGTGCTGACCGACCCCAACGCCTAAAAACACCCCTGTGAGTTTAAAAAAGCTCACAGGGGTGTTTTCCGTTATTTTACCATTGAGAAGCCGCTTCGCTCTCTCAGCCAAGCGCCACATCCAGAACCATCAGTGGTGCCCCACCAGATAGGCCACCCGTTCGATCCGCGCCGCTGTCATGCCGGTATCCGCCAGAAATTCCCGCACCAGCGGAGCACTCTCCTGCTCCTGATACTTTCCATTGGTGTTACTGCAATGGTAGGATCGCATATTTACTGATTTCTGTATCTGTTCAGGACAGCATCCGGGATATGGCAGTAACTGCAGTCTTCAGGGTGCCGTTCCAGATGGTGCTGATGCTCCTCAGCGCTCCGGACATAATTTGTCAACGGCAGCACTTCCAGCATGATCTTGTCCCGGTCCTCCCGGCCGTTTATAAAAGCTCTTGCTTCTTCCAGATGTCTGGGATCTGTACTGTACAGCCCTGTCCGGTACTTTTTTCCAACGTCCACGCCCTGTTTATTCAGGCTGTAGGGGTCGATGATCTCAAACAGGTGTGCCATCAGTTCTGAAATGCTTGTGTTTTTCTCATCATAGACCACTTTTACGCATTCTGCATATCCATCGTATGGGCCATCCAGAGAACTCGTTGTTCCGTTGGCTCTGCCGGCTTCAGTCATCTGTACACCAGGCACTGTGTCAAAAAAATGCTGTACGCCCCAAAGGCATCCGCCTGCGATATAGACCGTTTCCATCTTGATTTTCCTCCTCCTGTTGATCATATATCAGCTTTGCTCCTATTCTACCACGCTTTCCCACTGTCGGAAAGATATCAGAAAACAAAAATGGCCCCGGAGGGCTTATCGCAGCTCTCCGGGGCCGCCTTGTGCAGAGTGATTTTCTCTCGATGGGCTTTCAGAAATGCTTTGCTGTAATCAGCTTGCGTGAACCACAGCGGAAGGACCCTCATAAGATACAGAAAAGATTTCTGTATTTTTCTTGACAGTTTTCCCATATTCTGTTTTAATACATCTGATAAAAGGGAGTAAAGGGCAGTGTTCCGGCTTATTCTTCGGGAGACTGCTGCATGGCAGCGTCATCACGGCAGAAATGCCCGATGTCATGTGTTCGCTTGAGACTTTTGTCACAGACAAGGTGCTGTGGCAGGAGTCTCTTTTTCTTGTCACCGTACCGGAGCACAATAGGAGGCAAGAAAACTATGAACTTTCTGAACACATTCGCAAGTCTGTTTTCCAATTTTGGAAACCTGACTTGGCAGATGGTGGTGATGTGGGGCATTGGTGCATTGCTCATCTACCTTGCCATCGCCAAAAAAATGGAGCCGAGCCTGCTTTTACCCATGGGCTTTGGTGCCATTCTGGTCAATCTGCCGCTGTCCGGTGCCATCACGCAGGGCGATACCGTAGGCCCCATTTCTGCCCTGTTTGAAGCAGGCATGTCCAACGAGCTGTTTCCCCTGCTGCTTTTCATCGGCATTGGTGCTATGATCGACTTTGGCCCCCTGCTGGAAAAACCGTGGCTCATGCTCTTTGGTGCCGCAGCGCAGTTTGGTATTTTCTTCACCCTGTTTCTGGCAGGCTTCTTCTTTGATTTGAAGGATGCTGCTTCCATCGCTGTCATTGGTGCAGCGGACGGTCCCACCGCCATTTTTGTAGCTAACGCCCTCAACTCCCAGTACCTTGGTGCCATCATGGTGGCAGCGTACAGTTACATGGCTCTGGTGCCCATCGTGCAGCCGCCGGTCATTAAACTGCTGACCACCCAGAAGGACCGCCGCATCCGGATGCCCTATGAAAAGGGCAATGTCAGCCAGCTGACGAAGATTCTGTTCCCCATTGTGGTAACCATCATTGCCGGTATGGTAGCTCCTGCCAGCGTAGCTCTAGTTGGTTTTCTGATGTTCGGCAACCTGCTGCGGGAGTGCGGCGTACTGAACGCCCTCAGCGAAACCGCGCAGAATGTGCTGGCAAACCTCATCACCATCGTGCTGGGCCTGACCGTGGCCGGACAGATGACCGCTGACAAGTTTGTCCGGCCCGATACCCTGCTCATCCTTGCACTGGGTCTGGTAGCCTTCGTTTTTGATACCGCAGGCGGCGTGCTGTTTGCAAAGCTGCTGAACCTGTTCCTGCCCGAAGGCAAAAAACTGAACCCGATGATCGGTGCAGCCGGCATCTCCGCCTTCCCCATGAGCGGCCGTGTGGTCAACAAGATGGGATTGGAAGAAGATAACCAGAATTTCCTGCTGATGTACTCCATCAGCGTCAACGTTTCGGGGCAGATCGCATCCGTCATTGCAGGCGGCCTGATTCTGACCCTGATGGCTTAACGGAGGTACACTTATGCTTCATCTTTCTTCGTGGATGACCACCCTGCCCATGATGCTCATCGGCATGGTCGGCATTCTTCTCGTCATTGGTGTCATTGTCCTGGCTGTGATGCTGCTCAACCGGCTGACAAGTCGGAAATAATTCATCCCATCAAGCAAAAGCGAATTTACGGCGAAATATCGCTATAAATATGATGCACAGGCCTTCTAAAACTGTGATTTTGTGACAATTTGGTGTCACTTCAATAAAGAACCCGCTTTCACTTCAATTTGATGTTGAAAGCGGGTTCTTTTCGCTTTTATGCGTGTTTGACGGCGGTTTCAAAAAGATTGACTGCTGCGTCCTCTTGCGTGTCGGTGTTGTGGGTACCACGCTTTTTCACTTCCGAAAAGATGTCAGAATACAAAAACCCCCGAAGAGCTTTTTACGGTTCTCCGGGGGTTGGTTCTATGCGCCGGTGTTCCTCACACCGATGCACAAACATTATTCGATTTCAATGAGATTGGGATTCGCAGGCAGAGCCTTCTGCTGCTGCGGTGCGGGCAGCACGATGTGCAGGATGCCATCCTCGAACTTTGCGTGGATGTCCTCCTTCTTCACGGCATCACCCACATAGAAGCTGCGGGCACAGGTACCGGAGAAGGTCTCACGGCGCAGATAACGGCCATCGTTGTCCTTCTCGTCATTGGAGTGGTTGCGGACGGCCTGAATAGTCAGGTAGCCGTCACTCAGCTCCATCTGAACGTCTTCCTTCTTGCAGCCGGGCAGGTCAACAGCCACATCATAGTTGCCATCGGCGGTCTGCTTCACATCGGTTTTCATCATGTTTGCGCCGCGCTTGCCGAAGGTTTCACGCTCTTCACGATTCATTGCACGCTCCAGCGCACCGTCGTTCCAGAACGGATCAAAGAAATCATCGAACAGATTTTCATGGAAAACAGCAGGCATAAACATAAAACAACCCTCCAATCCCGGCGTTCGGGTCGGGCATAAAATCAAGATCGTGCATCAGGAGCGGAGTCTTCCCGGGAGCCTTGCGGTTCCCTCATGCCCCTTTCTCCTGAGCACGCCACTGTTATAGCACCGTTTATTAGCAGTGTCAATAGTAGAGTGCTAAAATTCATAAAAGAATAATACTTTTATAATATTTCATGCAATTCTCGGCAAAATCGTTTGCACTGGATTCAATTTTTTCTTCTCCAATCGTAGTCTTTCGCTGTGACAGAACGGATGCAAGCCGTTTCTTCAGAACCAGGCGATCCATTGCCCGCGTAAACAATGCGGTTATCAAAAAGTCTCTCTGTCCTTGCAGCGTCTTGCGTTCTGCCGGTCCACCCGCTATAATAATGTAGAAACCGAGATGAAAAGAGCGTGATATTGTGGAAGAGACCGAGGTCAGTCATTTTCTCCACATTCTGGTCCGAATGGGCGAAGCTTTACAAAACAGCGGCGCAGAAGTATTCCGCGTTGAGGACACTTTGAACCGGATCGCAATCGCCTATGGGGCAGAAGATGTGAATGTATTCGTGATCACATCCAGCATCGTGGTCACGCTTACCATGCCCTCGCTGCCGCCGCAGACCGAGACCCGCCGCCTGCGTCACGCTGCCAGCAATGACCTGCTGACATTGGAAAAGCTCAATGCGCTCAGCCGCCGTATCTGCACAGCGCCTCCTTCCATAGAAGAGTTTCAGCGCCAGCTGAATGCCATTCTGGCACAGCATCCGGACCCAAGACTGCATCTTGCCGGCAGTGTGTTGGCTGCTTCCAGTTTTGCCATCTTCTTTGGTGGAAATCTCTGGGACGGCCTGCTGGCCGGCGGCATTGCCGTTCTGATTTGCTGGATGGAGCGCTATCTCTCGCCTTTTTGTATGAATGGCGTAGAATTTCAGTTTATAGCATCATTTCTCAGCGGTGTCTCCACTCTGCTGCTCTGCCGCTTTGGGATGCAGTTTCATGCCGATAAAGTTCTGATTGGTATCATCATGCTGCTGATTCCCGGCATCATGCTGACAAATTCCATCCGGGACATCTTACTTGGGGACATTATTTCCGGCTCTCTTCGGCTGGTGGAAGCCATTCTGATGGCCGCCACCCTTGCACTCGGCATAATGGCCGCCATCTGGTTGATGGGAGGAATTTCCGCATGATACAGGTTTTTTCGCAGTTGCTCAGTGCTGCCCTTGGTTCGGTCGGTTTCGGACTGATCTTCAATCTGAACCGGCGCTACTTACCCGCCGCCGGTGTAGGCGGGCTACTGGCATGGCTGGCTTATCTTCTTGCCGCCAACACCCTGCACAGCGTCTTTCTTGCCAATCTGTTGGCCGGTTTCTGTGCCGCTCTGTATGCCGAAATTCTTGCCCGATGCTGCAATGCACCCTCTACGCCTTTCTTCATCACCGCTGCCATTCCCCTCATTCCCGGAAGCACCCTCTACTACTGCATGAACGCAGTTGTCTCCAATGATTTGTCTGCTGCAGAGCATTTCGGAAAGCAGACCTTTCTGGCCGCTCTTGGAATTGCCGGCGGTATGGCAATCGCATGGTGTCTGGCCGATTTGAGCCGGAAGCTGCACACACTTGCAATCCGTTCTTCGGGAAAGTAGCGATCTTCCACATTGAAGAATGCCGCTGATGATCGGGTCGTTTGAGCTGCTGCTCTGAAATACGGAAAAAGGCCGTCCGGCACCGCAGCAGGGCTGCCTTTACAATTACAAGGATGTGTCTCTATGAAACTACTCAAACAATTCATTCAGCAGGAAACGGTCCTCACCGCAGCCGCTGTGCTGGCCGTTGTCTCCGCCTTCTTTGTTCTGCCGGATGCGCAGTATCTCGGCTACATCGACCTGCGCACGCTGGCGATTTTGTTTTCCCTGATGACGGTCATGGCCGGGCTGCGGCGGCAGGGCTTTTTTGATGGACTGGGCCGGGCATTGCTGTCCCGTACCCACAGCACCTTTCAGCTGACGCTGGTACTGGTCGGGCTGTGCTTTTTCGGAAGCATGTTCATCACCAACGATGTTTCCCTGCTGACCTTCGTCCCCTTTACGTTCGTGGTCCTGAGCCGTCTGGGAGCGGATGTCCGCCGCTCCCTTCTGATCCCGGTGGTCTGTATGCAGACCATTGCGGCAAACCTTGGCAGTATGCTGACCCCCATCGGCAACCCGCAGAACCTCTATCTTTACGGAAAAAGCGGCATGAGCATCGGGGGATTTGTTCTTCTTATGCTGCCCTACACCCTGATCTCTCTGCTCCTGCTGCTGGCTTGGGCAGCGCTGGTCTGCCGGAAAGCCTCTGATGCCCTTTCCGTGGATGAGCTTGTTTCTTCTTCTGCATCTCAGGGAGATCAGAAGATCATCCTGCTGTATCTGGTTCTGTTTGCCGTTTGCCTGCTGTCCGTGATCCGGGTGTTGCCCTATGGCATTGCCTTTGCCGCTGTACTCGTCTGCGCCCTTTTTGCAGACCCGCACACCTTACGGGCAGTGGACTATTCCCTGCTTTTGACCTTTGTGGCTTTTTTCATCTTCATTGGCAATCTGGGGCGCATTCCCGCTTTTTCCGGCTGGCTGCAGGAGTTTTTGACCGGCCGGGAAGTTCTTGTGGCGGTTCTTGCTTCGCAGGTCACCAGTAATGTTCCCGCCGCCCTGCTGCTGTCCGGGTTCACGGCAGAGACACAAGCCCTCATCATCGGCACCAATCTCGGAGGTCTTGGCACTTTGATCGCATCTATGGCCAGTCTTATTTCCTACCGACAGATCGCACGGGAGCTGCCACAGGGGAAGACGCGGTATTTTGGGCTGTTCACCCTGTCCAACCTGATCTTCCTTGCGATCCTGCTGGGTGTGTGGTTTTTGCTCCGCTGAACGTGGCAGATGACTTATGGTTTTTCTATAAAGCTAAAAAAGGGAGTTCCGTCACGGACGAAGGTCCGGGCAGAACTCCCTTTGGTTTTATCGTATGGTCAGAATGCCGGTGCCCACCGGCACCTCCAGCAGCTTGCCGGAAAAATGCTTCGGGATGCCGGACAGTGCCTTTTCCAGATAGGCATCATTTTCTGCCTTGTTCATGTCCCACACCAGACGGCACACCGCTTTCCCGCTCAGGGTGGAGCAGGTGATCATACCATCATAAAAATTATTGCCGCCTGTCAGCCGGTAGGCACTGCGGATTGCTTCTTTTCGTTCCATGCTCCGTCCTCCTTACACTATTTCACCGCTTTTGCGCCGTAACGCAAAGCCAGCCCTTTTTATTTTTGTGGCTCTGGATCTGACAGAATCCTGCTTGTTCCAGATACTCTTTCAGTGCAGTATCCGTATAGATGGTCATGCCATTGATGATTTTCGTCCATTTGTCGTCTTTTGTCGTTTCGCCGTTCGCTTCGTTACAGATGAAAAAGACCCCGCCGGGCTTCAGCACTCGATAAACCTCTCCGAAATTCTGTGCAAGCTCCGGCCAGAAGTAGACCGTTTCAAAGGCGGTCACCACATCAAACTGCTCCGCTTCAAACGGCAGCTCTACCACACTTGCCTGTTGCACAGTACACCGTCCTGCCGCAATGGCTCTGGCATTGACCTTTCGCGCTTTTTCCACGCTGACGGCTGAGTAGTCGATGCCCTGCACCTTGCCGTTGGGGCACAGTTTCAACAGCGTTTTAATGTTCGCTCCACCGCCGCAGCCGCAGTCCAGCACCATGGCATCCGGGGCAGGCTGTAAAAAACTCAGCCCCCATTCTGCCATTGCGCTGTGTCCAAAGTTCATCATAGCAACCATGATCTTCCCGCCAAGGCCTACGGGCTTTCGAGTGTTTTCAAAAAAGGACATAACGCCACCCTCTTTCTATTTACCGTTCACAATGCAATACTTTTTACCCGATGCGCCCACTGCACCGGATGACAGGCCAGCAATTCCTCGTGCCGCAAGTTAGGTAAAGCTAACTTTTTGTTCTATAAAAAGCCGCTTCTCAGCGGTCTTTCTGCCAAAATAATACGCCCTGCTGTTGCCTCTGTCAAGGAGTTTAGACATTTTCGGGTATTCCGAGAGAGATTTCGCTTTCGGGAACCCCCAACCGTCACCCCAGTGCCACATCCAGCACCATCATCACGCTGAAGCCCACCGCAAAAAATACCGTACCAACGTTGGAGTGCTGTCCCTGCGACATTTCCGGGATCAGTTCCTCCACCACCACATACAGCATGGCTCCGGCGGCAAAGCTGAGCAGATAGGGCAACGCGGGCACCACGATGCCTGCCGCCAGAATCGTCAACACTGCCCCGATGGGCTCTACGATGCCGGACAGTACGCCGCCCCAGAACGCCCGGCCTTTTTTCATTCCTTCCGCCCGCAGTGGCATGGAGATGATAGCCCCCTCCGGGAAGTTCTGGATGGCAATGCCAAGGGAAAGTGCCAGCGCCCCGGCGGCGGTGATCTGAGCCGTTCCAGCAAGGTAGCCGGCATAGACCACGCCCACTGCCATACCCTCCGGGATGTTGTGCAGCGTCACCGCCAGAACCATCATGGTGGTGCGCTGGAGCTGGCTTTTTGGCCCTTCGGCCTGCAAGCTGTTCTGGTGCAGATGCGGGATGAGATGGTCCAGCAGCAGCAAAAACAGGATGCCCAGCCAGAAACCCACCACCGCCGGGAAAAACGCCAGCCTGCCCAGATCTGCGGCCTGCTCCATAGCCGGGATCAGCAAGCTCCATACCGATGCCGCCACCATGACCCCGGCGGCAAAGCCGGTCAACGCCCGCTGGACGCTGTCGCGCAAAGAGTTTTTCAAAAAGAACACACAGCCCGCTCCAAGGCTTGTGCCTAGAAATGGAATCAGGATCCCCCAGAACGCGTCTTGTATCATGTAGTACCTCCTTGCGGTTATTCGCAACTAACTCCGCAAAAAGTATACTGCGCTCCGGCAAAAAGGTCAAGGGCTTTGCGGTATAGAGGATGCAGATCGTTTCCTGCATCGAAAAATTCACCTCTGCAAACTTTCCGGTTTCTACTTGACAACGCCCGGTGGGAGTGCTATTTTTACTTCGCGAATTTGTTTTGCCTAACCATCTGAGGGGTTTTTCCCCTGCATTTTTTTGCATCAATTGTTAGGTAAAGCTAACTATTTTTTCAAAACTGAGATAGAGGTGTGTTACCATGAGATTGAAAAAAGTATTTGCAGGTGCACTTGCGGCCGCTATGCTGGTATGCGCTGTGGCAGTCCCGGCCTTCGCTGCGGAAGAGGTGGAACAGGAAAACTGCCTGACCTCCAGCTATGTCCAGATGAACATCCCCTACGCCGACTTCTACAAGGCTGCCGGTGTGGACAACGCATCTGAGATCGACGCTGTGACCAGCGCCACCAGGAACAAGACCCGTGCGGGCAACCTTGCCGCCGGTTCCTACCACGTCAACGCAGATGGCACCGACATCACCGGCGTTTCCTTCCCGGTCAAGGTGCTGACCCCGTGGGCGCTGAAGAATGCAAAGCAGGTCACCGATGCCGACAGCTACGACATTACCGTTACCCTGAAGGGCAATGAATCCACCACCACCTACACCGGCGCAGATGCCTTGTTTGAGAACGAGAGCTACGCTTACTACAAGCTCAGTGAGACCCCTGCCTACTACATCACCGCATGGTATAACCTGCTGAGCGGCAAGTGGGAGTTTGGCAAGGTCCACGCCACCGAGACCACCGTAGAGGGCACCACTGTGGAGCTGAATACCAACGGTCACCACGCCACCTACGAGATGAAAATCTCCGGTTTTGATCTGGACTACAAGGCCAACAAGGTCTACGGCGTAGTTCTGACCACCGCCGATGGCAGTGAGTACGGCCTGCATCATGTGGCCAACATCTGGCATGGTACCAAGCTGGGCTTCAATGCCGATGATCCTTACTTTGCATCCATCATCGGCAAGACGATTACTCAGATCACCTTCTACGCCGCCGACGGCGTGTATGTCCTGCCGGTCAATGTGGCGCTGTGAATACACGGGAAACTGCCTAATTTATTGTAAAATATAACACAAAACGGCAAGGTCGCTTGGCATCAGGCGGCCTTGCTTTTCCGTGTCAGGAGGAGTTGGAATGAACAAAAACGATGCCATACACTGCTGCCGCTGGTGCAACTGCTCCCGACTGTGGCGGCAGCGGCAGCTGTACTTTTTGCCCTGCCCCGCACCGTTCCGGTGCTGGCCGCCGTGCCGGAAAAGCTGACAACCGTGGTGGAGCAGTCTGTGGAAGCCGCTTCCTCCGAAGCGGAGGAAGAAACCCTGCCCAAGCTGCCCTATGCCGACGGCGTTTACGTCGGCTCTTCCCGGGGCTACGGCGGTGCCGTCCGAGTACAGGTCACCATGGAAAACGGCAGCATCACGGAGGTGGAGATCTTGGACGCATCCCACGAGACCAAGCAGTTTCTGCGGCGTGCCAAGCGGCTTTTGACCACCGTGGTGGAGACTCAGAGCTGGGAGGTGGATGCCGTTTCCGAGGCCACCTATACCAGCCGGGGCATTCTGGGCGCAGTGCAGAACGCCCTGACCGGCGAGGTAGTCAACAATCCCCTGCCGCCCCAGCCAAAGCCCGCTGCAACGCTTGTGGTGGAGGAATTTACGGCTCCCTCCATCTACTTGGACGGCATCTACACTGCCGAAGCCACGGGCTTTGAGGGGCAGATCACAGTGCAGGTCACGGTGGCATAGGATAAAATTACCGATATCACGATCCTGAGCGCCGAGGACGAGGAGGAATATCTCTCCCGGGCAAAACAGGTCATCCCCGCCATTCTGGAGGGACAAAGCCCCAACGTGGATGCTGTTTCCGGCGCGACCTACTCTTCCACCGGCATCCTGAACGCGGTCAAGCTGGCGCTGGCAAAGGCGGCTGTTGCCCCGGCAGAGAAAACCGCTCCGGAGCAGACTGCATCGGAAGAGACGGCAGAGGAAACCGCACCGTCTGAAGCAGCAGAGCCCGGGGAAACGCCGGTCACCGCGCCCACCGTGGAGGTGGTGCAGCCGGAGGAAAAGAGCGCCGTTCCCGTGTGGCTCAAGGAAGTATGGCAGCAGCTTTTCTATGCAGATGCACCGGCATCCTCTGAACCGGAACCGGCATCTTCTGAGGAAGTGCTGCCGACATCCGAGCCGGCACTGCCGCCGGAAGAGACCGGGATTGAATCTGAAACGGAAGGAGCAGCAGAATGAAATACAAAAATTTTCTCCTCCGGGCGGTGAACCTGCTGCTAATTTTGGGGGTACTGTGGCAATACCAGCAGGTGGCGCTGATCCGGGCGGCAGCGGTAAGCCAGCGCAAGCAGGAAATTGCCGAAGTTGAAGCCTACAATTCGTGGCCGGGTTTTCCGGGGTAAAACAGATCTTTCTGCACATCGGTGCAGGCGAGGTGCTCTCTGTGGACAGCTTCACACTTTCCCTGATGGGGCTGTGCGGCTTCACCCTGCTTTTCGACCGTTTTTTCTGTGGGTACGCCTGCGCCTTCGGCAGCTTGGGCGATGCCGTCTGGGCGCTTTCCGGGCTTATTCAAAAAAAGCTGTTCCACCGCAAAAAGCAGCTCCGTCTGCCGGAGCGGGCGGTGCTTTTGGGGCAGAAGGTCAAATACCTGCTGCTGGCATGGCTGGTAGCACTGTATGTGACCCGGCAGGAAAAGATGCTGACCGGCGCAAGCCCGTGGGAGGTGTTTTCCCGCCTGACGGCTCTGCATCTGCCGCCGGAGGGCTTTGGTGTGGGCATCGGGCTGCTTGTGCTCATTTTGCTGGGTATGGCGGTGCAGCCCCGGTTCTTCTGTCAGTTCCTCTGCCCCATGGGAGCGGTGTTTGCCCTGCTGCCGGTGCTGCCATTTGCGCGGCTGCACCGGCAGAGCGACGGCTGCATCCCGGGCTGCAATGCCTGTAAACAGCAGTGCCCGATGTGCCTGAAGCTGGAGGAAACCAGCCTGCGCAGCGGGGAATGCATCGCCTGTGAAGCCTGCGTTGGCACCTGCCCCAAGCAGAACATCCGCCGGTGGGATACCACCTTGTGCAAGCGTCTATGGCTGCCGGTGCTGGGTAAAGCGCTGCTCTTCTTCCTGCTGGGCTGCTGGCTGGGCTTTTGCCGATTCATCTGAACTAAAAAAGGAGGCTGCTGCGCAGTATTTGTGCAGCAGCCTCCTTTTGGCTGGGAGATCTATCATTTCGATACGCCGGAGCATCTGCGGACGCTCCGGCGTACCATTTTTACAGGGAAGACTTCTGCTCCAACAGGTCTGTCATGCTGCGCAGGCTGATGCCAAGGGTGGAAAGGTTATGCAGCATGGCGCTGGTGGCAGGGGGAAAGGACATTTTCCCACTTCTCCGCTCTTATTCGGTAACAGCCCAGACCCGCGCAGGCAGACCAGTTGCACCTTCAATGCGGGGATAAGAAACGATGACTACCGCACCGGCAGGCTGAACTTTATCCAGATTTGCAAGCACCTCCACCTGCAGCTTGTCGTTATCCAGAACATAGCGCTCGCAGGCAAGGTCACCCTTTTCCTCCGCCACCGCAGAGGAATCGGTATCCAGCGTTTCGTGGCCGTTGGCGGCGGCATTGCGCACCTTGTAGATATACTCCAATGCTTCCAGCGACCAGCCGGGAGCATTTTCTTTGCCCTCTGCGTCGATGCCGGACAGCGCATCCATATCCGGCCACTTCTTATACCAGTCGCTGCGCAGAGCCACCAACGCACCATCCGGGATAGGACCGTACTTTGCTTCATAGGCCTTGATGTCCTCCACTGTCACAGCGTAGCGAGGGTCTTTCTTGGCCTGCTGGGAAATATCGATGACCACCAGCGGGAAAATCAGGTCATTCACATCAAACTTTTCGGACAGCGCTTTGCCCTTGATGAAGTGACCCGGGAAGTCGATATGGGTACCGAACTGTCCGGGGAATTTGAAGGTCTGGATCAGGCATTCCAGTTCCGGCTTGCCCCAGTCCCACACGGTCTTTGCCAGCTCCACAGAGCCTTCCGGGATGCCGGACCAGTAGGGGCTTTCGTTGTTCAGCGAGTGAGAAAGTTCTACCCAGCGATATTTTTTAGCATCCTTCAGTGCGTTCCACAGTTTATAATCAGCCATTGTCGGTTCTCCTTTTATTGTGACGATGTATGTTCGGGCACTTCTCCCAGACAACGGCATCTTCCTGTTTTTTCTCAGTCTGTCTGCCGGGAATTTGTCTGGGAGCAGCGCATTCGCCCGGGCAGTCTGTGCCGGGCATCTGCTGTATGTTTCATCTGTCTGCGCTCCCTTCCTTGTGTTGGGGATAGTATAAACCCATTTTCGTACCATGTCAATAGGTTTATTCTTTCAAAGACTTCCCGGGCAAACGACAGGTCAGCAAATCGTTCGCCCTTGCAATAACGTTTCGTCATCCCCTTTCCCTTTTATCGCAGCTCTTCCAGCAGGGCGGTGCAACCCTCCAGCACATCCTGCCATGGCAAACAGACAAGATTTTCTTCATCTTACTCTCCCAGCACCTCGCCCAGTGCCAGAACAGCGTTGCGGACGCACTCCGGGCACGGGCACAGCGGTGCGCCGTTCTCTATCCCCTTCAGATCCTTGCAGATGGTAGCACCGCACTTTTCCTGAAAGTTTTGCAGCAGTTCCTTAGAAATGCGGGGTGTGCCCTTGCCGTCGGTGACGATGCCCGCCACCATCACAGCGCCGATCAGTGCGCCGCAGGTGCTCTCCATGCAGCCCATGCCGGCGGCATAGCCTGCGCCCAGCTTCATCAGGGTGTCGGCATCCACCGGCAGCTTGTCCTCAAATGCCTTCATTACCGCCTGTGCACAGTTGCACTGTCCAGTAGCTTTCCATGCGGCAGCCTGTGCCGCCCGTTCTTCGATGTTCATTTTAAAGTCCTCTTTCTTTGATGAATCGTAGTTTATTCGACATTATCATAAAATTCCTGTAACACTGTTGCCAATTCCTCCGGAGATTCTATGTTTGCTTCATGACCCGCTTTCAAAAGTTCATGGAAGTGGGAATCACTCAAATAACTGGCAAGTTCCATTGAGGCTTTTTTGTTTGCGTTGTCCTTTTCCCCACAAACGATCAATGCCGGACAGGACACCTTACATAATGAATCCCTGAAATCCAATTCCGTCATCGTACCGCACAAGCTGATCACATCAGCTTTTTTGAAGCCAAATTGCTTGAACATTGTATTCGGCATAAAGCGAAACAGCATATTCTGGAACTTCAATAGCTTTTCAGGCATTTTATATTGTGCTGCAATTAGCACCAGTGCCTTTACTTTATTCGGATGGTCTATCGCATAATTAAGTGCCAGAACAGCACCCAAGGAAAGCCCGCACAAGATGATTTCATCATTTTCCTTGTTGCACTCTTCTGAGAATGCAGTATACAACTCCTTATAGGTGGCCGCTTTTCCTTCCAGCATCTCTGCCAAGCTCAAGCTGGCGCTTCTATCCGAGACCTTCGTTTCTTTTATTACTCTGTCCCAACTGTTTGGTTTTTGTCCCAACCCATGTAAGTACAAAAACTTCATCTAATTTCCGCTCTCCTTCACACGTCCTGCTGCTTCCTTTCCAGTGCTTCAAAGTGATACCGGGGCTTGCCTTTGCTCTTTTTGCCGTACTCGATGGCTTCTTTGGGGCAGTGGCAGATGCACGCCATGCAATGGGTGCAGTTTTTGCCCCAGACCGGCTTTCCGTTTTCCAAACGGATGTTGTTCAAGGGGCACAACTCCACGCACTTACCGCAGCCGATGCAGGCGTCCGTTGCCCGGAAGGCATCGGCTTTTACAAAGAAGCGATAGAACACCGGGTTCACCGGGCCGCTCATAAAGCGGTCGTAAAGGTTCTCTCTCGGCGGAGGAAATTCCTGCCCGGCCTTGAGCTGCGCCAGCACCTTCTGAAGCGCAGGCTCTGCCTGCTCCACGATGCTCCGTGCCTGCTCCTTCTGGGGCGCATTGAACATGGCAATGTAGTTTTCCGGCATGATGATCTGAGCTGTGCCCATATACTGCAGCTGCTTTTGCGCCGCAAGCTGCCGGTTATAGCCTGCCGCATTGCCAATTTCGCTGCCACAATCCATCACAAACCAGATGCGCTCTGCCCCGGTCAGTGCGGTCTTGCCCAGCCACTCCGACACCACCCGGGGGATACGCCATGCGTAGGTAGGCGTTACCAGCACCACGTCACGCCCGGTCTGCACCGGGGCGGTATCCCCTGCCTTGATGCAGGCGTTCAGGTCGTAAAGCGGCATCTCCAACCCTTCGGCAATGCGCCGCGCCAGATACCGGCTGTTGCCAGTTCCCGTAAAATAAAGTACCATGGCTGCTCCCTCATTTTGTGTTATTCAGATGTCCGTCTGCCCGGCAAACTGGAACTTGTCGGGGCGAGGCCCCTCCATCTTGCTGCCGCAAGACCATTCGGTCGCTTGAAAGCCCCACTGGGGCTTTCATTGTTCTGCTTCGCTCCACAAACGCGAACTTGTCGGGGCGAGGCCTCTCCATCTTGCTGCCGCAAGACCGTTCGGTCGCTTGAAAGCCCCACTGGGGCTTTCATTGTTCCGCTTCGCTCCACAAACGCGAATTGTTTACTTCTTCGTCTTAGGCGCAATAAGCAACATGACTGTCACAAGAATATATAAACCATACAGTAACCAAGTAATGGTATTGTTCCAAGGAAAACTCATTTCTGGATGGTTCAATGCAAACACTATAAATGCAATAGCTATAATCAGCATTATTAAACCGAGAATCCTTGATATACGCTTTTTCATGCAAAGCACTTCCTTGTCAAACTGGAATTGTTAATCTTGAACTGGTCCTATAATGCCAAATGCTATTGCATCAATAAAAAGCACGAACGCTATCACACAAACAATTAAAATAGTTGCAATGACTTTAATAACAAGTTGTTGATTTTGTCTTAAATTACTCTTACTAACAATCCTTAAGACAAAAATCAAAGCAACGAGGATGATAAAAGAAATAATATTATAAAGAACCACTGTTTTCATCTATGTGTCCTTCTTTTTTATATCAATTCCGAGTTGCCGCTCTCCGTATGCCATAGTCTCCGCACGCAAAAAGCCCTTTGCGGCAAGGTGTGTGCTTACACCTCACCCGCAAACTTCATGCCCCAGCTCATGCGGGTGTCGTACATCAGGCGGGTCAAGGCAAGGCTGTCCTGCGGGGTGTAGCGGTCGCTGCCGGTGCGCCCCAGCTTGACGCAGCGGCTTGCTTCCCGGATCTCATACTCAAAGCCGTTGATGTCCACCGGGCAGCGGATGACCTCCGGCTCTTTGCCCTCCACTTCCAGCGTCATGGTCTCGGCGTGCTGGAAATCCGGCAGAAAGATTCTGCCCTTGGTGCCAACGATGCGGGCATTGCGCTCCAGCTCCTGCCCGATGGTCTGGACCGACTCCGCCTTGCAGCCGCCGGGGTAGGTCAGCGCAAGGCGGCTGTAATCGTCGGTGCCGTACTCGTTGATGTGGACCTCTTTGGTTTCCACCTTCTCCGGGTCCTGTCCGGTGAGGATGCGCAGAAAGCCCAGATTGTAGATGCCGATATCCAGCAGCGCACCGCCGCCCAGACCGGAATCAAACTTGCGGTCCTTCCGGGCACCGGAGGCAACAAAGCCGTACTGACAGGTGATCTGCTTCAGCTCCCCGATGGTGCCAGCCGCAAGGATCTCGCGCAGGCGGTCGTACAGCGGCAGCAGCCAGATCCAGAACGCCTCCATGAGAAAGAGTTGCTTTTCCTCTGCCAGATGGTACAGCTCCCGTGCCTGCTCCGGGCTGATGGTAAAGGGCTTTTCGCACAAAACGTGCTTGCCCTGCTCCAGACAGAGCTTGCAGTTTTCGTAGTGCAGGGTGTTGGGGGTGGCGATATAGATAGCCTCCACCTCCGGGTCAGCGGCAAGGGCTTCGTAGGAGTCATAGCAGCGGGGAATGCCGTACTGCTGTGCAAACGCCTGTGCGCTTTCCAGATGCCGTGACCCCACGGCAAAAAGCTGCTCTCCTTCTGCGCCCATCTGTTCCACCGTAGACGCAAACTTTTTGGCAATAGTGCCGGTCGCTAAAATTCCCCACTTCATAACGGTACCTCCCATTTTATGGCTTTGGGTCCAGTATACCATGATTTTCCCTTGTGGAAAAGCTTCCGAAAAACAAAAATGCCCCCGGAGGGCTTGTTCCAACTTTCCGGGGACGATTCTATTCACCGGTATCATCCCTCTGGCTGCACGCCAAAACAGGCCCCTGCAAGCGTTTAACCACTGGCAGGAGCCTGTTTATTTCTTAAAGCTTCGTCATCCACAGACCATGCAGGTTGCAGTAGGCGTAGACCGCCACGGGCTTTTCGCCGCCCAGCTCAAACACCGCCTTGGGTGACTGCCCGGGGGTAAGATAGCGGAGCTGTCCGCCGTTTTCGGTCTCCACAAAGAGCCACTGGATGTGGTGCACATCCACCATGGGGTGCTCCACCGCACCCACCGTAACCGTGAGGGTGCTGCCGGAAAGCTCTGCCACCGGCAGATGCTTTTCACCGCTGGCTTCCACCGTGTTGGGGAGCAGCTCCTTCATCTTTTCGCCGCAGCAGACCAGCGGAACGCCTGCGTTGTGGATGGTGGTGACCAGGTTGCCACAGTGCTCACAGATATAAAACTTTGCCTTCATATTAAAATCCTCCATCGGAATGTTGTTGGTGTTTCCTGTGACTATATGATAACATTTCCTAGTTAAATTTTCTGTGACCGGGTCACGCAAGCAGTCCAGTGCTGTGGAAATGCCCCTCAGCTTCCCATGGCAATAAGCACCAGCACGACCACCACCGCAATGGCGATGAGGCAGCCGCAGCCGCTTCCGTCTCCACCACTGCCGCCACCATTGTTGTGGCCGCCGCCACCGCCGCCGGACGAGCCGCCGAAGTTGCGGTTGAAGGCCGTCATGTACTGGGCATAGCCCGTGTCGCCTTTGCCGAAATAGCCGTAATCACCGTTTGCCATTGTATTTTCCTCCGTCTGAAGTGTGTTTTGCTTCTTCTGAGGTCATTTTACTGAAAGAGCTGTCCTATAAACATCTCTTTCTGCATTTTTTGTCATCTCATTCTTCCCCGATGCCCAGATACACATCAATGTCCATGATACCCTCCCCGCTGACCTCCACCAAATCCTCAAAGGGCACCACGGTGTCTCCCACCTGCAAGGTGCGGAACACCGGGTCGATGCGGTCTGCTTTTCCGGTCAGGGTGAGGTAGTTGCCCACTGCGGGAACCTCCGGGTGGGCAGTATCCTCTTTGAAATACCGCACCGTGATGGTCATGCCCTTGGTGACCTGCATCAGCCGATCGGACAGAGCCGACATTTCTTCCTCGGTCAAAATGCGCTTGGTCACCCGCTCGGTGCGCTGCTTTTCTGCGGCAAGCTGCTCGTCATAGCCCCGCAGCGGAGAGAAGGGTGAGAAGATCTTGGCACGGTTCTGAAGGGTCATGCGGGGGTGCTTGCAGAGGGATTCTTCGGTCTGGGGGCGTTCCATCTCTAGGATGTCCCCGTACTTTTGGGCGGTATCCCGCCCGATTTTGCTATTTTTGTAGTTTTCCATCTGAACCTCCCGCCGAATCTCCTGCACTGTGCCCGCCGATTTGTGCGTTGCGCTGGCGCATGGTGGCACCTTCCTCGTAGCTGCTGGCTTTCAGCACGGCGTTCTTGCCGTACTTGTTCTTGATGCCCAGCATGGCTTGCTGGAGTTTTTTCTCCTTTTCCAGCTTCTTGGTGTCGGTGAAAAAGTCCACCTGATAGAAGCCCTCGTCCGGCGTGACCTTGTTGGCGTTGATGGTGATGCGCCGCACCGTCAGCGCCGGGTCGGTGATGCGCTCAAACAGCTTTGCGCTTTCGCTGATGAGGATGCTGCCCAGATTGGTAGGGGCATCAAATCGGACAGTGCCGTGAGCTGCCTTGGGGATGGTTCTGCCGTAGCGGTCGGTCTGGGTCAGACCACGGTAGCCGCCCTTGTCCACGTTCTCCCGGTCGTAGCCTATCTCCAAGGTGATGGATTCCGTCACCAGCTTCTTTTCGGTGAGCCGGAACATCAGAATCTCTGCCATTTCCCGGACAATGAGTTTTGCTTTATCATACGGATAAGGAGTGGAAAGCACCTGTCCCTCGCTGATGCTGTTGGTGCTGGGCTTGTAGCTTTTGATTTGCTCTATGCCGCAGGGCTCGTAGCCCCATGCGTGGTCGATAAGGATTTCCGCATCCACGCCGAAAATCTCATACAGACGATCTTCCCCGTGGATGGAAAACCGTGCCAAGTCCCCCATGGTGTAGATGCCGTGGGCTTCCAGCCGCTTGACGGTACCAGGGCCGGTCATCCAGAAATCGGTAAGCGGGCGATGGTTCCACAGCAGATACCGGTAAGACTGCTCGTCCAGCTCTGCAATGCGGACACCATCCTTGTCCGCCGGGATGTGTTTTGCCACAATGTCCATGGCCAGCTTTGCAAGGTAGAGGTTGGTGCCGATGCCTGCCGTTGCGGTGATGCCGGTGTTGGTCAGCACCTCCCGCACCATGGTCATGGCAAGCTCGTGGGCGCTCATGTGGTAATAGGGCAGATAGCCCGTCACATCAATGAAAACCTCGTCAATGGAGTAGGGGTAGATATCCGCCGGGGACACATATTTGAGGTAGGTCTTGTAGATTTGGGTGGAAACGTCCAGATACCGCTGCATCCGGGGCGGTGCAACAATGTAGCTCAAGCCCAGCGCCGGGTCTGCGTTCAGGGCATTGGCATCAAAAGAGGTGCTGGCAAAGTGGTATTTTCCATCCTCTCCCCGGACTGCCTTTTTCTGCCGGATGGCAGTTTGCAGCCGCTGGGCGTTGACCTCTTTCACCCGCTGAACGGCTTCAAACAGCCGTGCTCTGCCGGGTATCTTGTAGGCCTTTAAGGAGGGCGACACCGCAAGGCAGATGGTTTTCTCGGTGCGGGATGCGTCTGCCACCACGAGATTGGTGGTCAGAGGGTCCAGATGGCGGTCTACGCACTCCACCGAGGCATAGAAACTTTTCAGGTCGATTGCCAGATAGGTGCGCGGCGCTGCCATACTTCAGCCCTCCTTTGCAAAAGCTACAACTATTTATCTTATTATAATAAATCTTTACGCTGTTTTCAAGATGGAATGGCTATTTTATCTGTGATATAGACAACAAAAAAGAGTGGCAGCATTTCAAGCTGAAACGCTGTCACTCTGTAGGAACTGCGTAATGACTGACGATTATCCTTCTACTTTGACCGTAGCACGATCGCTCTTTGCGTTTCCATCCGCATCCAGCGTGATATGCACAAAATGTTCCGGCTTATCATAATCCTTTGTCTCGCCGTCATCGGTATAGTATTCATAGGATGCACCATCGGGAGCATAGGCAAGCAGGCGCAGATCCTCAAAATCCACATCGGCAACGCTCTGGATCTTTTTGCCGTCCTTGGCAAGGGGCAGAAGGTGTCCCTTGCGCATAAAGAACACCACTTCATCCAGCTCCACCGGAATGTAATGATGGCCTGCTGGCAGCACGCTGGTTTCGATGCGGTTGCTTTCGCTGCACTTTACCCGCACCTGCAGCATCTCCTCCGGCAGATAAACATACCGACCACGGGCATTTTGCTCATATACCGGGGCAATCAACAGGCTTTCACCGATCATCACCTCATCCTCCACCCGGCGGGCAAAGTCGTCCTCCGGGAAGGCGAACGCCAACGGCATACAGTACATGCCGTTGTGCAGGGCAGCTTTCATGTACTCGCTGTAAATGTAGGGCAGCAGCAGGTAGCGCAGCTGTAAAATACCAGCAAAGGCAGCCTTGTTCTTAAAGCGGTAGGGCTCCTGCCGGCGGGTGCCGTCGGCAGAGTGGTTCCGCAGCAGCGGAGAGAAGATGCCCATGCCGTACCAGCGCAGCACCAGATCCTCCGTGGTATTGCTGCCAAAGCCGCCAATGTCGGGGCCTTCGTACAGGAAGCCGCACATATTCAGGGAGGGCATCATGTGCAGCGCAAGCAGAATGTGGCTCCACCAAGAATGGTTGTCGCCGGTCCAGATGCCGCCATACCGGTGCATCCCGATGCAGGCAGAACGGGAGTACATCAAAATGCGCTTGTCCGGCTCCAGCCGCTCAAAAGCCTCGCCTGCCGCACGGGTCATGTTATAACCAAAAAGATTATGTACCTTGTCGTGCCGCATACGCCCCTGTTTGGTGTTGTGGTAGAACAGCTTATAATCGTTTTCGTTGTTGGAAAGCCCTGCCACCATGCCGGTAAAAGCACCAAAGCTGGAAATATCCAGGTTTTGCTTGTTGTATTTCTCAATTTGAGCAAAGGTCTTTTTCAGTCTTTCCTCTGCGTAGAAGATAGCAGGCTCGTTCATATCATTCCAGAAGCCCTCGATCCCCTGATCCAGCAGAACTTTATATTGACTGCCAAACCAAGCACGGGCTTCCGGGTTGAGCATATCGGGGAAGTGTACCCGTCCCGGCCACACACCGGCTACAAAGGGGGTGCCATCCTGATTCGTGCAGAAGTAGCCGTTTTTCACGCCTTCCTCGTACACATCATATCCATCTTCGATTTTGACTCCTGCATCGATGATGGGGACAAGATGGATGCCCTGCGCTTTCATCTCGGCGGCAAAGTCTGCAAAACGCGGGAAGCGCTGCGCATCCACCGTAAAGTCCTTGTAACGCTCCATGTAATCGATATCCAAAACCACAGCGTCCAGCGGCATATGATTGGCACGGTAATTTGCCACCACCTCGCGGACCTCGTCCTCGTTCATGTAGCTCCAGCGGCTCTGGGCGTTGCCAAAAGCCCATTTGGGCGGAATATAACTGCGCCCCACCAACTGGCGGAACTGGTGCACAATATCGGTCAGGCTTTCGCCCTCAATGATGTAGAGATCGTAATTTTCCTCGGCCACCGTGACCCGCAAGGTATCCAGGTCGGTGTAGCCGCAGTCAAAGGTGACCTTGCCCGGGTAGTCAATAAAAAAGCCAAATGTATCCTTGCCGGACACAATCATAAAATTATAAGCACCGTACAGCGAGGATTTGCCCTCGGTATGGTTGCCGTCATCGGAGCATTTGCTTTCGTACACCCACCCGCGCTTGTTGATACCACGGACGTTTTCGCCAAGACCATACAGGACATCCTGCGGTTCCATGGCATAGGAGAAGCCATCCGGCTCCTTGGTCAGATAGGGTATCGTTTCCATCATGGGCAAAAAAGAACCCACTACACTTTCGGTATCAAACGGTTGACCGTATTGCTTTTTGTAGATCATAGTAAAATATCTCTCCTCTGTTTTTTGAATCGCATGCTGATCCTGTCGAGATAAAAATTTTCTTTAAATCCAAACGATGCAAAATCATCTCGCCCGATGCACCGCGAAACGAAACACCACCATTATGATAGATTGTCTCCCGCATGGCCTGAAATGCATTTTTTCCCAGCCTTACCGTATCGGAAGTGTAGATTTCATCTGTAAGCCTTCTATCGAATTTCATTTTCATCCTCGTAGGGTTTTGATTCTGCCGCGCACTTCAATTCTGGTATGTCTTTTATGGTCAACTGGCATACTGATTTTTGATCAAGCTTGTACAGCATCGCTAGTATAGTATACTTGCGCAGCATTTCGATTTCAAGCGCTAATTGGCATTGGCTGTGTAAAAAAGAGAGGCCAATCTGCGTAAAAATTTGCGCAAGTTGATTCCTGTACTTTTCCACAATCCGGCTATCCGTATAGACAGTCGTCTTGCGATGCGGTATACTCGAACCAGATCAACATTTTCAGGAGGAAAAATCATGGCGGGAGAAACCAACAAAGTCGTCATCGTTACCGGAGGAAGCTCCGGCATCGGACGGTGCACGGCATCCGCTCTGAAGGAGAATGGCTGCATCGTCTATGAGTTCAGCCGCAGAAATATCCCTATGGAGGGTGTCACCCATCTGTCTGTCGATGTGACCGATGAAGATGCGGTCAACGCCGCTGTGCAGCAGGTCATCCAAAAAGAGACCAAAATTGATGCAGTGATCAACTGTGCAGGCTTTGGCATTTCCGGTGCGGTGGAGTTTACGTCCATGGAGCAAGCCAAAGCGCAGTTTGATGTGAACTTTTTCGGGACAGTCACTGTAAATAAAGCAGTTCTCCCCTTCATGCGCCATCAAGGGAAGGGGCATATTGTGAACATCAGCTCTGTTGCTGCCGTAGCGCACATTCCGTTCCAGACCTTCTACTCTGCAAGCAAAGCCGCCGTTTCTTCTTACTCTTACGCTCTGGCAAACGAAGTCAAGCCCTACGGCATCCATGTTACCGTCGTAGAATTGGGTGACATCTGCACCGGATTTACAAAAGCACGTCAGAAAAGCATTCTCGGCGATGAAGAATACGGCGGGCGCATCTCCCGGAGCGTCAGTCAGATGGAGCACGACGAACAAAACGGCATGGACCCGGCACGCATTGGACGGTACATCGCCGGTATTGTGGAGAAAAAGAACCCGGCAGTCGTTTATGTTGCCGGTGCACAGTATAAATTCCTGAGCCTTTTGTGCAAGCTCCTGCCTGCCGCAGCACGCGGAAAGATCGTGGGGAAAATATATGGGTAACAGGCGCATTGCTCCGCAAAGCTGCTATATCCGTATTTTGTGGACAACGAAGCAGAGTTGTTCTCCCCGGAGTCCGGAAAAAAGGCAAGCCCTCCTTCATAAATTACAGTAACCGTTTATGATACTATGGGGAGGGGTCGGCATGTTTTTATCTCTTCTGCAATTTTTTGCCACAAAGTTTCTGGTTCTGGCGCTTCATCTGGAAAGCGGCAGCTTTCCGCGGCCCCTCTCTGCCCGGGAGGAAACCGAAGCCTTTTCCGCACTGCGTGCCGGTGACCCTGCCGCACGGGAAAAACTGATCCGGCACAATCTGCGTCTGGTGGCACACATCGTAAAAAAATACTACGCCCTGCCCGGCGATCAGGACGACCTTATTTCCATCGGCACCATCGGCCTGATGAAAGCGGTGGATACTTTCGACTCTGACCGTCGGGCACGCTTTTCCACCTACGCCAGCCGGTGCATTGAAAATGCTATCCTCTCCCCAGCGCACTTTCAGATGGAAAAGAGAACCCACTCATTTTTCAAAGCAGCGCAAATGCGTCAAAATGGGTTTTCTGGGCTCAGGAAAGCGGTCACCTTTTTCTACTTCAAAAGGTATCATGTGAGGGTTGTGGTCTAACCCCTCTATACATCTTGCAGGTAACTTTGGCAGGCCCCCGCACTACCGTAGAGGCGCAGGCGTTCTACCGTATGTACCATTCTTACGCCGGCATCCCGGACCCCTGGGACCGTCTGCGTTGGTGCCGCTATGGTCTTGACCTGCTGCAAAAAGAGGTTGCTGCCATGGTGGGCATGGAGGAATGGCTCTATCGGGATCTGGAAAGCGGCGCATTTCACCGCAGCTTCACGCCCGAACTTGCGGACAAGCTCGCCGCCCTTTACGGCATCCCGGTGGAGGATATTCTGGACGACTACACCCTGTTTCTGCACCGGGGCGGAGGAGCCTTCCTCCGCAGATACCGGGAGGCAAAAGGCTGGAACCGTCAGCAACTTGCCGACCACGCAAAGGTCAGCCGGACAAGCATCCGCTGCTGGGAGAGTGGACAAAAGACCATCAGTCAGAAGTGCTTTTGCCATCTGGTGGAAAACCTTGGTTCCGATTTTCCATCTATGCTTCGCATGTGAGGTATGGTAATTTTTCTCCGGTCAAACGAAAAAGCTCGTCTGCAAGCCACGATATGTGGCAGCGCAGACGGGCTTTCGTTATGGAATCATTCTGTTTCAATTATTCTGATATTTGCTCTGACTTACATGGCGTTCCGTAAAACACGCAGTCGTTCTTCAAACGTTGCTTTCCATGCCGGATGCTCGGAGAATACGGTGTGCTCCACCTGACGGACTTGGTTCAGTCCGATGTTCCGCACCGCTTCCACTGCAGCATCTTTTTGGCTCAGATGGCGTTTTCCCACGGTCAGACAGTTTGCGCCTTCTGGCGTGTCGTACTGCTGAAACGCCCGGTTGAAGTCCATCAGGTCATGCAGACGGATGGGCTGATTGGTTTCGTTGTCTACCAGCAGACCCCAATTTTCCCAATGACGGTCAGTATTGCCCACCAGATAATCCAGAATGTTCATCATATAGTAGCCGGGAGCATCCAGCTCTAAGATCTTATCCAGCGTATTCCAATCACGGTTCGTGCAGTAGACGTCATAGGCTGCATAGGTCACAAGACTGTATCGCTGAGATGTCATGATTTTGCTGATAGAAACCGGCTCATTTTCAAACATTCCCTGCTCATACAGTATCTGATGGCAGTCAAAGCACCGGCAGATTTTGCTTGCCAGCACTTCACGTTCCACCGCATCCCTGCCGCCATCCTTGTAAAGATAGAATCCATCCTCTTTGCGCACCCATGCTTTGGGGTACAAGCCGCCCGTAGACAGGTCATTTGCCAGAAGATGGGCGTTTGTCACCGTCATTTGGTGCCCCCGCAGCGCAATATCCACAAGCGCATTGCTTAAGGAGTGTGCAAAAAGGTTGATATCCTCGAATCGAATCTTCTCGTTTTCTTCTTTCACCCAGAACACATCCAGCAAAGACAGACAATGGTAGGATAATGCGATTTGTGCTCGTTCCCTGTCCGTAACACTCTGAGATGCACCGATACTGTTCAGGATTTCCTTGGCGTAAGTGCGATCCAACGTCAGCATCCGGGAGGCGCACCAATAGTAAAAGTTCGTTACATTATTGATGCGCTCGTCAAAATCATCCGATTCCACCAGAACCAGATCATAGGGCATGAAATCCTCGAGGCAGATCTTGCATTCCCCTGTCGTGCTGAGTTGTGCCACACAGCTTTCCCGGTGCATGATCTCGTAAAACATGATTTTCATCCCTCCCTGCGTTCTGTGTCTTGCTCTGTATTTATATTACCTTCTTTTTTCACGGGACGCAAGAGCTTTTACTTTTCAAAAAGCTTTTTCTGCTGCTCCATCAGGACGGTTTCGATACGCTCTTTCAGCAAAAAGCGAAACTGTTTTGAGTGTTATGCAATGCCATAGGATACCATATTGGCTGCCAGCAATCAACAGCTTTGTTGTGTCAGCCGCATTTCAAAAGACTTATGTAGCACAAAAAGCCCCACGCTCAACACTGCCTCTGAATCTGACCGTCTCTGGTGAGAGCAGAAAAGCATATGTTGAGCGTGGGGCTTTGTTTATCGGCTCGGCTGCCAGCCGGGCTTTTGGTGTTCCTTGGGTTTGTAAGTTCCTTTGGTAGTATCGATCACCGCCTGCAGCAATTCGAGCTTCTGCCATGTGGGGCAGTTCAGACGGTCGATTTTTTCGATCACATAGTTGGCGTGGGCGGTTGCGACCCGTTTTCCGAGTTCGTCCCATCCCTCTTTCGTTTTGGGGTAATGTACCACCACTTCAATGGGGGCACTCTTTCGCATGGCTCACTCACCTCCGGTTACATCGCTATCACCTCATTTTTACGGGTTACTGGTTGTCCGCTATTCGCTGCGGTTTCCGCTCAGAACGTTCAGAGCCAGACTGACCAGCAAAGCCATATCAATGCGGAGCATTTCAGCCTTGCTGGCATAGCCCATAAAGCGTTCGATGCGGGATTTATCGATTGTGAAGATCTGCTCCAGAAGAATCATGGACGGTTCTTCAAAGGCCGGGTTGGAATCCACCAGCACATGGGTGGGCTGGTTTTTCTTCTTTTCCGTCCGGGTGGTAACAGTTGCAACGATCAATGTAGGCGAATGACGGTTTCCAATGTTGTTCTGCAGAACTACCACAGGGCGTTTCCCGCCCTGTTCCGAGCCGATATGCGGCTCCATGTCTGCATAGTAGATGTCCCCTCTGAGATATCTCCAATTGTTCGGTAACATAAAAATCCCCGTGGAATGAAACGCCCTCATAGCCAAGAAGATTTACGAATCCTCTCAACTATGAGGGCATTGTTTTTATTCGTGCGGTTCCATGGTCAGATTATGCTGCAAAATTCAAGTGAGTCACTTTTTCTTTACCATTGAGCTTCTGATAACATCCAAAATGGTCTGATCCGCCGGGAGCCACGGAACGGAATCAAACTCCTCCTTCGTCAGCCACCGTGCAGCTTCCGCTTCTTTCAGAACAAGATCGCCGGAAACCACTTCACACCAGAAGCAGTCCATGGAAAGATGAAACGCCGGATAATCGTACTCGAGTGTACCAATTAAATCCCCCACAGTAATTTCCGTGTCCAGTTCTTCTTCGATTTCCCGCTTCAGAGCCTGCTGCGGGGTTTCGCCCGGCTCGATTTTGCCGCCCGGAAACTCCCACTGGCCTTTATAGTCGCCATAACCGCGGGCAGTGGCGTAGATTTTGCGTTTTGCCTGCATGGAGTCGCAGATCACAGCGGCCACAACACGAATCGTTTTCATAACGTTCCCCTTTTGGATTCATTATAATGGCCGACCGTCAGAAGTACCACCGACACGATAGAACACCCTGTTTCCTGCTTTTCTTGCAGTAAGCAGCCCCATCTCATGGAATTTCATCACAAACGTCCGAATGGTTGCATACGCAGCGTTTCGGAAATCCTTTTCCAGCTGCTTTGTGGTAAACTCCTCTGCACCATAAGCAGACAGGACATACTCCCAGAGCAGCCGTTCTTTTTCTGTGATTTTTCCTCCCGCAAGAGCAGTTTGATATACCTCAAGATCAGTTTTCGGCGGGACTGCATCCACCTGCAGGCGGTTATAGACCTCATTGCAGAAGTAGAACAGAAAGGGAGTCACATCCGTATAGCCGGAAATCAGAGCATTTCTCTCCACGCGTTCGTAGGCTTTGTAATATGCGCCCTTATTTTCAGCGATGTATCGGGAAAACGGCGTGAACAGTGCCGCAGGATAGCCCTGCTGAACAAGATACCAGAGGTGGAATAGCCGTACAGTGCGTCCATTCCCGTCAAAATAGGGGTGGTAGTACGCAAAGGCAAAGTGCAGAATGGCAGCCTTATGCAGCTCATTGATGCCGTCATTGGCATTCGCAAAATCGACAAGACATTTCATGGCACCGGGAAGCCGCTCTGCCGGAAGTCCCGGTCTGGGTTCTTCACCGCCTACAATAAAAACCTCGCCATGCCGATAAAAGTGGTTTGGCAGTAATCGATCTTCATCCGGGAGATAATCCCCTGTGCTGATCTGATATAGGTAATGCAGATTCTCCTCGGTGATCCTATTCTGACGATTCGCGATAAACTCCAGTCCGCGCTTCATACCATAGATGCGGGCTTCTTGTTCATCACGAGGGGCATAACCATCGAGGATATAACGGATACTGCTGCGGGTCGAGCGGATACTTTCAATTTGAAAAGTAGCATAAATTTCCTCGGTCATCGCCGACAAACCGAAGTTTTGTCCACTGACAGGGACAGAGAGCAACTGCTTCATACCATTTGTTGAAATTTGCGCGAGGTTCGGCAGGTAAAACAGCTTATTTCCAGAAAAATCAGTCAACGGCAGAGGCTGCGCAAAGTTTTGCCGCAGCAATTCGGCAAATTCTTTGACGCTGACAGTCGAGTACTTGTATTCCATCCGATTGAGTTCAAACAAATGCTTATCTGAAAGCATTTTGGCAAACTGTGCCCCATCCATTCTGTCCACCTCGCAATTGATACTTATTGATACTATATAGTATCAATATACCAATTCTTTATAAAAAAGTCAACCGAAACAGGCCGAACCAACTTTTTTCCATACTCTCCGTCAAAATTCCCGCGGCACAGCCACGAATCACATCTCCATCGGCTTATTCCCCACTTCGTCCAGATACGCATTCAAAAATTCCGCTGCAAGGCTGTTGGGACGGATGTTTTCTCTGGCTTCCTGTGGGGTGAACCACTTGCAGCGGTCCACTTCGTGGTTGATATGCAACGCCTTTGCGGTTCTGACGAAAGCCGTAAAGTTGCACATCAGCGTGTTAGACGGCTCAAAAAACTTGGTACGGTTGAATCGGAGGTGCTCTACTTCCAACCCGGTTTCTTCCCGGACCTCCCGCACCACGGCGTGTTCTTCTGCCTCACCGCGGTTCACATATCCAGCCACCAGAATATAAGAGGGCTTGCCGTACTGCTGGATGAGCAGAATTTTCCCGGTTTCCTCATCCACAACAATCATGCTGACTGCCACATTGTACATCGGGAACCGGTATTGCTGGCATTTCGGGCAATAAGGCACAATGCCCTCTTCTTCCAGTTCTTTTTCAATCAATGCCGTACCGCATTCAAAGCAATGCTTCTGAATCATTTTTACACTCCAAACACTGTTTTCGTCAGCCGGATACCTGCTGCCGTCTTCATCGTATGTTCCATAAAGGTTCGGATTGCCTGCTGGTCGTACCCGCTTTCGGACGCATTGACGATATAATCTGCCTCAATCAGAATCTGATAGTCAATGCCGTCGATCTGCGCCGGGCTATGGTGGTGCCCTACCAGATAGGCCACCCGGTCGATCTGTTCTGCCGTCATGCCGGTATCCGCCAAAAACTCCCGCACCAGCGGGGCACCCTCCTGCTCCTGATATTTACCATTGGTGTTGCCGTACTTTTTGCGGCAGAGCGGGCAGGCGATATCGTGGGTGATGGCCGCCACCTCCAGAATAAACTGCGTGTCTGCGTCCAGCCCCTCCAGCTCACCAATGGTTTTGGCATAGGTCCACACGCAGCTCAGGTGCGTGATGTCATGGATATTCCCTTCGGAAAAGGCGATCATCTTTTCCATGATCTGTGCAATGGTCATCATTTGTTTTCACTCCCGTTTTTAATACTTAAATGTTCACCTTGATAAACGCGAACTTATTCTTCAAATCTTTTATGACACTTTGGACATTCTTTAGGGATCGGCCTATAACCAACAAGCGAGCAACCGCAATAAGGACATTTCATCATGGTGAGATGATATACAATACCACCAACAACAACCATTGCACCGATTAGCAGGCATAGGTTTACTCTGTACTCCTTTGCCGTCATTGCTCCTATTACTGCGAGCAATATTCCTATCATCAAAATGATCCAAGAAATGGCAGCCTGCTTTTGTGGGCTATTGTTTTTCATATAATCACACTCCTCTACAAATTCCGATTCATAAAATCCCCGTCAGCGCCACTGCAACCAGAAGGGACGGCAGCAGGTTTGCCACCTTGATGGTTCTTGGCCATACCAGATTGATGCCCACACAAAAAATCAGAATATTTCCTACCAGCGAGAGATTGTTCAGCACAGCGTCCGTCATAAAGCCGGACAGCACTACCGCAAGAGCCGTCATGGCACCTTGCAACACTGCCACCGGAATAAATGAAAACACGCAGCCCTTGCCCATGGAGGACGCCATGATGAGCACAATGATAAAGTCCAGAATCGCTTTTGCTACCAGCGTGGAATGGTCGCCGTAGATGCCATCCTGAATGGAGCCGATGACGGCCATGGCCCCGATGCTCACCGTCAGGGATGCCGACACGAAGCCGTTGACGAACTGGTTGTCGCCGTCACTGCCAGTCTTGTGTTTGAGCCACTCGCCAAAGCGTTCAAACTGTGCATCCAGATCAATAAGTTCACCCAGCAGCGCACCCAACGCCAGCGATAGAATCATGACCATAGAGCCACCGGTGCTCAAAGTTCCGTCTGGCCTAACCGTCAGTATCTTGGAGAGCGTTCCCGCCGCTCCCAGAAACACCACGGAAAAGCCCGTGGCTTTGATGATTGTATCCTGATAGCGCTCTTTCAGAAAGCGTTTGAACAGAATACCCAGCACACCGCCTATCACAATGGCCAGCGCATTGATGATCGTTCCCAATCCCCGCATTTTCGTTTTTCCCTTGCTTACTGATTCCTGTATTTGTTTAAGACTTCATCCGGGATATGACAGTAGCTGCAATCTTCCGGGTACCGCTCCAGATGATGCTGATGCTCCTCTGCACTCCGGACGTAATTCGTCAGCGGCAGCACTTCCACAACGATTTTATCCCGGTCCTTCCTGCTGTCAATAAAGGCTCTTTCTTCTTCCAGATGTCCGGGATTTGTGCTGTAAAGCCCCGTGCGATACTTTTTTCCAACATCAACGCCCTGTTTGTTCAGGCTGTACGGGTCGATGATTTCAAACAGATGCTCCATAAGCTCTGTAACACTGGTACATTTCTCATCAAAGACCACTTTAACGCACTCTGCGTATCCATCATACGGGCCGTCCAGCGTGTTTGTTGTTCCGTTGGCTCTCCCGGCTTCGGTCGTCCGTACACCGGGCACCGTGTCAAAAAAATGCTGGACGCCCCAAAGGCACCCGCCTGCAATGTATACCGTTTCCATACTCTTGACTTTCCTTCTTTTACTGGTACAGTTTGCATCCATGCTCTGTACTCCTTACGGTTTCCTTGCTAGCTGCAAATCGATCCATCATACCAACTCACAAAAAGTGCTTCCGCACCATTGCAGAGTAATTATCATATTGTTGAAAGCCATATCGCTCATAAAATTGGATCGTTTTAGGATCAGACGACATAACTTTCACATACAGAAGCTTTTGATAGAAACTCATGATCCGTTTCATCCGCTCATCTCCAATGTACTGTCCCTGATAAGCAGGGTCCACCAAAAGATAATGCAAAAATGCGACTGTTTCTCCATCATCAAGCGCGCGAACCAGCCCGACCAGCTTATCACCATCCCACGCAGAAATAACTCGTGTGGAATTGTGCATCGCATGGACAAGTTTTTCTGGATAATTGCCGGATTCCCAGTGAACGGATAAAAACAGTTTCTGCAATTCATCGGCCGTGAAATCTTTTGTTTATTTATACTCGATTTCCATGATGCACCCCTTTATAACTTCCACAAATGCGAAGTTGTCTTACTTCTTGTCATTGAAGTAGATGATAAAAGCACCCATTACTGCAATAGCAATGAGCAATCCAAACTCAACCCAATTACCTAAAAGTTCAAGTCCTACGACCGTACCTAAATAACCAACAATCAATGTAACGATTGCTGCCAAAATCGCTTTACCCATATAATCACACTCCTTTGTCAAATTCCGATTTATCAAATAAGAATTTCCGTCAATTTTTCTCTTGATGCGGCTCGTTTCTAAGAGTAGGAACGAACTGTTCTGTTGCCGGAGACGGACCATTCGGGTCGGTCTCCGGCAGTATTTTTGTTATCGCGTATTAAAAAACAGCCGGAACGACTTTCTGCTGCGCTACATCGATGATGCCGTATGTATTCAGTCTGAGTTTGGGAATGACCGGAAGGCTGACGAAGGCGAGGGTCATAAAAATGCCGATGTCTTCCGCTACACCATGTGCCTTGAGGGCATCGTTCAGCGCCTGCATTTTCGCCGCAACGCTCTCTGCGCTTTCGGTGCTCATCAATCCGGCCACCGGAAGCGCAAGTTCTGCCACAACCTGTCCATCTGCCACAAACGCAAGTCCGCCTTTGTTTTTCCGCACAGTGTTGCCGGCCAGCATCATATCGGCATCGTTGTCCCCTGCCACAATCAGGTTATGGGAATCATGTGCGATGCTCGATGCAACGGCTCCGCATTTCAGGCTGAAGTTTCCTAAAAAGCCAATGCCCACATGGCCGGAGTGATGATGCCGCTCAAAAACAGCCAGTTTTACGATGTTGTGTTCCGGGTCCACACCGGGAGCTTTGCCCGGATGCCGTTGGAACGGGATGATTTTTTCCTCCGTAAGCAGCTCGCCCCGGTTCAGGCAGATGACACGCTCCTGCTCCCCGCTTTCCCGAAGTTCCAGGTCCTGCAGTGCGATCTCATCCAGATCAAAGGAATCCATAACGTGGGAAAATCTCACACGGTCGATGTCAAGCGGTGCGGGTTTCAGCGTTTTTCCGTGCTCGGCCACCAGCGTGCCGTTCTTGTAAACCTGTTCGACCGTAAAGGATTCAAAATCCGATACTACAATGAGGTCGGCAGCATACCCCGGTGCCACGGCACCGTGCTGCTTGAACCCAAAATACTGTGCCGGAACCAGCGTCGCCATTTTGACGGCCACTGCCGGGTCCGCCCCCAACCGGATCGCTTTACGGATGTTGGAATCGATGTGTCCGTTGTCCAGCAGGTCACCGGGGTGCTTATCATCCGTCACCAGCATGCAGCGGCTGCAATAAGGCTCCCGAAACAGCGGCATCAGGGCCTCCATATTTTTGGCAGCCGTTCCTTCCCGGATCATGATATATTGTCCGAGCCGGAATTTTTCCATGGCTTCCTCAATGTTGGAGCACTCGTGATCAGACTGAACGCCTGCCGCAATATAAGCATTCAGGTCCTTATCGCTCAAGAGCGGTGCATGGCCATCCACGATCTTTCCCGCTTCGGTACAGTCGCTGATCTTCTGCAGGATCTTCGGGTCACAGCGCACCGTCCCGTAGGCATTCATCAGCTCCGCAAGCCCCAGCACGCGGGGATCGCCGTAGTAAGGCCGCAGCTGTTCTGCGTTCAGCACCGCGCCGGATTCATCCAGATCCGTGGCCGGCACACAGGAGGGCAGCATGAAATAAACCGAAAGGGTCAGATTTTTTGTCGTTTCCAGCATGAAGTCCAAGCCTTCAAGCCCCGCAACGTTCGAGATCTCGTGTGGGTCTGTGACCACCGCAGTGGTACCGTGGGGCAGCACTGCCTGCTCGAAAGCCGGACCACAGAGCATGGAGCTTTCGATGTGGATATGCCCATCGATCAGGCCCGGGCAGACATATTTGCCGTGCAGATCAACTTCTTTCCGGCCATGATACGTGCCCACGCCCACGATCGAATTTCCGCTGATGGCAATATCAGCGGTGTCGATCTCATCGGTAAACACATTGACAATTCTGGCATTTTTCAAAACCAGATCAGCCAAAGCATCTCCTCTGCCTGCCGAGATCCGGCGTTTCAGCTCATCAGACTGCATAGAAACATCTCCTCTCTCTGAAGTTCGATTTTCTCACCTGTGGATTGGTTCTGCCCTTATTCTACCACGCCTTGCCGCTGCGGAAAAGATGTCGGGAAACAAAAATGGCCCCGGAGGGCTTGTTACAACTCTCCGGGGCCACCTTATGTGCGTTGTGCCTTGGCGCAGACCGTCAGCACTCCACTGCCACCTTGATCACGCCGTCCCGTTTCTTTTCAAACAGCTCGTAGCCCTCTGCGATCCGGCGCAGGGGGTAGGTGTGGGTGATGAGCGGTTCGGTATCGATCTTGCCTTCTGCGATGAGACGCAGCGTTTCTTCACAATCGCAGCCGTCCACGCCGCCGGTCTTGAAGGTAAGGTTTTTGCCGTACATCTCCGGCAGCGGCAGGGTTTGTGCCTTGTCGTACAGCGCCACCACGGTCACGATGGCGTTGGGTCTTGCGCACTCCCACGCCAGCCGGAAGGTGGAGTCTGCCCCTGCCACCTCCAGCACCACATCGGCCCCGCCGTGGTCGCTGTGGGCACGCACAAAGGCGGCGCAGTCCTCCGGCTGCACGGTGAGCACCTGCGGGTAGTGCCGACGGATGAACTGCAGGCGGCTTGCGTCCTTTTCACAAACGATGATGCGCTTGGGGCTGTGCAGCATGACGCACAGCAGCGTGCAGATGCCAGTCGGCCCTGCACCGAGGATCAGCACGGTATCCTCGGGGGTGATCTCCGAGATGCGTGCCGCCCAAAAGCCGGTGGCCAGCACATCGCCCACCAGCAGCGCCTGCCGATCGGTGACGCCGTCCGGGATCTTGTTCAGTCCCTGATCCGCAAAGGGCACCCGGACATACTCGGCCTGCCCGCCGTCGATGCGGCAGCCCAGCGCCCAGCCGCCGTTTTGATCGGTACAGTTGTTCACGAAGCCTTTTTTGCAGAAAAAGCACTCTCCGCAGAAGGTCTCCACGTTCACCGTCACCCGGTCGCCGGGTTTCACATTGGTCACCGCACTGCCCACTTCTTCTACGATGCCCACCATCTCGTGCCCTACCGTGATGCCGGGCACCGCCCGGGGCACGCTGCCGTGCTTGATGTGCAGGTCGCTGGAGCAGATGCTGGCAAGGGTCACTTTTACAATGGCATCCCGCTCGTGCTGCAGCACCGGCTTTGGTTTTTCCATCAGTTCAAATTTGCCCTCGGAAACATAGGTATAGGTCAGCATGCTTTTTACCTCCATGCGCTTTGATATTTCCGGACTTGAGTATACCACGCAGCTATGGCAAAGAGCAAGCCGCAAAAGGCCCGCCCTTTGCGGCAGCTCTCCGCCGATCAGATCTTGGGCTGATACTGCATGCTGGACACATTGTAAATGGTAACAAAAGCCTTGGGGTCTTCCCGGTTGATAAAGTTCATCAGCTTCTGATATTCGCTCTTGTCCACGATGGTAATGATCTCGTTGTGCTTTTCCAGATTGTATGCACCGATGGCCTCGTACATGGTCGCACCGCTGTGCAGGTCATGGAGGATGAACTGACGCAGCGCCTCCTCTTTTTCGGTGATGATGCAGACGCGGCGTTTGATGCTGTTATCAAAGATGAAATGGTCCAGCACGATGCCGTTGAAGTAAGTACCGAGGATACTCAGCACCACGGTCTTTTTATCGTAGACCAGGGCCGCGGAAAGCGCCACACACATTCCCGACAGAGACATGGCTTTTCCCAATTCCATGTGCAGGTACTTGTTCATGATCTTTGCCACGATATCCAGCCCGCCGGAGGATGCATTGCGGTTGAACAAAATACTCAGCCCGATGCTGACCACCAGAATATAGCACAGCACGTCCAGCTCCTGACTGCCGGTCATCGAGCCGAACTCCGGGAACAGCTTTTCAAACAGCCCCAGAAACACCGGCAGCAGCACACTGGTGTATACGGTCTTTGCGCCAAATTCTCTGCCGCAGGTAAAGAACCCGATGATGAGAAGCACGACGTTCAGGATCATCGTAATGACCGACAAGGGCAGCGGCACAAAATTGGACAGCACGATGCCAAGGCCGGAAATGCTGCTGACAGATGTATGGCTCGGCACCAGAAAAAAGAAAACGCCCGCCGCAATGATCGCCACCGCCCCGGTCAGGACTGCCGTCTCCCTCAAGACTGCGCCGGTCTTTCCTTTTACATCACTCATCTTTGTCCCCCTAAAATCAAATTTGTTTCACCGATCTCCTCATCTTTGTCGATGCGGACAAGGAGCTTACCGCCAAAGCGTTTGTATTCCATAGTGAAGTACCTCCATAAATTCCGAGTTGCTGTTCTCAGTATACCATGATTTTCCCTTGCGGAAAAGATAGCGAAACAAAAATGCCCCCGGAGGGCTTGTTACAGCTCTCCGGGGGCATCTTATGTGCGTTGTGCTTTGGCGCACACGACCGGCGTTTTACTCGATTGCAATCAGATTCGGGTTCTCAGGCAAAGCCTTCGTCTGCTGAGGAGCAGGCAGCTCGACGTGCAGGACGCCGTCCTCGAACTTTGCGTGGATGTCTTCCTTCTTCACATCGCCCACGTAGAAACTGCGCGCGCAGGTGCCAGAGAAGGATTCGCGCCGCAGGTAGCGGCCCTTCTTATCCTTTTCGTCGTTGCTGTGGCTGCGCACTGCCTGAATGGTCAGGTAGCCGTCGTTCAGATCCATCTGAACGTCTTCCTTCTTGCAGCCCGGCAGGTCAACAGCTACTTCGTAGCCATTGTCCGTCTGTTTGACATCGGTCTTCATCATGTTTGCACCACGCTTACCAAAGGCGCCACGAGCCTCACGGTTCATAGCACGTTCCAGTACAGCGTCATTCCAGAACGGATCGAAGAAATCATCGAACAGGTTTTCATGGAAAACAGTCGGCATAAGCATAAATCATTCCTCCAATCCCGGCGTTCGGGTCGGGGCAAAAAATCTGAAGCGTCCATTCAGAAGGGCTTTCCGGGGAGCCTAGCGGCTCTCCTTTTGCCCTTCCTCCTGAGCACGCCACTGTTATAGCACCGTTCATTAACAGTGTCAATAGATGAGTGCTAAAATTTATAAAAGAATAATACTTTTATAAAATCCTATACAATCTTTTCAAAATTCAGTCGCATCATCGCATTTTATATCATCTTGGCAATCATGAAGCACAACAGTTCATATGCTTCCCGGATATCCTCCGGCAGACGTTTCAAAGTCTCGTCCCGCAGTTCCTGCGGCATCCCGTAAAAAGCTTCGGCAATGCCGCCGGTGATGCAGGCAAGGGTGTCGCTGTCGCCGCCCAGAGAGACCGCATTGCGAAGTGCATCCTCAAAACTGACGCTTTCCAGAAAAGCAATGATTGCTTCCGGCACAGTTTCCTGACAGGTCTCCACATGATGATAGGTCGGCCGAATTTCATCGCAGGTACGGTTCAGGTCATAACCGAAGGTCTGCTCCACATACCGCTTGATCTCCGGCTTGCTGTGGCCGGTACGAGCCAGAAAAATTGCTGCCGCCGTGGCCTGTGCGCCCTTGATGCCCTCCGGGTGGTTGTGGGTGACTTCGGCGGTCACTTTTGCCATTTCCAATGTTTTGTCCAGCGTATCGAACAGCCAGCCCGCTGCTGACACCCGCATAGCCGAGCCGTTACCGAAACTGCCATAGGGATTCGGATTTTCTGTGTGCAGCCACCGGCGGAACATCCCGCCGTAACCGGCATGAGGGTATGTTTCTCCCCAAATGCGCATCTCGCTCTTTGTTTCTTCAAATGTTCTCTCCGGGATGCCTTTACCCACAATCAATCCCCGTGCCACCGCAACGGTCATGACCGTATCATCGGTGAAGTGCGATTTCTCGCTCAGCAGCGGAAAATCCTTGTGCTTGTAATTGTTGTGGTCAAATTCATAGGGACTGCCCACGATGTCACCCAAGATTGCTCCTAACATGGCTGTTTCCTCCCTTACCTATGATCGCTTTCGTTGGCAAAAGGATACCACAAACCGGAGGGCAAAAGGTCAACGGGCAGGCGACAAATTACGCACCCAGCTGTTCCTGATCGTATTCAAACAGCAGCGTATTGACCTGATTGATGTTATAGATTTTGTGTTCCAGGCAATACCGCACGATCCAGTCCCGCTTGGAGCCATCCGAAAAGGCATAGCCCGCACTCTTGAGCAGGTCGATGGTTTCATCTTCGGACAGGTGCAGGCCCACCGCAAAGGCCAGCACCGTTTTCTTTTTGGGGTTGTAGTCGCGATTGCACTGAATTTTGGAGAAATGCTGCCGGGAGATGTTGGACTGCTTGTACACGGTGGAGTCTTTCAGCCCCCGCTCGTCAATGAGCCGCAGTAGCCGGGTGGTGAAGCTCTCGCCAAGGTTGTCCATCAGGCTTTCCAGACTGCGGGCTGTCCTGGGTGCCGCGGCGGATGCCGGAACTGCACCTAGCATCGGCACGGCGGCATCTTCTTCCAGAAGCCTCCGCCGCTCTGACAATTCCCTGCGCCGACGGCCAAATCCGTAGCTTTCATCGTTCTGTGCTACATAGTGGTCGTCAATGTACTCCTCCACCGAGGCGAACAGCTTCCAGCTCACGGCCAGCGAGTCCCGGTCGTAAAGCACCAAATACACGGTCAGGTCGTGCTCCATGACGTACTGTGTGATGGTGTCCACCGCAATGCGGAAGGCCTGTTCTTTGGGGTAGCCATAGTTTCCGCTGGACAGCAGCGGAAAGGCCACGCTCTCGCAGTGGTACTCTGCGGCTAATTCCAATGCGGAGTGGTATGCACCGGCTAATTGTTCAGCTTCGCCGAACCCGCCGCCGTGCCACGCAGGGCAGACTGCATGGAAAATATACGTTGCAGGCAGCCCGAACGCCGGAGTACACACGGCTCTGCCCAAATCGCAACGGCCGATGGCTTCACAGGAAGCGGTCAGCTCCTGCTCCCCTGCCGCCTGATAGATGGCACGGCTGGTGCCGCTGCCCTGCAAAAGGTTCCGGTTCGCCGGGTTGACGATGGCATCCGCTGCCACCTTGGTGATGTCGTTGCGGATCATCAGAAACGGCATGGTGGTTCCTCCCTCACATGGTTTTCTTCATCCTATCACATCCGATGGGGCGGCGCAAGGGGTGCTCTTGTTTCCTGTCCGCGCAGCTATTATAATAGGTACAGAAAGAAGGTGAGCTTCCTGCACGACATCTGGAATCCATGGCACGGCTGCGTCAAGTGCAGCGAGGGCTGCCAGAACTGCTATATGTACTTTCTCGACCGGATGAGGGACCAGAACGGAGCCGAGATCTACAAAACGAAAAGCGGCTTTTCCTATCCGCTCCAGAAAGACCGCACCGGACACTACAAAATCCAGAGTGGTGAGCAGATCCGGGTCTGCATGACCTCGGATTTCTTCTTGGAAGAAGCCGACCCGTGGCGGGTTGAGGCGTGGGACATCATGCGCCAGCGCAGCGATGTGGTGTTTTTTCTGCTCACCAAACGGCCGCAGCGGGTACGGGAGTGCCTGCCGCCGGACTGGGGCAGCGGTTGGGACAACATCTTTTTCAACGTCACCTGTGAAAATCAGCGCCGCGCCGATGAGCGCATTCCCATCCTGTTTGACCTGCCCTTCAAGCACAAGGGCATTATGTGCGCGCCCTTCATCGGACCAGTAAGCATCCGGCAGTACCTTACCGCCGGGCAGATCGAGCAGGTCATCTGCGGCGGCGAAAACTACGATGGTGCCCGCCCCTGCAATTTTGATTGGGTCAAGTCTCTCCGGCAGGAATGCGTGGATGCCAACGTGACCTTCTGCTTTATCGAGACTGGCACTGTGTTCATCAAAGACGGTAAACGCTACCACCTGCCCAGCAAGCAGCTGCAAAGCCGGATGGCTTATAAATCCGGCATGAACTATCAGGGCAGGCCCATTCATTTTGACCTCGTGGACGACTGGGGTTACCCCATCCCGCAGGAAGATCTCTATGTGCCTCATTTCCGCGCAAACTGCGAGACCTGCGGCAGCAAGTTGATCTGCAACGGCTGCAGCGATTGCGGAAAATGCTTATAAAATAAAGGAGTTCTATGAAGAACCAGAAGAAAAAATCGTTTCCCCTCAGAGTGTTCCTCTGCCTGCTGGCTGTTTTGCTGGCCGTCTGCGTTGCGTTCGGCGTTTACGTCAGCGACTACTACCACACAGACCCCGCCGCCGAGGATGCACTGGCGGCGTGGATGAATCTTCAATAAAAAGCAAAATATCCCGACCATTTTCCTGTATGTCACAGGAGAATGGCCGGGACTATTTTTATTATTCCGCGAACCAGCACTCAATACAAATGGAACTTATGGCTGATCTGGTGTGCAATTTCATCCGGCAGCGGGCGGAAACCGATGCAGGTCAGGGTCATGCCTTCTCCGTTTTCATCAAATTCTTCCGGCTCCAGCTCGGTGTGGCAGGCATCCCGGATGAGGAAGAAGTCTTTGTTTTCCACCAGTCCCAATTCCTCGGCAATTGTTTTTGCTTTCAGCAGTTGATTGCGGTTCTTTGCCCCGCAGATAGTTTTGGTAAAAGAGCCATCGAACCACTCTTCGTAAGTTGCCTTATCCAACATGATTTCTGCCCGATAGCCGGTAATTTCTCCGTCTTTCTCGATGGGTTCCACGCCCTGTCCCATGCCGATGGGGTCGGTGAGGAACGCCAGCGAAGCGTGGCAGCACTGCGCCGCCAGCTTGCCAGGCGACATCTGCAGATCTTTTCGTGCAATGATGAGTTGACGCATTTTTTCTCCTTCTTACGACAGCTTGATCTTCAAATCTGCCAGCAGATTCACCGCTTCCGGCAGGGAAAACTTTGCATCCTTCAGGCGGCTGCCCAAAATGTCCACCTTATAACCGGCGGCATCCCGGAAATCCGCCTTGCGCAGATCACACTGGTAGAACTCCGTTTCGTGAAGTTCTACACCCTTGAAATTCGCCAACTGCATCTCGCATTTGGCAAACATAGAGCCGACAATTTCGTTGCCATCCGAAAAGTCGAAGCGGTTAAAGTTCATTTCGGTGAAGGTGTTATATTTCAGACTGCACTCTTTCAGCGTGTGGATAGGGTCCGGGAAGGCACCGTTGGACATCAGCGGTGCCCACTCAATTTCATTCAGGCGGCAGTCCTCAAAATCCAGCGATTGCACCGAAGAATGGGTGCTGCGCAGACCTGTGATCTCACACCGCACGAATTTGCACTCGTTCAGCGTGGTATGATCCAGTTCGCATTTGGTAAAGGAGCAATCCACAAACACGCAGTCGGTAAAGTCGCAATCCTCAAAAGCCTCCTCGGTGAACGACAGGTCAGCAAACCGTTCACCCTCACAATAACGCTCTGTCATAAAATTCTCCTGTCAGCGCAGTTCTTCCAGCAATGCCGTGCAGCTTGTATCGTATCATTTCAAATTTGGAACGTGCGTGTTCCAAATTTACGCTCGCTTCAAGAACTCCCGCAGCACATCCTCTGGGCGGGGTGTATGGTTCGGGTACTTTTCCCGCAGCGGTGCGGCGGCACCATCCATAATGTAGGGCACACCCACAATGTCCAGCATCGACACATCGTTATAATTGTCGCCAAAAGCCATCACATCGGCAAGGGCGATGTCCAGAGTCTTGCAGATGCTGCGCACACCGATGCCCTTGTTGGCAAAGGTGGTGTCGATCCAGTACGGCCCTGCCACAGCGCAGTTCGCCTCTTTCCATCGTGGGACAAACCGTTCCGTGTAAGATTCTACGCCTTCGTGCAGATACACCGATACTTTTGTGATCTCCTCCGGCACCTCGGAAGGGTCATGGATGATCTGATAGTTGTTCCCGATGAACTGAATACGCTTGAGCATTCCCAGACCCTGCTCCATCAGGTATGCAGTATTCTGACCGGAAAGCATTACCTCGCCCTGCCCGTCGCTGCGGGTCCACAGGTCGTTGGCGATTTCTTCGGCCAATGCACGCGGCATCGGATTCTTGGCGATGCACTGTTCGTCCTTATAGATCACGCCGCCGTTTTCGCAGAGAAACACACAGCAGTCCGCCACCGGTGCAGAGAGCTTGCGCAGGCTGGTATACTGCCGACCAGATGCCGGGCAAAACAGAATGCCGCGCCGATGCAGCTCCCGTATCTGCTCAAAGATCTCGTCTTCCAGTTCCTTTTTGCCGTATTGCAGCAGCGTACCGTCAATGTCGCTGCAAATCAGTTTGATTGACATTTTCCGTCCTCATTTTTCAAGATAATTTTAGGCAATTCCCCGGCATCCAGAACACGGACGCCTTCGTCCATCAGCATCTTGGCAAAAACGCCCTGTCCGGGAATCTTTGTCCCGGAAAACGTTCCATCGTAAATTTCCTTCACGCCGCAGCTGGGGCTGCGGGATTGCAGGATGGCAAGCTCCACCCTATTTTCTTTTGCGATGGCAAGGGCCTTGGCTGCGCCCGCTCGGAACTCCCGGTCCACATTGATGCCCTCTTTGTTCGTGACAACGCCCTTCACGATTTCCGCCGGGCACCGCGGTGTGGGCAGGCCGCCCAGCACCTCCGGGCAGACCGGAACCACCTGATGCCCCCGCGCAAAATCACAGACCGCCTGATTGTAATTGTTTCCGCCGCTGTATTTGCAGTTTTCGCCCAGCAAGCAGGCGCTGACCAGAATCTTCATTGTTGCGCGCTCCGTTTTTCAGATACTGAATCTTTTACCTATTCTACCACGCTTTTGGGCATTGAAAAAGAGGATTTTGCTTTTCCTATCCCCATACCGGGAGGTCCGCCGTAATCTTTTCTAATTCCTGTGCAAGAAACGTCAGCCTTTCCCTCAGATGGTTATTATGCGGTGCATCTCCGTTCAGCAGATAGTCCGTTCTGACATTCAGGCAGGACGAAAGATCCTGCAGAGCAGCAGCGGCTTCCCGTTCAACTTTTGCAAGATGGTTCGCACTAACGTTCAGCATTATACTCAGCTGTTCCTGTGTAATCCCCTTCTTTTTCCGCAAATTGCGGATTCAAATTCGACTTTATTTCACAAAAGCGAATTTGCTCATAAATTACCACAGAGTATTTTTTTCGGCGGAACGTGACAAATTCACACAACAAACTCACAAGAATGAATATCTGCACTCGAATTACACATATTTCACTATAAACTCGTTTCAAAAACATCAATATGTCTTAGTTTGCAGCGCAACCATATCAAATTTTCTACGTTTTTCGCAGGTCTCATTTTCACGATTCCACGCAAAAAATTGAACGCTGTCAGCGTTTAGCAAACGCATATAGTGTGCCCACTCATTTTATCCATCCCATTTATACACAGTTCCGAACCAAAAGAACCGCATAAAGTTCTCATCAAAAAACAGGGAGTGACATCAAATCACTCCCCGTTTGCATTGATTGTATCAGAGTTTCGTCATCCAAAGCCCATGCAGATTGCAGTATGCGTAAACGGCCACCGGCTTTTCACTTCCCAGTTCAAAAACAGCTTTGGGTGCCTGCCCCGGATTCAGATAGCGGATCTGTCCGCCGTTCTCAGTCTCCACAAAAATCCACTGAATATAGTGAACATCCGCCATGGGGTGCTCCACCGCGCCCACTGTGACCGTGAGACGACTACCGGAAAGCTCTGCCACCGGCAGATGCTTCTCGCCGCTGGCTTCCACCGTATTGGGAACCAGCTCTTTCATTTTCTCCCCGCAGCAGACCAGCGGAACGCCTGCGTTACGGATGGTAGTGACGAGGTTGCCACAGTGATTGCAGATGTAAAACTTTGCCTTCATATCGAAATCCTCCATTGGAATGTTGTCGGTGTGTTTCTTGTGTCTATATGATAACATTTCCTATTTACGATTTCTGTGACTGAATCACGCAAAGCGTTTTTGGGCTCACTTGCAATAAATCTCAATGGCTTTCTGCGCAAATTCTGCGGCACCGGCACCGCCGGCAGCATTGATGTTTTCCGTAAATGCTCCGCCTGCCCCATACATCTGCCCCAACTGATTCAGGATCACCTTGGAACAGTTATAGTAGTGCTCTGTGATAAACTCCTGCAGCTTCTTCACCTGTGCCTGCACTTCAGAGTCCGCCGGGTCTTTGCTCTGCATCCCGCCGAATGCCGCCACGATGTCCATCAGTTGACTGCTCATGTCCTTGACTTCTTTCTCGGTCTTATGGGCAGTTTTTTCCTCAAACTCTTTGTATTCCGGCGTTTCGCCCCATTCCTTTTTGGCCTGCTCGGTATACTTTTTGATCTTCTGCGTATCAAATGCGGTAAAGTCCATAACCATTCCTCCTGTGGATCGAATTTTCTGCGCAAGGCCGATCAGATCTTCAAGATGCTGCTTTTTCAATGTCAGAAGTGTGATCTGCTGTTCCAGTGCTTTCTGCCGGTCAAAAGCAGGATTCTCCACGATTTTCTGGATGTCCTTCAGCGGAAATTCCAGTTCCCGGAACAATAAGATCTGCTGCAAACGTTCCAGCGCGGCATCGTCATACAGCCGATAGCCTGCTTCGGTACGGCCCGCCGCGCGCAGCAGACCGATTTTATCGTAATATTGCAGGGTCCGGATGCTTACTCCGGTCCGCTTGCTCACTTCGTTCACTGTCATCATCTTGCTGTCCTCCCTTGCGACAGCCACAGTATACGCTATGACGCTGCGTCAGGGTCAAGAGGTTTTCTGAAAAATTTTTCAGCCTTCCCTCTGCTCCACGATTTCCAGACTATCCCGCCCTACATGGCAGAGCAGAAACAGCACCCGCACACCTGCGGCCTTTGCTTCGGCCAGTGCCGTACCAAACTCCGGCTGTGTGCTGACATTTGGCCGCACCTCGGTGATGCCTTCCATCTGAATCACGAAAGCCACTGCGCACCGATACCCTGCCTGCTGTGCCTGCGCCAGCTCGTGCAGGTGCTTCACGCCGCGCTCGGTAGGTGCATCCGGGAAGTAGCCGATACCGTCCACTTCCAGTGTGCAGCCCTTGACTTCCAGCAGATATTTCTGTTCGCCCTTTTCCATATAAAAGTCGATGCGGGACTTCCCATAGGTGAATTCCGGCTTGATATAGTCGTAGCCCTGTTTTGCAAGCCACTCTCCTACTACCTTGTTAGGTGCCTGACTGTCCATATTGACCCAGCCAAGGCCCTGCTTGTGTACCGCCACAAGGTCGTATTTTGTTTTGCGTTTCGGGTTGTCCGACACTTCCAGCCGAACTGCCGTACCGGGCAGTAGCAGTTCCTTGCACCGCCCGGTGTTCTTGACATGGACGGTTTCCACTGCTCCATTCACTTCCACATGGGCAATAAAGCGGTTGGGACGGTCAACAAAAATGCCGTCTGCGATTTCTCTGTATTTCAATCTTTACTCCATTTTCAGTACAGGATTCGGGAGCCATGCCCATCCTGTTTACCAAGATACAGTTCCACGACCATCCTGCCGCTTTCACTGTTGCAGAGTTCTTCCTTGCAGTAGCCGCAGAGCTTTCCTTCCGCTTCCGATACATAGCGGTGCAGCGGTTCCTGCAGTTCCTTCGGGATGCTGCTCCACGGAATGACATAGCTCATGCCGGTATCCCCCACATCCACGATGCAGGCCCGCTCACTATCCTCATCAGACAAAATCAGTTTCACCAGAAACACATCCGCAAACGGTGCCCCCTGATACTCTGCCTTTTGCCGTCTGCGCTCTGTACGAAGCTCGTCCAGTGCCCGATTCAGGTCATTTTCTGGCAGCGTGGACTTGTACAACAGGACATGCAGTTTCTGCTCCGCTGACCCACTGTCATTCAGTTTCCCTGCCGGGAGTTCCACATCTGCATGAATGGTGCAAATCTGTTTTTGCATTGCGGCACGCAGGTTTTCCAGTTTCTGCTGCCGTTCTGCTTCCAATTGCTGTGCAGACTTTTGATGCACTTCTTTGGTATCCGGCTGCGGTGCAACACATTCATGTTTGGCATCCGACGTTTGTATTGACCATTCGCTGTGCTTTTCTGCGTCAGCCTCCGAAACGTTTTGCCCTAGTACAGTCGGCACCGACACGCTTTTGGCACCGCTTTGTGCTGCCGATGCTTTCTGTGCCGCAGAAGGACGCTCCGTTCTCTTTGGTTTTACCGACCGCGTTGCACCTGTGCTCGTGCTTTTTGCCTCCAGCCTTGGTGTTTTCACCGCAGGAACAGCATTTTTAACATTTTCCGGTCGAACCCGTGTCTGCGTCTGCCAGAAATCGCTGCCTGTGCGCTGATAATAGAACTTTTCCGCTCGTTTCCGGCTGCTGCGCACACCATCACAGATCCACGAAAAAATCAGGTAGCGCTCCAGCGTATTCCAAAAGCTGCTGCGCCGATGACGGGGCTTATGCCGCCCGCGGGACGCATATAAAATCATCGATAAGCATCCGTAGAACAGAAAACCTGCCGCAAACCCGATCCCTGTAAACAGCTTTTTGAAAAAGCCCATCTCTCACACCTCTTCCGGTTACAGCCTTGCCTGATACACCCGCTCCGTCCTGGCATCGAAGCAGCAGAAAATCACCTGCATGGCGTAATCCGCGTGATCTTCCAGCCACTGTGCCACTGTTTTGACTGCAATCTCCGTGGCATCTTCCAGCGGGTAACCATACACGCCAGTCGAAATTGCCGGGAACGCAATGCTATGGACATCATGCTCTTTGGCAAGGTTCAGCGAATTGCGGTAGCAGTCCGCCAGCTGCGCGGCATCCTCTGCTGTGCCGGAATAAATCAGCCCTACTGTATGAATGATATACTTTGCTTTCAACCGGTAGCCCTTAGTGATTTTTGCTTCTCCGGTGCGGCAGCCGTGCAGCGTGCGACACTCCGCCAACAATTCCGGCCCTGCTGCCCGGTGGATGGCACCATCCACACCGCCTCCACCCAGCAGACTGCGATTGGCCGCATTCACGATGCCGTCACAGTCCAGTTTGGTAATATCACCCTGCACCACTTGAATCTGATTTTTTACTTTTTCAGAAATCATTGTAAACACCTCACTTTTTGAGCAGCTCCAGCGCCTTGTCCATGGGCACACAATCGGCATAGCGGTCCGGCCAGAGGAACTCATTATAATAGCGGTAGCTCTGCTCCCCCGTCATGTACTCGTTGTTCTGCGTGGAATTTGCATAGGCAGGAACGATTATGTGCAGGCCATGCTCAAAGCCCGCCTCCACCGTTGCATTGATGCAGAAGTCCGTCATGATACCGCAGACCATCACATCTTTTTCGCCCTTTTCCGTCAGATATTCCAGCAGGCCGCTTTCTTTTTTGAACGCACTGCATACAGTCTTGACGAACCGTTTTTCAGTCAGCAGTGGCGCAAACCCGGAATAGACCTCGAATTCATCGTCCCCGATGGAGAAACCGGTGCCGGGCCCATCGTCATGCTGGACATAGACGACCTCGATTCCCTGTTCGCGGGCAGTCCGGATCAATTCCCTGATGTTGCTGACAAACTTTTCAAACGCATACAGGCGTTCATCCACGATACCTTTCTGTGTATCCACAACCAGTAAAACCATGTGTAAGCCCTCCTGTTTTTCTTTGATTTCATGCTATCATAGACCGCCGTTTTCTACAAGCAGATTCGAAAAATTTACTTCTTCCAAAGCCTGTCTGATGGGTTTGTTATGGCTCCCCATCGCCGCAGCAGTCCACAGGCGGTTTTGAAAGATAAATCTCCTTCATTTTCATTTTCTGCTTAACGGCAGCAATAAAAAAGACCCCCGCAGCGTATGATTTGACGCCGCGGGGTTTCTCAATTGTTCGGTTTGTATTGCAGCACCTTCTGGGAGAACGTCCGATCGAAGAACTGGATGAAGGGCCCAAGGCAGAACGCACAGATCAAGGTGCCCAGGCCCACAAGGCCACCCAGCAGCCAGCACAGCAGGGCGCTGAGCGCATCGGTGAAGATGCGGCACCCGAAGTACGGGCAGGGTGTGTAGTCCCGCAGACCGAGGGAAAGGTAATCGTAGGGCGCGATGCCGAGGTCGGCGGTCTGGTAGAGCGAAGCGCCCAGCGCCGTAACCAGCACCGCCGCGATGACCCACGCCAACTGCACCGCCAGCGACGGCGCGTCGCCGAAGTGGGCGTGAATGGGGTCATAGAACGCCGTGACGATGTACCCGATGCAGATGCCGTTGACGAAGGTGCCAAGGCCGATGTACTTGCGCCCGAACCAGAATTCCAGCAGGAAAAACAGGATGTTCGTGCACAGGTTCTGGGTGCCCAGCGAGATGCCGAGCAGCTCCGCCAGCCGCATGTTCAGGGCGCTGATGGAGTCGTTGCCGAGGTGGGACTGCTTGAAAAGCGCAATGCCAAGGGCGATGATGACGATGCCCGCCACCATGCCCACCACCCGCCGGGCAGTCGGTTTGCGCAATGCGGTGCCGTTCATAGGGGATTCTCCTTTAGCGTTTCTTTCCCCCTATTATACGCCTACTTTGGGCGGGAGACAAACTATTTATGGAAAGATACAACGATATACGGGGGATCCGCCTTACCCCTTTAATCTCACCTCAATCCGTTCTTTCTCCAGTCCCTCCCCGATCACGATGAGCACTTCCTGCCCCTTGGGGATAGCGTTTGCCGTCAGGCCGTCGGCGGTGGCGTTCAGCTCCACCCAGCCGTTCTCGTCCTGTACGAAGCCTTTCGCCCGCAGCACATGGCCGCACGCGGGGTCGGTGAAGAGGGCCGGGATATTCTGTTCGAGCTGCTGGCACGAGAGGCCCAGCTCCAAAAAGTAGGCCGAACCAAAGGCCCTATGCGGTTGGCGTTACAATAGCCGCATCTACGGCCACCGGACAACAGGAAAGGAGTATCTCATGGCCAAAACTGCCGACACCATTGCCATCTATTCCCGCAAATCCCGCTACACCGGCAAGGGCGAAAGTATCGGAAATCAGATCGACCTCTGCCGCGAATATATCCGCACTCACTACGGCGATGCCGCCGCGGAACATGCCGTTGTCTTTGAGGACGAGGGCTTTTCCGGCGGCAACCTGAACCGCCCGGACTTCAAAAAGATGATGACCGCTGCCAAAGAGCGGAAGATCCGTGCCATCGTGGTCTATCGACTGGACCGCATCAGCCGCAACATCAGCGACTTTTCCAGCCTGATTGAAGAACTGGGACGGCTGGGCATCAAAACAAAAACCGGGCGTTCGTTCACCCGGTTTTCCATCAAGTCGATTTTGCAGAATCCTGTCTACCTGATTGCAGACAAGGACGCTTATCAGCATTTTGTGGACAACGAAGCAGAGTTGTTCTCCCCGGAGTCCGGAAAAAAGGCAAGCCCTCCTTCATAAATTACAGTAACCGTTTATGATACTATGGGGAGGGGTCGGCATGTTTTTATCTCTTCTGCAATTTTTTGCCACAAAGTTTCTGGTTTTGGCGCTTCATCTGGAAAGCGGCAGCTTTCCGCGGCCCCTCTCTGCCCGGGAGGAAACCGAAGCCTTTTCCGCACTGCGTGCCGGTGACCCTGCCGCACGGGAAAAACTGATCCGGCACAATCTGCGTCTGGTGGCACACATCGTAAAAAAATACTA
>NZ_JAFREG010000001.1:740857-764959 GCF_017377615.1 Faecalibacterium sp. Marseille-Q4896
TCCGCGGCCCCTCTCTGCCCGGGAGGAAACCGAAGCCTTTTCCGCACTGCGTGCCGGTGACCCTGCCGCACGGGAAAAACTGATCCGGCACAATCTGCGTCTGGTGGCACACATCGTAAAAAAATACTATGCCCTGCCCGGCGATCAGGACGACCTTATTTCCATCGGCACCATCGGCCTGATGAAAGCAGTGGATACTTTCGACTCTGCCCGTCGGGCACGCTTTTCCACCTACGCCAGCCGGTGCATTGAAAATGAGATCCGGATGCAGTTCCGCCGGAACCGCAAAACCGGCGGGACCGTCTCGCTGCAGGAAGCGCTGGAATCAGATGGTGACTCTGCGCTGACGCTGGCCGATGTGCTGCAGGACAGCTTCTGCATGGAGGACACCTGCGAAACGCAGGACGATACCCGCCGGATGCGGCAGCTGCTGGACGGCCTGCCCGCCAGGGAGCGACAGATCATTCTGCTGCGGTATGGTCTTTCCGGCCAGCCGCCGCTGACCCAGCTGGAAACTGCAAAACTGCTGGACATCAGCCGCAGCTATGTTTCCCGTCTGGAAACTCATGCGCTGGAACTTCTGCGCCAGCGGTGGGATGTTCCGAGCACAAAAACAGCGCAGAGGTGAGCGGTGCGCTCGCCCCTGCGCCATGCAGTCAGCTATCCAGAATTTTCAACTGTAGTTCGTTTAATTGTTCAAAAGTATACAGTCGATTCAGCGCTTCCACCAGCTCCTTTTTGGAAAGACGCGGCGGCAGGCCCAGCGCGTTCAGAAGCTTTGCCTTGCGCTCGGCGCTGCCCGGCCTGCCGGAAAGCCCCCACTCGTAGAGGTCGGTATAGGTGATTTGCCGTCCTTCCGGGCGGGCCGCTGCGGCACCCGCCTCAGCGCCAAGGGCATCCCGCAGCGCCTGTAGAACGATGGCATCGTCCACGCCCTCGACCCCCAGCAGGCCCTCCTTGCCGGGCTGCTCCTTGCGCTTTTCCTTGCCGTGGATCGCGGGCACGTAAGCCTGCACCACATTCTTTTCTCCCACCAGATTGGTGATGTAGGTGCGGATGCGGAAGCCTGCTGCGTCCGAATCCGTGAGCAGGATCAGGCCGTTTTTCTGCGCCAGCGCTTTGAACAGCTGCTGGCGCTTTTTGTCGCTGTAAATGCCAAAGCCATCCGTCAGCAGGATCATGGCATCGGTCAGATGGGAAAGCCGGGCCGCATCGTACTTGCCCTCCACAATGAGCACCCGGCCTGTATGGATCATTTCGTTTTCCTTCATCGTCCGCTCCCCGCCATTGCCAACCGGCACAGCGCTGTTTCCAGCAGGATCTGGTCATCGGTAGGCTGGCTTTTCAGGCTCTGGTCCAGTTCCAGCAGCACCTGCATACAGTTTTCGATCTGGCCCAGCGTATAATGCGAGGCTGTTTCGGCCGACCGCTTGAGCCGGTAATCACTGCCCTTATAGCCAAAATCCTTGAATACCGTGCTGTAATTTTTCCGTTTTGCTGCCCCCAGCTTGACCCGGTACAGATCCACATAGCTGCCGATCATGGCCGCTGTAATGGCAATGGGCTCCTGCTGCAGGCGCAGCAAAGTCTGCAGCTTTTTGCAGGCACCTGTGGCGTTTTTGGCCGTGATCATGCGGATCATCTCGAACACGTCTGCTTCCAGACTGACCGTGCCCATTTCCGCCACCATCGCTGCCGTGACCGTCTGATACCCGGACAATGCACAGAGCTTGTCCACCTCATTTTCCAAAAGGAACGGATCCTCGCCGCAGCGCTCCAGCAGCGCCGCCGCTGCGCCGTCCGGCAGGGTGGTTTTCTGCTCCTTTGCGCGATCGATCATCATCATTTTCAGTTCAAAGGGCTTGGGCTTAGCCAATTCTTCGGTGTAGCCAAGCGCCTTGCACTGCGCGATCAGCTTTTGTGCGCGCTTGCCTGTTTTGAGCTTGCTGCGCTCCAGTTCAAACACGCTGCCCAGCACCACCACAGCATTTTCCAGACTGGAAAGGGTGCTGTTCAACTCTTCCAGATCCTTGTCACTGTAAGCTGCAGGGTCGATCTCCGGCAGCACCACCACACGCCGGGTGCCAAAAAATGAGATGGTGCCCGCCGCCATGATGAGCTGTTCGATCTCCGGCGCAGCTCCATCCAGAACCGTGGCATCCTCGTCGCTGTCTGCGGTCAGGATGCGGGTGGCCGCTGCCACGGCCTGCCGCACCAGATACCGCTCACTGGAATAAAAATAGTAAACCGGGCAGCCCTTGTCCGCCAACTGCCGGAGTTTTGTCTCGGTCGCCATGCAGGCACCTCCCTTCTCTTATGGTGTTGTTCTATTGTACCACACTCTGCCCGGATTGCAAAGCATCACTCCGTTTTCAGCCCGCCGTGCCGCCGCAGGCTGATGGATGCCGCCAGTTCTTTTCTGTTGTCCATCCAGTCATAGCTGCGCAGGGCCAGAACATTTTTATACTGCACAGCATCCGGCTTTGCAGGGGATGCCAGCAGCCACTGCACTGTGACCTGTTTTGCCAGTTCTACAGTTCCATTGACCACGGCAAACTGCCGGTTGCCCACAGTCAGCCGCACAAGACAGCCATTCCGGGTGCGCAGCATTTCCACCAGAGCCGGTGTGCACCGCAGCTTTTGTGCTGTGTTCACCGCCATTTCTGCTGCCGGAAGTGTCCGCTCTGCTTCCAGTGTACAGGCCGTTTTAGGGTTTGTGCGCAGGTCTGCCACAAGCTCCACAGTCTGCACGCCCCGCCGGGCAAGCTGGTTTTCCACTGCGTTCTGGGCAGAAGCTCCGCCCCGGAACAGCACCACGGCGGTATCGTTCTGGGTGACGACCACTGCCGGCGCGTTGGCGCTGCCTACAAGGTCGGTGTGCACCACATCCTGGCTGAGAGCATTGCCCAGCCCGATGGAAACAGCTGCCGCCAGCAGAATGCATGGCCCTGCCACCCGCAGCCGTACCCGCCAGTGGAACGCCAGCCAGCACAACAGGATCAGCACCAGACACACGATGGCTGCATAGGCCGTATCGAAGTAGATGCCCGCGCCCGGTTTTGCAGAGATCCAGACGGCCCAGCGGTCGAGCAGGCCGGTCAACGCCGCAGACGCTGCGGACAGCACCCCATACAGCGGAGCAAGAGCGGGTGCCAGGCCGGCAAAGGCCGTGCCAAGGCCCAGCAGCATCATGGGCTGGATGAGCCACAGCACCGCCACACTGGATGCCACCGCATAAATGCTCACACTCAGCCCGCGCAGCACCAACACCGGGAATGTGGCCACCGAAGCACAAAACGAGATGCAAATGCTTTCCGCAAGGCCCCAAAGACGTTCCGGCAGTTTGAAATACCACGGCCGTTTTACCGGGTTCTTTGCTTTCTTCCAGAAGCGGCGGTACCACGCATCCCGGGCGCGGCGGATGCACACACCGCCTGCCACCGTGCCCACCACCGCCGCAAACGAAAGTTCAAAGCCGATATCGCACACTGCATAGCTGTTGCCTGCGGTCATAACGATACCTGCCACCGCCAGAGAGGTAAGGGTATCCGGCGGGCCGTACAGCCACACACCCAGTGCACCGACCCAGACCGCCACTGCGGCGCGGCATACCGAGGGTGTGAAGCCGGTCACGCCCATCAGCAAAAAGGCCAGCAGACTTCGGAATACCGCCCGGCATCTGCGCCTGCGGTAGCTCTGCTCCCACTCGTAGGGCAGGAGTGTGCTGAGGATATCACCGCACAAAATGGACACATGCATTCCGCTTACCACCAGCACATGGGCAAGACCCGCGCCCCGGTAGGCGCTGCGCATGGCCGAAGACAGATAACTCCGGTCGCCGGTAGTCATGGCAGCCAGCACACCGCCGGTCTTGCCGTCCATACGGCGGCGCAGCGACGCACTGAGCCTTTGCTGCAGGCGGTGGGTGCGGGCGCGGAAGCTGCCGCTTTCGCCCAGAACTGTAAGCTCCGGCCCATCCTCGTCCATTTCCGCCTGCAGAGCGATGCCGTCCGCATACAGGCTGACCCGGCTTCCGGATGCCGGGGCCGACAGTATAAATCTTCCCTGCACCCTTTCCCCGGCTTTGCACTCCGGCAAAGCACTGCACTCCACCCGGAAGGATGCCGCGCTGCCGTTCACTTTCTCTACATGCAAAACCGCATCCACGATACCGGGATCGTAGGAATCCGCCGTGCTTTCCACCTCTGCGGTCAGCACCAGTGGACGGCCTGCATATTGCACCCGGATGCGCTCCAGCCGGTTTGCCGTGTGCAGCACCGATGCCATACCCACAGCAGCACCCAGCAGGATGCAGAGCGCTGCTTTGCGGGCAGCATCAAAGATGCACAGCACCAGACAAACGGCAACAAAAAATGCCGCAAACGGCACAAAAAGTTCCGTTTGCGGCAAAAAAACGCACACTAACTCCACACCCAGCATTCCAGCGCAGAAAACGCAGAGCGGGCGTCGCATTGCAGCTTAGTGGAAGAACAGAGGCAGCGGCTCCAGGAAGATGATATCCTTGCGCTCAGCTGCATCGCCCTCGGCCAGAACAGCGGCCTGGCCCACAATGGTGCACTGGGTCTGCTCAGCCAGCGCGTCCAGAGCCTTGAGCGAACCGCCAGTGGAAATGACATCGTCCACCACCAGAACGCGCTTGCCGCTCATCTTGTCCAGCTCCTTGCGGTCGATGACCAGCTTCTGCTTGCCTGCGGTGGTAATGGACTGATCCTCCACCACCACGGGGTCGGTCATATACAGCTTTTCGCCCTTGCGTGCGCAGACGTAGGGCTTGCCGCTCTGGCGGCTCATCTCGTGTGCCAGAGGGATGCCCTTGGCCTCGGCGGTCAGCAGGATATCAAAATCCGGGCACTTCTTCAGCAGTTCAGCGGCAGCAGCCACGGTCAGCTCGGCATCACCCAGCATGATAAAAGCAGCAATGTCCATGTGGTCATTCACCTTGCAGATGGTCAGCTCACGGGTCAGGCCTGCAACGTGCAGAGTATAGGTCTCAGCCATAATTCAACGCTCCCTTTTTATTGGAATCAGACAGGCAGCTTTTCGCCGCCCAGAACATGGAAATGCAGATGTTTCACGGTCTGGCCTGCGTCCTCGCCAACATTGGAGATGACGCGGTAGCCGTTGTTCAGGCCCTGCTCTGCAGCCAGCTTTGCGATCACTGCAAAGATATGGCCCAGCAGTGCGCCGTCCTCTTCGGTCAGCGCAGCGGCAGAGACAATGTGCTTTTTGGGCACCACCAGAAAGTGCACCTTGGCCTGCGGGTTGATGTCGTAAAACGCCACCACCTGCTCGTCCTCGTACAGCTTCTTGGAGGGGATTTTCCCCTCCGCGATCATACAGAACAGACAATCTTCCATGGGAAACAACTCCTTCCTGATATTTTATAAACGTCCCCGCCCTCTCAGGCCGCTTTGCGTCCAGCTCTCCCAAAGAGAGAGCCCTTGGCAAAACCATAAACTTTGGCAGCGCGTCAGCGCTGACGGAGAGGGCGAACCCGTTTTCTTATTCGCCCAGAGCCTTCTTGACGATGGCGCCGACAGCAGCCAGAGCTTCGTCGATCTTGGTCTCATCCTTCAGGCCGGCCATTGCAAAGTCCGGCTTGCCGCCGCCCTTGCCGCCGGCAATGGCAGCGATCTCCTTGACCAGAGCACCGGCCTTCAGGCCCTTTTCCTGTGCCTGTTTGGTCACAGTGACAGCCATGGTGATCTTATCCTCAGCCTTGCCCACCAGAACCGCCACAGCGGGCTTCACAGCCTTGTCGCGGACGGTATCGCACATGCCGCGCAAGGTGTCGCCGGTGGTACCGGTGAAGTATGCAGAAGCGATCTTCACGCCGCCGATCTCTTCGGCATTGTCAAACAGGCTGGTCACCTTGGAAGCGGCGACCTGTGCCTTGATCTCTTCCAGCTCCTTGGCCAGAGCCTTGTTCTCAGCCATCACGGCCTCGGCACGGACGGGCAGAGCGGTCACGTTGTTTGCCTTCAGGGTGTTTGCCACGGTATGCAGCATAGCCTCCTGCAGGTTTGCACGGATCAGCAGGTTGCGGCCGGTGACAGCCTCGATGCGGCGGATGCCCGCAGCAACGGAGGCCTCGCTCACGATCTTGAAGCCGCCGATCTGGGCGGTGTTCTTCACGTGGGTGCCGCCGCAGAACTCGGTAGACCAACCCTCGATGTCCACAACACGCACGACCTTGCCGTACTTTTCGCCGAACAGAGCCATTGCACCCAGCTTCTTGGCTTCCTCAATGGGCATTTCCCGGACGGTGACGTTCATGGACTCGTAGATTTTATCGTTCACGATCTTCTGCACGCGGGCCAGCTCCTCGGGAGTGACAGCGCTGAAGTGGGTAAAGTCGAAGTGAGTGATCTCTGCATCCTGATAGGAGCCTGCCTGATGGACGTGGTCGCCCAGCACTTCACGCAGAGCTGCCTGCAGCAGATGGGTGGCGGTGTGGTTGCGGGCAATGGCCATGCGGTATTCCTTATCCACCTGAGCGGTCAGGTGGTCGCCCACCTTCACGATGCCGCTCTCCAGCACGCAGGTGTGGACGTAGTATCCCTTGGGGGTCTTCTTCACATCCAGCACGCGCAGGCTGCAGTCGGCGCTGTTCAGCATGCCGTGGTCCGCAGCCTGACCGCCCATCTCAGCGTAGAAGGGAGTCTTATCCAGAACCACCAGCACGCCGTCCTTTGCTTCCTCATCAGTAGCAATGGCATCGGTCAGAGTTTCCTCGTCGCTCAAGGCGACCACAACACCGGTGTCGTTCAGGGTCTCGTAGCCGGTAAAGACGGTGGGCTCTGCATCCAGCGCACCGAACAGATCCTCGCTCCAGCCGGAGATGTTCTTCTTCAGGCGCTCTGCACGGGCACGCTCCTTCTGCTTGGTCATTTCGGCGTGGAAGCCTTCCTCGTCGATCTCAATACCCTGCTCCGCAGCGATCTCCTTGGTCAGATCCAGCGGGAAGCCGAAGGTATCATTCAGCTTGAACACGTCCAGGCCCTTCAGCAGATGCTCATGTGCCTTTTCCAGACCGTCGATCATGTTGTTCAGGATGTTCATGCCGGCATCAATGGTACGGGCAAAGTTTGCCTCCTCGGTGCCGATGACCTTCTTGATATAAGCATCGTGCTCGCGCAGCTCGGGGTATGCGCTCTCGCTGGACTGGATGACAGTCTCCACCAGCTCCACCAGGAACGGGCGGGTGATGCCCAGCATACGGCCATGGCGGGCAGCACGGCGCAGCAGGCGGCGCAGCACATAGCCGCGGCCCTCGTTGGAAGGCAGGATGCCATCGGACACCATGAAGGTGCAGCTGCGGATGTGGTCGGTGATGACACGGATGGAGATATCGGTCTTGTCGTCCTCGCCGTAGGTCTTGTTGGCAATGTGCTCTACATGGTGCAGCACGCTCTGCACGGTGTCAACCTCAAACAGGTTACCCACGCCCTGCATCACGCAGGCCAGACGCTCCAGACCCATGCCGGTATCAATGTTGGGGCGTGCCAGACGCTCGTAGTGGCCCTTGCCGTCGGCATCGAACTGACTGAACACCAGATTCCAGATCTCCATATAGCGGTCGCAGTCGCAGCCCACGCCGCAGGTCGGCTTGCCGCAGCCGTACTCGGGGCCGCGGTCAAAGTAGATCTCGGAGCAGGGGCCGCACGGGCCGGAGCCATGCTCCCAGAAGTTGTCTTCCTTGCCCAGACGCACCATGTGGTCGGGGGCGATGCCCACCTTCTTGGTCCAGATATCGTAAGCCTCGTCGTCCTCTTCGTACACAGAGATGTGCAGGCGGTCCTTCGGAATGGCCATCCACTCGTCGGAAGTCAGGAACTCCCATGCCCAGGGAATGACCTCCTCCTTGAAGTAATCCTGGAAGGAGAAGTTGCCCAGCATTTCAAAGAAGGTGCCGTGGCGGGCAGTGATGCCAACACGCTCGATATCCGGGGTGCGGATGCACTTCTGGCAGGTGGTCACGCGGTGACGGGGCGGCTCTTCCTGAGCCAGAAACCACTTTTTCATGGGGGCCATGCCGCTGTTGATGAGCAGCAGGCTGGGGTCGTTCTTGGGCACCAGCGGGAAGCTGTCCAGACGCAGGTGGCCCTTGCTCTCAAAGAAGCTCAGGTACTTTTCACGCAGTTCATTCAAACCGGTCCATTGCATAGGTTTTCTCTCCTCGATTGTCCTTGGCGTTTGCACGTCAGATTTATGATTATGGCAGACGGGGCGGGTGGGCGCAGAAAACAAAAAACAGCCCCATCCCAAAAGGGACGAGGCTGCCTGTAAACTGCTCCGTGGTACCACCCAAATTGCAAAGGATAAAATGTGTCCCCTGCCGCTTTCGGCGCGTTAACGCTGCGCTGCGTCCGACTTGTGTCGCCGGAAGCTCCGGGGCGGCGCAAAATGGAACCGGCCGGAACGCCTTGCAGCTGGAAGCGCTCTCTCTGAACGGCGGTGTGCATTTCTGACCCCATCATTGCCATCTGTCATAATTTTACATTCCGCAAAGCAGACACAATGCCCCTTTGCGTACAGCTAAATTATAGCATACGCAAAACGTTTGTCAACGGTTTTGAGCAAAATTTACGGCACCCAGATGCGGACGATGCTGCTGATGGTGCCATCCTCGGTAAAGACCATGGTGTTGTTGGGCATCCAGCCGTCCGGCTCGGCGTTGACGGCCTCGGCCACGGCATCGGCGCCGTCCGTCTCCACGGCGGAAGCCTGCGGGTCGGCCGAGCTGTCGCTCAGGGTCACGCCCCCGGCCAGAGGCAGGGTCACCTCGCCCATCTCATAGTAGACGGGGTAATCGTCAAAGGTCACGGTGCGGTACACATCGTGGTCCAGCGTCAGCTCCACGCCGCCCGCTTCGATGCCGCCGTTGATGGTCACATAGCCGTTGTCGGCATCCCTGTCGATGCTGGTCACAGTCAGCTTGGTCACGGTGGTGTCGCCCTGGTCGTGGATCCGAAGCACGCTGCCCTCCTGCAAGGCGTTGATGTCCTCGGGCAGGTAGCTGTCGTAGCCGTATACGCTCAGGGTCGCCTGGCCGTCGGCCACCTTGGTGATGCTGGCTGCAAACTTGTAGGAACCCGTCTTGATCTCGTTCAGATCCCCGGCGTCGATGGGCAGCACATCGCCCATCTCACCGGCTGCTTCGGACGAAGCCGCACTGCTTTCCACGCCGGAAGCCGGTGCGCTTGCCGCGCTGCCTGCGGTGCTGTTGCTGCTGCCGCAACCTGCCAGAATGCCCACTGCCAGAATGGCCGTAACGGCCAGCACCTTTTTATTCAGTTTCATATTCTATGCCTTCTTCTGTTGTTGTCGGGGCGGTGTTTTCCGCACCTGTCTCGGTATCATACGTCACCCGTGCGGAAAAGTCAACATTTCCTTTTCTCTGCGCTTGACGCGCGGTTTTTGTTCCGCTACAATAAAAACGAATCAAGAACCCATTCTATTGCAACTGATTTTAAGATAGAGAGGAATTTCCCGTGAAAATTTTAAAAGTAAAATGTCTTGCCCCCACCCGGCTGGACAACTACCTGATGCAGCAGTACCCGGCACTGAACCCGGGCCGCCTGAACAAGGCCCTGCGGGAGAACAAGATCAAGCTGAACGGCAAAAAGCAGCCGCTTTCCACCCGCGTGATGGCCGGTGATGAGATCAAGCTGTTCATTCTGGATGAAGTTCTGGATGCGGACCGCCGTGTGGACGGCCCGGCGTGGAAGAATGCCCGCGGCCCGGCACAGGTGGTGTATGACTGCCCGCAGATCGTCATTGTGAACAAGCCCGCCGGTCTTGCCGTGGATGGTCCGGAGGATGATACCCTGCTGAACCGCACCCTGCTCTACCTGAACCAGCAGGGCGAGTACAAGGAGAACGACCTGTACACCCCGGCGCTGTGCCACCGGCTGGACACCGGCACCAGCGGCCTTGTCATCGTTGCCAAGACCCCGGAGGCCGAAGAGCTGTTCCTTGCAGCCATCAAGAACCGCGAAGTGAAAAAGACCTACCTCTGCGTCACCTTCGGCCGTCCGATGCCGCCGGATGCCACTCTGGGCGGCTATCTGCTCAAGGACGCGGACCGCGGCATCGTGAAGATCGTGGAGGACAAGCAGCCCGGTGCCAAGGAAGTGGAGACCCGGTACGAGACCATCGCCGTCTCCGGCCGTCTGGCCCTGCTGAAGGTGCAGCTGATCACCGGCCGCACCCATCAGATCCGCGCACACATGGCCAGCATCGGCTGTCCCATTCTGGGCGACAGCAAATACGGCAACAACACCGCCAACCGCGAGCTGAAACTCAAGTATCAGGCCCTGTGCGCATGGGAACTCACCATGCCCCGCTTCAACCAGCCGGATTTCGAGTTCCTCAGCGGCAAGACCTTCCGCGCACCAAAGCCCTGGTATTACAGTCAGGTACTGGACGGAACCCTGAAATAAGCTTTTTTACAACAAATTACAGCAAAAAAGAAATCCCGGAAGTGTATTCCGGGACTTCTTTTTTTTCGTTTATGATTTTACTGGAATAGACCGCCAAACCAGCCCAGAGTGGACTCAGTTGCATTTGCAAAGGCATCCTGAACTTCCTGAATGCTGTCCAGCAGCTTGGTGCCCTCGGTATCCTTCACCGACCAGTAAACGCCGCTGCCTGCCGAGCCATCCGAAACCGTGAAGTCACTGGTAAAGCAGAGGTTATCGCCCTGAGAATCGGTCACGACCACCATGTAGGTGTAATTGCCTGCGGGCAGTTCACCAAAGCGGATGGAGCTGTCCAGCGACTTGAAGGAGAAGATCGCCGTATTGGGTGCTGCCTGTGCAGTGAACACCGTCTGGTCGTTCTCGTCCAGCACTGCCACCTGCACATTGGTCAGGGTGGTGCCCAGCGCAGCATTTGCAGTGCCGGTCAGTGCCATGCCCTTGCCCGCACGGACATTGATTGGGTAGCTCATGCCTTCCAGACGCAGGCCGTCAGCCTCTGCAGCAATGAAGTTGTGATCTGATGCCACATACCAGTAGCAGGAGGACCTATTGACCGAAACGCTGGAGTTTTCCAGCGGGATGCGTCCGGAAGAGATGTTGCCTGCCGGATCGGAGCAATAGAAGTTGCCGTTGGTGTAGTCGGTGAGCAACACTGCATGGGGCTGGCTGCGGTCATACAGCACGATGCCCTCCGGGTGCTGCGAAAGCAGGGTGATCAGGGTCTGTACTTTTTCCTGTTTGCGGGAGGGCAGTGTGCCGTAGCCCACCTGCATCTCCTTATATGTAAAGCTGTGGGAAAGCCCGTTGGACCATGCTGTGGAACGGACACTGTTCTCGGTCACAGTGGACCAGTCGGTCAGGCCGTCAAAATAGGCACGGCGGCGCAGCATCATGGCTGCGGATGCCAGTGTGCAGGTGCCGCCACGGCTCTGCTTGAAGTAGAAGCCTGCGTCCACGTTCAGATCAACCGCCAAGGCCGCCGGCAGGCAGGTGAGCATAAACACCAGTGTCAGCACAAGGCTCAGCAGTTTTTTACGGGACGGTGCAGCGGTATTCACGGGTAGGTTCTCCTTTCAGCTTCCATGGCTTGTTACGTTTACCACCATAAATTATACCAACCTGTTACCCTTTTGTAAACGTTTGTGAAGCTTTTTTCTCAATATCAACACGTTTGGGCAGTTTTTGTTGGAGAGAATGCACAGTTTCCGGCAAGATATTCTACATTTTTTACAAAAATCCCGTCCTGACATTTTTTCAAGCGCACCGCATTTTGCATTCTTTTTTCATTTTCTGACCACGCTGTGGGCAAACAAAAAAGCTCCACTGGGGCTTTCGTTGCTTCGCAAACGCAAACTTTTTTCTCCGCAATCAGCCGTCAAAGTGTCCTCAAACCGGACAGTTTGGGTGCCATCCTTGTAGTTGAACGTAATCAGCATCCGGTCATCGTATAGAAAAATGGCATTGACAAAAATCTCGATCAGCGCTTTTCGCTGCTTTTTCTGCGAAATATCGAACTTTCTAAATTTCATCAGCCAGAATCGGATGAAATCCTCATTGAAGCTGGGCTTCTTTAATTTTTCATCTGCGATTTTTACAGTCAGCTCATCTTTCTGGCTTTCCAGCGCTTCCAGCCGCTCTTTCGTTGTCCGAGTGTACAAGCCGTCCTCGATCGCCTTCATCAGGTTGTCCAGCTTTTTGTTGACCTCTCGCAGTTGCTTTTCCAGCAGCGGGATCGTGGTGTTTTCCTGATTCTGGACATCCATGACCAGTTGAACGATTTTGTCGATTACCGCTTCGTCCTGAATCAGCTTCATGGTCTCCCGGACGACTAGATCTTCCAGCCAGTCCTTCTGCACGGTCTTTTTGTTGCAGCCCTTGCGCCGCTTGACGTTGGCGCATACTTATATTTTTTCAGCAAGTGCTTCACCATCTTACGCATACTTGCGCGGGCAGTTTCTTTTTTCTGCAGGTCTATTACGCTCGCTTTACTGAATTTCTGCGTTTCCAGCCATCTCCATTGCAGCGTTCGATTGACACAGGTTGAGTTATCGGCAGATACAGCAAACACAACGGGCGGCTCTGGTAACAGAGCTGCCCGTTGTGTTCGTTTATGAAAAGGAGAACTTAGATCTCATACCACTTGATCTCGTTGGCATCCAGATGCAGATCAAAGCTGCTGCCGTCTGTGGTGTAAACGGTGGTGTCCTGCGGCTCGTAGGTGTTGTTCACCACACAATACTTGCCGTTCTTGACGTAGGCGTGAACTTCTACATTATAATTGGAGCTGAACCATGTATGCAGTTCCTCCTCGCTGTGGGCACTCCACAGGATAGCGCGGTAAAGGGTGCGGCTGTTGGCAAAGCTGTACGGCACGCCGCTGATGTACACGGCGCGCCCCTTGCCGAAGTCGTGGGCGGCCATCTGCACTTCCTTGTTCCGCTGCACCAGCACCTCGGTGCCCTCGAGGGCGTAGATGTTCTTTTTGCCCTCGCCAAAGTCCACGGGTTGGTCGGCGTCCTGCAGAATGAAATGGTCCGGGTGTTCTTCCCAGTTGTATTTGTCGTAGTTGAGGGTGAAGCCGTTTTCTTCCTCCACGCCCAGCACGCTGGCAAGCTGGAGAATGTGGCCCTGATACGGGTGACCGGAAGGCTCACCCACGCCGATAAAGCCGCCGCCGTTCCAGACGAACTTGCGGATAGCGGAGGAGATCTCCGGGTCTTCCCACCAGATACCGCCGGTGTGTGCGGTGTCGGCATCGCCGACATTGATAATGACCTCCAACGAATCCAGCAGATGCGGGTCGTTCTTGATATCCTCAAAGCTGATAAACTTCACGTCAAAGGGCGCACCGGACAGCATCTCAATGACACCGGCATAGCTGTAGTTCTGCTTGTAATAGAGGGCGTGATGCACCATGTGACAGCCCCAAGCCCGCATTTTACCCCAACAGTTCAGCACGGCCACTCGCTTGACACAGTAGGGTGTGGTGCCCTTGATGTTCTCGTACAGTTCGCGGAACTCGTTGCAGACGCTCTCCACGTAGTCCACGAACTCCGGGAACTGCAAGGCCAGTTTCAGATAGCCGCCATAGCCGATGCGGTCGATGGGCTTGCGCAGGATAGCGCGGCGGGCTGTAACCCAGTTCTCCTTGGCTTCCCGCACCGGGTCGCCACCCTCGTGGAAGGTGTCGGGGAAGAAGTAGGGCAGGAAACGGCCCTCGGTGTACTTCACGCCCTCAATGTCAGAGATCAGGCGCAGGGTGGAGCCGTTGCCCACGCTGCCCACTACGGCATCCAGTCCGATGGTTTTGAACTCCGGCATGAAAGGTTCGGTGCCGATCCAGTGATCGCCGAGGAACATCATGGCTTCGCACCCGCACGCGTGGGTGATATCCACCATCTCCTTGGCAAGCTTTGCCACCTCGCGGCGCTGGAAGGCCTGAAAATCCCGAAATTCCTTGCTGGGCACCCGATACTGGTTGTTGTAGTAGCCCTGATCGATGATGTACTCCGGGCGGAACTTGTAGCCCACTTCCTGCTCAAACTGGTTGAGGATATAAGGGCTGACCGAAGCAGAGTATCCATACCAGTCCACGAACTTCTCCCGCTTCAGCTCGTCGAAGATCAGGGTGAACTGGTGGAAGAAGGTGGTGTAGCGGATGACGTTTACATAGGGGTGCTCTGCAATGAACTTGCGCAGGCGCTCCATGGAATACTTGTGGGTCTTGGGCTGACGCACGTCAAAGGTGATCTGGTGCTCAAAATTCGTCCAGCCGTTGGTGGTAGCGTTGTACATATGCACCGGGTCCCAGATGAGGTAAGCCAGAAAACTGACGGTATACTCATGGAACGGTACGGCCTGTACGGTCACACTGCCGTCGGCGTAACTCCACTGCTCCGGCGGCACGGGCTGACCGGTGGTTCGATCCATGACCTCCCACCAGCGGGTGATGTCGTCGTTGGTGTTCACCTGCATCAGCTCCGGGCTGATGCCCTTCATCAGCGGGATGGTCACGGTGTCGCCGGGGGCGGTGTAAAAGCCGGTCATGATGTAGCACTGCTGTACCTCGTCCGGGTTTGCCTTTGCCCATGCGTTGTCCTTGCGGGTGGTATAGTAGGTGGAGTAGATCTTGGCGTCCGCATTCTTGAGCTGTTGCGGGAAGTCGGTGCCGTCGCAGTCGCGGATGGCATCAGCACCCCACTTTTTTAAGATCTCCAGCGTTTCGGGCACAACGTCCAGGTCTGTGGGAATGGTCACGCGCCCGGTCTTTCTTATTTCATCCATGGGAAACTCTCCTTTTGCCTCTCTTTGAATCGTAGGGGGTCAATCGTAGGCGGCGTTATACAGCGCCAGCACAGCCAGCAGCAGTGCTACGCCCACCAGCATGATGCCAAGCCCTGCCAGCTGTCCGGTCATTTTCCAGCCGGACACCACCAGCACCAGTGCCAGCACAAACAGCACCAGCATCAGTACCATGCGCAGGGCGGGATGCTCTTTCCAGTATGCTTTCATCGTTTGTCACCTTAACCTTTCAGGCCGCCCACGGTCATGCCCTGCGTCAGCTGCCGCTGCACGCAGATGTACAAAATCAGGGTGGGCAGCATCACCAGCACAAGGCCTGCGTACATGGTCCCGTACTGGGCGGCGCTCTGCTGCGCCTGCATCAGGTTCAAAAGACCTACCGGCAGGGTGCGGGGTGCCTTGGTGGAGCTCATCAGGGTCATGGAGATGATATACTCGTTCCAGAAGGACAGGAAGTTGAACAGGATAATGGTGATGATGGAGGGCTTTGCCATGGGGAAGATGATGCGGGTCATGGTGGAAAAGTAGCTTGCACCGTCGATGTAGGCGGCCTCCTCAAAATCGTGGGGCAGGGTGGCAAAGTAGCCCGACAGCAGGTAGATGGTAAAGGGCAGCGCGGTGGCGGCGTATACCACCGCCAGCACCACCAGATTGTTCAGCAGAAAGCCGCTACCAAAATGGCTTTTCAGCCACACATCGCCGTCCCGCAGCATCAGGAAGATGGGCACCACGATGTAGTTCACGTTGATGAACAGGCCCGCCATGAACAGGGTGTTCAGCACCTTGCACCCCTTGAAGTGAAAGCGGGACAGGCAGTAGGCGGCGGGCAGGGCAACGACCAGAAGCAGTGCCAGCGCCAGCGCGGTGACGATGACCGAGTTGAGCATATATTCGCCCATTTTCGCGCCGTTCCATGCGTTGACAAAGTTCTGCCAGTAGAACCCGGCGGGCAGTGCCCACGGGTTGCCGTAGAACTCTGCATTCTGCTTGATGGAGGCCATGAACACCCATGCCACCGGCACGATGATGGTAACGGCCAGCAGAACCAGCACAAAATAGATGAAAAACTTGTACAGACCTTCCGCAGAGCGGGAAGATTTTTCGGTGGTATTCTGCATCTTCTTCCCTCCTTAAAATTCCAGCGTATCGCGGTTGGTGACCTTGTTGACACAGGCGGACAGGGCAAACGAGAACAGGAAGATTACCACGCCGATGGCCATACTGTAACCATACAGGCCAGCGTCTTTCTGGCTGTACATATAGCTCAGCGCCACATCCGATGCGCCGTTGGGCCCGCCGCTGGTCATGGCCTTGACGAAGAGGAAGGCCATGTTGATGGTGGAGATGATGAAGAAGGTCAAAGTGGTGCGGATATTCGTCCAGATGAGGGGGATGGTGATCTGGAAGAACTGGGTCAGCCGCCCGGCACCGTCCAGATTGGCGCTCTCGTACAGGCTGATGGGCACGGCAGACATGGAGGCCATATACATGACCATGTAGTAGCCGATGGCCTGCCACACCATGGCAATGATGATGGAGGGAATGACCAGCTTTTCACCCTTCCACAAAATGGGGTCGCTCATGTTGCGGAACAGGCCGATGATGCTGTTCAGCATGCCGTTTTCCGGCTTATAGATGGCAGAGAAGATGCCGGAGATGACGACCACCGACAGGATGTTGGGGATGTAGAAGATGATGCGGAAAAAGTTCTGGCCTTTGATCTTCTCCCGGGTGAGGATGGCGGCAAATACCAGTGCAAAGGCGAAGGTGATCAGGGTGACCGTTACCACCAGCAGGATCATATTCTGCATGGAACGGATGAACTGGGCGTCCCGCAGCAGATGCTGGAAGTTTTTAAGCCCCACAAAGGTCTCGTTGGGAGAATAGGCACCTCGCTCATACAAACTCATGCGGAACACGTTGAGGGTGGGCAGGATCATAAAGAGGAAAAACAGGATGGTAGCCGGTGCCACACAGAGGAATACGAACCGTTTGCGGCTTTTATCCGTTCTCATAGGGGATTGACCGCTCCTTTCTTGATGGTACTGTACAGCCCAAAAAAGCGGAGGCGGTAAAAACCGCCCCCGCTGGGCAGGGCTTAATTACTCGATGATGTTGGCGCGCATCTGGTCGCTGGCGGACTTGATGCCGTCGATCCACTGCTGCTCGGTCATGCTGCCGGACACCAGAGAGTTAACAGGGTCGAAGAACACGGTGCGCACTTCCACGCCGGGGATGGCACTGAAGGCTGCAAAGTTGCCCATGGCGGCCTTTGCGCCGTTGTCGTAGATGGAGTAGAACATCTTGTTGTCGCCTTCCAGACTGTCGGCGATGCCCAGCACAGGCTGGATAGCGCCGCTCTCGGCAAACAGCTTGCAGGCTTCGTCGCTGTACAGGTAAGCTACGAACTGCTTGGCGGCATCCTGATGCTCGGCACCGGCGGGGATCCATGCCTGCTCGAACCAGGTGTAGCTGTAACCATCGCCGCCGGCCTTGACAGCGGGCAGGGCGGTCATGCCCCACTCAAAGCCGTCTGCACGGGGAGCCTCGGCCATCTCGCCCACGATCCAGGTGCCGTTGGGCATGAACAGGGCCTTGTTGTCCAGCACCAGCTGCTGGTTCTGGGTAAAGTCCTGATCGTTGGCCTGTGCGGGGGTGATGGGGTTGGTGTAGGAAGCCAGCTTTGCCACGATATCAAAGCAGGTCTTTGCTTCGGGGGTGTCCCAGATGCCCTCGGTGTAGTGGGTGGCCTTGTTGAAGAACTCCGGGCCGCCGGCAGCGTACATCAGCGCATAGAAGAAGGCGTCGAAGTAGCCGGTGGTGGGGTAGGTGAACAGGTAGGTGCCCTCAGCGGCAGCCTTGTCGCCCAGTGCCCACATCTCGTCCCAGGTCTTGGGCACGTCCCAGCCCTTTTCCTTCAGGAAACCGGCGTTGTAGAACAGGCCGCAGGGGCTGTAGAACATGGGAGCCAGATAGGTTTTGCCGTCGCCGTAGGGGTTGGTCAGGGAGGTGTCGGTAAAGCCGCCGGCGATCTTCTCGCTCACCTTCTTGCTCTCGCCGGGCACGGTCATGCTCAGCACATCGGTGATGTCGGCGATCAGGTTGCCCTTGATGAACTGCTCGGTCAGGGCAGCTTCACGGCCGGTGGCCAGATGGACCACGTCGGGGTAGTCGCCGCCCTGCATGGAGGGGCCGATGACGTCCTCCAGCTTTTTGTCGGTGGTCAGGTCCACCTTGATGCCGGTCTGTGCGGTAAAGGCCTCGGCGACCTTCTTCCACATATCAGCGCCGTAGCCGGTCTCGATGGCGGCTACCTTGATGGTAACGTCTGCAGCCGCCGCTGCGGAAGAAGCGGCGGTGGAGGATGCCACGCTGGATGCGGTGGAGCTGGAAGAGCCGCCGCAGGCAGCCAGACCCAGTGCAGCGGCGCCAACGCCGGCCGCCTTCAGGAAATTACGACGAGAAATACGATTCATACTGTGTTGCCTCCATCATTTTGTTCCGTTCAAACACAGCCGGGCAAACAGGCTTTGCCCGAAGGACTGTGTGTTTTTCTGCCTCCAATATAAATTCTTTCGCTTCCTTGCTCAAGAGGTTTGTTGTTTCATTTTTTATAGATGTTGCTTTCTAAAAAATTCTTCCAGCAAAAGTGCTAAAAATCTTTTAAAAGTTTCAGCATAATCCCCAGCCTGTAACTATTTTGACATATTTCGAAGGGACTTGAGAAACAAAAATATAAAAATTAGCCTAAAATCAGGGCTTGCTTTTTTTGTATGTTCCCTCTATAATGAGGGTAAAGTGCACGAAACAACGCACCATTTTTTGATAATGTTTTTAGAATGTTGCGTTTATTTTTAGAAAATTTGCGTTTCCCGAAGGAGCCGATCATCTATGAGTACCCAGCGCTTTGATATCCGCCACGCGCCCGCTCCGCGGGAATCCTTCCGGCTGCTGTACATCAGCAAAAGCAAATTTGGCGGCGATTGGAACAGTACCACCCACACCCACTCCTGCACGGAGCTGTTCTACTGCCTCAGCGGCGAGGGACAGTTCTACCTTGCCGGGCAGCTGTTCCCGGTAAAGCCGGACGATATGGTCATTGTGAACCCGCAGGTGGAGCATACCGAGCTTAGCCTGAACGCCTCGCCCTTGGAGTATATCGTGCTGGGCGTTGCCAGCATGGAGTTTTTGTTCAGCAAGGCGGATACGAACTACGCCATCTTCAATTGCCGGGAGAACCGGGAGCGGATGGTCACGTTGCTGCACATGCTGCTGGCCGAGGCCGACCGCAGCTTAGACGGCTGCGAGACCGTTTGTCAGGACCTGCTGGAGGTACTGCTGATCTGGCTAGTGCGCTGCACCACCATTTCGCTGCAGCTGGAGGAGGCTGCCCCGACCGAGAACCGGGAGTGCGCCGAGATCAAGCGGTATCTGGACACCAACTACCGCGAGGATATCTCGCTGGACCTGCTGGCAGAGCTTGCCCACCTGAACAAATACTATCTGGCCCACACCTTCCAGCGGGAGTACGGCATTTCCCCCATTACTTACCTGAACCGCCGCCGCATTGAGGAGAGCAAGCATATGCTAGGCAACACCAGCTACAGTCTGGCGCAGATCAGCGAGCTGATGGGCTTTTCCTCCCCCAGCTATTTCTCCCAGTGCTTCCGCAAGGCGGAGGGCATGACCCCCAACGAATACCGCCGTCAGACGCGGCAGGGAAAACGCCCCGCCCCGACAAAACGGCATGAAGTATAACGAAAACGAGGAATTTATGATGAAATCCGTTACCCTTTCTCTGCTCCAGTCTGCTGCAAATGCCTTTGATTTTGGCGGGCCTGTGCTCTGCGATGCTCACCACTATGGTGAGGGGCATATCAACGACACCTTTGTGGTCTGGCGGGAAGATCATTCCAAACGCTTTATTTTGCAGCGCATCAACACAGATACCTTTACTAACCCGGTGGGCCTGATGGAGAATGTCTGCGGCGTGACCCGGCATCTGCGGGCGAAAATTCTTGCCGAGGGCGGCGACCCAGCACGGGAAACGCTGAATGTCATCCCAACTTTGTCGGGGTCGACTTGCTATCTGGATGCAGACGGCGGCGCATGGCGTGCCTACGACTTTGTAGAAGATACCATCTGTTTGCAGCAGGTCGGCAGCGAAACCGACTTCCGCACCGTGGCCGAGACGCTGGGCAAATTCCAGAACCAGCTGGAGGATTATCCGGCCTCCACCCTCCACGAAACCATCGCCCGCTTCCACGACACGCCCAACCGCTATGCCAATTTTGAAAAAGCCCTCGCCGCCGATGCACTGGGCCGGGCAAAAAATATCACGTCGGAAATCGAATTTATCCATGCGAGGGAGCAGGACTGCCATGTCCTGCTGGATCAGCTGGCAGCTGGCGAAATTCCTCTGCGCGTCACCCATAACGATACCAAGATCAACAATGTCCTCATCGATGCCGCTACCGGAAAAGGCATCTGTGTCATTGACCTCGACACCGTGATGCCGGGACTTTCGGCCTACGACTTCGGCGATTCCATCCGCACCGGTGCCAACGACTGCGCTGAGGACGAACCTGACCAGAGCAAAGTCCATTTTGACCTGCATCTGTACGAAGTGTTCGCCAAAGGGTATCTCTCCACTGCCGGGGCATCCATGAGCATGGCAGAAAAAAAGAGCCTTGCATGGGGTGCAAGGCTCATGACGCTGGAATGCGGCATCCGTTTTCTGACTGACTATCTGGAGGGCGACCATTATTTCCATATTGCTCGCCCGGATCACAACCTCGACCGCGCCCGCACCCAGTTCACACTGGTGCGGCAGATGGAAGAGGTTTTCGATCAGATGCTGGAAATCGTCTGCCCGGACAATCACTGATTTCGCAATCTCCTCCATTCGGATACAGCAAGAAGCATGGACGCTCTCCTTTTCGGGGGCGTCCATGCTTCTTTTTACAGCTTATCCCTACACACCCATCAAATCGTCCTTTGAGGACGCTGGGAGCGTCGAGGACATGATGCTCTGCAGCAAATTATGAAAGCTCTTTTCAGCCCTGACCAATCACAATCCCCCAATGGCTATCATTGTAGCTGTAAATAGAAAAAACAGCTCAAGCAGCCTCCTATAAGTCCTACTATCACCGCTTTGCCGCAATAATTTTTTTCAAATTATCTTGACGCACCGTTCAATGCGTGATATTCTCTGTCACAAATCCCGCTGCTTTTGTGGATTGGCTTGAAGCCATCCACAAGATGTGGTCGTGTTCATTTTGAACACAGCCTCGCCGCGGATCATCCCTGAAAGATTAACCGCCCCGCAACACACCCGATTCATTTTGCCGCCGATTCACCCCGACAAAATCATCGCTGCGCTGCGTGGGCGGTATTTTTCTTTTATGGGTAACGCACCTTGAAAATTTCATGAGCCGGCCGGACGTGATACCGACTTTTTGTCAACGCCGCTGCATAAACAGGGGCAGGAACTTCGTTCGGAGCAAACGGTGACCCCATTACATGAGCAGCACCACCTCTACTTATTTTTGCGTCTTAACAATTCGGAAACATTTGTTGAAAATGCGTTTTGAGCGCAGCGGTAGAGGGCAAGAACCGTCCCGTGGCCACAAATTTTCAATTCTTGAAAATGTTGTGCTCCATCGGGACTTCACTTCTTCAATGCGTCTGCATTTCCGATGTGATCTTGTTGGGGTAACGCTTGTCGGGGCAAGGCCCCTCCATCTTGCTTGCGCAAGACCGCGCTGCCGCTTAAAAGCCCCACTGGGGCTTTCATTGCTGCGCTGCGCTTCGCAAGCGCGGTCCAACCCCAAACCCTGCTCATCATTTGTGCCTAGCGGCACGAATGCAACGGCGTGTCGTGCTTTACATAACTTCACCGAGGAGTTATCGAACAGACAGGAGGTACAATGACCAAAACGAATGTTCAACCGATTCCTAGCAATTCCCAGCACCACGACACGCCGAACAACAAAACGCACGTCATCAAGTTCCGTGTGACAGCGGAGGAAAAAGCGTCACTGGAACTCACTTGCAAACTCCTGAATCTCTCCCTCTCCACTTTTATCCGCCGTGCCATCCACAACGTCAAGATCGAGAAAACGGTCATCGTTGCAGGCGGCGGCGAAGAAACCCTGACCGCTGTTTCCACTTTGCTTGCCCAGTGCAGCAAGGTGGGCGGAAACCTCAACCAGCTTGCAAGGCACTTCAATTCCGGCGGTGCAGACACCGAGCAGATCCGGGCGAAACTCCTTGACGAACTTGCAGACCTGACCGCATTTCGGCTGCACGCCGAGAAAGTTCTGGGTGAACTGTATGGCAACGCTCAAGCATATCGCCTCTAAGAATTCGGACTACACCGCCATCGAAGCGTACCTCGTTTACCAGCACGACGCGTTCACCGGAAAGCAACTTCTGGATGAGCACGGCAAGCCGAAGCTGCGGGATTCGTACCTGCTCGACACCCTTGAGTGCGGCGATTTCTCGTTCGCAACGGCCTGTCTGCTGGCAAACCGCAAGTATGGCAAGAACACCCAACGCGATGATATTAAGAGCCATCAGTATATCATCAGCTTCGACCCCAGAGATGCAGCCGACAACGGCTTGACCATGGAAAAAGCACAGGCACTTGGCCTGAAATTCTGCGAAGAAAACTTCTCCGGTCACCCCGCCATCGTCTGCACTCACCCGGATGGGCATAACCATTCGGGAAATATCCATGTCCACATCGTGATCGGAAGCATCCGAACGCGAGAGGTGGAACGCAAGCCCTATATGCAAAAGCCCCGCGACTGGCTAGAGGGTATGAAGCACTCCAGCACCGCCCAGACCATGCGGTACCTCCGTGTCAAGGTCATGGAGCTGTGCGAGGGTGCTGGACTGTACCAGATTGACCTGCTCAACGGCTCGAAGGAGCGTGTCAGCGAAGCGGAGTATTGGGCGCGCAGGCGTGGGCAGCAGAAGCTCGACCTTGCAAACGCAGCCCTTACCGTAGCCGGACAGCAGCCCCGGCAGAAGAAGTTTGAAACCGTAAAGGTCGCTTGTCGGGGCGAGGCCCCTCCATTTGCTGCGCAAACCGCTCGGTCACTCAAAAGCCCCACTGGGGCTTTTGTTGCTTCGCAAACGCGAACCCTGCGGAAACAGATTTCTTCAGTGCTGTACCGTGCCACGAGCTTTGAAGATTTTTCCGACAGGCTCATGCAGCAGTACGGCATTGCCGTCAAGGAAAGCCGTGGGCGGCTCAGCTATCTGCCCGCTGGCAGAACGAAGTTTATCCGAGCAAAACATCTCGGTGACAAGTTCGAGAAAGAACTTGTGCTTGCCGCCTTGAAAGAAAATGCTGAGCGTAAGCGCGCGATTCAGTTTAAGCCTGACCGCATCGGGAAGCTGGTCGATATTCAGGTAAAGCTGAAGCAGGGCAAGGGTATCGGCTACGAGCGTTGGGCGAAGAAGCACAACCTCAAAGCTATGGCGCAGACCTTGATTCTTTTGCAGGAGAAAGATCTGCTCAACGAGGACGTACTCGACCAGCGCATCGAAGAACTGCAAACGCAGTACGACAGTGCAAAGGAAGTTGTGCTTGACCTCGAAACCCGCATGGCAGAAAACAAGAAGCTGCGCAGTCACGTTGCCGCCTACCAGCAGTATCGACCGCTTGCACAGAAGCTGAAATCTGCCAGACACCCCGTAACCTTTGAGGAGCAGCACCGTGCGGAGCTGACAGCGTACCGGGCGGCAGCGGCCTATCTCAAGGCAAACAACATCACCAAGCTGCCAAGTCCGAACAAGCTGGAAGCCGAGTATGCGCAGCTGGCATCCGAAAAGGCAAAGTTCTACGAGCAGTACAAGGAAGCTAAAGAGGAACTGCTCAAACTGAAAACCGCAAAGCAGAATGTTGCGTCCTTTTTCCGGGAGGAAGAACAGACGCAGCAGGAGAGATAAAGGAGTGTGCGTATGATCAATCTGAAAATCGACCCGGAGTTCCAGTCTCAGATTCCACCTCTGACCGATGATGAATTCCAGCAGCTTGAAGAAAATATCCTGAAAGAGGGCAAGCTGATTTCTCCTTTGATCGTGTGGAACAACACACTTGTTGACGGACACAATCGTTATGCAATCCTCCAAAAGCACCCAGAGATTTATTTCTCCACCATGCCGCTCCGATTTGAGAACCGCGAAGAAGCCATTGCGTGGATTTGCCGGAATCAGTTGGGACGGCGAAACCTGAGTCCCGAACAGAAACGCTATCTGCTTGGGAAGCAGTACGAAGCCGAGA
>NZ_JAFREG010000020.1:0-2331 GCF_017377615.1 Faecalibacterium sp. Marseille-Q4896
GTGCGACACGAAGTCGCGTAATGTATTGCGTGTAAACGCTACTCTATCCATTTGGAGTAACCCTACTGTGACCTGCACTGGTCAAAAGCCGGCGTTGGGAAGCTCACAGGACAATATGGGAAATCTGCCAGCCTAAAAGCAGACGTACCGTTAGGGTAAAGAATGCTATGTCGAATGTAATGTGAACCATCGTAAGGATCGTTACAGGGAATAGGTGAAATAAGGCTGATACACCTACACCAAAAGGTGCTGGAGGTGGCCAAGGGGCCTTTCGCTACCCCGAAGCAAATGGACACAAATCCTCCCGGTTCAAAGATGGCGGCTAAGGCATTCATGAATTATGCATTACGTGGAACGTGGAAAACCCTATGCACTCCTTTAATAAAGGTATCGACCTCGCAAGAGGGAGAAACGGTGCAGAGGGTATGAGATGGAATAAAAAGCGAACGGTTCACTGTAACGGTGAGCATAGGGGTTCAAAATTTGCCCTGACCTGAAAGGGTGCTGACTTATTCCGGGTATTTCATGGCAAGATTGGAGGTATCCCTGTGAACGATAAGTATTCAACGACGGAAGGTAAAACTTCTGAGAAGCTGTCGGACGAAGCTATGTTGAGTGCCCAATGGAAAAACATTGATTGGCATAAGGCAGAGCGGGAAGTCAACAGGCTACAAATCAGGATTGTCAAGGCAACTCAGCAAAAAGACTACAACGCAGTAAAACGACTTCAGTATCTTCTGACACATTCCTTTTACGCCAAAGCACTGGCTGTTAAGCGTGTCGTTACCAACGATGGGCGCAAGACTCCCGGTGTGGATGGTGTTCTCTGGAACACCCCGGCGAAGAAAATGAAAGCGGTTCTATCGCTGACAGATAAAGGGTATCGTGCGCGTCCTCTCCGTAGAGTGTATATCGAAAAGAAGGACAAGAAGAAAAAGCGTCCATTGGGCATTCCTACAATGTATGACCGCGCAATGCAGGCTCTCTATGCTTTGGCACTGGAGCCGGTGGCGGAAACAACAGCAGATGGGAAATCCTTTGGTTTCCGAAAAGGAAGATGCGCACAGGATGCCTGCGAATATCTGTTCAATGCACTGTCGCGCAAGCACATTTCTCCGAAGTGGGTCTTGGAGGGTGACATCAAAGGTTGTTTCGACCATATCAGCCATGATTGGCTTCTGGCGAACATCCCCATGGACAAGAACATTTTGAAGCAGTTCTTAAAGGCGGGATTTATCTATCAGCGCGAACTCTTTCCTACCGAGGAAGGAACTCCGCAAGGTGGTATTATCTCCCCCATTCTGGCGAACATGACGCTGGATGGTATCGAGAAGAAGCTGGTCGAACGCTTTCACACGAACGCGCTCGGTAAGGTCGATTTAAGATTTAAGAATGCCCACAAAGTAAACTTCGTCCGCTATGCAGACGATTTTGTGGTCACAGCGGCAACACCTGAACTGGCTCTTGAAGCAAAGGAGCTGATTCGAGAGTTTCTCGCTGAACGCGGATTGGAACTTTCTGATGAAAAGACCGTTGTCACCAACATTGACGATGGTTTCGACTTCCTCGGCTGGAACTTCAGAAAGTATAACGAAAAGCTGATTATCAAGCCTTCCAAAAAGGCGGTCAAGGCTATCGTTTCCAATATCTCTGACACGATTCTCCGCAGAGGAAAAGCGTGGCAGCAAGATGTTCTGATTATGAAGTTGAATGAACAAATTCGAGGTTGGACTAATTACCACCAGTCCGTATGCGCAAGTGATGCGTTCGCGCATCTGGATTATGTCCTGTACGAACTGCTGTGGCGATGGGCTAAAAGACGGCACCCAAAGAAGAACAAGTGGTGGATTTCCATGAGATACTGGCATCGTGTCGGTAATCGGAACTGGGTGTTCTCTACGGAAAACAAGGAGCTGATACGGGTAGACAGCACAGCCATTGTGCGACATACCAAGATAAAAGCTACTGCAAATCCGTTCCTCGATGAGGCGTATTTTCAAAAAAGGAAATTCGATAAAGGAATGCACCGGCTGACTGGAAAATTCAAGACGATTTGGAAAAACCAGAACGGGCTGTGCTACCACTGCGGAATGCCGATGTATGTAACGGAAGAAAGAGAAATCTTCTACCTTGCACCAAAAGCAAAGACTGGCGTGGAAGATGTTCGTAATATGCGCTACGTTCATTGCGCCTGTCAGAGAATTTATGCTGAGAACCGCTTGAAAAAGTGATGAAATGCTTGAGCCGTATGACGGGAAACTGTCACGTACGGTTCTTAGGCGGGAAGGCGGTGGTAACACCGCTGACCCAGCCGATTACTCGCCGCTGGTG
>NZ_JAFREG010000021.1:0-2255 GCF_017377615.1 Faecalibacterium sp. Marseille-Q4896
GATTCCTTCAATGCCTGTTCCAATACAATCGGGGCCAATGAGCGGAAGTCCGCCGGCGTGCTGACCGGACTGTAATAAAGCCCGTATTCAAAGCAAATCTTACAGTCCGTTACGTTCCAGCCGAACAAGCCCTGCTCCAGCCCGTAACGGATACCATCCCTGACAGCGTTTTGAAAACTCTGGTTCAAGTATCCCAGCGAAACCCGGCTCTCGTATTGTACACCGGAGCCAAGCGGGAGTGGTGTAACAGACAGTCCGATGGATGCCCAAAACGGGTTGGGCGGCACCTCGATATGGATGGTGTGGCTGGCTGCTTTGAGCGGCCGCTCCATATAAATGACGGTGGGTTCCTTTACCACTGTTTCAAGCTTGTATTTTTCCGACAGCAAAGCGGAAACAACCTCCAACTGCACCCGGCCCAAAAAAGAAAGAATGATCTCATGGGTGATGGAATCCACCTCGCAGCGCAAAAGCGGGTCAGTATCCGCAAGTTGCGTAAGAGCGTCCAGCAGCCGTTCTCTTTGCGCTGCCGTTTTCGGCGCAATCGACGTCCGCAGCATGGGGAGGGGGTCCTCACGCCACCTTTTACGAGGGAGCCGGGTTGGGTCCCCTAATACATCGTTTAACCTCACGCTGTCGCTGGGAAGGATAACAATTTCACCCGGATAAGCGGTGTCTGTCCGAACAATTTCCCCTTTGGATGGAATACGCATCTCTGTGATTTTCAGCTTTTCTCTCCCGGCCAGGGCCACCGTATCCCGCAGGCGCAGCGTTCCGCTGTATAGCCGTAGATAGACACGCCGCTGGCCGCAATCTGTATACTCCACCTTGAAAACGCTGCCGCATAGGGCGGCGCTCCCCTGTTCCCCAATCGGTTGGAACAGCCCTGTCACCGCATCCATCAACGGTTGAATGCCAAGGCCCTTTTTGGCGCTGCCATAATAGACCGGGAACAGGGAGGCGTCTTGAACCCGCCGCTGTTCCTCCCGCACAAGTTTTTCCCGGCTGATTGGTTCTCCTGCGATATACTTTTCCAATAATTTATCGTTATTTTCGATGACCGCATCCCATGCTTCTATGTCGGTATTTTCCTCCAGGACTATTTCCGGGGACAGCGACACCGTCTGCTTGATGATAATATCGGCGGAGAGCTTATCCCGAACAGACTGAACCACGCTCTGCAAATCAACGCCAGCCTGGTCGATCTTGTTGATAAAGATAACGGTGGGAATGTTCATTTTCCGCAGGGCATGGAACAGAATACGGGTCTGGGCCTGCACGCCATCTTTAGCGGAGATCACCAAGATGGCCCCATCTAAAACAGCCAAAGAGCGGTACACCTCCGCCAAAAAATCCATGTGGCCGGGCGTATCCACAATGTTGACTTTACATCTGTGCCACTGGAAGGAAGTGACTGCCGCTTGAATGGTAATCCCACGCTGCCGCTCCAAAAACATGGTGTCCGTCCTCGTTGTCCCTTTTTCGACGCTCCCCGGTTCTGAAATGGCTCCGCTGGCATATAGCAGGCTCTCCGTCAAGGTCGTCTTTCCAGCGTCTACATGGGCAAGAATTCCAATATTGATTATTTTCATGTGATTGTCCTCCCTTTACTGCCCCGAAGGGCATAAAAATCCCCAGCAGTAAAATACTTTTACCACTGGGGATGATAATTTGCGGACATACACATATACAGCATACACCTGTTTGTGAGTGCTGTTTTTGGGGATATGTCAAAATTGATAAGGCAAAAGTATTCTTAAATTGGGTACAAAAAACTAAGCCCCTACAAAAGGGACTATCATAATCCTTTGTTCCCACTATTTGATTATAGTTTTATTTAAGAATACCTTGCCGCATATTTTTTACTCCTTTTCTGGAATTGAATTATTATATCACATCAGTTTTAGGAAAACAAGTATCTAAAAGAAATTTTTCTTCCCCTTATATGTAACAATCATACCGGCTTCCTAACGTTCAGAATGGTTTCTACTGTCTGCTGCGGTGTTTGGTTGGAATTGTCCAGCCAAAAGCCGATCCGTGGTGTTGTCTGCATTTTACTAAATACAAATTCAATGTATACAGAAAGAAATATATAAGGAGTGGGAGGGATTCCGCCGTAGTCGGCATTGTAGGAAAATCCAAAAGTTTAGATTTTCTCAAAATGCTTATCTTTTGGTCTTTGGTTCGGAATAGTGTAGTGCTGGCGGTCTATCTATTGTTTTCGGTTGCTTGCTTCTTTACCGTACATGAGCATT
>NZ_JAFREG010000022.1:0-1378 GCF_017377615.1 Faecalibacterium sp. Marseille-Q4896
GTAGGCGGAAGCATCCGTGTGCCGAAGGACAGCTTCGATGCGTGGCTCTACCGGGCAGCTTGATAAGGAGGCAAACAGTATGGCATATATTACGAAGCGCGGCAACTCTTACAGCGTCCGCTACACCTACGAAGATGAGCACGGCAAGAGCTGCGACAAATGGGAGAGCTTTCCCACAAAAGAGGAGGCAACGAACCGAAAGAAGCAGATCGAACATGAACTGGCAGCTGGCACATTCCTGATTCCGTCCTCGGTGACGGTGGCAGAGTTCCTCATGGATTGGCTGCCCAAGCAGTGCAGCAAGCACAAGTGGGCACCCAAAACCTACGAATCCAACCTTTCCACCATTCAGAATCTCATTATCCCCTATATCGGTAGCATGGAGATGCAGAAGCTCAAGCCCTACCACATGGAGAACCTCTACACGACCCTGAGCAAAACGCCCTGTGGTTCGTATATCGAGGGCAAGAAACGGGAACTGACCGAAAAGCAGAAGCAGCGTTTCCTTTCCGGCACAACGATCCATGAGGTGCACCGGCTGCTGGGCACTGCCTTCCAGTATGCCGTAGAGTGGGGCATCCTTGTCAAAAGCCCTGTTCCCGTGGACAGCCCCAAGAAGTCTACGCAGGAGCGCACCATCTGGACGGTAGAGGAAATGAGGGCGGCTCTGGACAGCATGGAGGACCCCATCCTGCATCTGGCAGTCCACCTCACACTGGTGGGCGCACTGCGAGAGGGCGAGATCGTAGGTCTGACCCCGGAAGATCTCGATTTTGATGCCGCAGATGGCATCGGAACCTTCCGTATCAACAAGTCCATGCAGCGGGTGCGGAAAGAAGCCCTAAATCAAGTGGACGATGGCTGCATCATCAAGATATTCCCGGACAAGCTGGAGCGCAGCACCACTTCCCTCATCCTGAAAAGCACCAAAACCGCATCCTCCTGCCGTACCATCTTCATGACCTCTGCACTGAAAGAGGAATTGAAGAAGTGGCTGAATCAGTTGGCGGCAGACGAGATGAAAGACCCGGCACGCTACCATGATAGCGGAATGCTGTTCCGTCTACCCAATGGTCTGGCAGTGGAGCCGGTGCTGATCCGCAAGAAGTTCCTCAAATGGCAGGATGCCCACCCGGAATTCCCCCGCATTGTGTTCCACGGTTTGCGGCATTCCAGTGCCACCTATCAACTGATGATTTCCGGCGGCGATGTGAAAGCCGTTCAGGGCACCACAGGGCACGCCACGGCGGATATGCTGGTGAACACCTACGCTCATATCCAGCAGTCCTCTCGTGTAGAACTGGGCAGGAAATTTGAGGAAGGGTTCTATGCTAAACAGGAAAGCCCCAGCCCGCAGGCTGTACCCGCCGCAGGCGAA
>NZ_JAFREG010000023.1:0-910 GCF_017377615.1 Faecalibacterium sp. Marseille-Q4896
CCGAAGTCGGTAGTCTAACCGCAAGGAGGACGCCGCCGAAGGTAAAACTGGTGATTGGGGTGAAGTCGTAACAAGGTAGCCGTAGGAGAACCTGCGGCTGGATCACCTCCTTTCTAAGGAGTCAGGCAAGGACAAGACATCAAAAGATGGACAGTCCTTGGACAGGTAACAAACAAGCAGAGTAGATATTGTTCGATTTTGAGGGCCCTGAAAAGAACCTTCAAAGACGTACCTTGAAAACTGAATAATAACTGCGAAACAAAGATTATAGTAAGTTCTTTTTAAGAAATATTACAATTTCAAAAGGAAGGGTAACAATAATCTTCGTTGGCAAGAGAGAATCAAGAGGATACCAAATGTTCTAAGAGAACGTTTGAAAGGTCAAGCGAACAAGGGCGCAGGGCGAATGCCTTGGCACTGGGAGCCGATGAAAGACGTGATAAGCTGCGATAAGCTTCGGGGAGCTGCAAATAAGCATTGATCCGGAGATTTCTGAATGAGGAAACTCACCTGGGTTCATACTCAGGTACGTTATACTGAACTTCAAAATAGGTATATCGAGGGAACCGCCTGAACTGAAACATCTAAGTAGGGCGAGGAAGAGACATCAAACGAGATTCCGTAAGTAGTGGCGAGCGAACGCGGAAGAGGGCAAACCGAGAGTAGAAATACTTTCGGGGTACGGACTGCTTTTAGGACTCAATCTGTTAACCGAACGGCATGGGAAGGCCGGTCAGAGAGTGTGAGAACCACGTAGGTGAAAACGGAGAGAGCTGCGCAGAATCCAGAGTACGGCCAGACACGTGAAACCTGGTCGGAATACGGGGGGACCACCCTCCAACCCTAAATACTACCCAGTGACCGATAGCGTATAGTACTGTGAAGGAAAGGTGAAAAGCACCCCGGGAGG